>CAVRFM010000018.1:0-47444 GCA_963720375.1 uncultured Chloroflexia bacterium | reverse complement strand
ACCTGTGGTAGGGGAGCAGGGAGACTTTCTCGACCGAAGGCTTCAGGGTGAATAAACAAGCTTGCATAGCTCCTCTAGTCCTCCTCGGAGTCATTAAAACCGGTAATCACCGGACACCGTATCCACACTGTGGTCTTGCGTTTGCCCACTGTCTTTTGCAAGATATCCAGGATCCGCTCGCTGGCACTCCCGTGGCTTCCTGGTGTTTCGCTGAGTCCAGGTGCTTAACGTCGTAAAGCACCAGGTCAGCATAGTTGAGTACCTCATCCAGTATTTGCCAGTCAGCATAACCAGAGGTGTCTAGTGCAGTATGAAACCCTCTTCTCTTAGCCTCCCTTAGCTTTTCCAAAGCGAACGTCCACTGCAATAGAGGTTCGCCGCCGGAGATGGTCATCCCACTATTGGTGCGCCGATAATGGCTGGCATCCCTCCCCACTGTGTCTAACACCTTGGCGACAGTCATGTATTCCCCGGCAGACGCTATTGCTCCAGAAGGACACGCCGCAGTACATCTGATACACTGGTTGCACCTCTCCCACTCAATGATCCTGATGTTCTCCGTGATGGCGATTGCCTGCTGCGGGCATACTTTGATGCACTGGCCGCATCTGATGCAATCGCCATCCCTCGTAATTACCTCGGGGAATAGACTCCTCGACTCCGGGTTGCTGCACCATCCGCAGTGGAGGGGACATCCCTTCAAAAAAACCGTGGTTCTTATCCCCGGCCCATCGTGAATCGAAAAACGCTGGATGTTGAATACCACACCCTTGCCTTCAGCGATATCGTTCTGCATAAATCCTCTTAAACAGGTTCAAAAAACTATAGCGCGGAGTTCCCTAAAGAACCCCACGCCATAATCACTGTATCAGGCTCGGTTTCGCAGAAGCCACTAGGTAAGGCACTGCTCCGTTCTGGCAATGATGCTGTCCTGAGTCTCCCTGGACAAGTCAACCCAGAAGGCGCTATACCCGGCAACTCTCACTTGCAGATCAGTGTACTTTTCGGGATGCTTCTGAGCGTCCCGCAGAACCTCAGCGTCTACCACGTTGAACTGGATGTGGGGGATGGTCCCCTTCTCGTACCACTCCCTCAGGTATGCAGCAAACAGCTTCTTATTCTCCCCTTCAAGGAATACTGGCATAAACCTCTGGTTGAAGAGTTGGGTATGTATGTAGGGTATCTTGCCCACCGAGTTGAGTGTTGCCGTAGGACCATTCTTATCAATGCCAGCCATAGGCGAGATACTGCCGTCAGCCAAATAGCTGCCAGCAAGCCTGCCATCAGGGCTGGCGACGCAGGGAAGACCCGCTGCCTGGTAGCCTGCTGCTGTGCTTCCATCAAGAGTGACCGGATGCCCCCAGGCATCTTTGACCTGCGAAACCGTGTCGTGTAACCTCACCGCCACTTTCGCTGCCCACTCGTCAGCATAATCATCGTCATTCCCATATTTGGGGGCGTGGAGGAAATCCTGGCGCATCTCCTCGTATCCCTGCCAGTTCGCCTTCAGGCCCTTCAGCAATTCCTCCAGGGTGTGTTTCTTCTCATCGAAAACCAGCTTCTGCATCGCTGCCAGAGAGTCAGCCAGATTAATTAGTCCAAACATAACCAGGTTCGGCCAGGTATCGTGTTCTTTATGCAGCTTGGTAAGGTCGATCCCCCTCTCGAGAGTCTTCTCCAAGAGGAAGGAATTGCACGGGTCTGGGTTATACTCCATAATTACCTGGTGACCTATATTCCAGGAATTTATGCCTAGGCGGGTGTAGAATAACAGCCGCTCACAACAGGCATCGAGCATCTCGTCAGCCGACCTCATCTTCCGCGGATCTTTAATCTTGGGTACCCCAGGCAGGCCGGGGGGCTGGCACAACCCCAAGACCTCCTCCAGCAGCTTGATAGCATATAGACCACCTGCCGAACCCAGGCCAGTAGCGAACCCACTCATGCCTGCTATGCTATTCTGAACACATGCACCCACCTGAGTTCTCTTGGCATCATCGGGCGACCACCCTCTCAGAAGAGCCCACTTCTCCAGCAGATCCTCGTTGAAGAAGGCTGGATGCCCCTGGCCAGACCGTAGAAGGTCAATTGCTCTGTCTATCACCTCGGGCGAGATATTGCGGTGGTAACGAACGGCGATAGGAGGCTGAGTAAGGTGACAATTGGCCAGAGCTTCCATGATAAGGCAGCTTAGATCATTAGACACGTCATGACCAGCACCGTCCGAACCACAAATGTTAGGGGTATAACCTATATCGAAGCCAGAGGTTGCAGTGAAGACCACTGGCCACTCCGGCGGAGAGCCGAGGTCCTGAATCTTGAGAAAGAGACATTCCACCAACTCCAACGCCTTCTCCCTGGTGATCCGGCCTGCCCCCATATCGGCTTCATAGTAGGGCCACCACACCTGGTCAATCCTGACACCACAACCATTGCCGAATATTGCCAAGAAATGCCCCACCACCTCGATCATCCAGAAGAACTGAAGGGCTTCGTGGAAGGTTCGTGGCGGATTCGCCGGAACCCAATCCAGGATGGCGGCTATCTCCTCTAGCTCCCGCCTGTGGGTCTTGTCCCTTTCCGCCTTGGCTTGCACTCTGGCTAGCTCAGCATGTCTCTCCGCATAGCGGAGTATAGCCCTACCGCATATGGCCATGGCTTCCCAGTTATTCTTCTTCTCCAGATATTCCGCAGGGCTCATCTCCCCTATTTTGCTTCCCAGCTCTTTCAGCTTAGCCTCTACCCTGTCAATCCTGGCCTTTAGCCCTTCCTTGAAGAGCAGCTCATATTCATAACTTGCCAGAGCGCGCCCCTCTTCCCACACGCTGAAGTTAACGCTACTGGCGCCTAGCCCCGTCCCTAATACTGGCTCCCATTCTTCAGGTAGAGAAGCCGCTATTCTATCCCGCACGCACCTGCCCCTCCAGTATTCACAGATGTCTTCGACTATCTCCTTCCTGTCCGCAGCGGTTACCATCTCAGAGTAGCCACCGTTGGTAACCGCCTCAGGCATCCACCACACACTAACCTCCGGGTACCATCTTATCTCATCTGGCGCACCGTTGGGATCACCCACAATAAGCTCACCGGGCTTGATGAGGATGGGCATCTGCTCACACAGTTTCTGCACTGCCTTTGCCCTTCGGATCGCCCACGGCTGCCCCTCCGTTTCCCTGTAAGACTTGGTTAGCAGTCTCGCCCGGTCCAAATCCAATTTGATACGCTCCCCTTGGCGATAAGTGCACTTACTCAGCCCGAGGGCGGCGTTGAGCCACTCCTTTGATACCGCTGCTTTCCATTTCAACCCCTCCCTCAACCCCGCTACACGGGGTGTAGAACCAAACCCCCATTCAAAGGGCACACTCTTAGTTGCCCTGTCTTCAAAGGAAACGCTACCCGGCTTAGGTATCTCTGCCCCCACGCTTCAGTACCTGTGTCATCGCTGTTCATCCTCCCTTCTCTAGTCAGACACTGCCTAATCCCCTTTCAACCATTCAAGATTGCCAGGAGGCTAGGCTCTATACTGTAGGTTATCAGTTAATAACCTCTAACCACATTATCATGTTCGCCGACTTCCGTCAAGGGGGCGAATTGCCTCATAATAAAAGTTACCGAGGGAGGTGTCGAATGCATTGAAGCCTGGGAGATGCCTGCTGAATGGCACTAGAAGAAGCGGCATCTAGCCCGTTCGCATAGGTAAAACCCTCTCAAAGACCTTCGCGCTAGACTATTGAGGTGGGTGGAAGCTCCCTGCCAGATGGGGTAAAAGCCTGGTCTTCAGCACTCAAGACCTGGACACTGTGGAGGAACTGGCGACCCGCGTCATTGTCCTGGGGGCCGACCATGGCCTGGTGGCCGATGGGAAGCCGGAGGAGTTCCTTTCCAATCCTGATTTCCTCCTCCGGACTAACCTTGTCCATGAACATTCCCACAGGCACAAGGAACTTGTGCACCGCCACCAGCACCTGCACGATCACAGGCACCAATGACCATTACTTACTGTCCAGCGTACGCCATTGCCTTCGCATCCTATTTCTTATTCCGCCGGGGTTAGTACTTTTTGGGCTTGGCCGAATCCTGCACTCTCTTCTTGACCTTGTGGACCTCTTCTACCAGCGAATCCGGCTCCTTCTTGTCCGACTCCTCCCACGGCTTGGCCAGGTTCAGGTCCTTGGCTATGATCTTGTAGCAGTTGTAGGACTCGCTTGAGCCAGCACTGGCCCCCAGGTGCCAGGCCCCTCCCGTGGCATAAAGGTTCTTTATCGGCGTCCGGTGGTTCGCCAGCTCCGGAGTGGGTCTGTTGGCATCGACCTGCCAGTAATTGCGGTCAACGCCGGCCGTGGCCCCGTTTGGTGCCAGGTTCTTCATGCGCAGGTTGTCATAGGGGCTATTGGTGTCGACGCCGATGACGTTGTCCCAGGTCATATTGGGAGCATAATCTTGCCAGATCCGGATCAGATCATCCGCATACCGCTCCTTTATCCTCAGCCATTCCTTCTCCGTGTGCCTGGTGGCCGGCGGGGCCAGCTGCTCATTCCGGAGGACATGCTTTCCCGGAGGAGCGTAGGCCGGATCAGCCAGACTGTTGCAGCACACAGTGGGAGCATAGTCCTCAAAGGACGGCCACTTCCCCATCTTGATGTGCATGCACTCCCTGGCAATACGGTCAGGGCTGGGGTCAGGCTGCATCCCCAGCCACTCGCATTCATGGATGTCCGGATTGAAGGTCTCCGCTTTGTACTTGGGAGCCTCGTGGACGGCAAAGCTGTACGTCATCACACAACTGAAGTCTATATCCAGGAGTTCCACCCGCTTCGCCAGCACCGGATCGATGTACTCCCTGCCGATCAGATCAAAACAGAGTTGATGCGGTGTCAGGCCGGCACTGACCACGATCTTGTTGGCCTTGACCTGGCTGCCGTTCACAGTCGAACGCCCCTAGCGGCCCCATTCTCGATGATAACCTTCTCCACCTCAGCGTGGGTAAAGAACTTGCAGCCCATCTGCGCCAGCATCTGATGAGCCGCATGGGCTATCTGGTGTGTCCCGCCCGGAGTAAACCCTACTAATGGCAGGTATGAGGCAAAGCCCATAGCTGTGGCTCCCCACCCGGGTTCATTGATGTCGTTCACGGACGAGACAGCAAACCTCAGAATGCAGGACTGCAGCTCAGGGCTTTCGAACCATTCCTCTATCATGCGCTTGCTGCTGGCAGTAAGCACCAGCGAATCCGGCGTGAATCCGGCCTCCACCAGCTTCGGGAATACCTCTATCTGTCTGTTCAGAATCTCTGGGGCGGTCCGGAATTCCGCCGGATTGAATATCAGATCCGCCTGGACTCTCCAGTATTCCTGGCACCGCTCCAGCGCCGCCAGCTTCAGCCACTTCTCAGCATCTTTCCTGGAGAAGCGGGCAATCTGCTCGGCAGTCCGTTCCTGCATCGGGTCGTACTTCGTGCTGTAGATGGAAAGGGCGGTCTCATTATCCTTGAACACAAAACCGGCACTGCAGAGATGCTGGTCCCACCGGCAGCCATATTCCCAGAAATCCGGGAAGTCGCGCCACACGGGCAGGTAGTACATCGGCAGGATCATGTTGGCATGGGTATTCCCGAGGAAGCCGGGGGCAGCACTCTCCTCGGTGGACAGACAGCCGCCCATCTCGTGCCTCCTCTCGAAGATGCCGACGCTCATGCCGCCATATTTCATGAGGTACATCGCCAGCAGCAGCCCTTTGTTCCCTCCCCCGATTATCACCGCATCATAACCAGCATCAGCCATTCTACCTCCTTCACCTGTGTACTCGACTCACGTTGCAAGACCGTTGGACAGCAAGAGAAGACCGCAGTTCTAATAAACCCTCCTTCATTGAGCACCCGGGGCACTTCGCCATCCGAACACTCAAACGCAGGACTTACGCTAAGGCACGTTGGAGGTGATCTTCGTAATAAGTAGAGTACTGGGCTGTGGTAAGAAAACAGTAAGAAAGATACAAGGAAGATGTAAGACTATATCCCCAGGAATAGCATCTCTGATGAAGAAAAACGCAATATGCCAAGTTCCAACTTCAGTTTGGTTGTGTGGTATCATCTGCATGTTGTTCTCCAAGCCCGTTGGGGATTATGTCACTGTCTTAGGGAGGTATCATGTATGGTGAACGCTAGAGGAACAAGGCGATTGTTGTCTGCCCTCCTGTTCGTAACTGCAGTGATCTCTCTGATGCTTTGTACCAGGCTGTCGGGGTGGGAAAGAACCACAGGAAGAAGCCAACATTACCCCGGCGGATTCCCCGGAGATCCCTGATAGAGGGTTCTTCATGGGTGTTCTCCCGATGCCGGCTGAGGGGCAATCCCTTGATGATGTGTATCACCAGGCATCAAGCTACTCTGAGTTCGTTCCGGTGTGGGGCCGTCCCACACCTTTCTACAACCTTGCCGATGACCTTGCGGGACAATGGGGCAAGACGTTTGTGGAACAACTCATTCGGGGCGACGGGATGTTCCCCATAGTCAACCTGTCTTTCATAGGAGCAGGGATGACTCTTGCCACTCCTCCAGGAATGGAGGGGGCCACTCTGAGCGACCCGCAATGGAGAGAAGCTTACAAACAGGCAGCGCTCGATGTGGTAAGGGCTTCCAAGCCCCTCTATCTGTCTCTGGGGAATGAGGTCAATCGATGGTATGAACAATATGGTGCGGGGCAAAGCGACCCAAACGGATTTCAAAACTACGTTAGCCTCTATGAAGAAACCTATGACGAGGTGAAGAAGCTGTCACCCGAAACCCAAGTGTTCTGTGTCTTTGCCCGTGAGATTGTGGACCAAAACAGGGAAGCCAATCTTGATGTCCTCCAGATGTTTAATCCAGAGAAGCTGGATATGCTTGTCTTCACCAGTTATCCCTTTGCCGTCCAGGGAATGAACAACCCATCATCCCTTCCCGACGACTACTACTCCAGAGCACTGAACTACATGCCTGGGAAGCCCTTCGGATTCAGTGAGCTGGGATGGCCTTCAATAGATGCTTTTGGGGGTGAGCAGGGCCAGGCTGATTTCCTCACCCAGGCGTCAGGCCGTCTCACCAGAGCACAGGGAATAGACCTGCGCCTGTTCGGCTGGCCCTGGCTGCACGACTTGGACCAGAACGACCATACGGGGCTTATCATGAGAGACGGAACAGAGAAGTTGGCCTATCAGACCTGGAAGACCATATCAGCCCGTTGATGTAACAAGAATCCGATGTCCTCGGGTCGTCACCAGCACTGCCTAAGACCTGAAGAAAAGGGTACGGAGACCTCAAGCAGTGGCTCGACTTTCTGCTGCCGGAAAGTCATGTTTGGTGAGCCGACCGAAGAGATTCTGGCCAACACCCCTCTGCTAAAGGCAAACGGGCCGCCTCCGTCAAGAAACACTCAGTGAGAAGATGCTTCCAGTTCGAGGCTGATGTCCAGGGCTTTCGTAGAGTGAGTAAGAGCACCGATCGAGATCAAATCAACCCCTGTCTCGGCTACCGCCCTCACGTTGTCCAGGGTAATGCCTCCGGAGGCCTCGAGGATAACCCGTCCTCCGACTGACTTCACGGCACGGCGCATCTCCTCCACACTCATGTTGTCCAGCATGATGATATCCGCCCCAGCCTCGAGGGCATCGACGGCCTCTTCGACGGTAGTTACCTCCACCTCGATCTTGAGCGTGTGTGGAGCATTCTTCCTGGCCAGAGCAATAGCTGCTTTCAGACCCAGCCCTCTGGCACGCAGCGCCGCCAGGTGATTATCTTTTATGAGAATACCATCCCCGAGATGCGACCGGTGATTGTAACCGCCACCAACCCTGACAGCATACTTTTCCAGAAATCTCAGGCCAGGGGTAGTTTTCCGGGTATCCACAATGCGGGCATCAAACCCCTTGATCGCCTCCGCATAACGACGTGTCTCCGAGGCTATACCGCTTAGTCGCTGCAGGAAATTGAGGGCTACCCGCTCGGCCCTGAGGATGCTGCTTACTTTCCCTTCAACTTCGGCTATCGTAACACCCGATTGCACTTCACTGCCATCTCGAAGCAGCAGGTCAAACCGAAGTGAGGAATCAACTCTGTGGAAGACCACCCGGGCTACTTCTGTGCCTGCTAACACACCACGGGCCTTGGCAATTATAGAAGCCTTGCCTTCCAGTTCAGCCGGTATGATTGCCCGCGTGGTCACATCGCCGGAAGCCCAGTCTTCAGCCAGGGCCCGGTCGACGATCTCCTCTATCTGCCTCCCATCCATCTCCAACCCCTAATCCCTCCGGAGTACAATGTGCTTCAGCCAATCGGGAGACGACTCCGGGTAATCCGTGCGGAAGTGGGCTCCACGGCTTTCCTTCCTTATCAGAGCGGCTTCCGCCATCAATCGACCCGTCAGAACGAGATTGTTCAATTCATATGAGCTGCGGTCAGAAGGTTTTTCCAGGGTCTTCTCCCAGGCGGAAACGGTGTTTGCCGCCTTCTCCAATGTATCTCCGGAGCGAATGATCCCGACATTCTCCCACATCAATGTCTGGAGAGCAGTACAACTGAGCAAAGTCCCTCCTGAGAAGTTCCGCTTGGGGAGGGAATAATAGCTTTGTTCCCCCATACCTGCTGTGTCTTCAGCAGGCCTCTCTTTGGGTTTCTGTACCACCCGCTTACTAAACACCAGAACCTCAAGCAGCGAATTGCTGGCCAACCTGTTTGCCCCGTGGAGTCCGGTACACCCCACCTCACCCACCGCGTAGAGCCCACTGATATTGGTCTCCCCCCATGTATTTGTCTTAACACCACCCATCATATAGTGAGCAGCCGGAGCTACAGGTATGAGTCCCTTAGTGATATCCAGCCCGTGTTCCAGGCAGAAACGATAAATATGAGGAAATCGTGTGGTGATTACATGGTGCGGTAAATGTGTTATGTCAAGAAAAACCCTGTCGCTTCGGGTCTTTTGCATCTCATAGAGAATGCCTCGGGTCACAACATCCCGAGGTGCCAGCTCACCCTCAGGGGTATAATCCGGCATAAAGCGATATCCCTCCACATTTCGGAGAATGCCGCCCTCTCCCCTGACAGCCTCAGAGATGAGAAACGGATGCGTCCCAGGCAGGCGTATTGCCGTGGGATGAAACTGGAAAAACTCCATATCCATGATCTCGGCGCCAGCACTGAAGGCAAGCGCGACTCCATCACCAGTAGCTACCTCTGAGTTGGTCGTATACTTGAACAAGCGTCCGGCACCACCTGTAGCCAAAACCAGGTTGTGGCAAAGAAACTCTTCAACAGATCCGGTACGGCAATCGAGAGCTCTAACACCCCTGACAACACCATTTTCGACCATGATCTCAGTGGCCAAGCAATATTCCAGGACCTCGATTCCCGATTGGCGCACCCTCCGGCTCAGGGTAACCTCTATATGTTCACCAGTGGCATCACCGCCGGCATGCAGAATGCGAGGCATCGTATGAGCTGCCTCCTTAGCCAGAGCAACTTCACCATTAACCGTGTCGAAGGGAACACCGAGATTGATGAGGTCAGCAATGCGGTCAGCAGCCTCAGCTACCAAAAGGTGTACCGCCTCAGGATTGGACAATCCGGCTCCGGCAGCAATAGTATCCTGGAAGTGAAGCCCAGGAGAATCGCCTTCTCCTATCGCTGCAGCAATACCTCCCTGGGCATGCTTGGTATTGCAATCATCAATACTCCCTTTGGTCAGGATCAATACGCTGCCCTGTTTTTGTGCCAGCAACGCTGTGTAGAGCCCTGCAATGCCACTCCCGACAATCATATAGTCATAGGTCATTATCTATACAGCTCCCGACCGGGCACTTCGTTACCCAAGAAATATACCTGAACCCCCGAGAACCAACGATTGAACATAGCACCATTTGTCCTGGCAGGTGCCACTCCATTGAATCTCGAAGGGACGTTCAGACTCCGAAGCACAACGGAGATAATTCGAGAAGCGCTGTAACCTGCTAGGCGCTCTGCGCCTCCAACTGCCGAGCGAGCGCCTCTCTATGGAAGTCAGCATCACCAAACGCAATCTCGGCTGCCTTGGCGCGTCTGGAGTACAACTGCATGTCATGATCCAGAGTAAAGCCTATTGCTCCGTGAACCTGATGCCCCAGATAGACAACCCGCCGATAGGCTTCGCTGGTCCAAGCCTTAGCTGCAGCTACCTCCATGTCACAAGATGACCCTTCGCTCAATTTCGAAGCCGCCAGGTAAGTCAGGTATCGTGCAGTATCAACGTCTATCACCATATTGGCACAATGGTGTTGAATAGCCTGGAAAGTGCCGATGGGATGATCAAATTGTACCCTCTCCTTAGCATAGCTCACCGTCATCTCGAGAACCTGCTGGGCACCACCTACCATCTCCAGGCACTTGGCTACAGCCGCTCTCTGCAGTGTCTTGCTCACCACAGCCCAGCCCCTACCAACCTCCCCCAACACATCCTTGGCAGGCACTCCAACATTATTAAACACGACTTCACATTGCTTGTCCTTCGCCATAGAAGGAAGCACTTTGCAGATCACACCCGGGCTTTCATTCTTCACCAGGAACAGGGTAATCCCATCCTCTGGTTTGTGCCCTTTCCCTGTTCTGGCAATACATACTATCCAATCAGCCACATGCGCGTTAGGCACAAACAGTTTAGTGCCACTGATAACATAGTGATCCTTGCCTGAGGTAGCTTCAACGGCAATGCCAGATGCATCGTATCTGGCGCTGGACTCAGTGAGGGCCATTGTCATGACCATTTCACCATTAGCTATAGGAGTCAGGAATTGCTGCTTCTGGGCTTCGTTTCCAACGTCCAGAATCGTCAGACCACACAGAACCACTGTAGGCAGGAAAGGGCTGGGCAGACAGGCACGTCCCATCTCTTCCAGAAGCACACCCAGATCGAGAAAACTTCCCGCGCCACCACCATACTGCTCTGGGAAGGGCAACCCCTGCCAACCGAGTTCCGCCATCTTACGCCATAGCTCTGGCACATAACCCTTCTCATCAACCTCCATCTCTCTCACCAGCTTTTTGGGACACTCGGTGACCAGAAAATCCCTGGCCATCTTTTTCAGCATTTCCTGCTGTTCAGAAAGCCCTAAATCCATAATTGCTACCTCTCTTTCTCAATTATGACCTGCTCTTTTCACGTTGGTACAATTGATTAAGTATAGCAAAGATGCAGGCACCAGGTCTAAACACACCAGCTGAGACTGTTCAGCAGATGGGGAGTGCAGATAGGCTGAGAAGCCCCTAGAGTTGATAAACAACCTCACTGGCTCGACAGTACTCCCCAAGGCGGGCAAGTCGGGCTCGCAGTCACACCACCAAAGATAATCTCACTTCTCATCTGATTCCGGTTGAAACAGCCTCATGGACCCTGAGACAGCTTGCATCCTATAGGTATTTTTTTGACACACGAGCCCCACCTGCTGTAAATTTGTTAATAACACAAGTAGTCATTCCCCAGTGGTACAACCAGCACCAGAGCAGCCAATGTTCTGGAGCAGAAGGAGGAAATAGCAGATGACGATGTGGGAAAGAGAGAGAATGCAGTCCCCAAGACCGGCGTCGCCGTTGTACTGGAGACTCAACCCGACCGTCTACCACCTGTTGGGTTCAAAGTGCTCCGACTGCGGCCATATTACCTACCCTCAGACCAAGGTCTGTCACAAGTGCAGCAGTTTCAATCAGAAGGACTTCCAACTGAGCAAGTCGGGGAAGGTGCACACCTTCTGCATCAACTGGACACCTCCACCCGGCCTTGAGCCGCCGACCGTCAATGTCATTATCGATCTGGACGGAGGTGGCCGGTATGTGGGCCTGCTCACCGAGGTCTCCAACCCGGACGAGGTGAAGATCGGCACCAAGGTCCAGATGGTGTTCCGAAAAGTGGTTAATGACAGCGGGCTGGATGTCTACGGCTACAAGTTCAGACTGGTAGAGGAGGCCTAGCATGAGCATCAGAGGCAAGGTAGCCATCATCGGCGTAGGCATGATCCCCTTTGGGGAGCTCTTCCACAAGGGCCTCGAGAACATGATACAGGAAGCCTTCATGAAGTGCGTGAAGAGTGTCGACAAGGGGTTCGACCCGAAGGACATCAAGGCGGCCTGGTTTGGTCAGTGGAGCGGCGGCGGCATGATCGGGCAGGGTTCGCGTGAAGGCACCACCCTGGGCACGGTACTGGGACTGCGCGGCATCCCCATCAGCAGGCTCGAGAACGGCTGCCCCACCGGCAATGATGTTTTCCGGAACGCTGTGTTGGGCGTCGCCTCCGGAGCCTACGATGTCGCTCTGGCCCTGGGCGCGGAGAAGATGAGAGACAAGCCCGGCGTGGAATCCTTGATAGCGGCCGGAGGACCAGCCGGAGGCGCCATCCTGGGCATGCATCCCTCCTGGATGCTGGGCATGGGCGGCCCCGTTCTTCAGGCCCTCTACGCCACCAGGCAGATGCACGAGCTGGGCTGCACCATGGAGGACTTCGCCAGGGTAGCGGTGAAGAACCATCATAACGGCGTGGCCTGTCCGTATGCGGAGTACCGCTTCGAGGTCACTGTCGAGAGGGTATTGAACAGCCCGGTAGTCTGCTGGCCGCTGCACCTGCTGGACTGCTGTCCGCAGACTGACGGCGCTGCCTGCGCCATAGTCTGCCGCGCTGATCTGGCTAAGAAGTACACCGACAAGCCGATATACGTGCTGGGGACCGCCACCGGCGTGGACTACAAAGACATGTGGGACAAGGAGAACTTCATCGAGATGCCGGCCACCAAATTCGCGGCCAGGGACGCCCTAGCCATGGCCGGAATCAAGGCAGACGACATTGACCTGGCTGAGGTTCACGACTGCTTCACCAATACCGAGTTGTTGAACATCGAGGACATCGGCTTCTGTAAGAAGGGCGAGGCACACAAGCTCCTTAAGGAAGGCTACTGGAACCGAGAGGACGGACACACACCCATCAACCCCAGCGGAGGGTTGAAGTCGCATGGACATCCGATAGCGGCCACGGGACTGGGACAGATATCCGAGAACTTCTGGCAGCTGCGGCAAGAGGTAGAACCGGTGAGGCAGGTCAAGTTGAAGAAGGGCATCGCTCTGAGCCACAACGTTGGCGGCAACGGATTCGGTGCTTCCTCCGTCAACATCATCGGTCGTGAGCCGTAAAGGAGGGAATGATGAGCGGAATCATTGGATACGGAGTATACGTCCCCAAGTACAGAATAAAGCAGCAGGATGCTGCAATACCCTGGGGTGGCTTTGCGATGGGAGAGAAAGCTGTCTGCGGCTGGGACGAGGACATAATCAGCATGGCCGCCGAGGCGCTGGACAACGCTATGAAGCATTCCGGCGTCAAGGCCGCTGATGTCGGCGCCCTGTACATGGGCACAGCCTCCTCGCACATGATTGAGATGCACCTTTCCCCTATTCTGGCCGAGCTACAGGGCCTGTCACCCCATGCCTCCGTGCTGGACTTCACCGGCAGCGTCAATGCAGTGGGCACAGCGCTGTCGCAGTGCATGATGGCCATAGAGGCCAAGAGGATAAAGTGCGGTATCGTGGTAGGAACCGAGAACAGACATGGTGGGACCGGGATCAGATGGCGAGGTTAGCTTCGGCGCCGCGGCCGTGGCTATGGTCATTGGCACCGAGGGCACGATAGCCGACATCGAAGGTGTGGAGTCATACCGGACCCTGTTCCTGGACAGGTGGAGAAACGTTAAGGATCCCTGGGTGAGCAACCTCTTTGACCAACGCTTCTTCCGCGACGACGGGTATGCAAAGCACATCGAAGAAGCCTCAAAGGCACTGCTGGCCAAGATCGGCAAGAAGACGGCTGACTGCAAGTTGGCCATATTCCCGCAGGTGGACCCCAAGGTGCCAGCCGGGGCAGGGAAGGCGCTGGGCATCAAGAACCTATTCCCCGATCTCACCGGGGTCATCGGCGACGTGGGCGGGGTATCGCCTTTCCTGTGCATGACAGGCGCCTTGGATCAAGCTAAGCCGGGTGAAAGGCTGCTGGTCAGTTCCTATGGGTCAGGTACCGCCACTGCTTTCAGCGTTGTGGCGAATGATGCCATCGAGAAGAAGAGGGGCAAGACCAAGACCCTCGAGAAGTATATCGCCCAGAAAGCCTATGTTGACTATCCCGCCTACCTCAGGCTCATGGGCAACCTGCGGCGCGTGCCGTACTAGAGTAGCTAATAAAAACAAAAACGCAGCCAAAAGGCAAACTGGAACCCGAGGGCTCGAATCAAAGCCCTCGGGTTTTCTTCTTCCTTGTAAGTCTTCGGCGGCAGTTCCACTTTCCTTTCCAAATGACTCCACTTTCTGGTAAACTTAACCGAAGAAAGAATGATACCCAAATACAACCCTCAGGAAATCGAGTCCAAGTGGCAAAAAAAATGGGCCGATGACCGAATCTACGAAGTAACCGAAGATACTAATCGCCCCAAGTGGTATGCACTGACCATGTTCCCCTATACCTCAGGGGATCTCCATATCGGTCACTGGTACGCCATGGCCCCCTCCGATGCTCACGCCCGCTTCAAGCGAATGCAGGGCTACAACGTCCTCCACCCCATGGGCTTCGATGCCTTCGGCCTGCCGGCAGAGAACGCCGCTATCAAGAGACATATCCATCCCCTCAACTGGACCATGCAGAACATTGACAACATGCGTCGCCAGTTGAAGACTATGGGATCATGTTATGACTGGGGCAGGGAGGTCATTACCTGCGTCCCGGAGTACTACAAGTGGACACAATGGTTCTTCCTCCGCCTATATAAGGGTGGCCTGGCCTATCGGACCAAGGCACCAGTCAACTGGTGCCCCAGTTGCCAGACGGTGCTGGCGAACGAACAGGTGGTCGAGGGAGGCAAGTGCGAACGGTGCAGCACAGCAGTGACCAGAGAAGACAGAGAGCAGTGGTTCTTCCGCATCACCCGCTACGCCGATGAACTCATGGACCACTCTACACTGCAATGGCCCGAACGAATCAAGATCATGCAGAAGAACTGGGTAGGGCGCAGCGAAGGAGTAGACATCTCTTTCGGCTTGGATTACCCAGGGGTTGAGGAAAAGGAAATCTGCATCTTCACCACAAGGCCTGATACCATACTCGGCGTCACCTTCATGGTTCTAGCCCCGGAGCATCCTCTCGTGAAGAAGTTAACCACGCCGGAGCGCAGGGCAAAGGTGGAGGAATACATCACCGAGTCCAGACGCCAGACAGATATCGAACGCCTTTCCACCGAGAAAGAGAAGACCGGCGTCTTCACAGGAGCCTATGCCACGAACAGACTGAACGGCGAGCGAGTTCCCATCTGGATCGCCGACTATGTACTGCTCAGCTATGGCACTGGTGCCGTGATGGCCGTGCCCGCACATGACACGCGAGATTTCGAGTTTGCCAAGAAATTTGGAATACCGATAAGGACCGTAATCGCGCCGCCAGGATGGTCCGGCGGGGAATTGGCAGAAGCCTACGTGGACCAGGGCACCATGGTCAATTCCGGGCAATTCAATGGGATGCCCAGCGAAAAAGCCATGGGGGCAATAACTGATTTCATAGAGCAGAAAGGGTATGGCAAACGTACCATAACCTATCACCTCCGTGATTGGCTTATCTCCCGCCAGCGCTACTGGGGCGCGCCGATTCCGATGGTCTACTGTGACCGCTGTGGCATAGTTCCAGTGCCTGAGGAGAATCTGCCAGTGCTTCTGCCGCCGGACGCCGATTTCAAACCGACCGGGGAGTCTCCTCTGAAGTACTGCAAATCGTTCGTAGAAACGTCTTGCCCGCAGTGCAAAGCGCCAGCGCAACGCGAGACGGATACCATGGATACCTTCATGTGTTCATCGTGGTACTTCCTTCGCTATGCCAGCCCTCATTATGACCGTAGCGCCTTCGATCCAGAGAAGGTGAAGTACTGGCTGCCGGTGGACCAGTACACAGGCGGCGCTGAGCACGCAGTGATGCACCTCTTCTATGCCCGCTTCTTCATCAAGGCAATTCGAGACCTTGGCCTGGTGGATTTCGATGAACCGTTTGTCCGCCTCTTTAATCAAGGGACCATCATCGCCCAGAAGCATAAGATGAGTAAGTCTCGAGGCAACGTTGTAAACCCTGACGACTATGTATCCGAGTTGGGAGCTGATACGGTTCGTGCTTACCTCATGTTTGTCGGACCCTGGGAACAGGGGGGAGAATGGGACGACAGTGGCATCAGCGGCATGAGCCGCTGGTTGAATCGAGTATGGAGCCTGGTGCTGCAAGGAGAGGAAACACCCTTACCTGCAGAGGCAGTCGACCCTGAGGCTGTTAAGGAGTTACGCCACAGAACACACAAGACAATCAAGAGAGTTACCGAAGACCTGGAAAGATTCCGTTACAACACGATGCTGGCATGCTTAATGGAGTTCACCAACTACCTGGCAAAGGTGTTGGCAGATAAATCGGCTGATGTCTCATCATGGCAGGAAGCTATTAATGCCCTACAGCTCCTCCTCGCCCCCACAGCCCCTCACTTAACTGAAGAGCTTTGGGACAGGGCGGGTCATCCCTATAGCATTCACCATCAGCCCTTCCCGATTTGGGATAAGGATTTGGCTGCTGAAGAACAGTTTATCCTGGTTATCCAGGTCAACGGTAAACTCAGAGACAAGATCAACGCCCCTGTCTCTATCACTGAGACCGAAGCCAGAGAGCTGGCCTTTTCGCAACCACGGATAAAAGCTCTCTTGGAGGGAAAGCAAATAACCAACGTAATCTATGTGCCGCAAAAGTTAATGAACCTGGTAGTCCGGTAGACGAGGATTTGCCCATAGAGTACTGGTTTTCTAAAGGAAACAATAGGCAGAATGCTGTGCTATAATCGCAGGGCCTTATTGTAAATTTTAGCCGAAGGAGGAATATGAGTTACAAGTACATCATCTATGAAGCAAAGGACCATATCGCCACGATCACTCTGAACAAGCCGGAGAAGATGAATGCTTTTCAGTGGTTGGGACGTGGCGAGGATGCGCGGGAGGTTTGGGATGCCTTTGATAAGGCAGCCGATGACGATGACGTGAAGGTAATCATTCTCAAGGGCTCAGGGAAAGCCTTCACAGTCGGTCATGACCTCACCAAGGTAGGCTTTCTTTATGGTATGGGCACAGGGAAAGAGGGAGAACGTCGTCCCAGCCAGAGAATAAGGCTGAAGTATGACAAGATGGGCATGGACGACAATATGATGCACGTATTTCTCAATCCCAAGATAACCATTGCCCAGCTTCACGGCTGGTGCATCGGCGGGGGAATCTACTTCCCTCTGCTGTGCGACCTGGCAGTGGCATCCGAAGATGCCCAACTAGGACTTACTGAGCAAAGGTTGGGGTTCTCCGGCAGCGGTGTGCTTGGTATAACACATCTGATCTATCATGTGGGCATGAAAAGAGCCCTCGAACTCCTGCTTACCGGGAAGGTAATAACCGGCAAGGAAGCCGCTGCAATCGGGCTGGTAAACAAGGCCGTCCCGGCAGATAAGCTGGATGAGGAGACCATGAAGTATGCCAAGGCCATGACCCTTCTACCCCGTGACGGTATTGCCATCGGCAAGGCCACCCGTCACCTTATCTACGATAGAATAGGCTTGATCAGCGACTTCATTCCGGCCTACATCTCGCATACTCTGTTCACCAACGTGAGGTGGGAGGATGATGAGTACAACTTCTTCAAGGAGAGAAGAGACAAGGGCAGCGCCAAAGAGGCCTTCCATAAGAGAGACGAACGCTATAAGGGACTGGTGTAAGGAGAACACGTCAGCCTAAGTAGCTTCCAAAAGAAAGCTATCGAAGAGAGACCTCGTGAATTCACGAGGTCTCTCCATTTTTGACCAATTGAGCCTTGAATTTTGAATAAGGCTGAATTGTTGGGCTGAACGCCGCTGTGTTATACTGGGCTATCGAGAACTAGCTTCGGAGGAGGCGTAATGATTGACGAACTGAGGGTATTCAGCGGCAATGCTCATCCTGCCTAGCCCAAGGGATATGCGAATATCTAGGCACACCTTTGGGGAAAGCTGAGATCTCTGAGTTCAGTAATGAGAACATCTTCGTTCGCCTCCTGGAAAGCGTAAGGGAAAGAGACGTTTTCGTAGTTCAGCCAATCTGCTCCCCGGTAAACAAGAGCTTGATGGAGCTTCTAATTATGCTCGATGCCGTGAAGCGTGCCTCAGCGGGCAGGATTACGGCGGTCGTTCCCTACTATGGCTATGGACGCACCGACAAAAAAGATCAACCTCGCGTCCCCATAACGGCAAGGCTGGTGGCCGACCTCATTACCGTGGCCGGAGCTAATCGATTGCTCACTGTAGATTTGCACGCTGGACAGATTCAGGGCTTTTTCCAGATTCCCGTAGATGAGCTTACCGCCCTTCACCTCCTCAGTCGCCACTTCAAGAAAAAAGGGGTGGAAAACTTAGTCGTGGTAGCCACCGACATCGGGATTTCCAAACGGGCGCGCGATCTGGCAGAGAGGCTGGATGTCCCACTGGCCATTATTGAGAAGAGAAGGGTGGGCAATACGGGTAAATCCGATACTCTAAACGTTATCGGTGATGTCAAGGGAATGCGTGCCCTTACTGTGGATGATGAGATAGATACAGCTGGATCACTTGTCGGTGCGGTAGCCGCCCTGCAACAACAGGGTGCCAAGGAAGTCTATGCCTGCTGCACTCATCCCGTTCTCTCTGGACCGGCCGTGGAGAATATCCAATCCTGCCCAGTGAAGGAAGTAGTAGTTACAGACACTCTCCCTGTCACTGGCAATAAGAAGTTGAAGAAGATCACCGTTCTATCAGTGGCTCCTATCTTGGGAGAGGCCATCCACCGCATCCACACGGGGCTCTCCATGGGTGCGCTGTTCGAAAAGTTCGAAGAGTAAGAGGAAACATGCTCAAGTGGTTGGGCAGTCTGGTTGACTCCAATGAAAGAGCGCTTCAGCGGCTGGAATCCCTTGTAGATAAGATAAATGCCCTGGAGCCTGAATTCGAACAACTCAGCAGCGCCGAGCTACGGGCTAAGACTGACGAATTCAAGGCCAGTTATCAAGAGAGCAAGAGGCTTGACGAACTCCTCCCAGAGGCCTTTGCTGCTGCGAGGGAGGCTGCGAAGCGCACGATAAGGCAGCGCCACTTCGATGTGCAGCTCATGGGAGGCATGGTTCTTCATCAGGGGAAAATCGCCGAGATGAAGACGGGCGAAGGTAAGACCCTAGTTGCCACTTTGCCCTTATACCTCAATTCCATTACTGGTGAAGGATGCCATCTGGTTACTGTGAACGATTACCTGGCAAAGCGTGACTGCCAGTGGATGGGACCTATCTATCATGCTCTTGGGGTGAGTGTAGCCAGCATCATACATCAAGACCCAGCCAGTCCCCAGGCTTCATCTTACGTTTATGACCCCGACTACGACTCGGGAGATCCGAGATGGCGTCATCTGCGACCTGTACTCCGCCGCCAAGCCTACGAGGCTGATATCACTTACGGTACTAACAATGAGTTCGGCTTCGATTACCTGCGCGACAACATGGTGATCGACCTCTCTCAGTGCGTGCAGCGCACCTTAAACTACGCCATAGTGGACGAGGTAGACTATATCCTCATTGATGAATCCCGTACTCCCCTTATTATCAGCGGTGCGGCTGAGGAATCGGCACAAAAATATGCCACCTTCGCCCGCCTTGTACCTCAGTTGGTGAAGGAAACAGACTACACCGTAGACGAGAAACTGCGCACAGTTTCCATTACGGATAACGGCATAGCCAAGATGGAGGGGTTACTTAAACAGGAAGGCTTGCTCAAGTCCCCAGATCTCTACGATCCCAGTAATTATGCCCTTACGCATTACCTGGAAAGTGCCCTCAAAGCTCACGTTCTCTTCAGGAGGGACAAGGACTACGTCGTAACTAAGGGGAAGGATGGGCCAGAGGTTGTCATCGTCGATGAGTTCACCGGACGCTTGATGCCAGGACGAAGATACTCCGAGGGACTGCACCAGGCTATCGAAGCCAAAGAAAGAGTGAAGGTACAAAGAGAGAGCCTCACTCTGGCGACTATTACGTTCCAGAACTACTTCCGCCTTTATAAGAAGCTGGCTGGAATGACCGGGACAGCAGCTACCGAGGCTGAGGAGTTTGACAAGATTTACAAGCTCGAAGTGGTGACCATTCCCACGAACAGAGAAATGATTCGCGATGATTACCCTGATCAAATATACAAGACCGAGGAAGCCAAGTTCAAAGCCGTATGCAATGAGATAGAAAAGCTTCACGCCGAGCAGCGGCCGGTGCTGATAGGCACTACCTCTATTGAGAAATCAGAACTCCTCAGCGGATTGTTACAGCGGAGAGGAATACCTCATCAGGTACTAAACGCCAAACTCCACGAGAAGGAAGCTTCCATTATCGCCCAAGCAGGAAAGCCCGGTGCGGTGACAGTAGCCACCAATATGGCAGGACGAGGTGTCGATATCATCCTTGGCGGTGAGCCGCCAGACTACAAACCGTATGAGGAAATAAACGACTTCATCCTAAAAGAAACTGCAGAGTTCATCGATCAAGGCGTCATTCTCCTTAAAGAACAACAGGTCTTTAAGGGTTGGGAAGAGGCCATTCAAGAGAACCTAACACAAACAAGAAATGCCATAAACCTTCAAGAGGAGACAATAAGGCAAAAACTGCGCGATTATCAGGAAGCCTCGAATGAACCGGATAATGCAAAGTTGTCTGAAATAACCGGAGAAATTGATCAGCAGGAACAGATACTAAAGGCAAGCCTTGAGAAATATCAATCCCTGATTGACTCACAGGCTAACGAAATCTATGAAGAGTTGAAGACCTATCTCTCTAAAGCTGAAAAGCCCTCTATCCTTCAGAGGATCAGGTCTCTGATAGATGCTAGGGGAAATGCAAAACAAGGCAAGCAGACTACTGCCAAAGTCTTATCAGAACAAAGAAAACGCTTCTTCGATTGGCTGGACAATCATAGGCAGGTAATGGACCTCGGCGGGCTTCACGTTATCGGTACGGAGAAGCATGAGGCCAGACGCATCGACAACCAACTCTGTGGCCGTTCGGGGCGTCAGGGAGACCCGGGAAGCTCGCGCTTCTACGTGTCCCTCGAGGATGATGTGGTTCGCCGCTTTGGTGGTGATAGAGTTAAAGGCTTTATGGAATGGGCAGGCATTGGGGAAGATGTTCCTATTGAGCACTCACTGGTAAATAGGGCTATCGAAAGCTCTCAGGTCAAGGTTGAAGGATACCATTTTGAAGTCCGTAAGCATTTGGTAGATTACGATGATGTTGTGAACAAACATCGAGAAGTGATTTACAACGAACGAAAAGGTATCCTCGGCAACACTGACCTCAAAGTCAATATTCAATCCATGATTCAAAATGAACTCGGCAGACTAATAGCAGCTCATGCCGGTGAAGAGCAGCCCGATATAGAAGGCCTATTGGAAGACATGAAGCCCATCATGCCTCTACCACCCGAATTGAATAGTCAAACACTCTCTCAGATGCGCCCGGAGGAAATCGAGTCAAGACTGGTTGAATACGCAAAGTCCCTTTATGAAAGCAAGGAAAAGGAAGTTGGCGAGCAAAACATGCGTATACTGGAGCGTCTGGTGATGCTGCGTGTTCTGGACAACCTGTGGACAGAGCATCTGACCATGATGGATCACATGCGCCAGGGAATTGGTCTACAGGCCGCCGGACAAAGCGATCCCCTGGTAGCCTATAAGACGGAAGGCCATGCCCTGTTCCAGAGCCTGCTAGCCAATGTTCAGCACGACATAGTACACACCTTCTACCATGTAGATATTGTGAAGAAAGAGTCTGCACAACAGGCAGCAGCTAGCAAACGCAACGCAGTTCCTGACGACAAAAGAACAGGACGCAATGATCCTTGTCCCTGCGGTAGCGGCAAGAAGTACAAGAAGTGCTGCGGCAAATAGATTGCCGCACCGCCCGCAAACTGCCACCTATTATCCAATAACAACTATGAAGAACAGCGAAGTTGCCAAAATGTTTCAAGATATCGCCGATCTCCTTGAGCTCAAAGGAGAGAGTCCCTTCAAGGTCAGAGCTTACCAGAAGGCTGTCCGCTCCATCGAACATCTGCCGGTAGAGTTGGAGCAGCTTATGAAAGAAGGTAGATTGAGGGAAGTCCCTGGAATCGGCGAAGCTATCGAGAAGAAGATCACCGAGCTATTGACTACCGGGCACCTCACATACTACGAAAACCTCCGGGCCGAATTTCCCGAAGGAATTATGTCGCTGCTCCAGGTGCCAGGCATCGGGCCAAAGACTGCTATGCGGCTTTCCACGGAGTTGGGAATAAGATCCTTAGAGGAGTTGGAAACTGCCATCATCGATGGAAGAGTAACCGGACTGTCCCGCCTGGGTGAAAAGACCGCTGAGAACATCCTGCGTCACCTTCAGTCAATGCGCAACAAAGAGCAGCGTATTCCCATTGGCATAGCTCTTTCGGTGGCTGAAGATATCATGACGTCCCTTCAGCAACGCACGCACGTACGTAGTCTCACCCCGGCAGGGAGTCTGCGTCGCTTCAAAGAGACAATAGGGGACATCGACCTCATGGGTACCGCTGATGATGCTGACGCAGTCATCGATGCTTTCATCAGCCTGCCCCAAGTGAAGGAGGTGCTGGCCAAAGGTGGCACAAAGGCAAGCGTAGTTACCAATCGAGATCTTCAGGTAGACCTACGGATAGTAGAGCATGATGCCTTCGGTTCCCTGCTTCAATATTTCACCGGCAGCAAGCAGCATAATATCACTCTCAGAGAAAGGAGCCAGCGGCAGGGATTAAAGTTGAGTGAATACGGTATCACTAATCTCCGGGATGGAAGATTAGAGAAGTTTGTCACTGAAGAGGAATTCTATCGCCGTCTGGGTCTCCAGTATATTCCTCCAGAGCTGCGGGAAGGGCAACAAGAGATAGAAAAGGCAGAAAATAATTCTATCCCCAGGTTATTGGAGCTTTCAGACATAAAGGGAGATCTCCATGTTCATACCGACTGGAGCGATGGGAATGGTTCATTGGAAGCCATGGCCTTAGCGGCGCGTGCTCTGGGCTATCAATACATAGCAATCACTGACCATTCCAGAGGCCGAGGGATTGCCCATGGCTTGAGCGATGAGAGAGTGAGAGAGCAGGTAGCAGAAATCAAGAAGCTCAACGAGGGGCTGAGAGATATTCGTATTCTCACTGGCATCGAGGTGGACATCCGTGCTGACGGGAGCCTTGATCTTTCCGACGATGTTCTCAAGGAACTCGACGTGGTAACTGCTGCAGTACATTCATCCATGGGACAAGATCAAGAGAGAATGACCCGAAGAATTCTTCAAGCGATGGTGAATCCCAATGTGGACATAATAGCTCACCCTACTTGTCGGCTGTTGGGGGAGAGAGAGCCAGTCGCCCTGGACATGGAGGCTGTCTTCCGTACTGCAGCCCAAACCGGTACAGTCCTGGAAATCAATGCCATGCCGGATCGTCTCGACCTCAAGGATATCCATATCTTTAGAGCCAGAGAGTTGGGTGTAAAGCTGGCCTTAGGCACCGACGCCCATAGCACTGAGCATCTGCACTATATGCGCTTCGGTGTGGGTATAGCCCGCCGTGGCTGGTGTGAGATGCAGCATCTATTAAACACACTGTCGGCAGAAGAGGTGCTGGCCTCTCTAAAGCACCGCTAGAAATTCTTTGCTAATCCATGCAATACCACAGAATTCTTGCCTTGTTGACCTGGATACATTTCACGGCCTAACATACATAGCCATGAAACAGAAGAGACAAAAGGGCTGGGATGCTGATCACATCCGCGCCCTGCGGCAACACCTGGGTTTAACCCAACGGGAGCTAGCCGATGAACTAGGAACTCGGCAGCAGACCATCAGTGAGTGGGAAACAGGGATGTACAAGCCTCGGGGTACCTCATCTACCCTGCTTGCTATTATTGCCGAGAGAGCCGGCTTTGACTACAAGGCAACTCCCTCTGACTCTATCTCAAGATAGAGCCGGAGACTTGACCTATTACACGTAACAGTGTATCATCAGGCATGCGATTGTAGAAGTTTTCTCTGGCTTCCCTATTGGCAAGCCTCTAATGCTTTCACATATGATAATCGCTCGAGTCCTGGCAAGATCATAATCAGAGAACCAACCCGGAGAGATGCTGTTGCCGATGTTGAACAGGACAGTTTACACCCTGGGAACAAGCACCAGAACTCTTGAGAAATTCATGGCCCTGCTGAAGCATCTTGAGATTGAGGCAGTAGCCGATGTACGCCGCTTCCCCATCAGCCGTCTCCAATATTTCAAGAAGGAAGAACTTGCCAGATCATTGCCAGAGGCAGGTATTCATTACTGCCATTTAGGGGCTGAACTGGGTGGATATAGGAAAGGGGGATACCCTGCCTTTACGACCAGTGAGGAGTTCGGGCTTGGTCTGCAAAAGTTAGAGGACATAGCCAAGGCAAAGAAGACTGCCATTATCTGCGCCGAGAAACTTCCCTGGCGCTGTCACCGACGTTTTATTGGTGCCGAGATGGAACGTAAGGGTTGGCTCGTGATACATGTTATCGACGAAAAACATAGCTGGACATCCAGGAGCCAAATTTTTTAGTCCCATCTCTACACGTAATAGTGTAAAATGCATCGGTCGAATAAAGGAAAGAAAGCAACTATCAGAGAGAGCTTCCTCGTCCACGTTTGGAACCGACAACTAATAAAAAGGGATTGTTTATCGACTGTGGACGGTAAGCGAATAGAGGTTCTGCATCCAGGTCATGAGAATAACGATAGCGGCCCTGATTTCTGCAATGCTATTATCACCATCGACGGGGGAAACCCATTAAAGGGTGATGTCGAACTCCACATCAGCCCTCGTGAATGGCAAACCCACAATCATCATAAAGACCCCAACTTTAATGGGGTTATTTTACATGTCGTGATGTGGGATGATGGCAAAGAAGCTAGCCTCCTCCAAAGCGGGGAAATGGTTCCAATCCTAGCCTTACGCCCTTATCTAAATGGATCGCTGAAAGAACTGGGCTGCGCCATGCGGCTATCGCTAAAACCTGATGAACCATGCCACAAAGCACTAGAGCGACATGGCAAGGCCCGAGTATTTGATGTACTCAGCGAAGCAGGAGAACAACGTTTCTATTCCAAGGCCAAGAGATTCTGGATAGCCCTAGCCACCGGTGAGGCAGACCAAGTCCTCTATGAAGGCCTGATGACAGCCTTGGGTTATGCAAAGAACAAGAAGCCTTTTGAGAAGCTGGCTCAACTGCTGCCGCTAAGAGCACTAAAGGAACCTGCCACACAAGGGAAGCTCCTCGAAATCCAGGCGTTAATGTTAGGTATGGCCAGATTGCTCCCCTCAGAAAAACCTCGAAGGAATGACAAGCCCAATCTGTCTGCCCCTGATGAAATAGAGGTAGATAGACTGGAGCAAGCATGGAACTCCTCTGGTATTAAGGGAATGATGAACATATCGGAGTGGAGATTCTTCAGGGTCAGGCCGGAGAACTTTCCGTCGCGCCGCATCGTAGCCGCCAGTTATTTAATAGCCGGGTGCGGAGGGGAATTGCTGGAAAACCTGTTGATTCCAATAAGCCAACCATCCCTCAGCAAGGCTCAAAGGGAACTAGAGAAAAGCCTCCTGATCAAGGCTAATGGCTATTGGGCGTCTCATTTTGACTTCGGAATTGAAGCTGGCTGGTGCCCAACTCTGATTGGACAGGGCCGAGCCAGAGATATCATAGTAAATGCCGTACTCCCTTTTTCTTTCGCTTGGGCAGACAAGGCATCACTGCCCAGGCTCAAAGATCAATCAATAAAGCTCTACCAAAACTATCCCACGTTGCAGGGAAATTGGATCACGAGGTACATGGAAAAACAGATATTCAACGATCAGAAAATCAGGATAAGCTCAGCTCGCTGCCAGCAAGGGCTGATTCACCTGTACAAGACCTTTTGCGTTGAACACAAATGCCACCATTGTTCTTTAGGATGAGACAATACCCCGGGTCATTGCCAGTCTTCCAGTGCGAGCTATCTCCTTGATACCAAAACTGCTAAGCAGTCTAAACAGAGAGCTTAGCTTGTCTTCATCCCCAGTGACCTCAACAATCAGGGAATCGGAGGCAACATCCACAATATTAGCCCTGAAGATATCCACAATCTGAATGATCTCACTGCGATTAGCTGGCGTTGCCTTTACCTTGATCAATGCCATCTCTCTATCCACTCTGCTGTCTTGAGTAATATCGTATATCTTGTGCACATCGATTACCTTGTCAAGCTGCTTCCTCACCTGCTCCACCATAGCCGGATCGCCATCAATTACAATGGTCATACGAGAGATCCCTTCTTTCTCGGTATGCCCCACGGCAATGCTTTCAATATTGAAGCCACGCCGGCGGAAGAGACTAGCCACTCGATTGAGCACTCCAGGCTTGTCAGCAACCAAAGCGACTAAAACATGTTTACCAGAGGTCATTGAGATTTCCCCCTTCAGATATCGAACAGGTCTAAGATATACTCAGATTGAGACATGAGTCACTCACCACCACGATTAGTAACGGGAGCCACTGTTTCCTTCTCAGGCTTAGGGCACTCTATCTGATCACAAAAAGCCGCCCCCGGCGGTACCATGGGGTATACGTTTTCCTCAGGCTCAATCATGAAATCGATAAGGAAGGGGCCGGGGTACTCCATGGCTCTCTGGATTGCCGGAATCACTTCAATCCTCTTCTGCACCCTCATGCCTGGAATGCCATAGGCATCGGCTATCTTCACAAAGTCAGGGCCGGCTAAAGGTGTCGCTACGTAGCGCCGACCATAGAAAAGCTCCTGCCACTGTCTTACTAACCCCAGGTAACCGTTGTTGAATACGGCTATCTTGATGGCGGTTCTCTCCTGAGCCGCAGTCGCCAGTTCCTGTATGGTCATCTGCAAACTACCGTCACCAGCCATGCACCAGACTGTTTTGTCCGGGCAGCCAATCTTGACTCCTATGGCTGCTGGCAGCTCAAAGCCCATTGTCCCCAAACCTCCTGACGAGATCAGACTATTAGGCTTCTTGAAGCAGAAATGCTGCGCCGACCACATCTGGTGCTGCCCCACACCAGTAACAATGATGGCATCGCCATCAGTTACTTCGCAGATGCTGCGAACGACATACTGCGGAAGAAGGTTATCACCCTCTTTAATCACTGTTGAGGGATGCTCCTGCCGCCACTGCTCCACCTGCCTGATCCAGTCAATGTGGGTCTGAACCGCCACCTCTTTGTTCAATTCCCTGAGTATATTCTTCACATCTCCCACAATAGGGACATCCACGCTTATGTTCTTCCCGATTTCGGCCGGATCAATATCGATATGGATGATGCGCGCCTTGGAGGCAAAGGCGCTCACCTTCATGGTAGCTCGGTCGTCAAACCTCATGCCAATTGCCACAATGAGATCGGCCTCATCCACCGCCATGTTAGCATAGGCCATGCCATGCATACCGAGCATGCCCAGGCTAAGCATGTGATTCTCAGGAAAGGAGCTAATGCCCAATAAGGTAGTGATCACCGGTATCTGGGCCTTCTCGGCCAGTTCCTTGAGCTCGTCATACGCTCCAGAGATTATGGTGCCCCTGCCAGAGACAATTACGGGACGCTCGGCTTCGGTTATGAGACGGGCAGCCTTCCTGATCTGGGCCGGATGCCCTCGCAGGATCGGCTTATATCCGGGAAGATCCGCCTTAGCAGGGTAGTGAAACTCAGCCCGCTCAGTAAAAACATCCGATGGTATATCAATGAGCACGGGACCGGGTCTTCCAGTAGTGGCGATATAGAAGGCTTCCTTGAAAACTCCAGCCAGATCAGCAGCGCTCATGACAACGTAGTTGTGCTTGGTGATGGGCAAAGTGATGCCCGTAATATCTATCTCCTGGAAAGCATCCTTACCAATGTCCGATCTGGACACCTGCCCTGTTATGGCTACTACCGGAGAAGAGTCGAGCTGCGCATTGGCAATTCCGGTCACCAGATTGGTAGCGCCAGGCCCTGAAGTAGCACAACATACACCTGCTTTGCCCGTAGCCCTGGCATATCCATCCGCGGCATGAGCAGCTCCCTGCTCGTGGCGAACCAACACATGCCGGATCTGCGGATATTGGGGTAATGTATCGTAGAAAGGTAGAACTTTGCCACCCGGGAAGCCAAAGATAACTTCCACTCCCTCTCTTATCAGACTTTCAAAGACAATTTGAGCACCTGTCAGGTTCATTGTTTCTCCCACTCTATGAGATTCTATGAGATAAAGATTGCCCCTGTGCTTGCTGAGCTCACCTTCTCCGAATAACGTTTCAAATAGCCCGTGGTTACCTTCGGTTTGAAAGGAGCCAATTTTGCCAGCCGTCTCTTTATCTCAGCTTTAGATAGCTCCACATCCAGCTTATGCTCGGGAATATTTATGCGTATTATATCACCGTCACGGATAGCAGCAATAGGTCCTCGAGATGCCGCCTCCGGTGAAACGTGCCCAATAGCCGCTCCTCGAGTGGCTCCAGAGAAGCGCCCATCGGTAATAAGGGCCACCTCCTTATCCATACCCATACCACTCAGGAGCGAAGTGGGCGTCAGCATCTCCGGCATCCCCGGACCTCCCTTTGGCCCCTCGTAGCGGACAACCACCACCTCACCTGCCTTAATACTTCGTTTCATGATAGCCCCTGTAGCCTCCTCCTCAGAGTCAAATACTCTGGCTGGCCCGCGATGAGAGAGCATCTCCGGCGCTACAGCGGCACTCTTCACCACCGCACCTTCAGGAGCCAGGTTGCCGAAAAGTACAGAGAGCCCCCCCTTGGCAGAGTATGGCTTAGACATGGGACGGATAACGTCTTTATTCTTGTTCTTGGCGCCTGCAATTTCCTCAGCAAGAGACATCCCCGAAACCCTGCTTACCCCTGCTTCAAGTATACTGGCTAATTCTTTCATTAGCGCAGGGATACCACCGGCAAGGTCAAGATCCTCAATGTGATAATCTCCCGATGGGCTGAGCTTGCAAAGATGGGGGGTTCTCCCACTGATATCATTGACTAATGACAGTGGAAACTCGACCCCCGCCTCATTGGCGATAGCCATAAGATGGAGAATAGAATTGGTGCTCCCACCCAGCGCCGTGTCTACCACAAAAGCGTTGTACATGGAGTCCTGGGTCACAATTTGGCGCGGACGAACGTCCTTGCGCAGAAGCTCCACAATCCTTATACCTGTTTCTTTCGCCAGGTGAATCCGCCTTGCATTTACAGCAGGTATCGTGCCATTGCCTGCAAGAGCCATCCCCAGGGCCTCAGTGAGGCAGTTCATTGTGTTAGCCGTGAACATTCCCGCACAACTGCCGCAGCCAGGGCAAGCTATCTTCTCCAATTCCTCCAGCTCTGCACGAGTCATCTTTTTCTGGGCCACCTTGCCCACCGCCACGAACACCGAATTAAGGTCAACAGCCTGAGTCCCCAACCTGCCGACCATCATAGGCCCACCGCTGACAAAGATTGAGGGAATATTCAGCCTCACCGCCGCCATAAGCATCCCCGGGATGATCTTGTCGCAGTTTGGGATAAACACCAGGGCATCAAAGGCATGTGCCTGGGCCAAAATCTCCACTGAATCAGCGATAAGCTCGCGACTCGGCAAGCTGAATCTCATACCAGGATGATTCATGGCAATACCATCACAAACGGCGATGGTATTGACTTCGAAGGGGGTCCCACCAGCCTGTCTTACCCCGCTTTTCACTGCGTCAGCAATGCTGCGCAGGTGAACATGCCCAGGAACAATTTCACTGAAGCTGTTCACAACACCGATGAAAGGCTGGCTCAACTCCTTCTCTGTGCACCCCAGGGCTCGCAGCAAAGCACGGTGCCCAGCGCGCTCAATACCCCGCTTGATGATATCGCTCCTCATACTCCTTCACCTCTTTAAAGCATATGGCCTTCTAAGCGTGGCTACTATGATAACGTAATGTCATTGGTTTGCAAAGTCTCCCAGTTTGCCTCTCCCAGGATTCCAAAGTAGAATTTAAGTTGAAATATACTGTGTTTTAACAGGGCTAGTCTCTCCGAGCTAGCCCTGGAGGTGTTTGGAGAGTGTCTATTAACTTATCCTGCCTGATCCCTCTAGTCAATGAAACACCAGCTTATCGCCTCTTGATTCGTGAAATCGGGGAGAGAACAGGTGAGCATGCAACAACAGTGCCTCGCTTTGCCCAGCCATATCTGGTGGCAGCTCTGCATGAAGATCTGAGAGTCACCAACATTAGTGGTAGTGCCAACCACCGAGGATGCGAAGAGCTTCTATGAACAGCTCCTCGTCTGGCACAGTAGCAGATCTCAAATCCTCCTGTTTCCAAAACCAGATGCTTTGCCGTACGAACGACTGGCTACAGACCCCTTTAATGAGCAACAGAGGCTACAAGTCCTAACCAGCCTAATAGCAGCCAGAAGCAACTCCAATCCTGGCAGTCAGCCTCTACTGATCGTCAGTTCCGCTGCCGCCTTAGTACGAAAGACTACCCCGTACAGTGATTTTTCGGCCGCCAGTCACGTTGTGAAACAAGGTATAGAGATAAATCTCTTCGATCTCCTGAACAGATGGAGCAGTATGGGGTACCAGAGAGCTAACCTGGTAGAAACACCCGGCACCATGAGCCACCGTGGTGGCATCGTCGATGTCTACCCACCCAATAGTCAACTGCCAGCCAGAATCGAATTCTTAGGCAACCGGGTAGAGAGTATCCGTCTTTTTGACCCTCAGACACAACGCTCATTGAAACCGGTGCCGTCCATAGAACTCATACCTGGGCAAGAAGCTGCCTGGCCAAGTACGGATACACTGATAAATTACCTAACACCCGATTCTCTGATCATTCTAGCTGATCCCGGGGACATAGAGGCTTCCATCAATGAATTGGATTTGCAGGCAAGCCAGGAGCGGACGTTATTGATAGAAAAAGGCGAACTCCCACAGGATTCACCGGTGTCTTATATTACCTACCCGGAGTTAAGAGCCAAGCTTGAGAGTGTAAAGCAGCACCTGGTTCTGAACCGGTGGTCCAATGAAAACAGCGATAACGATCCGATAGCTTTTATGTCTCCTCTCAACTATGCCGGTCAAGTAAAGCCTTTCATTACAGAGACAGAGGATCTGATTCGAAAAGGTTATCGAGTGGTCATTGTCTCACAACAAGCGTCCAGACTCAGTGAACTCTTCCAGGAAGAAGATATCATCGCCTCTCCTCTTAACCAGGTCGAGCACCCGCCTGCAGAGGGCTCTATCACTCTGATCCAAGGCTCCCTCCCTGAAGGCTGGATAATGGGACATGATCTGGCTGTGTTTAGCGACGCTGAGATTTTCGGCTTTGTCAAACAACCACGGCCAATGAAGCCACGACCGGCACAAAGCAAAGACATTCTTTCCATATTATCCCCGGGAGACCATGTAGTACACATCGATCATGGCATCGCCCGTTTCATCGGCATGAAGAAGCTGCTCATGGACAATATAGAGCGGGAATATCTGACACTGGAATATGCCTCCGGTGATATGCTCTACGTCCCGATTGACCAGGCAGACCGCGTTAGCCGCTACGTCGGTTCAGTAGTGAAACCTCTCTCCCTGAGCCGCCTGGGCACTCTGGAATGGTCACGAGCTAAACAGAAGGTTAAGGAATCAGCCAAAGAAATGGCTCAGGATCTGCTCGACCTCTACGCTGTAAGAGGAGCAGCTCCCGGATTCGCTTTTTCGCCTGACACACCATGGCAGCAGGAGTTGGAAGCTTCTTTCCCCTACACGGAGACTCCTGACCAAATGGAGGCAGTGGAACAAGTTAAGGAGGATATGGAGCAACATAAGCCCATGGACCGCCTGGTCTGCGGTGACGTAGGTTATGGCAAGACAGAAATCGCCCTCAGGGCATCCTTTAAGGCTGTAATGGATGCGAAACAAGTAGCCGTGTTAGTCCCCACAACCGTGCTGGCACAGCAGCACCTTGCCACTTTCATCCAGAGGTTAGCCGCCTTCCCCATAAAGGTAGAGATGCTCAGCCGATTCCGCTCTGACAAGGAACAGCAAGCTGTCATCGAAGGTCTAAAGAACGGCAGCGTTGATATCTGCATTGGTACCCATCGTCTGCTGCAGAGGGATGTGGCCTTCAAGGATCTGGGGCTGGTCATTATTGATGAGGAACAGAGATTCGGTGTAGCCCATAAAGAGTTCCTCAAGCAGCTACGAAAAGAGGTGGATGTAATTACCCTGACTGCAACTCCAATCCCCCGCACTCTTCACATGTCGTTGGTAGGTGTCCGGGACATGAGCACTCTGGAGACCCCTCCAGAGGCACGGTTGCCCATCAAAACCTATGTAGCCGAATACAATGAGACAGTGATCCGAGAGGCAATAGTCCGCGAGCTGGAACGCAGCGGCCAAGTCTTCTTCGTGCACAATCGAGTCCAAAGCATCGCTCGCATTGCCCACAAACTGAGGGAGCTTGTGCCGGAGGCTGAGATAGCTATCGCTCATGGGCAAATGAATGAAGAGGAGTTGGAGAAAGCCATGCTCGATTTCTATGATGGCAAGATCGATGTCCTGGCATGTACCACCATCATTGAATCAGGCCTGGACATACCCAATGTAAATACTCTTATTATCAATGAAGCAGATAAGCTGGGGCTGTCACAACTATATCAGTTGCGCGGCAGGGTCGGCAGGGGCAACAATCGTGCCTACGCCTACTTCCTGTACAACAAAGGTAAGCGTCTGACTCCGGCAGCAGAGAAAAGACTGCAGACAATATTCGAAGCCAGCGAACTGGGGGCCGGTTTTCAAATAGCCATAAAGGACCTGGAGATTCGAGGGGCAGGCAATCTGCTCGGGGCAGAGCAGAGTGGCCATATTGCTGCCGTTGGCTTCGATCTCTACTGCCAGCTACTGTCAGAGGCAGTGACAGAGCTAAAGGAAAAGCAGTCAGGGGAAACCGGAGCCGCAGTGAAGGCATCCCCCGCCATTTTGCCCACTCTGGAGCTACCCCTCTCCACATATATCCCTGAGAGCTACGTAGTTGACCTCACTACACGGCTGACCCTTTACCGCAGAATGGCGAAAATGACGTCGGTCAATGAGGTGCAGGAACTGGAGAATGAATTGAAGGACAGGTTCGGGAAACTGCCGGCACCATTGAGAAACCTGCTCTATTTGGTGAAGATCAAAGCCATAGCTGCCCAGTCTGGAGTACAATCCATCTCCAAAGAAGAGGGCCACATACTGATAAGGTTCAGGGAAGGAACCAGGCTCGACCCAGGGAGGATCGGACAGGCCCAGCACGGAATCAGGGCAGGTACTACTCAAGTGCAATTAGATATGCGCCTCCTGGGCAACAAATGGCAAAAGGTCCTGGAAGATGTGGTGGTAAGTCTAGCCGGTTGAGAGGCAATCCATATCGGGTTTACAGCAGTACCTCAGGCAGGATCGTAGCGACGCCTGCTCAAATCCGATGGGGCATGGTTCACCCGTGCTCACATTTTAGGCTATACTGTAGATAGCTTCAAGGTCAGAAGGCAGAACAATGAACATGCTTAATACGCTGCACAGATCGATAAAACCGGTTGATGGTCTGGCCTGCTACATCTGGGAGGGTAGAGGGAACAATGCCAATACCTATCTTTTCGCCAACGTCCTGCGGGGAGACCGGCCGCACGTCATTATCGACCCAGGATTTACGGTTAATGAGGTGGGAGAACGCTGCTTCGATTCTCTTACGGCTGTGATGCAGCAGGATGGATTCAATGTGGAAGACATCGGCCTGATCATCAACACCCATACTCATCCTGATCATTGCCAGGCAACAGAAGCTGTAGTTCAGAAAAGCGCACTGAAGGAAACAAAGGGGAAAGTGAGCCAGGCTCTTACTGCCCTATCCAGAGAAGAGGAGGAATACTACCGGACAGTGGGAGAAAGAATGTTTGGCATGTTCGGTATGAAAATGGCCAAACTTGAACCGTTTATCTACCTGACGGAAGGTGATCTGAGCCTGGGCAGAGATGAAAAGAGGATAGACCTGCAAATCTTGCACACACCCGGACATTCTCCAGGCTCAATAAGTATCTACTGGCCGGATAAAAAGGTCCTCATAACAGGCGATTTGGTCTTCTTCGGAGGCGTGGGCAGAACCGATTTCCCGGGCGGAAGCATTACCACCCTCAAACAAAGCATTGAGAAGCTCTCCGCCCTGGATGCGGAATACCTGCTCCCCGGTCATTCCACCGAAATGGGCAGCATCATACAAGGCAAGGCGCATGTAGAGCGCAATTTCAGAGCAGTCAAGTTCCTGATTTGATAGAATGTGACAGCAGGTCAAACCGGATGGAAATAGATAATAGAATCAAATATGCTATCGAACACACGGAGTTAATAAGACCTCCCCAGCAGAACTTGGCTACCTTCGGTATCACAGATATCTATTACTACCTGCTCACACAGCCTGTATACGCCGAGCTAATGAACCAAGAGGAAGAAACAGTAGTCAGGGAAGGCAGGGTCATTGCCGAAAGACCGAAGATCATTACTCCATACTACCTGATGAACCTCTTTAATGGCTTTGAACACGGAAAGGAATATGCCGACTACTTGATTCGTAATTATGGCCTCAATGAGCCTGGCCTCCTATATCGATACAGGAACGAACCTGCAGAGACTAATGTGCTATCCAGTCCCATGGAAGCAGTGGTACACAACATCAGTCAGAAAATAGATAGAGAGCAGAATCCCCTGGCAACAATAATCAAAGGCATTGATGAGCTATGGGACATTTCACTGATGAAGTTTATCCACGATATAACTCAGCGATCCTTGACCGGCAACGTGATGGAACTGGGCGTGAGAGGACTCCTGGACGTAGATAGCGGCGGTATCCCCAGACACACCAGACATTTGATTGAACAGCTATTTAGAGAAGCTATGAACGAAAGGGCCAAAGTATCTGAATTGGAAGCGGAACTGAGGCAATGGGGGTTGTTCAATGAATATGAAGACAGATTCCTCGACCTCTTCCGCAAGAGATAACGGGGGCTCCAGCATCATAATAGATGGGGGTAGAAAATGAACCGCGAGGAAAGTGCTTATGTGGCTTTTGGACAATACTGGCTACAGGCCAGGCAGCAGGAGAGTTCGCGTCTGTGGCTGACGAATAGCATGGCCGTCGTATTCGCAGCATTGCTGGCCATAATATCATGGCAGGGCCTGATCCACTGGTACATAGCTGCCTTTGGGCTGTCGCTAGCGCTTTTCGGCTTCTTCACCAACCATGCCCTGAGAGTGCTTTCCGTGCGCTATTCCAGAGTAGCCAGCACGTTGATGGATGTCGAGTTGGGTTTGGGAGACTACCGCAGGTTTGTCGAAGGAGGGGAGGAGAAAAAGGGCATAAAAGGAGCCTGGGAGAACCTATGGAGTCTTCATATAGCCTATGTCATGTTCTACTGCTTCGGCATAGCAGGGTGGGCAGCCCTCTTAACCATGACGAGAGGTACACCCGCCTGGTTTACCATGATGACCTTCATTCTGATACTCTTTGTTGTTCTGCTTTTCTACCGCGTTTTCCTGTGGCCGCGGGAAAGGGAGGCAGAGACCCAGCCTATAGCTTCAGTAAAACGACAAAGAGAGAAGGAGAAAAGAAAGTCCCCGGTTCCTTCAGAAGACACTGAAGAGGGCTGATGACCAGACCCGGAATGGAGATGGTATGAGCAATACTAACAAAACCGTATTGATTACCGGCACTTCCAGTGGCATTGGGCTGGAGACAGCGCTGTACTTTTTTGAACGGAAGTGGAATGTCATTGCCACGATGCGCAATCCCGAAAAGCGCCGCACGCCGTTGCATGAAAAAGGACTGCCGGATCTGGTGCATCTGGATGTGATGGACAGCGTTTCCATCCGCGCGGCCATTCAATACGCGCTCGATAGGTATCAGAAAGTTGATGTGCTGGTGAATAATGCAGGCTATGCGGTATATGGTCCGTTTGAGGCGACAACCCGGGCGCAGGCGGCACAGCAGTTCAATACCAATGTATTTGGGCTCATGGAGGTAACGCGCGAATTTCTACCCCTTTTCCGAAAGCAGAAAGGCGGAGTCCTGATCAATGTGGCATCGATGGGGGGGCGGATTGGTTTTCCGCTCTACACTCTCTATAACAGCACCAAATGGGCGGTAGAGGGCTTTTCGGAGGCGCTGCAGTATGAGTTAAAGCCGCTGAACATCAAGGTTAAAATGATCGAGCCGGGCGTTATTAAGACGGACTTTTATGACCGCTCACATGGAAACAGCAGACAGCACGGCCTTGACGGAAGCTTATGGCAACATCCTGAAACGCGGGCAGAAGCTCACGGGCGAGAATGCGGCACGCGCCGGCACCGAACCGCGGGTCGTGGCGCGAACCATTTATCAAGCGGCTACGGATGCCGGTTGGCGTCTGCGGTTTCTGGTTGGCAATGATGCCTGGCAGGTATCGCTCATGCGCCGGTTGTTGCCAGAATGGATGTTTTACCGGTTGTTGGAGAAAGTGGTCTTAGACTAAGAATTTGTCCAATCATGATGTAATCTACTGCCTCTAGAGAGCAGGATCAAGCCCCTAAGCGCCCGCTAAGTTATATCTCCAGTTTGTCACATTTTCGCTGACAGTTCAATACCAATAGGTCAACTGCCAACGTCCTGCAGCCCGTTCCTGTGACTGTTCTGTGACATCCCCAGGCTTCTCTGTGACACAACCGTAACCTTTTCGTGGTTAAATAGTACATAGGCGAAAAAATCTTATAAATTATAAATCCAATGTGAGGTAAAAGAGCCGCGATGGATGAAGGAGATAATAGATGATGCGAAATAAACTTAAAAAGGTATTCCCTGTTTTCGCTGCAGCCTTCGTTGTAACCCTGGTAATGCTGTCTGCCTCTTTTCTCATTTCTCCCGTCAGGGGAGTGGTAGCAGAAGCAAATCCGGCCACACCGGATACTGCAGGCCTCTATGGAGGCAGCATCATCTGGATTGAAACCCTTGACCTTGGTGACAATCAAACGCGAGTTTTCGTCTCTACCCAGAGCGCAAACTCGATTTTCTATGCTGACATCAACCACACTGATGCAGACCCCTTCAATAACGTGAAATTCCAGATAATACCGGACCTGGACGCCGAGGCCGGCTTCGGAGTCATTCAGACATTTGCCGTCGACCAAGCTTCCGGATGGCTCTATTTTGCCTGGTCGCCAGACCAGTCTGCATCTGGAACAACAGACAACACCAGCCGCCAACCCGGCATCTACAGATGTACCACAGAGGCTGGTTCACTAACCAAACTCGAGTTTGCGCCGGAAGATAATTTTGGTCCCAGTTCGGGGTTGGGAGGTGTCAACTCATTAACGATACATAATGGCCACATGTTGTTTGTGGAACAAACCTGGCCCTCCATGAAGCAAACCCAGTCCTCCGACAATCAAACCTCCGACAATCAAACCCAGTCCCCCGATAATCAAACCAGCATCCTTCGCTTACGCTTTGGGACGATAGACCCAGCAACCGGAGCTTTTACCGAGGATAGTCAATCACGCATTGTGTTGAAAGAGAACTACACCAAAGGGCAGATAATGGCTCCGGTTATCGATCCGGTCACCAATCTGGTCTACATCCTCGACTGCGGCGCTTATTGGAGCGGCAATGATATAGACGGCGTAATCTACAAATCGTCAGATCCGTATGATGCCTTAAACAGCTCAACCACCTTTACCCAAATAACCCCGCCAAGTGGCACATCTGAGCTGGTAAGGCAATATCAATCCCTTGGAATTGCGCCGGATGGCAACATCTATCTTGCCGGATGGCAAGAGATGGAAAATGGCAACAATGAGTCAGTAGTTGTCTACTCGACAGACGATGGCGCCACTTGGGAAACCGGCACCAGGGACCAATATTGCTGGGCCTGGCAGGGACCGAACTTCGCGTTCATTGACAACGGCTCAGGCGGATATGATCCCATTACCGGTAACATGATCAGCGACGACGAAGGCGCTGTTTGGGGCATGCTTCCGCGGACCGGAAACGTCTGGCCTCATCCAGGTGCCATAGCATTCGATCCGAACGCTGAAAATACATTCTACGTCGGAACAGACTGTGGAATAGCGGTCAGCAACGATGCCGGATACAGCTTTACCAAGGCCTGGGAAAGGCCAGACCAGACCAATGTCGAGGACATTGAAGTCATCGACCTGGGTGGAAACAAGTCTGGCATCTTCATCAGAGAAAGAGAGAATCAGCAGGCAAACACCGGCCAGCCAAACAACAATCCTACCACAGTCTACTATGCTGAGATCGACCACTCCACCAGCCCTCCGACATATGGCGAATTTGCGGCAGTACCCAGCATGGGAGAAGGCTCCCAGTGGCAAATCCGGTCGAGCTTCGCCGGAGACAGCACGTCCGGGCTCCTCTTCTTTGAAGGAGTACCAAACAGCGACAACATGTCTGCAAACGGTTTGTACAGTACAGACGGAAAGACAGAGCCAACCCTGGTTGACATCAAATCCGGGAACGGTGGCAATCCTCTCATTTACAACGGGCACATGTTTTATGTCAATTCCTCCTGGGGAGACGGCTACTGGGATAACGGCAATTGGGTCCAGGGCCAACCTGGCAGCAACCTCTACTTTGGCACGCTGAGTGATAACGGAACCTTCACCGCCGGCGGACAGGTACAGATTACCAGCACCCCCGGTTTCTGGCCGGAAAAGATGGCCATTGACCCCAACGATGGTTGTATATACCTCCTGAACAACAATGCGATGGGCAGCGATATGCAAATCGGCACCGAGATCTATAAATCTTCGGATGCGTACGATGCGTTGAGCAGCTCGACCACCTTTACCAAAATCAATACCCCAAGTAACAGCGGCACTTCCTATCAATGGCGCGCTTTTGGGGTTGGCCCGGATGGGCGGCTATTCCTGGGAGGATGGGGCAGCTCCTCCGGCACGAGCAGCAACAACGCCATAGCCTACTCCGAGGACGGAATCATTTGGCAGACGGTGACTCTGGATAATGAATACAGCGGCATAGGCGATGAATTCGCCTTCATTGAAACCGTCACAGGGTACGATGCCTTCTGCGGCACCATGGTCAGCAGCGACAAGGGCCTTGGGTGGACCAATCTTCCGCGTAAAGATAACGATAAAGCCTATCCAACTTCGTCTTGCGTTCAAATTGACCCTAATGACCCTCAGGTGCTCTACATACCGACATCAAGAGGGGTGGGATACAGCACCGATGCAGGCTATCACTTCTACGAAATGAACCAGGGCATTGAGGCGGTCCAGATAAAAGATCTGGTTCTCGACGCCTCAGGCGACAACGGCTGGGCGGTCGCTAAGTCCGGTGTGTACAGAGTATCCAACTTCAACAGCAATCCCACGTGGTCCACCCCCATGGACCCGGATGGCAATGGGGCACAGTACAAGGTAGTGGATATGGATACCACTGATCCAACGGGCAACACCGTCTATGTAGGCACAGAATCGGGCGACAGGGTGTTCAAAACGACGGATGGCGGCGCCCACTGGAAGAGCATGGGGAGACCGCAGCAGCAGATCAGTTCTACAGAACTGTCCGTCAATAGTTCCTGGCCCAACTGGTGCGGCAACGTCGCTGCTATAGCCATTGATCCGAACAACAGCAGCCGCGTCTTCGTCGGCTATGACACCGGAATCTGGGGATGGGGAGGAGATCAACAAGAACGTGTCTTCGGTGGACTATGGGTGATATGACAACAGTACCCAGGTGCAGCAAAATCCCAGTCCTTTGACGTCCGGGCCTGCTCAACAGGGTAAGGACTGGACACAGATTCTGATCCATAGAACCGATGCCGAAAACAAGCAGCTCATAGAAAACACTCAGGGCACCAATAAATGGTATGCCTTGAAGGGCGATGTCAACATCAGCGACATCCTCATCACCTCAGAGAACAGCACGACGGTTATATATGTCGCAGCTTACTACTCTGACGAAACCGCAACGCCGGTAACTGACGACCAGGTGAAGAACAACGGTCTGTATGACAGCTATGGATATCCTCTCGTCTGCGGCATCTATCGCATAACGGGCGATAGCAACTCCGGATGGACAGTCGAAAGCAGCTTCGACAAAGCAGACACTATCATTACCGCCCTATCCATAGATTCAAATGGAAACGTCTATGCCTGCGGCAAGGACTACAACGAGCAAGTCTATCAGGATTTCCTTAACGCCTATAAGGACAAGGCCATAAAGGAGATGATGGCGCAGGAGAAAGAAAAAGCTCTTAGTGAGTTCCATGACGAGGCGCACAACGGGTTCTATGATGAGCTGGTCTATAAGCTCTTCGGTAAGGGCGAGGGGCATAAACAGAGCAGTACTGGTGACTGGGATGACCGGTTCACGAAGATGTTTGACCAGTTTCAAAGCAAATATTTTGCCAACTACAGCGGTGAACTCGACGACAACTTCACGACCTACTATGAACAGAGCTTCGATGAATACTACAATAGCACGCTCCTTCCCGAGTTTAATAAGAGCTTTGACCAGAAAACGGATCAGTTTGATAACTTCTGGAATTACAACAAACCCCAACCAGGCTTGAAGATCGTGTACAAGAAAGCCATCGGAGGCGATTGGGAAGCCCTGCCCCTGGAAGGCCTCAACAAAGCCTTCAGCATGAACCCGGGCTTCAATAACAACCAGGCTACCATTACCATCGGTGAGGATCCGCTGAACAGTGCAGCCGAGGTCCCCTACGTCGCCTTCAACAGATTCATCTACTATCTGCCGGGCGACTCCGATACATGGGTGCTGGGATGCGAATACCCCATGGGCACTGAGATTTACGTCATCATCGGTGTAGAATCCTCGGGTGGCGCAGGTACAGCAGTGGCGACTACAACCTCTTCAAGCACAGCTAGAAGCGTCGTGACAACTCTTATGCAAAAAGTAGGGCTGGCTCCGCAAGTAGTAGAAGCCGCAGACAATGAAGGGGCTTACCTGTACGTCGGCACAGGTACCGGTATATACGGGCAGCTCATAACCCCCTCAACAGAATTGAGCACAACAGGTTCGGAAACAGCGGGCAGCAGAAGCATTTTTATACCGGTGGCAGGTGCTATCGCCGGTATCGTCGCCGCCTGTGCAGTAGTGTTCATCCTTAAGAAACGACTCAGTCACAGGACTCCATAGAGACAAATAATAGAAACGCACACAAAATCAAGAAAGGCAGCTTCTTGAGCTGCCTTTCTTCTTTCTAGTAAGACCATACGGGATTCGAACCACGGGCCCACTGATCAAAAGACGGGTGCTCTAACCTCGACAGTTCAACTTTCCCGGCATCTTCGCCTCTGCTCCTCCACGGTGCGCATGACCTCCTCACACGTGCACAGCATGCGCATCAATGACATGAGCCGTGCTTGTGGACGTACTGAGAATGGATTCTAGTTCCCTCTATCGCACAGAGATGATGATGTGAACCCGGTGTGACCTCAGTTGAGCAACGACTCAGGAGGTCGGTTTTGGGGAATTGCCGGTGGATCTAGCCCAATTTGAATTGGAAATGGGCAGTAGAGGGCTCGAACCTCTGACCTTCTGTGTGTAAGACAGACGCTCTAACCAACTGAGCTAACCGCCCCAATGGCGCGCCTGGTGGGACTCGAACCCACGACTTCAGCCTCCGCAGGGCTGCGCTCTATCCATACTGAGCTACAGGCGCTCTCTTCTATGGTGCCGAGGGTGGGAGTTGAACCCACATGTCCGTTCGGACACTACGCCCTGAACGTAGCGCGTCTGCCATTCCGCCACCTCGGCTATCATCTCTGAGTGGTCTTATTTTATCAGTTAATCACGAGCCTGCCAATGAAAGGATAGATTGTAGTAGAGGTACCAGCCAGCGGTAGTGAAGTCAAACGGCCGAACCGCAGGTTCAAATCAAAGGGCATAGATCTCTTTGCCGAAGGTGCGCACCCAGTTCTTTTCCAATACCTTTGTCGCCTCTTCGGTCTTATCCACGCCCACGATGACTATAGGCTGACCGCTTTCCCCCCTTCCCAGGTAGGGGTAGAGATAGAGAACATTGATGTTGGCTGCCTTCAGAGGCTTGAGCACAGCCCGAAGGCCTCCCGGGTGATCCGGGACCTCCACCGCTATGACGTCTGTCTCTTTTACAGGATAGCCATGGCTCCTCAGGACATTGGTGGTTTTGGCCGGATCATCAGTGACAAACCTCACCGTACTGATGTCGGCAGTATCAGCTACCGAAATGGCCCTGATATTTATCCCTTCAATGCCCAGGCGCTCGCTCACATCCATGAGCTTCCCCGGCACATTATCCAGGCTGATCGAAATCTGTTTGACAAACATAGCCTTACCCCCAGGTTGATCTACTTCATTACTGGAAGAGTTCGTATCCTGCTATCAGCGCCTTTTTGTTGACAGCAATCAGCTTTGTCTTGTTCTTCAAGGTGCTTTTTAGTCCTTCAATCAGGGTATCAATGGAGACCAGATTGCTTTTCTTGGTAAATGCCCCCAGTATCACCATGTTGGCCGATCTGGGACTGCCCAATTCCTCAGCAATACGGCTTGCCGGAACTCCAACAAGCTCGATATCGCCACGGGAGACTTCAGCCTTGATCAGCGAAGAATTGAAAAACAATACGCCTCCCGACTGGACCTGATTTTGAAATCTGACCAGGGAAGGTTGATTCATGGCAACAACAAATTCCGGTGCCGAAGCCACCGGTGAGGCAATCTCTTCATCCGATATGGCTACCGTGCAGTTGGCAGTACCGCCGCGGACCTCAACGCCATAGGAGGGTAAGTACGTCACGTTTTTGCCCTCGATCATAGCTGCCTGAGCCAGGCCAAGTCCCATGGAAAGTACCCCCTGGCCTCCAAATCCAGCAAAGATCGTCTTAATCAGCATCTTTTTGCCCCGTGATGTCCTTTATCACCCCAAGCGGAAATACCTTAGTCATTTCTTTGCCGATCCACTGCCAGGCCTCTAATGGTTCCATCTTCCAGTTTATGGGGCAGGGAGCGAGGATTTCCACCATTGAGAAGCCCAGACCGTCAATTTGCACCTGGAAGGCCTTGCGGATGGATTTCTTCGTCTTTCTGATGTTCGCCGGAGAATCCACTGCCGTCCGTTCAATATAGACCACTCCTCCAAGGAGTGCCAGCATTTCGCTTACCCTGATAGGATGTCCCTCCAGCTTGGCATCCCGTCCGTAGGGCGTGGTGGTGGTCTGCTGGGCCAGCAGAGTAGTCGGGGCCATCTGACCACCGGTCATGCCGTAGACGGCATTGTTGATAAAAATGGTCGTTATCCTTTCTCCTCTGTTGGCAGTATGAACAGTCTCAGCAGTACCAATAGCTGCCAGATCACCATCCCCCTGATAGGTAAACACGATAGTCTCAGGAGAGGCCCTTTTCAGGCCGGTAGCCACCGCCATTCCCCTGCCATGGGCTGCTTCCGCCATATCGATGTCAAGATAGTTATAGGCAAAAACCGAGCATCCCGCCGAGTTGATGCCTACAATCCTCTCTTGAAGATTCATCTCCTCAATCACCTCAGCCAGAAGCCGGTGGATAATCGAATGACCACATCCCGCGCAGTAATGGAAAAGCGACCTTCTTCAGCAATTTGGGGCGGCTATACACCTTAGTCATTTTTCTAAGTCAGACCCCTCTGATAATAATGTCGTGAAATCACCCGGAAGACTTCGCTGGGGGTAGGAATGACACCCCCCGGCCTCCCGTAGAAGAAGGTCTCTCCTTTACCATTCAGGGCCAGCTGCACATCCTCTATCATCTGGCCCATGTTCATCTCAAATACCAGGAAGTATTTTGCCCTGTCGGCCAATTCTGCCACCTTTGCAGAAGGGAACGGCCACAGGGTGATGGGCTGCAACAGGCCTACCTTCAGCCCGTTGGCCCGCGCATTCTTGATCGCCCCTCGGGCAATTCGGGCCGCTATGCCAAAAGACACCACTATCAGCTCGGCATCTTCAACCAGGAAGGTCTCGCAGGTAATCTCTTCTTCCTTGATCAATTGGTATCTTCTGTAGAGGCTCCAGTTGAGTTCTTCCATGTCGCTCGTGTTCGAGGTACAGGTCCTGACAATCCGGCTTGCCCGCCCCTTCGCTCCTCTCAAGGCATTGCTTCTCACCGGCAGTTCCGCAGGAGCCTCATGTTTAAATTCCACCGGCTCCATCATCTGCCCCAGTATCCCATCCCCCAGGATAAGCACCGGAATCCGATACTTGTCGGCCAGATCAAAGGCCCGGTGAGTGAGGTCTGCCAGTTCCTGCCCCGATGAAGGCGCCAGAACTATGGTCCGGTAATCCCCGTGCCCCCCACCCCGGGTGGCCTGGAAGTAGTCGGACTGAGAAGCAGATATGGTCCCCAAACCCGGCCCACCCCTGGACATATTGACGATGACCGACGGAAGCTCGCAACTCGCCAGATAGGAAATCCCTTCCTGCTTTAAACTTATCCCCGGGCTGGAAGATGAGGTCATGACCCTCACCCCCGCCAGACTGGCTCCAAATACCATATTTATAGCCGCGATCTCACTCTCCGCCTGAATAAAAGCACACCCCTTTTTTCTGCTCAGGTGGTTTGCCATATATTCAGTCAGCTCGTTCTGAGGAGTGATGGGATAGCCAAAATAACACTGGCAACCAGCCCTGATAGCCGCCTCTCCAATCACGCTGTTGCCATCCATGAGGACCTTAGCCACGGTACACCTCTATGGCCACTTCCGGACACACTATGGCGCAGATGGCACAGCCGGTACATTCGCTGCCGTCATTAAAGGAAACAGGTATGTAGCCACTGGCTGTCAGTTTATCCGATAGAGTGATCGCTCCCTTGGGACAAAAAGCTATACAGACCTGGCATCCCTTGCACAGCTCCTGGTTGATTTCAATATAACCACTTGCCTTGGATTCTGTTACGCCCACAATCCTGTCCTCTATCCTCCGAAACTAACCGACGATAGCTGTTTTGATCTTTACGTCCTCAAACTGACAAAATGAGACTACAACTATTTGAACCTTGCCTTATCTTGCCATAGTCTACCTATAGGCAAAGCAGACAAGGTTCTTCCGGATCAGTCTCCCGATCTCTATATGATTTTATTCCCAAATCAGACGTGCTTCAAGTTTTCCGAAGCTATGCCTTTCTTGCCAACGAACCAGCCCCTGGCCCGTCTTCTCTCATCGGAACGAGTATCCCACACTACATCGCAGTATGATTATGCAAACAAGCGTACCAGCAGAAACCAGGGAATCCTGCAAGAAATCCGAGGGAGGTAGAGGGTAAAATCACTTCGTGGTAACCGGTGGATGTTCAGGAATTGGCCGCACTACTGCATTGGCTTCTGCCAGAAGGCGAACGGAGGTTGTGTCACTGATCGGGTAGGCCAAGCTTTTTAAGCAGCCACCCCTGCCACTGTTACCGTCTGCACCACTAATCGCGAGGATACTGCCCGATGCAACTGGGTCTCACATAGCTTTGACCCTGCGTAATCTTTTCGCTCATGCAAGCGATCATGAGCCACCCGTTGCTACGCAAATGAATAATGGGCAGTACAGGATTTGAACCTGTGACCTCTTGCGTGTGAAGCAAGCGCTCTAACCACTGAGCCAACCGCCCAAGGACGCATCTATTTTAGCCCCAGAAATCACCTTTGTAAACACATTTGAGTGTATCATCCACCCAGTGGCCCCCTGCACCACAATAATTTATACCCACAACGGAATCCGAGATGCCATGCTACCCATTTGGGAATCCCAAACCAGCCATAGATCGGAGGAACCTAATGTGATCCGAGAAAGAAGATAGGGATGGAAGCAGATATGTCCTCTTGTCAGTGGCTTAACGCAACTTGTCCGGTCACCGAAGACTTCTACGGTATCAGTACTGTTTGCAGCCCACCTGTAAGCCAGGCGAAGGCACAGAGTTCGTCGCCCGTGTGGACAACACCAACAGATCAAAGATATGAATTCATCCCTGGCAACTGTCCACTTCATGGCGACTGCGAAGGTACATGTACCGGAGCCGGGCATGTTCCGGGTCCTGTGCTTCCGCGCCCCAGCTTGGAAGAGGCAATAGCATGGCGACGATGCTGATGAGCCCATGGTGCCTTGAGCCAATGAATATTCACGCCAAGAGCAAAATCTTTGGCACGTAACCTCCAGGGTTTCACCACAACCACCGTCAGCATGGTAATCAATGATATCTGAATATAACTCGAATCCAACGCATAAACGTCTCTTACGTATCTTGGGAATATTCCACTCAGATGTATCCATCTCCCCTGTGACCCCGCAAACCACTCCCAGTCCCATATAAGCCAGGCTATCAGGCCGGCCAGGAACTGCGGAGGAAGGAGTCTCGCCCGGCCAGTTAATCCTCTTCCAGATGACCACCATATGAGAGCCACGGAAACAGCATTCAAAGCTATGAACATAATGTCATACCAGTGGTTAAGGCTCAGGGTATGATAGGTGCTAACCTCATCAAGCACCCAATGGGAGACAAAGCCTCCAGCAACAACTACAGACCATTTGGCCCATTTAGGCTCATCCTTGACAGTCTCGTAAATAAGCGAACCTACACCTACATGACTGGCAATCCACATGCTACTTCCTCTTCACCTGGTTCGCTTATTTCGCCATGCCTCTTGCAGACCGAGCCGACAACTTCGGTTGTTCCTTCGACACTTTCGCCAACTCAACCTGCTTCAGAATCTGGTCAGCATACAGGTCTGCTATACCCTCATCAAGGAGAGGACGAAGTATTACCTTTATCCTCTCTTTCAGAGTCACCCCCGGGTTCCAATCAGACAGTGCACTATTTCTCGATTCTGCAGATAACATGTCCCCCCCTTTGTAATCGACAGCGGTTGATATTTGTTAGCCCTCATACGGTTGGCTTATCTCATCCTGCTGAGCGTAGAGGCCAGTACCGGCCTGCCCAGCAGCAAGCCCAACACCATTATCAAGGCTCAATACCCCCCATTCACCCCCCTTGTGAGAGCCGATTACAGCCAAAAAGAAAAGTGGCTCTCTGGCTGAGCAACGCCAAAGAGCCACTTTTAACCGCTACACTAGCTACAGCGGCAGCCCAACTATCCTTCTTGGACTTGTGGCTTTGCGTCCCTGCATTCCTGCAGGTTTACCTTTTTCGCTCTAGAACCTAGTCTCATTTATATCACAAATTGATGATTATGTCAAGTATGGTGGAG
>CAVRFM010000017.1:0-66507 GCA_963720375.1 uncultured Chloroflexia bacterium | reverse complement strand
CATTGGGCATAAGGTGGATTTGCCCTCGGCGATATCATGGGTGATGAAATGCTGTCGAGGCTACAAGCTTCCCGAGCCGGCGCGCTTGGCTCATATGGCTGCCTCCGGACATCTGCCCGGCGCCAATGGTGAAGCACACAGCAAGGCAGCCGCGTCTTCTAGAGATGATTTTTCAGTACGTATTGGAAATTAGGAGGAAGGATTAGAGATGCAAACTGAGAAGGAGAGGCTGGAAGACTTACATGGCCGAATTTCTGCTATGATGGTGCGTCTTTGACGTAGCAGAGAAAGAGAAGGAGATCGCTGAGCTAGAGAAGAACTCCGGCGCCCCTGATTTCTGGCAGAATCCGGCTCAAGCGAATCAGATCATGCGTCGGCTCAGCGCGCTGAAGGAAGAAACCCAAAGCTGGCGTGGACTGGAGCGCAAAGTCAACGAACTCAAGGAGTTGGTTGACCTCGCTCTTCAAGAAGGGGACATGTCTCTGGAGCAGGAAGTCCGCTCCGAAATCGATCGGGTGTCCTCCGATCTGGAGAGGCGCGATTTTCAACTGCTTCTCAGCGGTGAATATGACAAGCGTGATGCTATTGTAGCCATCCATGCAGGTGCTGGAGGCACCGAATCTCAGGACTGGGCGGAGATGCTGTTGAGAATGTATCTGAGGTGGGCGGAGAAGCGGGGCTATCGGGCTGAGGTACTTGATACCTCACCTGGAGAGGAAGCAGGGATAAAGAGTGCTATGCTGGAGATCAGGGGGAATCTTGCCTATGGTTATCTCAGGTCGGAGCATGGTGTGCACCGCCTGGTTCGCCTTTCTCCCTTTGATTCGGATCATGCCCGTCATACCTCATTTGCCTTAGTGGAGGTATTGCCTGAAGTAGAGCAAGCCATGGAGGTAAAGATAAATCCTGATGATCTAAAAATAGACACCTTCAGGTCAAGCGGCCCAGGTGGGCAGAACGTGCAGAAGACGAGTTCGGCGGTCAGGATAACGCATATCCCGACCGGGCTGATAGCCACTTGCCAAAGCCAGCGTTCTCAGCACCAGAATAAGGAGGTAGCCCTCAAGGTGCTGCAGGCTCGACTTCTGGAGGTGGAGTGGAACAAAAGGGCTGAGGAGAGAACAAGGCTCAAGGGCGAGCATGTCGCGGCTGCCTGGGGGAACCAGATACGCAGCTATGTTCTTCACCCTTATAAGATGGTAAAGGACCATCGGACCGGCCTTGAAACCAGCAATGCAGCAGCAGTCCTGGAGGGTGACCTGGATGAGTTCATGGAGGTTTATCTGAGGTCACAGATAGGCAAGGGATCATGAAGAAGTCATTCACCATTCATGATCTGCCACCCATGGAGCGTCCCAGGGAGAGGCTTCTTCAGTTAGGACCTGAAGCCCTCTCTGTGCAGGAACTGCTGGCGCTGATCCTGGGCCGGGGGGTAAGGGGTGAATCGGTGATGCTCACTGCGCAGCGATTGCTGAGCAGATTTGGCAGTCTGCAGGGCATAGCTGATAGCTCGGTAGAGGAGCTATTAGAGATCAAAGGCATAGGCCTGGCCAAGGCGGGACAGCTCAAAGCGGCCTTCGAATTAGGCAGGAGGCTGGAGGGTTATCCTGAGGAAGCCAAGAATGCTATAAAGAACCCTGAGAGTGTGCTTAAAGAGGTCGGAAGCAGGCTCAAGGGTAAAAAGAGAGAGCATTTCCTGACGCTCCTCTTGAATACCAGAAATAAGGTAATAGGAGTAGCCCCGGTCTCCATAGGCAGCCTTGACTCCAGTATTGTCCACCCACGGGAAGTGTTCAAGGAGGCGATCTCAGCCAGCGCTGCCTCGGTGATCTTTGTGCACAATCACCCTTCCGGCGACCCCCAGCCTTCGGAAGATGATATAAAGCTCACCAGACGGCTGGTTGAAGCCGGTAACATTGTGGGCATTGAGGTTCTGGACCATGTCATTGTAGCTGACAGGGCATATGTCAGCCTGAAGAGCATGAAACTGATTTAGCTCTGGATAGAAGTGTTGTTGAAGGGTCAGGGAGTATTGTGATGAAAGAGCAGGCGGGTATGGAGTTCACCAAATTGCAGGCTACGGGGAACGATTTCATATTGATAGATGCCACTGGGTTGCAGCGAGATTGGCCCAAGCTCGCCAGGGCTATGTGCCATCGTCGCTTTGGAATAGGCAGTGACGGTTTGATATTGCTGTTGAAGTCAAGCAGCGCGGATTTCCGTATGCGGATGTTCAATCCCGATGGCTCAGAGGCCGAGGTCTGTGGCAACGGCCTGAGGTGTTTTGCCAGATACGTGATCAGTAGCGGACTGGCTGGTGCGGATAGAGAAGTGACCATTGAGACGACGGCCGGTGTTAAGAGAATCAAACCACTTGGCGGCGGCAGTCGTTTTCAGGTAGATATGGGACTGCCGCGATTCAGACCGGAGGACATTCCTCTGGCGGCCAAGGTGGAGGCGATACCTGTGGTGGATTATAGGGTCGATGCCGGGGGCCGGGATTTGCTGCTGACCTTTGTTTCCATGGGAAATCCTCATGGCGTATGCTTTGTGGAAGATGTGGACCAATTCCCCTTGACAGAGCTGGGTCCTCTGGTGGAAAATCACAGCCTGTTTCCCCGCCGTCTGAACTTCGAAATAGCTCATGTTGTATCACGCAGAGAGGTGACGGTGCGGGTATGGGAACGGGGTGCCGGGGAGACCCTGTCCTGTGGCACAGGCGCCTGTGCGGTGGCCGTGGCGGCACAACTGCATCATTATGTGGACAGTAAGGTTGATGTGGTGTTGCCCGGGGGCAGACTGAGTGTGGAATGGGATGGCAAGGGTGCAGTCTATCTCAGCGGGCCGGCTGAGATGGTTTTCACGGGGCACTGGCTGGACTAGGCCGGCATCTATTGGAGGAGCAATGAAGGTTTCTAAACGTATTGAAGAGCTGCCACCCTATCTCTTTGTACGGATATCTCAAAAGATAGCCGAGAGAAAGAGCAGGGGAGAGAAGGTGATCAGCTTTGGCATTGGCGACCCTGATATTGCGACGCCGGATAGTATTATCCAGAGGCTGTGCCGGGAGGCGAAGGTGCCGGCCAATCACAGATATCCGGAAACCTATGGCCTGCCCGAATTCCGTCGGGCTATCGCCGAGTGGTATGAGCGGCGTTTTGGGGTAGTCCTTGATCCTGACAAAGAGGTACTGCCTCTGATCGGTTCAAAGGAAGGTATCGGGCATATTGCCTTTTGCTTTATAGATCCCGGCGATGTGGCCCTTATTCCTGACCCGGCGTATCCCGTTTACTCTGTGAGCACGATGTTTGCCGGCGGCGAGGCTTACTTCATGCCCTTGACTGAGGACAACGGTTTCTTGCCTGACCTGGAGCGGGTGCCGCCGGAGGTGGCGCGCCGTGCCAAAGTGCTGTGGTTGAATTATCCCAACAACCCTACGGGAGCGGTGGCCGGGATCGATTTCTTCAAAAAAGCTGTGGCGTTTGCCAGGAAGTATGATCTGGTGGTTTGCCATGATGCCCCTTACACTGAGGTTGCCTTTGATGGCTATCGGCCGCCGAGCTTCCTGGAGGTGCCGGGCGCGAAGGACGTGGGAGTGGAGTTCCATTCTCTGTCCAAAAGCTATAACATGACAGGATGGCGGGTGGGGATGGCGGTGGGCAACGCGCAGATAAGGGACGCCCTGATGAGGTTCAAATCGAATCTGGACTCGGGGATACCCCAGGCCATCCAGTATGCGGCCATCGAGGCGCTGCGCGGAGACCAGAGTTGTATTGAGGAGCACAATGCCATTTATCAGCGGAGGCGTGACCGGATCGTCAAGGTGCTCCGTGAGATGGGGCTTCGGGTAACTCCTCCCAAGGCCAGCCTTTACATCTGGGCGGGAATTCCTGATGGCTATACGTCGGCAGAGTATGCCACAAAGCTGCTGGATGGTGCTGGCGTGGTGGTTACACCAGGCACGGGCTACGGCAAGTATGGAGAAGGGTACATTCGTCTGTCACTAACCGCGGCGGACAGTGAGATTGATGAAGGATTGGAGTGTCTGCTGGCGTGGAGCAGGTCGCAGGCCGTCAGGAAGTAAATCCCACAAAATCAGCGATTTTGCGGGGACCCCCTGGAACCTGCAGGTGACCCCCGCCAGCAAGTTGACATAAGTAATATGTTATCAGCTTTGCCTGGTAGCTGGTTGAATTGGGCTGCTGATTGACATAAGTTGTTAACATAATGTTGACCGGCTGACATAAGATGTTGACATAAAGGAGGCATTATTTCCAAAAAAAAGATGGTTTCCACTGCTGAGGTCCGGGAAAAAGCCTTCCTGGTGGCGGTAGAGATGAAAGACAACAGGGACAGATGGATACTGGAAGACTCGCTGGGTGAGCTGGCGAACCTGGCCGATACGGCCGGTGTAGAGGTGGTGGGCCAGATGGTACAGCGATTGGAAAGGCATACGCCCATGTATTTGGGGAGCGGAAAGCTGAAGGAACTGGTGGCCCTCAAGGAGGACATAGGATTCAACGTGGTGATCTGTAATGACGAGCTTTCGACGCGTCAACAGAGCAATCTGGAGGATGCTTTCCTTGATATTAAGATTATCGACCGGACGGCATTGATTCTGGACATATTTGCCAGGCGGGCACAGACGCATGAGGGGAAATTGCAGGTAGAGTTGGCGCAACATCAATATCTGCTGCCTCGTCTGGCCGGACAGTGGAGCCATCTGGAGCGGTTGGGTGCCGGGATAGGAACCAGAGGCCCGGGTGAAACGCAGATAGAAACCGATAGACGTCTTGTTGAGCGCAGGATTCAACGGTTGAAGAAGGAACTTGAAGATGTACGAAAGCATCGCGCTCTTTACAGAACACAGCGCAAGAGAAGCGGCGTGCCGATTGTGGCGCTGGTAGGCTATACCAATGCTGGCAAAAGCACATTGCTGAATGCGCTGAGCGGTGCTGACGTGTTTGTAGAAAACAAGCTGTTCGCTACTCTGGATCCCACAACACGCCGTCTGAAGTTGCCTGACCAGCAGACCGTACTCATGACGGACACTGTTGGCTTTATTCATAAGCTGCCTCCTACAGTAGTGGCTGCTTTCAGGGCAACGTTGGAGGAACTGACTGAAGCAGATTTGCTGGTTCACGTAGTAGACATAACACATAAGAATGCTGCTGAGCAGTACCAGACTGTGGAGGACATATTGATTGAGCTGGAGCTGGATACCAAGCCGAGATTGACAGTGCTCAATAAAATAGACCTGTTGGGCAGCGACGGTTTGGTGAAAGAAGATTTGGAGCAGCGCCTGCAACTGAACCTGCAGGGCATGATACCCGTGAAGCTGGAGGGCATGATACCTGTTTCGGCGAGCCAGGGAACCGGCCTGGACGGCCTCCTGCAGCGCATCTCAGAGATTCTGATTATGTCAAAGGATTGATAAAGAGGTCCCGAGATGGTAACTTCGCAAAAGTGCCGTTATGCGAACCGAGATTTAAACGGGGGAAAAGGCTGCTATGACTACCGATGAAGCCATCGACCAGTTCCTGGAATATATGGAGGTTGAAAAGGGTGCTGCCCCGCTGACAATCAAGGTCTACCGGCACTATTTGAAGCGTTTTTCGGAATGGCTGGCGGAGACGTCTCCGGGGATAAAACCGGAGGACATCGACCTGGAACTGGTCCGAAAATACAGGCTGTATTTATCACGGATAACTGGTCCGGACGGCTTGCCCCTGAAGAAGATCACTCAGAGCTATCACATTATCGCTCTCAGGGCTTGTCTGCGTTATCTCGTAGTCCAGCGTAATATCTCAACGCTGCCGCCGGAGAAGATAGATCTCCCCAAGGTTGCGGCCAGAACGGTGACTTTTCTGAATCCGGATCAATTGCAAAGACTCTTAAACAGTCCGGACACTTCAGACGTAATAGGTTTAAGAGACAGAGCTATCCTGGAAACCCTGTTCAGCACCGGCCTCAGAGTCTCCGAACTGGCGCGGCTCAATCGGGACCAGGTAGACCTGGAGCGCAAGGAGTTCGGAGTGGTTGGCAAAGGGAGTAAGCCACGGGTGGTGTTTCTGTCCGACAGCGCTGCGGAGTGGATCAGGCGTTACCTGGACACCCGTGAAGACCATTTCAAGCCGTTGTTTATCCGGTATTCCGGCGGCATAGACATGTCAAAGGATGGCCAGAATATGCGGTTGACGTCCAGGTCGATACAGCTCATCGTGGCCAAATATGCCAGAATGTGCGGCCTGCCTGTAAAGGCCACCCCTCACACGTTGAGGCATTCGTTTGCCACAGACCTGTTAAGTGCCGGCGCCGATATTCGCTCGGTTCAGGAGATGCTGGGGCACGAAAGCATCAGAACGACCCAGGTCTATACCCATGTCACCGACAGGCAACTGAGAGAGGTACACAGGTCCTTTCATGGCAGGAAGAAGGAAGACGGGGGTGCGCCGGAAGATGTGCCCCCTGAGCATAGTTCCTAAACATTGCCCTTAGTATTATGTCAAGTTGACTGCTTGACAGTGTTATCCAGGGCTCATTAAACTTCCACTATAGATATAGAGCGGGTGTAACTCAGCGGTAGAGTGCTTGCTTCCCAAGCAAGGAGTCGCGAGTTCGAATCTCGTCACCCGCTCCAGCTTTGGAAAACGGGGATTCCATCGAAAGGAGCCCCTCTGATTTCACCAAGGCAAGCAATCGAAACCCTCCCCCGCCAGCGATTGCTTGACTAAATGCCAAAAACCGACAAAAGCCATCATCACCCAGGGCTCACGGACTAATCACAGGGCGGTCACGCATTTTTGACCTCCCAGGAAGAAAGGGGCTTAAGATGGTGGTGACAAGTAGAAACAAGAGGTGGCAGGAGTTGGAGAAGGGCAACATTCCTCTGGAAACGCTGGCGAAGCATTTTGAAGCGTACAACCGCAGTGAGGGGAAATCGCAGCAGACTGTGCTCTGGTACTCCCGCGTGCTGAGGTACTTCGGGGATTATCTCAGAGGACAGGGGCTACCTCATACCCTGGAAAACTTGGATGTGGGTGTAGTGCGGGAGTTCATTCTCTATCTCCAGACCAAGAAGAAATGGGAAGGCCACCCCTGCGCAACCAGGCGAGGACAACCTGCGAGCCATAAGCATCCAGACCTATGTCCGGGGCCTGAAGAGCTTTTTCGGCTGGCTTCACAGAGAGGGCTACACGGCAGAGAATGTCCTAGGCAATCTCAGGGTGCCAAAGGCTCCTCAGAAGCTCGCGGATGTTATCAGGGATGATGAAGTTAGCCGGATTCTGGCCTGTCTTAACCCGGAGACCACTGCGGGGTGCCGCGATATTGCCATCTTGATCACGCTCCTGGACACCGGCCTGAGGCTCTCAGAAGTGGCTGGTCTCAGAATGGCCGACGCCCACATCGACGAGGGCTATCTTAAGGTGATGGGCAAGGGTGCCAAGGAGCGCATTGTGCCTATCGGCAGCGTGGCCCAAAAGATCTTGCTGAGGTACATCTACCACTTCAGGTCGGCACGACTCGCTGCAGAGGATGACCGCGTCTTCCTGACCCTGGAGGGGAGAGCCATGAGCGACGATGCAGTGCAGCTCATGATCCGCCGCCTCGCCCGGAAGTCTGGCGTGAGGCGTCTCCATGCCCATCTCTGTCGCCATACTTTCGCCACGAACTATCTCGTGAATGGCGGCGATGTGTTCACCCTGCAACAGATCCTGGGGCACACCACTTTGGAGATGGTCAAGCGTTATGTCAACTTGGCTTCGGCTCATGTCAGAGTTCAGCACCGGAAGTTCTCGCCGATGGACAGGATGAATCTGGGCAACCTGAAGTCTGCTGCTGCCAAGCGAAGGTGAATGTGTTGGGGAAGGCGGATCACTCCGGCTGGAGATAAGAGCAGGTTGTCGCCGCGCAAGCCTCGTCTGACCGTATCCCAGATGCCGCTGATGGCACATTGAAGGTCCAACTAGTCAAGCGAGTCGAACACCGGAATTTTGGTGGCTCCAAGCACGAGAGTTGGATTGCTTGCCTACTGGTCACCTTATCATGGCTCTCCATCCAACTTGGTTGCTGTAGTGGAAGTCACCCATGGCCTTGGGAGAGGAGATGGAGGATCAACGGTCATCCCCAAATGGGCAGTGGATTGAGATGGACGCGCAAACCCTATAGACGATGTTATCTTCCAGGGAACTGGGGCTTTCTCTTCTCCATGAAAGCTGAGATTCCTTCCTTGGAATCTTCTGTCTGGAAGTGGGCCATGGACGCGGATTTCTCCAGTTCCACTCCGGTATAGAGATCGACCTGCATCCCGCGGTTAACGGCGTACTTGATGTATTTGGAAGCCATAGGGCTCCGCTGGAGCAGTTTGTTCACCACCTCCATGACGTGATCCCTGAGTTTGTCGGCAGGCACTGCCTTATTGATCAGGCCGTAGTGCTCGGCCTCTTTTGCTGTGATCCAGTCGCCGGTGAACAGAAGCTCCTTAGCCTTTCTCAGTGGTATAAGCCGGGGGAGCCTCTGTGATCCTCCTCCGCCCGGGACGAGCCCGTAGGTAGCATGCTGATCGCCCAGCATGATATCTTCGGCAGCATAGGCCAAATCACATGCCTCCATCAATTCGATGCCGCCGGCATAGCAGAGGCCATTGACCATGGCAATGATTACCTTGCTCATGTGCTCCATGATATAGAAGGTGTCATGGAATAGCTGCCCATAGCCAGCTATGGCTCTGTGGTCGTCCCTGTGGGAGCTGATCCATTTAAGATCCCCGCCGGCGCAAAAGGCTCGGCCAGCACCAGTGATGACTCCCACCCGCACTTCAGGATCTTTATCGATCTCCAGCAGGGCATGCTGCAATTGCCTGTGAGTATCGGGGGCCAAGGCGTTCAATGCCTTCGGCCGGTTCAAGGTAATCCAGGCTACGCCGTCCTTCTTTTCGAGGATGATGTCGGTATACTCCATGAACCCTCCTTCTTCACTATCCCTGCTTGACCATCAGCCGGAGATGATGCGGGTTTCACTCACGCCAAGATCCTGGGCAGGTGAGCTGATTTCAATTCTTATTGTTGTTCCTGCACCCGGCTTGGAGTGGACTGTAAGCTCACCATTAAGTAGTTGCGAGCGCTCTTGCATGCCAACCAAGCCCAGCCGACCCATTGCGCTCAGGTCGTCCAACCTCGCAGGGATGTCAAATCCCTTGCCATTGTCATTGATCGTTACTGTGACCCGGCTGGGATCAAACCGAACAGCCACCACTGCAGTCGTTGCCTCTGAATGCTTCCTGACATTTCTGATAGCCTCTTGGGCAATTCGGAATAGACCCAACTCCACTTCTGGCGACAAACGTCGCTCAGTGCCAGTCACTTCGACGCTGACACTGACCTTGCCCCTTCCTGACAAATCACTTGTGAGTGATTTCAACGCAGGTATGAGACCTAAGTGATCCAGAACACTCGGCCTTAGGGCACGACTGAGATGGCTCAACTCCTCCGCTATATTAGTAACCTTTTGCCGGACTTGCTCTAGTTCCCTGGTAGTCTCATCAGGCAATCGCTTCCGGCCTTTGCCAATGCGTTGGATGTCCAGTGACAAGGCAGAGAGCGCTTGAACGGTATCATCATGCAGCTCTCGAGCAATGCGCTTCCGTTCCTCTTCCTGTGCCTTCGTAACTTGGGTGATATAGAGGGACAGGCTGCGTTCCATCCGCTTTTGTGTTGTGACGTCGCGGACAATGCCCTCGTATCCCATGACGTCTCCATCTGCATTGCGCTCTGCTGTGAAGGTGAGGAGACAGTAAATCTCCGAGCCGTCTTTCTTACGCATTTTCATCTCATAGTCTCCTAAGTACCCCTTTTCCCCTATTTGCTTCAGAAAGTCCTCTCTCTGAGTTGTATTAACGGCTCTTTGCAACAGATACAACTCCGCTATCTCTTGTTTGCTATACTCCAACAGCCCCAGAGCTGCTTCGTTCGCATCAATGACCCTGCCAGCCTTGTCCAAGATAAAAATGGCATCCCTCGAATCCTCGAAAAGCGTTCGATAGCGTTCCTCACTCTCCAGCAATGCTTTCTCCATACGCTTTCGCTCAGTGATATCCTCTCCGGAACCGAGTACCCCGATAGTATTACCCGCCTCGTCCTTCAGCAGCGTGGTGTTGTACCAAGAGATGATCCTTTCTTGCCCAGTCTTTGTCAGCACCGGACTTTCAACACATCTGCTGAGCCCAATCTGGCCTGAGATCAGCTTTGTAAAGATGGCTTTTGCTCTGGCCCTGTTTCTTTCAGGCGTGAACGTATCAAACCAATTCTTACCAACAATCTCACTTTCTTTGTATCCTAACATTTCACTACACTTCTTGTTTGTCAATGTCGCTGTTTGATTTGCGTCGATAACCTGTATGGCCACTCCTGCGACGTCAAGGTACCTTTGTGCCCTATCCCTCTCCTTTCGCAGTGCCTCCTGCACTCGCTTCTGCTCGGTTATGTTCTTCACGATTGTCAAGACAGCAGCGGGTCGGCCTTGTTCACCAATCAGTCTAGTCACCGACTCGCCAATGACCTTTGCGCCGTCTTTTCTAATCCACACGAGTTCGTAGCGCTGGGTTACAGCCTCTCCTTTGATCTGCTGCTCCTGTCGATCGACAACCTTTCGAAAGTCGTCGATTGACAGGAGACAGGCAATATTCATTCCCTGCAGTTCTTCAATACTGCAACCGGTTAGCGTTGCCATGGCGTCATTAGCAACTATGACCACGCCATCCAGTTGCAGAACGGCCACCGCATCATTCATGAATCCAAAGAGATCTCCGTAGCGTTGCACAAAAGAACGGGCAGCATACATTGAGTCTTGCACTGATATCTTGCTCCTCACTGTATCCATGCGTTAGCAATGATCAACAAAGTGACGGCTAGGACAGGTTCTCAAAAGTGATCCACCCTTCTCTTAGGGCTCGAATCACAGCCTCGGTGCGAGAACTCACCCCCAGTTTGCGGAGAATATTACGAAAGTGGGCCTGAACTGTGCGGTCGCTGATGACCAGCTTGGCAGCAATAGCTTTATTGGTGAGGCCACCAGCCGCAAACCTGAGTACTTCCAGTTCACGCCCGTGAAGACGCAGTTCTGTCATTTCTCTGGTCTTACCAGTGGATTCAGATAATCGAGCAACGATTTTGCAGGATGCCTTAGGACAAAAAACCGTGTGTCCTTTATTTACCGCTCTGATAGCTGCAACAACGTCGTCAACTAGTGCGCTTTTCAAGAGGTAGGCGGCAGCCCCAGCCTCCACGGCGGGTAGCACATATGACTCATAATCATAAGCGCTCAACACTATAACAGCCGTTCTGGGGCTCTTTATTCTTATCTGCCTGAGCGCCTCAATCCCGTCCAAGCCTGGCATGGCAACATCAACTATGGCGACGTCAGGCAAGAATTGTTCAGCAGCTTTTACAGCTTCCCATCCGTCTCCCACTTTGGCAACGATTTCAAGATCGCTTTCTTCGGCAAGGAGTCGACTCAAACCCTCGCGGAAAGCCGGATGGTCATCAGCAAGAAGGAGGGCTATCCTCTTCTGTGTCCCTTGTCGCACCGCCACATCTGACATGTTGCACCCCCGACACGTCTAAGTCCCTTACCCCGGCCAAATGATAAGTTATGATACAGGATATTGTCAAAGTAGAGTTACACCTTCTCGCTACCTATCTATTTGGGTAGTATCTCATAGCTGACTTTCACAAAAGGCTAATTCAACATAGGCATAAACGCTTATCATCCAGTAGGCCTTTTGAACCTCTGTGATTCGCCTTTTGGCGGATTCAAATCAGGACAGCATTTGTATATCATACCCATGGTTACCGGATGTCCTTGCCGCCGTGTTCTGGTCGTCAATCACGGCGCTATAGGATGGGTTGCGTTTAATGTAGCAGTGGGTATGTCATGGAAGCGAGACATGTCGCAGCCAAGTTGTTCCCATTGAACGGAAGTGACTCCACCAGCAAGAAACACAACCTAGTTAGAAGATGATTGAGCAGCTCCTCAGAAAGCTGGGGAAACACTAGTGAAGCAGATCGCACCTACTACCGTACCACGTACAATAAACGAGGCAAGTAGTGAAGTATGTATATGACGTTTTGTGACATGTTGCTGAGCAGGGGGGATTTCTAGAAATGGCAGAAAGAATTGGATTCATCGGCCTAGGAGAGGTTGGCCTACCAATGGCAAAGAGGGTGATAACCCACGGTTATGAAGTCACAATCTGTGGGCATATCAGGCGGGAACCTATCGACGAGATGAAGAAGCTAGGAGCGAAGGAGGTCAAGACGGCAAAGGAGGTGGCTCAATCATCAGACGTCATTATTACGATGCTGAGAGACGATAGCAATACTGAGGAGGTGGTCCTAGGTCATGGCGGTGTCTTGGAAGGACTTGGGAAGGGGTGTGGCATAATCCTGATGAGCACGCTGTCTCCTGCATTATGTCACAGAATAGCGGCGGTAGCTAGAGCCCAAGGCGTTCGTGTTCTCGATGCTCCGGTAACCGGGACTCGGATGAGAGCGGCCACCGGAGAGTTGGGAATCATGGTTGGTGGGGATAGGAGTCTCATGGAGAAGTATCGTCCCATTCTCGAGACGATGGGAAAGATCATCTACTGTGGTCAACTTGGAATGGGCGAGATTGTGAAGCTGGTAAACAACATGGCGCTGATGATCAACATACAGGGAACGTACGAAGCCATATCCTGGGGAATAAGGAATGGTGCTGATGAGAAGCTGCTTGTGGATCTGATGAAGATAGGCACGGCGAATAGCTGGGTTGTGCAGAACTGGGAGTATGTGAAATCAATGAATGTTGAACCGCCGCCGCTTACTTTCTATCTGGGATCGAAGGATCTTGATTATGCACTAAGAATCGGACGTGAAATAAAACAACCCTGTCCGCTGGCCACTCTCTGTGAGAAGAGATTCAAGGCAGGGGTGTCTAGGTTGCCCGAGAAGAATGGGCGAGAGCCACGGGGTGATGGGCATCATGAATCAGAGAAGCACAAAGCACAAGCCGTAGGTGACAATTGTTAATCCTCTGTTGAGGCATAGGCTGACAACAGGGAGATAACGGTTATTGAAGGAGGGGAGTAGAGATGAAAGCATAAGTGGATAACGGTGGTTGCATCTTGTCTGATGATCTTGGCCATGCTGGCCGCATTCTGCCTCGGTTGTGGTAATGGTGGTGGAGGGGGAAAGGTGACTATCGTTGTGGGTAACATCTCAGACATGACAGGCCCAGCGTCAACGGCCTTAGTTCCCATCAACTACGCAATGCAGGACCTCGCCGACTACTTCAATAGCAATGGACTTATCCCCGGTGTGACGATAAAGGTGGCCACCTACAACGCACAGTATGATCCATCCATGGATGTGCCTGGCTGGGAGGCGTTGAAGGAAAAAGGTGCAAGTGTAATGGTCACCGCCTTGCCCACAACTGCAGAAACGCTGAAGTCCTTTGCAGAGACGGACAAGATTCCTCTGTGGTCACTGACGGCCAGTGACGCCCAGTTAAACCCTCCAGGATGGGTATTCTGCGCCGAGGCTCCCACCTCAGCTTTGGTTGATACTCTCCTGCAATGGATCAGTGACAACGATACTGATTTCCCGACCGGCAGGCCGGCCAGGATCGGTTCGGCAGGTTGGGAGGAGCCATATGCTACCTCGATTAGGGATGCATTGCAGCAGTATTGCCAGGCTCATCCAGACAAGTTCGACTGGGTTGGCGGCCTGCTGGCCCCCGTGGGGACGTTGACCTGGAGCGGGGCAGTGGATGCACTCAAGAACTGTGACTATGTTATCCCACCATCAACAGGCGTGGGGATGTCCACTTTTATGCAAGAGTATAGGGCTGCGGGATATAAGGCGACATTCATCGGTACCGATGCTCATGCTGCCTACGAAGGGCTGGCTATAGATGCGGTTGGTTGGGCTGGGGTTGATGGAATGCTCACCGCCCAGCCGACGGATTGGTGGAGTGAGAATTCTACCGTAGTTGACCTGGCCAACAGTCTTCTCCAGGAGAACCATGCTTCGGAAGCTAGCGGGATTATTCAAACTGGCATTGGCTACATAGGTTCGTTTCAGCAACTATATGCGTTCTACCAGGTGCTCCAGCAAGCAGTAGCCAATGTTGGCGCTAAGAATTTTGATGGGCAAGCCTTTTATGACGCCGCTATCAATTTCCAGACGACCTGGCCCGGCTATGAGCAATGGAATTTCACAAGCACCAAACGATATACGTGGAACTATACCGGGATATACGAATGGAGCGCTCAGCAAGAGGCCATAGTAAGAAAAGTCCCTGGATGGCTCCCCCTTGTGCTGGATTAGAAGGAAAGTGCCCGTAGCCTCAGGAAATTGCCAACTTGGGCCGGAGCAATAGCGGCTCAAGTTGGGACAGGGAGGTAGACGAAATGACACAAGGAGTTTTCGAGGGTGTCAAGGTCATAGAGTTTGGCCATTTCCTGCTCGTGCCTACTGCGACTGCCATCCTTGCCGATTGGGGAGCAGATGTCATCAAAGTGGAGAACTTCAAGGCAGGTGGCGATCCAGTACGGTTCCCTTCGGCCATAGAGGGCCAAGCTCCGCCAGCCGAAATCAAGCCCAGCATGTGGTTTCACTACTTCAATAGAAACAAGAGAGGCATAGGTCTCAATGCAATGACAGAGCGTGGTAGGGAGATCATCTATAGGTTGGTGGAGAAAGCAGATGTCTTTGCCACCAATTTCGACCCGCGAGCCATTGAGAAAGCGAGGGTTGACTACGATACTCTCCGCGAGGTGAACCCGAGGCTTATCTACTGTCAGTGCAGCGGCTATGGTACTGCAGGCCCGGACATGCACAAACCTGGATTTGACTACGCGGCCTGGTGGGCGAGGAGCGGGATGATGGACAGGATATCAGCACCAGATCAGGACTTGCGCCCACAACGGCCGGGGTTGGGTGATAACCTAGCTTCTCCTGCCATTGCTGGAGCTATTGCTGCCGCTCTCTATTGTCGTGAGAGAACCGGCGTAGCGCAGAAGGTCGAGCTCAACCTTTATCACTTGGCAGTCTGGGGATTGAGTTTCGATATCGGCACTGCCCTCCACCAGGGTGTCAATCTCCATCAGACGGACCGAAAAACTGTCACCAATGCACTATGGAATTGCTACAAGGCGAAAGATGGGAAATGGATAATGCTTGTTATGCCACAGACAGATAGGTACTGGCCTTCATTCTGTAAGGCGATGGGGAAGCCTGAATGGGAAAAAGACCCAAGGTTCGATTCCCATATGAAAAGGATGGCGCAGAACACGACATTGATAGCTGCACTCGACGACATCATAGCCGGCAAAACTGCCGCTCAGTGGGAAGCAATTGCACAGGAGTTCGACTTGGTTCTGGGGCGCATTCAGACTCCACTAGAGGTGGCCAGCGACCCACAAGCCTGGGAAAATGGCTTCTTCACAGAGTTGGAATACGCTCCTGGCATGCGTTTCAAGGCAATAAACAGCCCTGTGAAGTTCAGCCAAACCCCGGCTACCATCAGGTCTCTTGCCCCTGAAATGGGGCAGCATACCGAGGAAATCCTCTTGGAGCTTGGCTATACGTGGGATGATATAGCTGGGCTCAAGAAGGAAGGCGTGATTCTTTAGAAGGAGGCGATATGGGCATATGCTACAAAGGTATGACACTGAAGGAGGCGGTGAATGAAAAGGAAAGCGTTTTCGAGAAAACCGGATATGCCTATGGGCTGAAGAACCTAAAGCTGGTCGAAGAGGATCCGGCCAAGTTCATGAGGTTCCAAATGAGGCTAGTGGCCGCCTGTATCAACGTGAGGGAAATGGCCAAGCTCATATCGGCAAACCCCGCTTCGCTGATCCAGGGCGAATTGCTGTTCCTCCTGGCCAACCCAGAAGGGGACGTCACCTCAACTTCCTATGGACTGGCCGGACATCTACAGTCTTTCCCTTACATAATTCGCTCGATTGCCGACCTGGGATTTGAGGAGGACCCTGGGATCAATGTGGGTGACATCTTTGCCACCAACGATAGCCTGTACGGCGCACCTCACAACGCTGACAACTACACCTGGGTGCCCATCCTCTACAAAGGGGAATTGATCGGGTGGACGGTCGGGCTTAACCACATCGTCGACGTTGGCGGCCTTCAGCCCGGCGGTTTGGGCACGATTTCTGTCAACGTCTTCACCGACGGCTTTACCTACCCTCCAACTAAGACCGGAGCCAACTTCAAGCAGCACCGATGGTGGGAACTGCACTGGAAGCGCCGGACCCGCACTGAGGCATTCAACGTCTTGGACGACAAGATGCGGGTAGCTGGCTGTGTCGCCTTGCACGACCGCATCCTGGAGATCGTTGAGGAGTTCGGCATCGACTACTATCGGAAGGCTCTGAGGGAGATCATTGAGAGGGAGCGGCGTGTCCTCCTCAATAGAATCAGGTCTCAGGCTGTGCCCGGAATATACCACTGGCTCCAGTTCACCAGGGTGAGCTACAAGGGCGTCGTCGGGAAGTTGTTTGCCGCCTCCAACAGGGATTGGGTACTGCACAAGCCGGGCGAGTTACATATCCAGTCAGACGGCAGCCTGTTCATGGACCTTGAGGGCCTAAGCAGCGAGTCTGGGTTTCACTGCAACGGCTATCCCCCGGCTGTCAGGATGCTCACTTCCCTCGGTACCTGGCCCATGTTCGCCTATACCTCCACTCTCAACTCAGCCCTCATGTATGTGGAAAAGTGGAATCTGCCGCCGGGCTCCATGTTCAACCCTCAGAATCCCTTTGCAGCAACAGTGATGTCGCTCGGGGAGATAGGCGGCTACATAAACATGTTCCACAATTGCCTCAGCCTTGCCTTCTTCGCCAGGGGCTATCTCGAGGAGACCTTCCCTCAAGATGGCACCGGCGTCGGCTATGGGCTGGCCGGGGTGCTGAAGGATGGTTTCCAGTGGGCCGGTGGCGATATGACACTCATCACGTGCTGGGCCGAGGGGGCAACCCCCTACCATGATGGATTTCCGGCTGCTTGCTGCCAGCCTAACCCACAACCAGACATGGGTGAGACCGAAATGGGCGAGTTCCTGCAACCGACCAACCTGAATCTAGGCAGAAAGCTGGTGCCCGACTACTGCGGACACGGCAAGTACAGAGGTGGCCTCGGAATAGGCATGTGTCAGCTGATCGTCGAGCCGGGCCAATCCTTGATTATGGCCGTCTTCGCCGGGGCCGCGGGAATGGGACGCGGCGCCATGGGAATGAGCGGGGGCTACACTGGTGACCAGGATGTCATCGTCTTTGTCCACGACACCAACATGAGACAGCTGCTGAAAGAGGGCAGTTCATACCCAACCGATTTCGCCGAGCTTCGCGAATGGCTGAAGCAAGGCAAGTTGAAAGCCGGCGCGGTGGAGAGGTATACGGCGTCATCGCCAAATGTCTTGTGCAAAGACGGCGATTTGGTCGCCATGGCTTCCGGCGCTCGTTGCGGATGGGGTGATGTTCTCGAAAGAGACTTGAACCGGGTGCAGGATGACTTACATTACGGCTGGGTAACGCCCCGCACTGCCAGGGTAATGTACGGGGTGGTCGCCGACGACAAGGGCAAGGTGAACGCAGCGGAGAGCGATAGGCTTCGAAAGCAAATGCGGGACAAGAGGAGAGAAAGGTCGGTGGATGCCAAGGACTGGTGGAAAGAGGAAAGGCAGAAGGTCATGAAGAAGGAGTGGCGCGAAGACCTTCGCAACATGTTTGCTGATGCCTTGAAATATGGCAAATTCCGTCGCGAGTTCATGGGCATGTGGCAATTGCCCGACGACTACGCTCTATAGAAAGGGGTGCCATGCAGACAGAAGATACTCGTTTCACAAAGGACAACCTCAGGCTTATCGTTGAGGGCAAACTCGATTGGGAAGAAGTGAAGAAAGCGCTACGTTTGCGCCCCAAAGATGCAGACCGGTTTTGGAAATACCTTGAGGTACTTCAGGAGAAGGTACCTTGGAAGGACAAGATACTCCTGCGCATCTCAGACCATCTCTACATTGTGGCCAAGGAAGGAGGCGGTAGGATAGTGAAGTGCGACTGCGGACAGGAACTCGGCGACTACCGCACTAACTGGAAGCTGAGCTGCAGGGTGTACGTCAGAAGGACCGCCGAACAGCTGGCGGAGGTAGTAGCCACAGAGGAGGCCATCCCCAATCCGGAGTTGGTGGAAATCCGGGAGTTCTATTGCCCGGGATGTTTCGCTCTGCTCGGAGTGGAACAAGTCCCCATTGGGTATCCGCCCATATTCGAGGTGCTACCTGACCTCGACACATTCTACCGAGAATGGCTGGGAAAACCGCTGCCAGATGAGCGGCCTGACTGGTTCCACGACATGACTTTGGAAAAGCCCGCGCAGTGGGCAAAGGGGAAGTAGAAATGGCAGAAAAGAAGGTAGACGAAAGATACTTGGTCGCCCAAGATGCTGGCGGATCCATGACGGACTGCTTCGTTGTTGACAAGGAGGGCAGGTTCGCCACCGGAAAGTTCCTCACCAACCATGAAGATGAGAGAGTGAGCTATCTTGGCGCGCTGCATGATGCTGCCAAGAACTGGGGAATGACATCGTCGCAGATCCACAAAGCAGCGCTGTCCTCCACCTATACCGGGACTGCGATGGTCAACATACTGGTCACGCGCGGCGGAAGCAAAGTAGGCCTGCTCGTAACCAGGGGGTTTGCGCACCTGCCGATTATCGAGCGCGGCCTCACTTGGATAGGACAATCTTACGAAGACATCTTGCATCAACAGCTCCACGAACATACGCCCTGGCTGGTTGAGCCAGAGAACATCAAAGAAGTGACGGAACGCATCTCGGTGGGCAGCTACTACATGGCACATCACTTCTTTCCCGGCACGGTAGTCATCCCGCTGGTCGAGGCCGATGCGGTGAAGGGAGTTAACGAGCTTCTTGACAACCGCGTCGAGGTAATCGGAGTTCTGACTTTGGCCTCGTATGCCAACCCGGCACACGAAAAAAGGATAGCAGAGATCGCCCGCGAGATAATACAGAAGCGTGGCCTAGACATCCCTGTGGTCGCCTCCCACGAGATGTGCAGCGTTCCCAATGAGACTGAAAGGCTAAAGACACTTCTCATACAGTGTTACATTGCCGAGGTGGCTAGGAAGAAGCTCTTCTTTGTTGAGGAGGCGGCCAAGAAAGAGGGGTACAAACATAGCCTCTTCACCCTATTGGCTTACGGAGCGGCCGCCAACATCCGCCACACAAAGCTGGTGGAAGCCGCTATCTCGGGACCTGTTGGAGGTCTGCTGGGAGGCAAGTTTATCTCCGACTTCTTGAAGGTGCCCAACATCGTCTGCTGGGACTTAGGCTGCACTACCTGTGACGTGGGGTTGATTGCCGCAGGACTTCTGCCGGTAAACAAGAACCCGGATTTCTCAGGGCACCGGCTGCGAATGCCCATGATAGCCATTGACTCCATCGGCGCCGGCACCAGCCACGTTGTACGTGCTGAACCGGCAACCAAGCACATATCTATTGGCCCCGCCAGCGTCAAGGCGGATTTGGGCACCTGCTACAAGTCAGGTCAGACGACCATCGGAGATATCGACTTGGTGCTTAACTACATAAACAAGGACTATTACCTTGGGGGCACACTGAAGGTTGACCGCGATAGGGCACTGCACGAGCTCGAGAGCCAGATAGCGAAGCCACTGGGCCAAGACGTCTATGATATATCGAGCAAGATATTGGATCTCCTCCATGCCAGAGTAGCCGATCACATCAATGGAGTCATGCTATCCAGAGGTCTCAACCCGGCCGAGTTCACACTCCTCGTCTACGGAGCGGCTGGCCCGCTTCACTTGTGGGGTTTGGAGCGTCTTATCGGGTTCGGCGATGTCATTGTGGTTCCTTGGGCAGCCGTGTTCTCTGCATTTGGAGTAGCAGGCGCTGACTATTTCCACCGCTACGACAAGGCCGTGACCGTCTTCCTGACCCCGGACATGACAGACGACATCAAGATGTACATGGGAAGTGCACTGAGCCAGGGATGGCAAGAGCTGGAGGAGCGAGGGCTCCAGGAACTCGAGAGCGAGGGCATCTCACCGGATGCGGTGATGTTCAAGCACGGCATGACGGCCCGGTACATCGGCCAGATGTCTGGTTGGGAGACACCCGTCGACGTAAGCAGAGTAACCTCGATTGAAGACCTCAACAGCGTAATTGCGGCTTTTGAGGAAACCTATACCAGCATCTATCCGTCTGGTGCCCGGTATCCTCAGGCTGGCTACCAGATCACAGAGATCTACGTTCAGGCGATCGTGAAGAAGCCAAAACCGGTCATACCTTCGTTTCCAATTGAGGGCAAGGTGCCTCCGAAGGAGGCTAACAAGGGGCGTCGGGATGCCTATATAGATGGTGCCTGGGTAGCGATGGACCTGTGGGAGCAGGAGAAGCTTCGCGCAGGCAACAGAGTGGACGGCCCTGCAATAATCGAGCATACCATGACAACCTTCGTCATACCGCGACAGAACTACGTGGAACTGGATCAATATAGATTCATGAGATTTAAGAGAAAGTGACCTGGCGGCCCCCGAAGAGGCAGAACTAAGGTCAATCATTCGATCGGGAGGAACACGGCAGGTAGATTCATGTGCCGTGTTCCTGGATGACAATAGGGATCACGCGATCCCAAGGGTGAAAGGAGTGAGATGGCAGATGGCGTAATGAAAGTGGGATTTATTGGACTGGGCGATATCGGGCTGCCGATGGCAAAGCGGATTGTGACCGGCGGATTTGAGACCACTGTGTGCGGGCACGTGCGTCGGGCTCCAATCGAGGAGATGAAGAAGCTCGGTGCCCACGAGGCGAAGACGCCCAAGGAAGTGGCTCAAGCTTCGGACGCCATGATAATCATGGTGCAAAACGACAAGCAGGCGGAGGAAGTGATATTCGGGCCAACCGGTCTCCTAGGGGGGGTAAAGAAGGGGGATGGGATTTTCCTCATGGGCACCTTCTCTCCAGCTTTCTGCAGGAAAGTGGCAGAGCCGGCGAGCCCAAAAGGAGTCAATGTGTTCGATGCGCCGGTAGTTGGAGCTCGCATGGGAGCTGAAGCCGGGACTCTGGGTATCAGTGTCGGTGGCGACAAGGACGCGCTGGAGAAATATCGCCATGTGCTGGAGAGACTGGGGAAGATTACGTACTGTGGGCATCTTGGCATGGGGCAAATCGTGAAACTGGTCAACAATATGGCTGCCATCATCAACGCGCGCGTAGCCTACGAAGCCATAGCGTGGGGTATAAGGAACGGTGCCACCGAGGAATTACTCGTGAATCACATGAAAAACGGCTCGGGCGGTAGCTTCGTGGTTCAGAATTGGGGGTGGCTGAAATCGATGATGACTGACCCACCTCCACCTACTTACTATGTGGGAGCCAAGGACCTGAGCTATGCTCTAGCTATTGCCCACGAAATAGGACAGCCCTGTCCAATCGCAGGTCTCGTTTGTGAACTTCAATTCATGGGGCCGCCCACGCTACCTGAGACGTCCAAGAAGTAGGCTTGGTGGTTTTGGCTTAATAACTCTATAAGGCCATCGGTGTAGAGGTGTTGTGCAGCTGCCTGATACTTGTCGCTATTATGCTTTTCGACCCATGGCAAGACACCCTCATGATGAGGGGAGTGTCGCTGGCTGCGATCTGGAGGTAGAGGAGTCATGACAAGAGGATGATAACAGTCAATATCAGTATCCTCGGCATCTCCGGTAGCCCTATCAAGGGAGGCAACTGTGACACGATGGTACAGGAAGCACTCAAATCAGCTGCGCAGGTGCCAGGGGTGGAGACGGAGTTTCTCACCTTAGCCGACAAACAAATCGTCCTTTGTCGTCACTGCCAGTGGTGCATAGAGAATCGAGCACCGTGCAAAACTCAGGATGATGCCAACATGATATTCGACAAGATGATCAAAAGTGATGGCTTGATCTTGGGTGCACCTGTATGGAACGTCGGTGCTGCCCCACTTTTCTCAACGTTGATCTCTCGATGGAGGTATCACCAATTCTTCACCTACAATTTCCGAAATAAGGTGTCCGGTCTTCTGACTGTTGGATTTCTCGGGATGGGGATGGAGCGTGCCTTGGAAGACCTTGAGGTTGTGGGCAGGGGTGCGGGATTTGTAGTTGCTAGAGGCTGGGCTCTTGCCAGCACAGCCGCATTTGGCCGGAGGCCAGCATATCTGGAGCATGGCGTGCTGGATGACAAAGCTGGAATGATTCGGGTTCATAATGTAGCCACGAAGGTAGTTGAGATCACGAGAATGATCAAACACGCCACGAGCGCGGGAGTCACTCTGCCTGAAGAGTATAGAAGTACTTTTCGGGGGGTACACCTGAAGGATCGGGATAAGAAGATCTTTGTCGATGGGGTTTGGAGAGATAGGGAATAGCACAATAGAGCCGGGGTTCGCAGAGCCTGCTACATGAGAACAAGAATAACTGAACTACTAGGAATAAAGTACCCTGTAATCCAAGCACCAGCCAACTACGTGGGAGTGCCTCGGCTAGTAGCCGCAGTGTCCAATGCCGGCGGCTTTGGCATCCTGGCATCGGGGCGGTTTGTGCCTGAAGAGATAAGAGAAGACGTCAGGGCTGTCAAACAACTGACCGACAGGCCCTTCGGGGTGAATCTTATATTCGGCAGCCCAGGATATGAGAAGCTAGCCGAGATTTTCATAGAGGAGAGGGTTCCCTTGATTTGTCACTCCAGGGGCAACCCTAAATGGCTAATTGATCTCACTAGGGGCTATGGAATCAAGATCATGGCCATGGTAGGAACTGTCAGGCATGCGATCAGGGCTGAGCAAGACGGAGCTGATGCTGTTATCGCCCAAGGGGAGGAGGCGGGTGGTCATGTGGGTTATGTGAGTACTATGGTCCTACTGCCGCTGGTCGCTGGCAAAGTGACAATTCCAGTAGTCGGCGCAGGAGGCTTCTCTGATGGCAGAGGACTTGTAGCCGCACTGGCGCTAGGAGCGGAGGGCATTGCCATGGGCACCAGATTTGCACTCACCGAGGAGAGCCCTTTGCCGGCTGGCATCAAACAGAGGTACCTGGAGTCAAGCGAGAATGACACCGTAGTCACCCCTGCCATTACCGGGACGCGACTGAGAGTAATCAGCAATAGGTTCACCCAGATGCTGGAGGAGGGAGAGCAGAAGCTTTCCTGGAAGGAAAGGGTATCTAGTGCACTGGAAACCAGGAGGATGCTGGGAGTATCGTGGTGGCGGTTCCTAGTCGGTGGCTGGAATATGAGGAAGGAGTATGAAGCATCCGCAGCACAATTGGGACACCTAGCGGCAGGAGGTGTGCGAATCAGAAAAGCTATGGTTGAGGGTGATGCTGACTCTGGTGTTATGCCCAGCGGCCAGATTTGCGGAAGAATAGAGGACATTCCCAGTATTCAAGAACTGATTGAGCGGATTGTAGCTGAGGCTACCAGCACGCTGGATTCCGTGAAAAGCAAGGTGCTGATCTGAGTCCCGCTATGGCAGATAGCACTCTAATAGGACCTTGAAATAGAAATACCAACAGGTCTCTTGGGTCAGAAACGGATGATGCCACGACTTTTCAGAAAGGAGATGGATTCAAGCGGCTGAGCTGAGAACGGAAGACACCCTCCCAAAACTGTTGTACCGCAATTGCCGACAATGGGGTGGCAATCGTGTTGCGCTGCGCAAGAAACGATACGGCATCTGGGAAGAGTATACATGGGGAGACTGCTACCAGAAGACCAAGGCCATTTCTCTGGGTCTAACGTGTCTGGGTCTTGGAGCAGGGGATGGGGTGTCCATTCTGGGTGACAACAATCCGGAGTGGTTCTGGTGTGAGCTGGGTGTACAGGCAGCTAGAGCAGTGGTTGCAGGACTCAACCCTGGCGGCTCTAATGAGGAAACAAAGGGATTGATGACCCTTTCCCGGGCTAAATTCGCCTTGGCCCAGGACCAAGAGCAGGTAGACAAGCTCCTGCAGATCAGGAAGGAACTCCCTTCCATACAGAAAATCGTCTACTGGCAGGAGAAGGGCCTACGGCACTATTCCGATCCGAACGTGATGAGTCTAGCTGAGGTAATGAGGCTGGGTGAGGAGTGCGAGAGAAGCCAGCCTGGGGATTTTGAGCGAAAGCTGGCTCACGCAAAGGGAAACGATATAGCTATGATGCTCTTTACTCTTGGAGCTAACGATGCCCTCAAGGTGGTGCCAGCAACACACAGTTTTCTCATTTCCTCCGCCGAAGCTGCCTTGGCTGTCAACCCAGTCTATAGTAGTGATGAGTATGCCTCAATTATCAGTCCAGCATGGTACTTCGAGCAGACACTGGGCTTTGGTGTCTCGCTGCTGAGAGGCCAGAAGCTCAACTTTGCTGAAAAGGTGGACACTCTGCAGAGGATTCGCGAGAGATCTCGCCGCATGCCTTAGCTTATCCGCCGAAGGTCTGGGAGAAAATTGCTGAAGCGATTCAGGAGAACACGGCCAGTAGCACCTGGCTGAAGAGGGCACTTTTCAATCGTAGTCTGTCCATTGGTTATGAAAGGGCCGACCTGCTAAGCAAGGGCGGTCAAATGAATCCACTTAAGAAGTTCAATTGGCGCATCGCCGATCTCACAGTATTCCACCCTCTGAGAGACAAGCATGGCCTCAACCGGGCCAGGGTTATCTATGTGGCTGGGGCCTTACTCTCGAAAGAAACTCAAAGGTTCTTTCGAGCTGTTGGCGTTGATGTGAAGCAGATCTTTGGCTCCACCAAGGGTGGCATCGTACTGGCGCCTCCTCCAGACGATCTGAGGATTGAGTAGTGTGTAACAAACGCATGAAGGAAGAAGAGAACAGGGACGAGCTTCTGGACGGCCTGAAGGTGGACATCCCTCAAATGCGCCCAAGGGGAAGGAGGGTACTCCTCTTCTCGATCTTGATCGCAATCGCCGTCGTGCTTGGTTGCATAATACTGTTCCTCTTGCTTCCAACAGATGTGAGAGACAAGGCACTGGGTGCGATCACGGAAGGGATCTTACTCGGAGGAGTGTATGCCCTTATTGCCCTGGGCGTGGTGGTGGTTTTCAAATCGAGCAAGGTTTTCAACCTGGCTCACGGTGGGGTATTGATGTTCCTTGCCTATCTCATGTGGTGGCTTCTCGCCTCAGCAGGCCTCCCTCTTTGGGCCGCCCTGATGATTCTGGCCCTGGTGAGTGTCCTCATTGGCCTGGTCATAGACCGCTTCGTGATGAGACCCATGATCGGGCAGAGTGGCCTGATAACCTTCATCCTGACCCTAGTCCTGGGATTCTCCGTTATTCAAGGTATTGCTATCCTGGTATTCAAAGGAAGCCCCCATATCATGCCTCAAATCTTCCCTTCTGGCAATTTGACTATTGGAAGCGTCACGTTTTCCTACACCTGGCTCTTTGCCTTCATTGTTGCTACGGTCATGTTCCTCATCTTCGTCTCTTATTTCCGGTTCACCAAGGGTGGCCTAGCCATGCGGGCTGTCTCAGAAAATCACGTTATAAGCCAAAGCCTGGGAATAAACGTCAAGAGGATATTCGCAGTATCCTGGGTGGTGGGCTGCCTCTCGGCTGCCGTGGGGGGCATTCTTCTGGGGTCGATGTTTGCCGTGGACACTACCCTGGGAAGCTTCGCTATCGTGAGCGCTCTGCCGGTGCTGCTGCTGGGCGGCTTGGAATCCATCCCCGGTGCTTTCGTGGGAGCTTTCATTGTCGGCATTACGGAGATTTTAGCAGGCACCTATATTGATCCCCACATCAGTGGATTCAGTGGACTCCTGCCCTACGTCCTCATGGTGGTTATCCTGATTCTCAGACCGCATGGCCTGTTCGGATTACGAGAGATAAGGAGGATCTGAGCATGCTGCCTGGCGGGGTTTTTAGTACGAAATACGAGTCAGATTTGGCTATCCTGCGCACCAGAGCGCAGTGGCTCTTATTGGGTCTGGGACTTGCCCTTCTTTTCACGGCACCTCTTTTTGCCAACTCCTACTGGCTGACCTGGCTCACCGGGCTTGGCATAACCATAGTGGCAGTACTAGGGTTGCATATATTGTCGGGGCTGTGTGGCCAGATATCCATAGGTCATGCTGCCTTCATGGGAGTGGGAGCCTATGCTGTAGCTATTCTCACGGCCAAGGTCGGGTTAAATGGCTGGCTTTGTTTGCCAATCTGCGGGCTCTCCGCTGGCTTGGTGGGGCTCGTTTTTGGGCTGCCCTGCTTCAGATTGAAGGGATTCTACCTGGCAATATCAACTCTGGCGGCCAGCTACATCATCATCTGGTGCTTTCAGTATTTTGGTTCTGTAACGGGAGGGTTCATGGGGTTACCCTTGAAGGCCCTTAGGTTGGGCCCCGTTGATCTAAGCAGTCGTGCCGCATTCTATTGTCTCACCATGGCAGTTATGGTTCTGGCTACTTTCTTTGCCAAGAACATCCAAAGAACAGCCACAGGAAGAGCCTTTGTGGCTATCAGGGACAACGAATTGGCTGCTGAGGTCAGCGGTATCCCCGTATTTCGCTATAAGATGCTGGCCTTCTTCATTGGATGTATTTTTGCTGGAGTGGCCGGATGGCTATGGGCATACTCCCAATTGAGGGTCAATCCAGACCAGTTCCGCCTTTTGGATTCGATGTGGTACGTGGGAATGCTGATCATAGGCGGGTGGGGGAGCACTACTGGAGTCTTCTTTGGTGCTGTATCTCTCAGGCTTCTGAACGTGCTCATCGATCACATAGCCCCACCCCTGGCACAAGCCTTCCCCAGTCTGGCTATGCAAATTAATGTTTCCTTTGGGCTTATATTCTTTGGTCTCGTCATCATTCTTTTCATGGTGCTTCAACCAAGGGGGTTGTACTATCGCTGGGAGAAGTTCAAAGCCTACTACAGGCTGCATCCCTACGCTTATTGGGGAAGGCAGGACTAGTGGGCTCAATATCGATACATAGGAGGAGGTGTCTTTGGCCAGACAGACTGAACAGCAGACGGATCCAGCGCCTTAGTCTTCTGGAGACGGATGAGGTGAATATCACATTGTGCAATCCAGTTAACGACATAAGGGGGTGATATCGATGACATTGGGAACAACGGAAGGTCTCCGTGGCACACTGGAAAGGAAAGAAAGGAGGACAAAATGCGAAGAATTGTGAAGGTAGCCATGCTATTGGCACTCAGTCTGGTGATTGTGGCCGGGCTTGTGCTTACTGGCTGCAGCAAAGGTCAGGCAAAGCTCCAGATGCCCACCATAGAGCTATCCCAGTACTTAAAGGGCACCACCGGTGATTTGGATGATGCCACGCTTAACGTCATGGCCGAAGGTGGGGGGCAGGCTGGTTTCAAATTTGGGATCATGAAGGCCATATATCCCACGCTATTCAATGCGAACAAAGATGCAGTAGCAGCCGCGGTCTTTGGATCGCCCTACAAGTTCGGCGATGGTGTCTCGGCAACCACCTATGCCCAGTTGACCGCCGGTGATCAAATGACGGTCGATGGCACTATCTTCGCCACCAAGCTTTCTGCAGCAGAGCAAGGTGCAGTCTCAACGGCCGTTGTCGGCTTCCTTGATCGAGTCGATAATGATATGGCAGCAGCAAAGGCACCCTCGGACACCTCAGCCTATGACCTGCTCAAGCAGAACGCAGGCCAGACAGCAGCTGACAACTGGGCAACTGACGTAGCAGCGGGAGAGGATGCAGCCGACGCCTTCTTCACATGGCTGGTCAAGGGGTTCGTGCTGGCATATCCGACGTTATTTGGACTCCCCAGCGGATATGTAGCCAGTGATACTGAATGTGCAGCCATTGGCAAGGCCTCATTCACAAACGGAACAGCAGGTAGCATGCACCCCACCCAACAGGAGCAAGAGGCTCAAAGCATGTATGGCAAGGCCTACAAAGACCTACTAATAACCGAGTCGCCCTCTGTTGACGCGGCAGTCTATGCCGACCTGCCGTCAGCCTTCGGCACCGGCGCAGCGGCCGATGCAGCACGTAGCGCCATCAGAGACGCCATGACCGCAAATCTGAAGGCATACTACGGTCTGTCGTCAGACAACTATACCGCTCTTAAGGGCATAGAGAAGGCCATGGTTGATCAAGCCATCTACTCACAACTGGATGCCAAGGATAAGTACGGTAATTACACCACGCCCCTTGGCTTTGGCCCTCACCTGGAAAGAGACTACATTGATTTTGCAGCAGTCCCCGGAGCTGTCCTCAGTTGGGGTGCAGAACTAGCCCCCGCGCTGCCCCTTGACAACAACATGGCTTACCTCACCCTCCAGAGCAGTGTGGACACGACCTCGGCCAACAGCTGGAAGAAGGATGTAGAAGCTGGAGTGGATCCACACCAGGCGTTCTACCGCTGGCTGGCCAAGGAGGGGGTGTCAGCAATGGCTGCTGCCGGTCCCCTGATCCAGGTCAGTGTGCAGGAGTTCGACTTCAAGGTAACCAACCCCAATGACTACGACATCAGCCTGGATAGTCTGGCCATCAACTGCCAGGTGAACGCTTCCAGCGGTGAGACAGTCGATGCTGCCAAGCAGGCCCTGACCGACAGCACTTGGGTACCCGCAAAGGAGGGGGACAACGAGGGGAAAATCATCCTCCAAGTCCTCGTTCCGGCGAAGACCTACAATATGATCACCTGGTTGGTCAGTTCTGGTAAAACATCAGACCAGGCTGGGGCACTGGCAGCTGATGTATGGGGGCAGATACAAGCTGGCACCGCGAAGTGGGATGTGACGGTCGAGGCTACGGTATCCAACAAGACCGAGACTCAGACCAAGACCTATACTCTGCAGTGGCTTCCGAGCTAAACCGTTAAGTTAAGCGGCAGCCTAATAGGCTGCCGCTTGTGGTCTTACCCTCCATCTCCTCATCGAGTGAGATGGAGGAAAGTGTGTGGGGAAAGGTCTTGGGAAGGCTTTGCAAAGTCTTGGTTGGAAAGTGAAATCTAGTTCAAGGCTAAGCAACTGGTAATGAGAACCACGGGCTGATGCACCTGACGTGACGTAAGGAGGCAATCAGGGCATGCAAGCTAGCAATAGTGATAATCTCGAATTGAAGATCGAGAATCTCAGTCTCAGCTTCGGGGGCATCAAAGCTCTCGACAACGTTAGTTGTGAAGTGAAGAAGGGTACGATCTATGGCATCATCGGACCCAATGGTGCTGGGAAGACATCTACCTTGAACTGCATCAGCGGATTCTACCGTGCCCAAAAAGGAGAGATCTACTTCGAGGGCCAGAGAATTACCACACTCCGGCCGGACAGGATCGCCCGGCTTGGCATCAGCAGAACCTTCCAGAATATTCAGCTCTATACCGGTCTCACTGTGGTGGATAACCTCATGGCAGCCAGACACTTCTATTTCAAATCCACTTGGCTGGAAGGAGCCCTCTACTTCGGCAGGGCGCATCGTGAAGAAGTGAACCATCGCAGAGCAGTGGAGGAGATCATCGATTTCCTAGAACTGGATCGGTGGAGGAAGTCTGTGGTAGGGGCTCTTCCCTATGGGATTAGAAAGCGTATCGATTTGGGTAGGGCACTAGCCCAAGAGCCAAGGCTCCTGCTCCTGGATGAACCGATGGCAGGAATGAATATGGAGGAGAAGGAGGATATGGCCAGGTTTGTCCTGGATGTGCAGGAGGAGAAGGGTACCACTATTGTGCTCATCGAGCACGATATGGCGGTGGTCATGGATATCACCAATTGGATCATGGTCCTCGATTTCGGACGAAAGATTGCTGACGGTGCCCCAGATGATGTAAAGCACAACGCAGCAGTCATTAAGGCATACCTGGGCGAGGAAACAGCGACACCAGCATAGGGGTTATGGCATGCCGCTACTGCAATTGAACAATGTCGAAGTGAAATACATGGATGTGATCCTGGTACTCAGGGGCGTTTCCTTGCAAGTCGAGAAGGGCAGCGTCGTTGCCTTGCTGGGAAACAACGGCGCTGGGAAAACCACAACCCTCAAGGCGATCTCTGGCTTACTGAAGACTGAAGAGGGGAAGGTGACCGATGGAACTATCGAGTTTGAGGGGAAGAGAATTGAGAATGGAGACCCAGAAAAGATAGCCAGATTGGGAATCATCCAAGTTCTGGAAGGAAGGATGATCCTGGAACACCTCACTGTGGAAGAGAACCTGAGAGTGGGAGCCTACATTGCTGGCAATGGCGCTCGATTAAGGAGAGACCTGGATATGGTGTATGGCTACTTCCCTCTGCTGAAGGAGCTTCGTGGCCAGACAAGTGGCTATCTCTCGGGAGGAGAGCAACAAATGCTGGTGGTAGGCAGGGCTCTGATGCCTCATCCTAAGTTGATTCTGTTGGATGAACCATCCTTGGGCCTCGCTCCCCTCCTAGTGGAAGAGATCTTCGGAATCCTGAAAAGGATCAATGAGGAGGAGAAGGTCTCCATGCTCCTAGTGGAGCAGAACGCCAGAGCGGCACTTTCACTGGCCCAGCATGGTTATGTGATGGAGAACGGCCGAATAGTCCTTGATGGCACCGGCGAGAATCTGAGAGGAAATGCGGACATCAGAGAGTTCTACATGGGCCTCGGTGCTGTCGGGCAAACAAAAAGCTACCGGGACATCAAACACTACAAGAGAAGAAAACGCTGGTTGGATTAAGAGAGGAGCGGTGTTCGGCCTGAAGGCGAGTGTGGAATGGGATGGCGGGAAATGAGGACAACGGCCCAATCTGAGTATGTAAGTGGTTTCGCAACGACGGTGGTCTATGTGGAATGATCAGCCCAATTATGCATACGTTAATAGGCATGGCAGGGCAAGGAACTGCAAATGGCTGGATTGTCCGTTGGTCGCCGACTTCCGAGAACGAGCTTTAGCCCCTCTGACCTCTGGCTGAGCTCGTCAGGAAGTCGGCGATGGACCCGGAAAGGAGGCGGAGGTGTTTATTCGCGACGTTATGACCACGAACGTAGTCAGTATTCCCAGCAGTACGTCCCTTGCTGATGCGAGGAGAATCATGGATGCTCATCACATACGGCGTCTGCCTGTCGTAGATAAGGGGAAACTCGCTGGCGTTGTATCGCGCGATGCCCTGGACAAGGCGGGACCTTCAAAACTCACCACCTTCAGCATGCATGAAATCAGCTATCTCCTCAGCAAAATCTCTGTCAAGGATGTCATGAGGACAGATGTCGTTACGGTTCCGCCCGATGCCACCGTTGAGGAGGCAGTGGCCCTGGCCCAGTCCAAGAAGGTAGGCGCCTTGCTCGTGTTGGAGAACAACCGACTGATAGGGATAGCCACCACGAATGACTTCTTCTACAAGATAGCCAATCCCATCCTGGGCATCGACAAGCCAGGGATCAGGTTCTCGGTGCACAACTGGCATGGAATAGCTGACTTGCAGAGGATACTGGGCATTATCGGACAGTTCAATGTTGAGATCGTGACAGTCTACACAATAGCGCATCCTGATACGGGGGAACACGACTTCATCGCACATCTCAAAGGCGCTGACTTGGCCCGTTTGATGGACGAGTTGGGAAAGAACGGCTTCGATGTCCACGAGCGCGCACGTTAGCAGTTCACTGAAGAGGACTGATACCGTCGGTGTCCAAAAGGAAGGCTCTGAGGAAATAGTCTGTGCTTCAAGATCACAGTGCCCCCAATATGGCTTTCGACACGAAGAAGTCAAGGCATCCTTTGAGCACCATAGCCATCCTAGTTGGGGAAGATGCTTGAGCGTAGCGACTAGAGGAGACTTTCAGTCACCAAGTCGCTGTTAAGGATCGCCTGAAGCCCTACAAGACGCTATTGGGCTGGAGGCGCTTCGACCAACAAGAAGGAAGGCCATCTTGTGCACATGAGCCTCACTAGCCAAGAGGGTGATGGATTTACTTGGGCGTGGTTGTAGTGCTTGAGATGGTGGAGTATATTCGTGACAAAGCCCCCCAATGTCTTGGAGCAAATCGAGAGTGAGGAGTAGTCATGCCATCCAGGGATAAGATGCAGAGACAATCGACCAACAAGTGTTTTGGTTGCGGGCAAGAAAACCCTGTTGGACTGAGACTCAGTTTCCGCTCGGAAGGGAATAAGGTCGAAGCGGAGTTCACACCTACTGAGCTTTATCAAGGCTATCCGGGCTACCTCCATGGTGGGATAATTTGTGCGATTCTAGATGAGGCTATGGGTTGGGCTGCGTATAGTCTGTGCTCAGGGATCCTTCCGATTACTGCTACGGCCCAGGTGAAGTTCAAGCGCCCAATACTCATAGATGAGCCACTCCTTGTAACCGCTACCATAACTCGTAAGACAAAGAGACTTATGTGGACAAGGGCTACCATCAGTCGAAGGGATGGGACGGTAGCGGCGGAAGGCGCTGCGTCGATGATGGTTGGCGAAAGAGACTGAGGGCAACCTTCTCACCCCAACCTCAGCTTGGATACAACGAGTAACTTGATTGGAGGCAATATACCAGAGCCATGAATATTTTGGCATTGAGGACATTCTATCGACTAAAATGCCGTACCATGTGCACTTGAACCTGAATCCTCTGCAAAAGAGCATCTTGCTGAAACAACCTGTAGACTGTAGAGTTGATGTCACGTACAAGTCACGCTCGCATCACGTGAATTGCAGCTTCGGCTGTTGACTGGTAGAATAACCTTAGCCGTGATCCCTGGAATGATTTGGCGATGATGGTTTGCCTGGTTGTGGATCCATGGCGGAAGAGGGATAGAGTCAAGCAAGTGAAATCGGGGTTTTCGCTCCTCTCGACGCTGGGAAAGTAATCACGTAATTCCCAAGCAAGGAGTCGCGAGTTCGAATCTCGTCACCCGCTCCAGCTATTCAGGCCAGCAGCCCTATCGGTTCCAGTTCATCGGCGACGTCTGTAAGGCCCAGCTCTGCGAGTTTCCATCTCGTTTGCCTGCCGGTGGACACATCCCACCCTCTCAGTTGATAGTATTCTCCTTTGATCTTATCGAATTCTCCCTTGTCCAGTGTCATTCCCTTTCTGGAGGTGGGCTTGCCATCGGGACCAGGTACCAGCATTTCGGTATTGAGGACATCGAATTTCAGCGGAGTGCTGAAGCTGTACTCCGGGAGTGTATCGCTGAGCCGCCCATGGTGACCTTCGCGAGCCAGGATGGCCCTCTGAAGATTGAAAACCTTCTCACCCAGGCGGTAGAAACCTGTTTCGTCTACCTTGTCTCCGGTGACTGCTGAGAGGAATCTGCTTTCAAGCGAGGGGTCGCCGACATAGTCTCTGATGTTGAGCGATGTCATCACCGGCCACCCGTAGTCGCACAGGATCAGGCATTCCCCGGCATACTCGCGGTCCTGAATCAGCTTTGCCGCCAGTGCCTTTCCTTCATAAGAAGAGAAGTCAGCGGCGGCCTGGCTGCCGAAGAACCTGGCAGCAACATCGCGAAAGACCGTGCCGGACATGTAGGCGTCTTTCAATCCCTGCGCCCAGCCCAGCCATTCGAGTATGGGTATGCACACCTCATGAAGCTCCTGGATCGGCATCCTGACTTCGGTAGCGTACAGCAGCCCGTTAATGACATAGGTGCGGGCACCGTACTGGTCCGGCTGCTGCGCCTTGTGAATCAGGTCACCGATCTTGTCCCGTGCTCCTTTCCCGACGGCGTCCGCTGCCTTCTCGATGCCCTGAGCCAGCAGATCGCCGAAGCCTTCCCTACAGGCAATCTTGCGAAGCAGCACGTCAGCATATTCCAGGCTGCCACTCCTGGAAAGAGGCAGGCCTGTTTCCTCTTCGCTGAGAATACCCTCCCGGTAGCACCTGGAAAGCCAACTCATGATCGCATGCACAGCCATGGTGTCGATTCCATAGTTGTCGCAGAGCTTGGTGACGTGAAACGGCACATCTCCTTCCTGGCCCTGGCCATAGTACTGCTGAGCCCTGATCTGATACAACAGGGCGGACTGACAGAAGAACTTGCCCTCGGCGCCGTTTTCTGCCTTCCAGGCTATCCTGCCACATAATCCGGGGCATCCCCAGCAGTGATCCCGCCTTGTCTTGCCTGCCACAGCGCCAAAGTACTGTTCGTTCCAACCCCCTCTCAGTTGGCGATAGTGAAGCACTAACTCCCGGAGCCTGTCAGGGTAGGCAGCGGTCAGTCTGGTATTCCCCTTCACAAGGGCTATGGCCTTGAGATTCTTCGCGCCCATAACTGCCCCAAAGCCGCTGCTGCCGCTGGCGTCTTTGTCAGCCAGCAGGTTTGCCATAACAACCATGTTTTCTCCTGCCGGGCCGCATGCCACCACATTCACAGATTCTCCCAATTCAGATTTGAGCATCTCCCGTGCTTCAATAGCTCCCTTGCCCCGGAGATGACCGGCATCTTGCAGTTGCGCTCCGGTCTGCTCGACCAGAAGGTAGACCGGTTTGTCAGACCTCCCCTGGACGATGATGCCGTCATACCCGGCAGATTTGAGAGCAACCCCCCAGGTCCCTCCGAGGTTGCTGTAACAGAAATGCTCGGGGGCTGTAGCTGGAGATTTACCACACACCTGCCAGCGGGAGCTGGCGAATCCGGCAAAACCGACGAGCGGCCCGGTAAGAAAAGTCAGGCGGTTCTCAGGGCTCAGAGCCGGAACCTGCGGCGGCACCTCGTCCCAGTGGATCCTGGCTGCAATGCCCCGTCCCCCGACGAATGCAGCATAGTCGGACGTGGGCACAACGGAGATGTGCCCTGATGACAGGTCCGCTCTCAAAATTCTGCCTGTGTAGCCGTGAGAATTCGCCATCAGCTATTTGCTGCCACCTGCCACATTGTCACAGTAAAATACAACCGGAGTCAATGCGCTTGTCACACATCTCTGCTCTGGAGATCCGTTAAGAGTTATGTCAACTTGTTATCATGGCCCTCGGAAACACGTATTTCCCGACACCCTCAGTCGAGTAGATTTACGAATAGCACCGCTCGTTTGGCGATGCAATACTTTGCACAAATCGTTTGTGAGGAGGCTCCCGTGAAGATGGGAAAGATACCGAAGATGCACGTGGGGAGAGCACTGCTCGCCGCAGCCCTAATGTTAGTGATGTTGATGCTGATTCCGCTGCTGGCATGTCACTCGGCATCATCGCCCAGTAATGCCAGCGCTAGCCCGGCAGCGGACTTTGCCAGCGCGGTCCAGAGTGTTATGCCTTCAGTGGTAATCATCGAGGTAAAATATGGGCTGCAAGGTGCCCCCAGCTGATCCAACCGCTCGGGGAGCTGCTGGCAGCGGCTGGGTGATAGGCCAAAACGGGCTCATCGTTACGAACAACCATGTCATCGATGGGGCCCAAACGATCACGGTTACTCTGAATGATGGCAGGAAATTCACAGCTACTGCTGTAAAGGCCAATTCGGGACATGACCTGGCAGTAGTCAAGATCAATGCTCAGAACCTGCCGTCCGCCAGCATTGGTGACTCCTCAGCGCTTAAGATGGGACAGCCTGTGGCGGCTATTGGTAATTCTCTGGATATGGGCCTTCGGGTAACGGGCGGTCTGGTGAGCCGTCTTGATGTCTCAGTAACCTATCAGACTGGCCTGACGATCAATGGTTGTATTGAAACAGATACAGTCATCAACCCTGGAAATAGCGGTGGTGTGCTGATAAATACCTCAGGTGAAGTAGTAGGTATCACGAACGCAACGTTGGAGGGGCCCAGCACAGATGTGGAGGGCTTCGACTATGCTATCGCTATCAGTGAGGCAATGCCTGTGATCAACAGTCTGGTGTCACAAATGCCCTGAAGGTCTGCCTAAGCCGATTCTCTCTCAAGCGCTTCCAATGCAGTCCTTGCCGCCAGCGGCACTTCTACGGCCGGATCAAGTTCCTCCAGTGCCGCCAGGACGGGGCGCACGTGCTTCTTAAGACCCTCGTCGGATAGATCGTGAAACACGTGGTGAGCGCCATCACGCAGCCAAGCCGAATCAGAGCCGGCTATGAGAGCCTGCAGCAAGGGTATCATTCCTTCGCGTCCTCGACTGATCAGCCCCTCTGCCGCCAGCCACCGGACATCGAAGTTCCTGTCATCCAGGGCGTGCACGAGAGCGTCTGTTGCTGCCTGCCCCCTAATCTGCCCCAGCGCCTTCGCTGCTTCCCAACGCACCCAGCCCTTGCGGTGCGCCAGAGCGTTGATCAGGGGCTCCACGGCCTTTTCGCCAATAGACACCAGTGCTTGTCGAGCACGACGACATTTCCGCACGTCGTTGCATGTCAGTTCAGCGATGAGTAAATCCATATTGGCAGCCTGATCGCTCCGTCTGCCTTTGTTTTGACTTGCGCCCTTCCTTAATCTGTCCATGGATACATCCTCCAGTTCCAACCTTCGGCAACATTATATCCTAACGACAGGGCCACTCTCAAAATCTGCCTGTGCAGCCGTGAGAATTCGCCATCAGCTATTGGCTGCCACCTGCCACATTGTCACAGTAAAATACAGCCGGAGTCATGCACGTCACATATTCTCAAACTCTTCTCGCGCTGATTCGCGTTCAAAACCAGTTTGGAACTCCTTCAGGCGCGCTTTGCCCCACTGGGTTACGATTGGGTCAGGATCCTTCGCCCAGTTTTGCGCATGGCCGAACTGAGTCTTGTAAAAACCGCTTAAAGTGCTGACAGCCTCAAGAGTCGAGTGAGAACGAGCAGCTAGTTCTTGTCCAGCATCACTGTCGGCTCCAAACCTAATGATCAACTGGCGCGCAAGTTCATTAAGGGGAGACTCATGAACTGAGCACGTGCTAGCCACCATGATCGAACGAACTTTATCATGCGAAACCCAGTCAAGAACCACTCCAGAGGGAAGTTGAGACATCAGATGGTGGCTCGATGCCTCCAAAGAGGATTCGATAGGAACCGGCTTCCTTTGACGAAACGCTGGGGTAATAGAATGCCAAACGATCTCTGGAGACTTCTTGGCTGCCTCAAGGAGAACACGCCAGGCGTCGTCGTCAGAACCGTATCGCTCAGTTGATCGGATTGAAGCTACCGCAGCATCAACTGCGGGTTTTACATATCCGCAACTCAAGGCCAGTTCGCATCCAAGTCTCCATTGGTATGCTGCCATACCAGCCAACGGCTTTGAACTCAGCTTCTCAATTAGTATCAAGAGCATCGGTTCGATCGTTGGCAACTCCCCAGGCTTTGCCTTGTACCAGTCGATGACCAGATTTAGTGCTGCCAGCAATGCTGCACTCTCCTCCGACTTGGCCAGAGCCTCTATCAGCCTCTTCAGGGCTGCAGAGCCACCACTTGTCGCCCACGACCTGAAGCTCAGATACTGAGTCGTCTTAGGATCAAGACGGCCACTCTCCAAATCGTCGACAACCCATCCGCTGCGTTCGTCAGTGGCGCCAAGCCTAGCAACTGTGAGCAAGGTTGCAGTGGCGAGTTTCGCATCACCGCGCCATGTTCGTAATGATCGCATCGATGTTGCCCTGAGGTTCTGAAGTACTCAGGCCCAGCAGATATGATGACAAGTTTTCATTCCGACCGGCCGGTTCTTGCGCGCTCGATCAGCGGCTCTAGCAGCAAGTGGCCATGATCCAGTGCACCCACTTGGACCATGAACTCTGAAGCACGAACAGCCCCTTCACTTCAAGCCAGTCCAATTGAGAAAAGATGGGATATGGGAGTGATAGACCTTCGCTTGCCAGTTCTCTGTCAAGCTCGCGCTGGACATCGAGACGATTATCTACATCGACACTTTGGCTAGCTGGATCCCACTGGCCAACCACTTGTAGAAGTCTCTCATGGAACGACTTGGGGGCAATCAATTCGTTCAATTCCGATATTGCCGCGTCCACCTCAGGGACTTTCTCTAGTTGGGCCTCATCGTAGGCTTTGATCGAGTCGATCTCAAACCTTAGTTTAAGCAGGTATTCTTCTTCCCACTTCGGCGAAGATTCCTTCAAGATCTCCACGGCGATCTTGCCAGCTCCCCATCGGATAGCACTACGTAAGCTCTCTACGGCTATCCTTCGTGCTGACCCTGCCACAAGCGATTCGGGGTCTCGAAGAGTTCTCCAAGCAATACCCAAGCGTCTGTCTTTGACCTAGAAATGTCGGTCATGGCAGGCCTAGGCGATCGTTGATCGACTGTATCATTATCGGAGTACGAGGGACCAAAAGCCTCCGACGATAGGGCTGACTTGAGACCAGCCAGAGCAACTAGTCGATCCGAAATGCCTCCAGTCGTCGTGCGTTGCCTCAGAATCGCCAGCGCCGATCAAACAGCTGGTGTGTGAGGCTCAAGACTACGCAGAGAGAGACTAGCCCATACTGCCGTCGCATTGTTAGCCCAAGTCTCATTCTCTGCAAGAGCAAGTCTGAAAAGAGCTGCTTCAGCGTCTCCGAATCCTTGTTTTCTACGTGCGATATGCTCAAGCGCGAACATAAGGTGACGCCTTACGTCTGTGCGCTCTCGAAGTTCATCAACGGGCAATGAATCCACTAGACGGCGCAAGCGATAAGCGGTTAATGCTGGTTGCCACTTGGCCAGGAATTGAAGGGGTGCGAAGTTTGGTGGACCCGACAACAGACTGTCAAGAGAGGTAAAAAGCGTGTCGTCCTCTACATCCGCTCGTGCCAATTCTTCGAGAAGTTCTCTGCGAACCTCCAGTTGCTCCAAGCGAGCGTACAGCACTGCCCTCAAATCGGGCACGAATGACCTGATGCTCTTGTCCAACCTGTAGGGGTCTTGAAGAAGAAGCGTTGTGACAAGGCGAGCCAGGTTCCTAGGAGTGACATACTTGTATTTCCAGCCCTGTCGCGTGCGGAGTATGCCTCTCTTCCAGCATGCGTCGGCAGCCTGTTTTATCTCCGGCCATGGTGCCTGAAGCGCACTAGCCAGACGTTGCTCGTCCTCATTGGAGATTCTAGGCCAGTCGATGTCGGCAGTCAGTGTGACGGCCAGAAGGGCTTTTGCCCGCAGGACAAATGTTTTGTCCCATTGCTCCAGCGAGCCACCGTACTCTGCTGGGGATCCCGCAATAGCTAGCCTCGCCGCATTCAGTTGATCGCCACCATCGGGCAGTAGCGTTGGATCCTCTCTGATCGCACGAGCCAACAGTACGGCGAACCATGGGTAGCCCTCAGCCAGCCGTAGCACCCGTTGCACCAAGGCCGGACTCCCACTGCCAATCGACAGTTCCTGTTCTACCAGGGCTTTTGCCGCCGACATTTCAAGCGGAGCGACGGGTACTATTGGGATTCCAGACGGTGAGCTTTGGCTGGGACTTTCCTGTGGGCCAATGAGCATCAGTGTACCGTTCGAGTCTCCAGCTTTCGCAACGAAACTGGCATATAGTTCGTTCGCGTATAGCGGAGGGCATTCATCCACAACTAGTATGACGTCACCGTATGCAGAGATTTCGGATTCCTGGATCGCTCTTCGACCGTAGTCGAAGTCCTTGGCCATCAAGACCCGTTGCGCTGCTCCAGGAGTACGAATAACGCTCTCAAGCACCAGACGGCTCTTCCCAACGCCAGGTGGTCCGAATATCCACACACCTTGGGCCTTGCGCCTAGGAAGCTGAGCTTGCAGCAATGAACAAAGGCCCGTCAAAGCCTTTTCCCTTGCATCGTCGGAGACGAACGAAGGCAAGAAACGGGATATCTCAAGGAAGGTTCGCCATTCTTCAAACGTGAACAGGCCACTTGGAATCGATACCCCAAGGCGAATCCTTGTCTTCTCGTGCAAACCTATGGGATGGTAGGCATAGAAAGCCGCGAGGTCGTCTGCATCATAGAGGTGAACCCGATTCTTCAGGGCCTCCTGATTGGTGTTGAGCTTCTTGGCCACAATGCCAGAGACACTGTCAATAAGGCCGCCTGTTGCAGATTGCGCGACCTGGGTACTGACAAGCATCACAAAATGGCCACCCTCTCGGAGTGTCTCAATAGGTGCTGGCTTGCCTGCATCCTTCTTAAGGAGACTCGTCCAATGGATGCCGCCCTTGCAGCTCACGCAAGTGATACCCAGGTCATCTCCGATCAGAGAGTGTGGAAAGTCCTTCTGTGGTATGACTGGAGGCTGAGTTATCTCGACTGAGAGATCCATGCCTTTGTCGCCGACGTACTTTGGTGGTGGCCCACCCACTCTGGCACTCGTATGACGATACTGTGCTTCGAAATCCAGCAGTATCTGACAGAAGAGCTGGAAATCGTCGCCTTCCAGGTTCTTGATCTGTTCAGGGCTGACTATCCAATTTGGCTTTGCCACAGCCGCACCTTGTTGGCCATTGGGAGTTCTGTCGTCCGCATATCATTGTTGCCTTGATTCTATCAGGACATCGCAACCGTACTCAGTCAATACGGGTAGCGTTTCCTCAGAACACACGGAGTCATGGTGGCAGTCAAACGCTTCTGTTTTCAGGACTTGGCAGTTCTATGATATGGTCAATGGTTCCGCGCTATACGATTCTCTGCATTGTACAGGAGCGCATTAGGCTTGGTCAACAACGACATATCTCAAGATGGCCGCTTACCCGATCCCAAAACCAAGCCCTTTTGGCACGGGTTATTGTACATTTGGCTGGCTATGGTGCAAGGGGGAGCCCTTTTGGGAGCACTGGATTACGCATTAGCTCATGATGGCATGCTTGAAGGTCTCCCGATCTTCGGGTTATGGAAACCCAACCAAAGCTTTCGCTCGCATGACGAGGCCGGAGCAGGCCAGTGCGCCGAGAAGCAGACAGGCCACCGGATGCAGCACTTATTCGGCTGGCATAAAGAGACAGAGAACTCTCTTGACCGGCAGGCGCTGGAAACTCGAGATCGGGATGGAAACCGGACATCTCGGTACGCCGGAAGAGCCGTTATTATGAAACACAAAGGCAATGACCAGAGGTTCGGCTGGACTCTCGTGGTCCCCATTAGATTGCTTCAAGGCGGGGAACAAAGGCTCAAGCCATCTTGGACCATATGTCTTGGCCAGAACCGATGCTGCTTCTCTGTGGACATTGGTATCGGAATCTTCAAAAGTGCCAATGAGAGGCCCAAAAGCCGGGTTCCCTATCCTTACCAGGGTCTCCGATGCTCTCTCACGGATCGCAGTGTCTTCTGCTTTCAAGTCACTAATCAAGGAGTCGACTGCCGGCAGCCCAATCCTAACCAGAGCTTCCATTGCGCTGTCCGAGACACCGCCGTCCGGGTTACGCAGTGCGCCAATAAGAGGTGCAACAGCCGGCCCTCCAATTTCCACCAGGGCCCCGGCTGCTTTCCCACGGACACTGCTATCGGGGTTCTTCAAGGCCGCAATGAGGGGCTCAACAGCTCTTGGATCCCCCAACTTACCGAGAGCCGCCGCTGCCTTTCCACGGACACTACCATCCGCGTCCTTCAAGGCTGCAATCAGGGGCTCAACAGCTCTTGGATCACCCATCTTACCGAGGGCCACCGCTGCTCTCCCGCGGACACCACTATCGTGGTCCTTCAAGGCTGCAATCAGGGGCTCGACAGCTCTTGGATCCCTTATCTCTCCCAAAACCACCGCGGCAAGCTGTCGAAAAGCTTTGTTGGTATGTCCAAGTGCCTTGATCGGCGCCTTGATGCTTTCACTCTGAGTCTTGTCACCTTCATCGGCTCTTAGCAAATGAGATAGTCTTGTTGCCACACAGCACCTCCTGAGACGCCCATCGCCTATGACCTGGACGAGAAAGAATCATCCGGTGTCCGGATGAAATGAAGTGAGGTCTGACCCTGTGCTACCCCCCCTGCACCGGCTCTTGCTACAAGAGCCCGCTCTTACGCGTCACTACAGGCTTACAGGCTTGATCACAGCCATGTACGATGCACATATAGTCTTACTGGATTGACAATGTTTTGTCAAATAAAGGGGCTTGAAATCGTTTACCAACCCCTTCAGCCCCCTGTAGTCCCCCAGTCTTGGGGGACTCTTAAATTTGTGGGGCACCCCCAAGCCCCGGCAAAGGGAGCTACTGCCCCTCTGCACTCCCCAGTTGCTAATGTCCTGTTGTACTGTCTACCCAAGTAGCAGTTGACAATCAACTCAACAAGACATAGTATCAATGTACAGTATTAGGATCATGGGACATTATGAGATGACATTTGGGCAACGGCTGAGGGAACTGAGAAAAGCCCAGGGCATGATCCAAAGAGAACTGGCACAAAAGGCAGGGATCAGCTTCACTTACGTGAGCAAACTTGAAACCGGCATCATGTCCCCACCCAGGGAAAAGGTTATCTTGTCTTTGGCCAAGGCACTTGGTGCAAACAAAGCGGACACGGATGAGCTATTTGGCCTTGCCAGGAAGATGCCGTCTGACCTGCTGAGGCAAGTGGATGCTCAGATGATAAGGATGCTGCGCTCCCGGGGGCATGGGGAGGAGACACCTGCGCATGCACTGGCGGCATCGCAGCGACGGATTGTCCAGCCACGAGCATCAGACACCCAGGACGAACCGCCGGGGGAGTCCATTGGGGAGGGGAGAGGGACTCTTTCGAGCTCTTGTTGAGAATTCTCTGGATGCCATCGCCATTCTGGGCAGCGAGTTAGAGGTCCTGTATGAAAACCCGATTGCTGCACGAATCCTCGGCTATGAATCGGGAGAATTTGTGGGCAAGGATGTACTTGGGCTTATTCACCCGGACGATATGTCCAAAACAGCCCATAGGCTCACCAAACTGGCGCAGACTCCGGGTGACACTGATCGTGCGCAGTTGCGTCTGAGGCACAAAGACGGCACGTGGCATGTGATCGACGTAGTTGCCAATAACCTTCTCCACAACCCTGCTGTCAAGGGCATCATTGTCAGTGTCCGCGAAATCAGCGGGCGCTCCCGGCGCGAAGGAGCATGGGCTGAAGATGTGGCTTCGGCGATGGCAAAAGAATACCACCTGACCGGGAGTGAACGCAGGGTACTCAATCTGATCGCAGAGGGGCAGAGCAACCTCCAAATAGCGGAGCAGTTGGTAGTAAGCCCTTCCACTGTGAGATTCCACGTCAGCAGCATCCTCCGCAAACTGGGTGTTACCAGCCGTACCGAGGCGGCCGCTATCGCAGTGCGTTGCCAACTGGTCGCCTGATCGGGTGACATCAAAACCCGCTATCCGTCCAGGGATACATCCCGCCTTATGTCCAGCGCCGCGCGGCAGATTCTCCATTATTATTTATATCATTCAATTACCGGCATCTCTTTATGAATCTTATGAAGATGAACCTGGTTTTGCCTCTTCGGGCCTCTGAGAAACGAGGCCTTTTCGCAATATTTCAGCTAGGAGGTGGGTTATGGCCCGAATAAGTTACGACGTTGTTGTCGTCGGCGGCGGCCCCAACGGACTGGGGATAGCGGCCTATCTGGCGAAGTGCGGGGTCAAGGTGTGCGTTGTGGAGGCAAGAACGGAGATCGGCGGGGGCTGTGAGACCATCGAGCCGATGCCGGGATTCAGGATTGAGCCCCACGCGGCGTTTAACTATGCCGGGGCTTCGCCGGCGTGGGAGCAGCTGGAGCTGGGGAAATACGGCCTCAGGATGGTCCCCTGTGATGTGTGGGGCACGGCGATTACCCAGGACTGTAAGCGGGTCACCAGCGGGGGAAGGTGGAACAAGCAGGTGGTGAAAGAATCCATGCTCATGTGGGGTGAGGATGCAGCAGCCCAGACGGAGATGCTCTACTCCATTCTGGAATCACCCGGATGCAAGGAATGGCTCCGGTCCATCTACTGGACTCCGCCTCTCCCGGAGGGGTACAGCCATGAGCCCAAGGACCTGCCCTGGGTGCAGGCCATCAAGAAGGTGCCGCTCCTCGGCCAGATCTATGACGATAGCTGGCTGGAGATGTCGACCCTGGACATTACCAACATACTGTGCAAGGAGGATTCTCAGAAGGTAGGCATTTGCGATGCTGCCTGGGACAGCGGCCCCGGGTTCCTCTCCAAGGGGATGGGCATCGTTGGTGCCGGGATTACCTTCCTTATAATGTATGCCTCGGGCGTCTTTCTGGGCGGGATGCACTCCTACGTCCATTCTACGATGCGGTGCGCGCTGGCCCACGGAGCTGTCTTCTACACCAACTCCCCGGTGGAGGAGATCATCGTGGAGAATGGCGAAGCAAAGGGCGTGAGAGTAGGCGGCAACGGGCCGATGGCAGACAAGGTGATATATGCCGAGCGGGCGGTGATCAGCGATGCCCATGTCAAGGACACATTCCTCAAGCTGATCGACAAGAAGCACCTTGATCGGGGCTTCTATCAGAATGTGCTGGACATCAACCTCAATGGCGGCAGCCTGATGAAGGTGGACCTGGTCGTCAAGGAACTGCCGCATTTCAAGGGCAAGGCAGGGGAGTTCATGGACAAATACCCGAGCGCCGGGTGCATCTTCCCTGTTGACCGCATGGATGTGCTGGTAAACCACCGTCAGGCGGTCGATGCGGAGTTCAGGTTCCCGCGGTTCGGCAAGGATGAAATCATTATGCGCACCCTGCGCTCCAGCGTCTATGACCCCACGAGGTGTCCTCCCGGCTACCATGTCATCTACAACTTCTGGCCGCTGCCGGTTCCGGAGTACTACGTTGGCGGTATCGAGAACTACAACAAGCATAAGGAAGAGCAGGTCGAGGGCATGCTCGAGATGTACCGCGAGTACTGCACCAACATGGGGGATGACAATATAGTGGCCAAGTTCGCCATGACGCCATTGGACTCCTCCTTCAGGAACATGGGCTTTGTCGGCGGCAACTGGGAAGGAATCAGGCCGTGCGATGATCAGTGGTATGACCGCAGGCCGGTGGCGGAATGCGGCAGGTATAGAACCCCCATAGACAAGCTCTATCTGGTGAATCAGACGTCATATCCCGGTGGCCTGGCATTGATGGCGGTACCTTATAATCTGATGCATATCCTCATAGAAGACCTGAACCTGAAGCCGGGTGGCTGGTGGTATCCGTCACCGTACTACGTCTCTGACAAGCAGGTTAAGAGCGGTGAGGCATAAGGGGTCAATTTGAGGAAGGAGGCAGAGTGATGACACGCTTCGAGTATAAGAATACGGGGAACGAGAGCGGCTACGGTAAGATTGTGCACCCGGTGATGCCCAATAAACTGGAATGCGATGTGGCGGTGATCGGGGCCGGGCCCAATGGTCTGGCCACAGCGGCCTACCTGGCAAAGGCGGGTCTGAAGGTGATACTTCTGGAGAGAAGGGGTGAGATCGGGGGAGGACTGGCCACCGAGGAGATCCTCTACCCCTGTCACTATGCCAACACGCATGCTATCTATCATTTGATGGTGGACTACATGCCGATGCTGAAGGACTTCAACTTCAGCGATAGAGGGCTCCTCTGGATCTATCCCAATACCCAGACCGGGATGATCTTCAAGGACAAGAGATCTATGCTGCTGCACCGCATGCAGGACTGCACGTTCGATTCCATTGTCAAATGGTCCCCTGAGGATGCGGCCAAGTTCTCCGATTGGATAAGGGTCATCAACAGGATGATGGATGAGATACTGGCCCCCGGCACCTACGTGCCGCCCCTGCCGTCGCTGGATCTGGTGGTGAAGACTCAAAGGACCAAGCTGGGGAAGGAGTTCCTGGAGATGATGGAAAAGTCTCCCTACCAGTCTGTTACGGAGACCTTCAAGCATCCCAAGGTGAGGGCGATCTTCCTCTATGTCGCCTGTATGTGGGGTCTTGACCCTACAGAGACGGGGGCATTCCTCTTCCCGCTGATGGTATGGATCTCCATGCACAAGCGGCAGTGCTACGGCGGCTCTCACAAGATGGCGAGTTTGTTCGGTAAGGACATTGTGACCAACGGCGGCCTCGTACTGGAGAACGCCGAGGTAGTCAAGATAAATGTGGAGAATGGCAAGGCGAGCGGAGTGGAACTGTTCGACGGGACGGTGATCAAGGCCAAGGCAGTGGCTTCCACGCTTGACCCGCAGACTACATTCATCAAGCTGGTGGGTGAGAAGAACATCCCAACCATGCTCGCGGAGCGGTGCAAGACCTGGAAGTTCGACAAGTGGAGCCTGTGGACCCTGCACATCGCTACCGAGAGACCCCTGGCGTATGATGTGATTGACGACCGCAGGATCGATGAGTCACTGATGAACATCATGGGCTTCGAGAACGAGGATGAGGTAATGAACTTCTTCACCGGTGTCAGAGCCGGGAAGCTGGACCACATCGGAGGCCATGCCACCTGCGAGACTCTTTATGACCCCACACTGGTGGACATCCCTGGCCATCATGTGTCCAAGTTCCAGTTCCCCGCTCCCTATGATCTGGACGGCCACAAAGAGAACTGGGAGAAGAGGAAGAAGGAGATCGAGCACAAGGTCATCGAACTGTGGTTGAGCCACCTGAAGGGCTTCACCCGAAAGGACATCATCGCTCACACCAGCGAGTCGCCGGTGGACATCGAGAGAAGGATCCCCTGCATGGTGAAGGGAGGAATAAAGCACGGTGACTACAATATATTGCAGATGGGCAACAACCGCCCTGATGAGTCGTGCTCCAGCACCAGGACTCCGGTAGCTGGCCTCTACGTCTGCGGTGCTTCGACGTATCCGGGGGGTATGGTTACCGGCGGACCGGCATACATTGCCAGCAATGCGATTGTCCAGGACATGGGGGCCAAGAAGTGGTGGAAGGAACCCAGGTTCGTTACAAAGTACGTTGAGACGTATCTCAAAGACTAGTCAGGGCCACTAAGCCCAGGAGAGATATCCGGCAGCAGGTCGGGCTCTGTGCCCGACCTGCTTTCTTATGTTGGTCATATGGTCACAATAGACGAAATTTAGCTTTCCATCTGCGGGTGTAACCTGCAGTGAGGGGTTATTAAGCTGGGCCTTCATGCCATTCGGAGTCTCGAAGATGAGGCGAATAGAGCTACGGACGAGCTATCCTGCCTGAGAGACATGCTCGAAAGCGAAGAGGACTAGCTGAGCGTCAAGCGTCTGCTTACAGCCTAAAGTTGTACAAGGCGCTGGTGGGACGACGCTTGCATGACAAACAAGAAGGGTGGACATACCTGCCCACCCTTCGGCAGTAGCGGTTCAGTGTCTAGTATCTAGCCGGCAACGGTCTTCCCCACATGCAGAATGTGAAGACACCAACTGCAATGACAAGGCATCCCAGCAGGCCTGCCATGATGTAACGCAGGTACGGGATGCTGCTCACTACAGCCGTGGCAGCTCCTCCTCTATTTTTCACCGTCTCATGGTATCACTGCCTCTGCCTCCAGTGCCGTCAGTGGTACTATCTCCCGGAGGACATCGGTGTCAATAGCACCTGTTGCACACCGGTGGATTCAACCTATTGAAGTACATTGCCGTAGACAACAGTGTGTGCTCCAACTTTTCCTATGCTGTATTTAACCTTGCTCAGGATGTTGTTATTGATGGTATTGTAGTCTGACTTCCCAGACTCACTTATCCCATAAACAGCATTGGCATTGTTGTTGCCATTGATGACGTTAAGGCTCACTTGACATTGCCGGCAGTCGATAAGCTGTACTCCAGAAGACCAACCAGTTACCTTGCCAAAGTCAGAGATGTTATTGGCTTTAAACGTACAGGTACTGGGGTAGTAGGTTACACCATACACCGTTTTACTATCGATTAGGACTCCGTGCCAACTGGTGTGGCTTATCTGGTTGTTGCTGATGGTCACGGTTGGTTGACTACAAAGCGGTATATGGCATCATGGAGAAATCATACTATGCCATTGTTGTCGCTGGATCCCCGGATGGAGCGCCATACATCGTGGTCTATGATCAAGAACTCAAAGGGTACCAGTAGTCCTCCTCCATTAGGGCACCGGCCCAAATTCAAATGAGAGGATCTTGTCAGGCAAGCAGATATCAATGTGACATTTCTGTGAGACACACAGTCTATAGTACAATAAGATACACATAGAGTACATGGCATCGATTACTAACAAATCTGGGATGCGTTGCATAGTGGAAATTCATGGATCTGGTCAAAGTGAAATCAGAGAGGTTGCATTCGGCTGATTTTCACGGTTCCGAAAGCAGGGGCAGTCGTTACGTGGCGGGTTCCAGTTCACCTCTAGATACCCTGCGAAACCCGGCTGTTGAACTAGTCTGCCGAAGATTGACAAACGGATGACATGATCACCATGAGGAGAGATAAGGTGAATGCGTTGAAAAGAAGGATAACAGCACCCGGAACTTTTTTCGGAACTTCTTTGCGCAAATTCACAAAAGGAACCGATTATGGCAAATGGAGGGATGAATCGAATCTCTTACCAGAGTGGGATTCTCGAACTCGGCAGATCGCTGCCCTGATCAAGCCAGGAGCTTCCGTCCTTGAATTCGGTGCCGGAAGAATGGTATTGAGAGACTTGCTACCCGAAGGGTGCCGGTATGTTCCTTCTGATTTAGTCGATAGAGGGAATGGGACTATTGTCTGTGATCTTAATGCGAAGGTGTTGCCAGAGTTCCCCAAGTACTGCGATACAGCTGTATTCAGCGGCGTTCTTGAATATGTGCATGATGTTCAGCGCATAATCTCACACATATCGTTTGTTGAAATCGTTGTTGCTTCGTATGTCGTTACGGACGTCAGGCCAAATAGGGTGGTTCGGCTGGCATCCGGATGGGTGAATAGTTACAGCTCAACGGAAATCAAGGAGCTTTTCCTGAAAGCAGGTTTTCGTTGTAACCATGTTGAAAGATTTCAATGTCAAGAAATATTCCGGTTTGTCCGAACGTAGTGTGACCATACCCTTGCCTAACTAGAGCACGAGGTGCAGGGACTCCTCATCGGGATGCAGGTAACCGGAAATCGCCTCGGACAATACCACTACAGAGCAGAGAGAGCAGCTGAATAGCATCAATCGCAAATAGTGGAACCTTTGTATACAAGCTGAGGTTATGGCTGGCATGACGGCGCTGGGACAGCCAAGTCTATCCAAGCACCCGCACTATCGTGGAAGATTGACAGACGGCATTGGGTAGAGTACTATCCAATACTGGTTCAGACAAGATCCCTTCAGAGCACTTGTCCTAGATGGGGCAAGGCATGGGTCCGAGGTTGCCGATACTTTGTTTCGCCACTGGTGAAATGGTGCAACCGGAAGTAATGGGTTGTGGAAAGTCCCAATGAAGGTATTGCGAATTATCCTCATTATTTTTGCGCTTCTGGCCTTGGTCCCACTGGCCAGTTCAGTTGTTGTTGAGGGCAAGAGCAATCCTCTTGGCTTCGCGGCAGACCACATTCTGGTCAAATTCAAAGCGACGACAGACGCGGCCACTGAACGGACCATTCATGCCAAGCATTCTGGCTCTGTAATCGGTGAGGTGCCACAGCTGGGGGTTGAGGTGGTGCGAATACCTAAAGGCAAGGTCATGGAAGAAGTGAGAGCTTATCAGCGCGAGGGGTGCGTTGAGTATGCTGAGCCAGACTATGATGTCACAACAGCGTCGGTGCCTAATGATCCTGACTTCAGTAAGCAGTGGGGTCTCACCACGATCCAGGCGCCTCAGGCCTGGGATATAACCACAAGCAACTCGAGTGTCAAAATCGCTATGCTGGACAGCGGCGTTGACCAGGACCACGAGGATCTGGCTGCTAAGATCGTTGCCAACATAAACTTCACCACCAGCAGCACAGTTGATGACCTCTACGGCCACGGCACTGGGACTGCCGGCGTTGCTGCCGCTATCACCAATAATGGCATTGGGGTTGCCGGTATGGGCTACAACGCAACCATTATGAACGTGAAGGTGTGTGATGACAACAATCAGGCTCAGACCAGCTGGGTTGCCGATGGCATTATCTGGGCTGCCGATAATGGGGCTAAGGTAATCAATATGAGCTTGCTTACTAACCCTTCGAACACATTGGAGGATGCGGTGAACTATGCTTGGGGCAAAGGTGTGGTGCTGGTAGCTGCAGCTGGTAACAACGCTGACAGTGATCCCCTCTATCCGGCCGCTTATGCCAACTGTATTTCCGTAGCAGCCACCAATTATAATGATACCAAAGCTAGCTTCTCCAGCTACGGCAGTTGGGTAGATGTGGCCGCGCCTGGCGATTATATATACATCTGCTTCCCCAATCACCCTAACGCGCAGGGCCAGGAGAATTACGGCTACTGGTCCGGCACCTCATTCGCGGCGCCCTTGGTGTCCGGACTGGCTGCCTTGCTTTGGTCCACCCCCTATGGAACAAGCAATGCCAGTGTCCGTAGCCGCATTGAAAGCACCGCTGATCCAATCGCTGGCACCGGGACCTACTGGCAGTATGGCCGGATCAATGCCTACAAAGCAGTGAGTCCACAGCCAGCGGTGAACAGTCAGCCTGGCAATCAAACGGTCACCGCGGGAGGTGCCGCCACCTTCACGGCTGCAGCCAGTGGCGAACCCGATCCGACAGTGCAGTGGCAGGTGAGCGCTGATAGCGGGTCGACCTGGGCCGATATCACAGGGGCCACGAGCACCACTCTGACCCTGACCGGCGTCGCTCTGAGTCAAAATGGCTATGAATACCATGCGGTGTTCAGCAATAGCGCAGGCACAGCCACCAGCGATGCCGCGACCCTGACTGTGCAACCGCTGGATATTGGTGATGCCGCTACCAAGCGAGCTACTTATGCTCCAAGTTCAGGGTATACCAGGATTAACTATGGGAATCCAGCAAATGCAGATGGGACTATCAATACGGTCTCGGTATACTTTGTTACAGCTGCTACTGGTGTTGAGGTCGGCACTTTCTCATCCGGTGGTAGTGGCCAGTTCACGGTAAGGGATTATGCCACCATCGGTAGTGTTGCTGCAGGATCAACGCAAACATTTACCGGGCTTAACATCCAGGTTAAGGCGGGTGACTACATCGGTATTTATTTCGTAACGGGACAGATATCGCGAGATAATACAGGTGGAAGCGGGGTATACTATGCTTCGGGCAATAAGTTCGGTGGCGGCGCCAATACATACACTTTCATGTCTGGTGCAGTCTACTCCCTGTATGGATCTGGGTTTTCTGGGACTCCTCCAACACTATCCAGTGACGCCACCCTGAGCGGTCTTAACATCAGTTCCGGCACGCTCACTCCGGCGTTTGCTTCTGGCACCACCAGCTACACGGACAGAGTAGCCAGCAGCGTGACCTTAGTCACCGTCACACCAACGGCCAATCAAGGCAACGCGACCATCACAGTTAACGGCACTGCGGTTACTAGCGGCAATGCGTCTGGGCCCATCAGCCTGAGCATCGGTGCCAACACCATCAACATCGTGGTCACCGCCCAGGACGGGACCACCACCGAGACCTATACCGTAAACGTGACCAGGGCAACGCCTGTAGTAATTGGTGATGCCGCTACCAAGCGAGCTACTTATGCTCCAAGTTCAGGGTATACCAGGATTAACTATGGGAATCCAGCAAATGCAGATGGGACTATCAATACGGTCTCGGTATACTTTGTTACAGCTGCTACTGGTGTTGAGGTCGGCACTTTCTCATCCGGTGGTAGTGGCCAGTTCACGGTAAGGGATTATGCCACCATCGGTAGTGTTGCTGCAGGATCAACGCAAACATTTACCGGGCTTAACATCCAGGTTAAGGCGGGTGACTACATCGGTATTTATTTCGTAACGGGACAGATATCGCGAGATAATACAGGTGGAAGCGGGGTATACTATGCTTCGGGCAATAAGTTCGGTGGCGGCGCCAATACATACACTTTCATGTCTGGTGCAGTCTACTCCCTGTATGGATCTGGCACCGGTCCTTAAGAGATATCTCCGGATTTCCCCTAGGATAGCTGGCAAGATAATCCTACCCAGCCAACAGAGGCTGTCCACCCGAGCGTGGATACAAACGAAGAAGGCCCATCTATGAGGTTAATTCGTGACAACAACAACTGTCCCAAGCCAGTGGATTCGATCAACAGATTTTGTTGATCTGTGACGGCGATGGTGGCGGTAAGTCGGTCAAGTTCAATCCTGGTTGATTTTGCCACGTTAAGTCACTTCCCTGATTGTTTCAGACAGACGTTCAATGGATCTCTGTCGAGATCGAAAGCGCTGGGAAAAAGGAAGGTGGAAGAGATGACCTGTGGCGGCGATGGTGGCGGTAAGTCGGGCAAATTCAATCCTGGTTGATCTTGCCACATTAAGTCACTTCCCAGATTGTTTCAGACAGATGTTCAATGGGATTTCTGTTGAGATCGAAAGCGTTGGGAAAAAGCAAAGGGTGGACATCTCTGCCCACCCCCTCGATTCAGTGATCTTGGGACACCTGCTATCTTGCTGCTAGTCTTCTCCTGACAGCATAGGCCACTATGCCTGCTCCCAGGGCTGCTGCAATTCCGACATAAATGTTGGGGAAAACTGGTGCTGACCCAGGATCATTGATGACCTCGAATCCCGGGTCGTTTGGATTATCAACGACGTCCACTCCAGATTCATATATGCCGTCCCGATTCGTATCGAAGACAATGTCGTATTCTCCAACTATGAGCCGTCCCGGCCAGATCATTGTGAGAGGCAGATTACCGGCAGCATCGACGGTCACGTTGTATTTCACTGAGAGGGCGCCCAGTATGTGCTGGCCGTCAGACCAACTGTCGTCCTTAACAATGTAGACATCCACGTTGTCGCCGGGTACGAAGAAGCTGCCAGAGCAGTATACGCTATCCCTCTGGAAGAATGTCTGCTTGACGGCACCCGTCGGATCTGTCGAGGTACCTCTGGGTTGTCCAGCCGTAGCATAGCCAACCCTGTACCCAGAGGAACTTACCCCGCTGTACCACATCTTGTAGATACTGCCTTCCTGCAGGACACATGGAGTGTAGGTTCTAGTGTTTCGCCATGTGGGAACCCCTGGGTCATTTATGTGGAATATATGCTGCGGATCTTTGGTCCAATTAAGCCCGTCAGCGGAGTAAGCATAGCCAATTCCTTCGTTGCTGCCGTTAATGCCACCACTGTACCATAAGTGATAGCCGATGGCATCCTTGATGACCGACCAGGCGTAGACATACTGGGCATCCCACACTGATGATCCGCCGGAGGCATTGACGACTGGGTCATTGCCATATCTTGACCAGTTGATACCGTCTGCTGAGATCGCCAGCATAGTCGCCTCTTGGATACCAGTGATCCAAGCCCTGGTGTACTGATCGTAGTACATGACGTACTTGTTGCCCATCGGATCAATCTTGTTCAGAGAACTGTATCCAGCCGGATTGTAGAGCACCGCTCCCGGTCCGTATGTCCCATAGCGCCATTTGTAGGCAGGATCCGACGTGTTGTCCGTCATCAACAGTCCCGCGCTGGGGTCCTCACCGATTGCAGAGTCGCTTGTCCAACCCGTACCATTATCGGACACTGCTGTTCTGAAACAAGTGCTACCGGCTGGCGCCGTCGCACCATCTTCGTACCAAATTCGGTACTGCGGAGAAGCGTCCGTCCCAATGTTGACCACGACGGTGTGGGCGGGTTGCCCTGTCAGCCCGGTCACCACGGCCGGGGCAGACCAAGCCAGTCCATCGGCTGAAGTGGCATATCCTACTTGGTAGGAACTCGTCGCAGTCACGTCCGTGTACCACATGTGGTAGGTAGCGCCCACCTTGATTACACGAGGGTAATATGCTCTATTGATTCCCGTGAATACCGGATTGCCGGTGGATTCTATCCAGACGTATCCATCCGGACCGTGGGCTTGAGCAGGTGTTGCCAATAGTGAGATTGAGATGCTGAGAATCAGTAACAGCGCCAGCAGCCCTGCAATCACAACGCGGGATTCTGTTGCAGTTCTGCTCTTCGACGTTATCCCGTCGTAGATCATTCCCCCCTTTGCAGGTTACAGCAATTATGCCATGATGACCGTATCTATATTGTTTCAGACGATAGCATGATAAATTGCAGGGTGTCAACTCCCAGGCATTATGTCTATTTTGGTGTCTGGGTCTGAGGGGTATACGGTTCTACCACCTTACTATATGGTATGTGATACTCAGAGAGATGGGACAGGTTAACTCATCTATCGGGAGGATAGATGGTGTTGAGAGGATGGTAATGACAGACGAAATAGCTTTCTGATAGCTGCTGGCGGATGGCTGCCGCCTTGGTTGCTGGAAACGTATATCGGTTCCACTGTAGAATTACATCCGGTGATCCACACTAGCAGGAGGGAGGCCGATATGAAGAAGAATAAAAATGTACTTGTTCTTTCGCCGCTGCCGGAGGCGGTTATCCAGATGCTCCTGGGAAGCAGGGTGAAGGGCGATGAACTCGCGGATGTCCATATAGTTTCCTACCAGGGGGCTTCGAAGGAGGACCTGATCAAAGCAGTGAGCGATGCCCATGTAATCATTGGCGACTATACCAATAATATCGCCATGGATGCCGAGGTGATGCGGGCGGCCAGGCACTGCGTCTTTATACAACAGCCGTCTACCGGATTTCAGCACATCGATGTCGATGAAGCGGCCAAAGAGGGTATAGCTGTGGCCAACGTAGCGGGGGCCAACACCTTTGCGGTAGCGGAGCATGCCATAATGCTTATACTCGCATGTCTGAAGAAACTGGCTCTGGCTCACGAGAAAATGAAGCGGGGGGAGTGGGCACAGGACGAGATGTCAATTCATGGGGTTTTCGAGCTTTTTGGTAAAACCATGGGCATTATCGGAATCGGGCGTATTGGTAAAGAGGTGGCAAAGAGAGCCATGCCTTTTGGCCCGCGCCTGATTTACTACGATGTGAACCGCCTATTGCCGAAAGAGGAAGAGGAACTGGGAGTGACCTACCGCTCTCTTGACGAGCTCATCGCGGAGTCAGACGTGATAACTATTCATGTGCCCCTGGCTCCTCAGACAGAGAACATGATCAGTGCCGACCGGATCGCCAGGATGAAACACAATGCGGTAGTCATAAATGTCTCCAGGGGTGCGATTGTGGACGAGGCAGCGCTGGCCCAGGCCTTGAAGGATAAGCGGCTGCAGGGTGCCGGACTGGACGTTTTCTCCACGGAGCCGGTCAATGCGGAGAACCCTATCCTCAATGCACCCAATGTGATATTGACCCCTCATATCGCCGGGGCCACAAACGAGTCAAGGGTGCGTATAATAGATCTAACCATTGATAATGTAGTGCGTGTCCTGAGGGGACAGGAACCAGTCAATATCGTAAACGGGGTCAAGCCGAGGATATCTCGGTGATTCTCCCGGGCAGAAGGGGGGTGTCGCAGATGTCGGAACAAATGAACGGAGGACAAGCACTGGCAAAGGCCTTGCTCAAAATGGGCACGTCCAGGATTTACGGAATCATCGGGACATCGAATGTGGCTTTTGTAGATGCGCTCTACGAGGTGCGTGACCGGATACACTACGTCTCATGCCGCCATGAGCAGGTGGCCGGCAGCATGGCCGATGCCGAGGGAAGGCTCACCGGAAGGCCGGGTGTAGTCCTGGTGCACTCAGGCCCGGGCGCACTGAATGTCATGATTGCTGTTGGGAACGCCTACAAAGACTCGTCTCCGTTGATGGTCATTACCGGAGCGGTGAAACGGCGACTGACGAAAAGCGATGGGATGCTGGAGGTGGACCACCGGCGTCTCTTTGCGCCGCTGTGCAAGGGCACCTTCCGTGTGGAAGCGGCATCTCACGTACCCGAGGTTTTTTCTGCAGCCTATCGCGCTGCAATGAGCGGTGCCCGGGGGCCTGTGCTTATAGAAGTCCCCGAAGACGTCTGGACGGAAAGGGCGGAAGTTGATATTGAAACGATGGAACTTGCCTGTGATGCTCCGCCTCCGGTAAAGCAGCCGGATGTGAGAGATGCCCTGGATATGATTAAATCTGCCAGATTGCCTCTCGTTCTTTCAGGCGGTGGGGTGGCTTACTCGCGCTCCTCAAGTAAACTGGTGCAGTTTGTCGAGGCGCTCTCACTGCCTGTGATTACCACCGGCAATGGGCGGGGAACCATACCGGAAACTCACCCGCTGTGCCTGGGCCGAGCCGGTTTCGGAGGCGGGAATCCGGTGGCGGATAAAGCCCTGGAGAGCTGCGATGTGCTTCTGTGCCTTGGTGCCGGCATCAGCGATATGACCACGTATGAATACAGCAGCCCTTTCACGGCCCAGAATGTGATGGTGGTGAACATATCGCCGGGCTCCATCCAGCCGCAGTCCCCAAAAAGCAGACTTGTTGTATGTGACGTGGCGGAGTTTCTGCAAAGGCTAGTTGAGGAAGTGGGCAGCCGCAGGGAACCAGCCCGTGCTTCATGGAACGAGACGCTGGCCAAAGCGAGGGAGTTGTGGGGGCTCATTCTCTGGTCGTGCGTCAGTCGCGAAGGGCGATTGCCCTGCCCCGGGCATGTCGTGAAGGAACTCGCAGGCAGGCTGCCGGACGATACGATAGTCAGCGTGGGGGCGGGAATGCACCTGCTCTATCCGATGGCCTTCATGCCCTGCAACCATCCCCTCACCTTTCTATCCACCGTAAACTTCGGGTCGATGGGATTCGGGCTGGCAGCGGCGATGGCGGCCAGCATGGTATATCCTGAGCGTGCGGCGCTTGCAGTACTGGGGGACGGAGACTTCATGATGACGATGCAGGACCTGGAGACAGCGGTTCGCGAAGGTATGAACATCAAGGTACTGATCCTCAACGATTTCCAGTACCGGGTGCTGAACTTCAGGCAGAAAATCCAGTTTGGAGGTCGCATCCTGGGGACGGAGCATGGCAACCCCGACTTCGCAGAACTTGCCAAGTTTTTCGGGGCTTCGGGCTTCAGATTAGATTCACCGGGGAAAGTAGGCGAGGTACTGGATGCCGCGGTATCACGAAAGGGCCCGGTAGTGATAGATGTCATCATCGATCCTGACGATGTGCCGCCGATGAACGCGGAGGCAACTCTCCGTATGTCGGCCGGTTGACCTGCATTGAAAAGCCTTTCTGTTGAAAGTTCGAAGGAGGGGGTAAGGTGACATGGCGAAGAGCCCGCGTCGACCAGATAGAATTAGTCCGTTCGGCAAGCTACTGGGCCTGCGTTTTGCTGAGGCTGAGGATGGGGGCTGCCAGTGCGTTTTGAAGATTGACGAAAAGGTACTCAATGTGTATGGGACTGTACACGGAGGAACACTGAGCACGCTGGCGGATGTCATTATGGGTTGGACACTCTTCGACTACCTGCGCGAAGACGAGAGACTGGCAACAGTGGAAATGAAGATCAACTATTTCCTGGCCGTTTCATCCGGCACGCTTATTGCTGAAGCAAAGCTCATCAACAAGGCCAGGAATCTGGCTGTTCTCGAATCAACGGTGCAGTGCGATGGGCGCCTCGTAGCTAAAGCAATGGGAACCTTCTACATATCCAAAGTGGCTGAAAAGCCACCGCCAGGATAGCCGGCGCATCGATACGATTGTTGAGGCAGGAGGGCGGCCTTTCTTGGTCCGAACTAGCTGACCTCAGCGATTATCATGACAAGATTCCTGCAACCATTGTGCTGCTAACAGGTCTGCCTCTTCTTCCAGCCGACTTTCATGGTCATCCGAGCATCCTGAGACCAGACCCGAAGGCATGTGTCCGAGATAAAAATGGGCTACCTCGTGGAGGACAGTGTGTTGAGCACTGTCGCTATCCTCATCGAGTAATTTCTCCGACAATGCTATAACGCATCTGTTTTTGAGCAGCTCTTTTGGTATGAATGTGGCCCTGCCCCACTCGTACTTGGCCATCACAAAAAGGCAGCCTTTCAGGACCCTGTCCGTGACCCTTTGCGGTACCTTGGATAGGGCAAGAGAAACCAATGCCCTCACTTCGTCCTCACCCAGCGTTAGTATGCCGCCGTCAGCCTGCCATACCTCTTCTGGTGTGTACCTCTTCTCACTCCTTTTCACCATATTGTCTGTGCTCCATCATGATTCTGTGCAGTAACCAGAGGGCAGATTCCAAGAACTCATGTATCACAGGGCATCTTTTGAACGCAGATCATTCCCCCGACCCTTGAAAGAGAAGTTATATCATTTATGATATAGACGTATATATAATTATACCATAAGCTCTGCAAGCTCTGCCTCCAGTCCCTCAGGATTCGCAGATGCCGGGGAAAGGGATATTGAGATCGCTATGCAGGATTTCAAATTGAGCCTGATGATCACGTGCAGTGGCCTATGGCAAAAATTGACATGTAATCGGGGGGTATCTTATCATTAGAATTGACTAGGCATGAAACCAGACGCAAGACCTACACTCAGCACAAGTCAAGCCACTGACAATTCAGAGAAGCTATCTGCTGTTCACGAATTTAGGTCCTTGTAGTAGCGTTGCCTAGAGTCTGGACAAAGAAAAGAAACGTTTAAAAGGAGCAGAGGATGGTAGGAATAGTATCTTATGGTGCCTACATTCCCATGTTCAGAATGAGTCGAGATGTCCTCGGCTCAGTCTGGGGCAAATCGGCGGGTCGTGGGGAAAAGGCCGTAGCAAATGCTGACGAAGACAGCATCACCATGGCGGTGGAAGCAGTCGTCGACAGCCTTACCGGCATCGACCGGAAGACCATCGATGGCATGTACTTTGCCTCGGTCAGCGCGCCCTACAAGGAGAAGCAGTCGGCCAGCATAGTCAGGGCGGCGGCTGATCTCCCCGAAGGTATTGACAGTGCGGATTTCGGCAACTCCATACGGTCTGGGACCAGCGCCTTCAATGCGGCGTTGAATGCCGTCAAGGCCGGAGCGTCGAAGAAGGTCGCGGTGGCGGTGGCTGACTGCCGTCTGCCGGCGCCGAACTCCGAGCTTGAACCATTGTTTGGTGACGGGGCGGCCGCGTTCATACTGGGCGACTCGGACGTGGCGGTCAGCGTTGAGGGACACTACGCTGTCTCCAGCGAGTTCCACGATACCTGGCTGAAGGCCAACGACACCTACCACTGGGCTTGGGAAGACCGTTTCATTAAAGATGAAGGCTGGGAGAAGATTCTGCCGCAGGCGATCAAGGAACTGATGAAGAAGTACAATGTCGGCCCGAAGGACTTCACCAAGGCTGTCTTCAACGGTGCGGATTCTCGGAGCCATGGCGCGGTAGCCAGCAAGGTCGGGCTGGACGCCAAGACGCAGGTGGTGACGCCGCTTTACGATGCGGTGGGCGACACGGGCTCGGCCTCCGCTCCTATGACGCTGGTGCAGGCGCTGGAGGATGCCAAGCCGGGCGACAAGATCCTGTTTGCCAACTATGGCGATGGCGTCGATGCCTACATCCTGCAGGTGCAGCCACAGATCGAGAAGGTGCGCAACAGACGCGGCATCAAGAGGCACCTTGCCTCCAAGACACCTCTGACCAACTATGGTGTCTATCTGCAGATGCGTGACATGATGGAATGGGCGCCCAGCGTGCGGCCCACCCGCCGATCTGCCTTCACCTTTGTCTGGAGAGATCACAAGGGGTTCTACTCCGGTTACGGGTTGAAGTGCAAGAGCTGCGGCAACATCCAGTACCCCAGGCAGCGATTCTGCATGTACTGCCAGACCCAGGACAACTTCGAGCCCGTCAGGCTTTCCGACAAGAAGGGCAAGCTGGTCACCTACAGTATTGACGAGCGTGCCAGGGAGATCATCCTACCGCTGGTGAGAGCCGTGATTGATTTCGAGGGCGGCGGCCGGTACTACTCCTCATTGACCGACCGAGATCCTGCGAAAATCGATGTCGGTATTGATATGGAATTGACCTTCAGGCTGGTATTCGACGGCAATAAAGAAGGGTCGGGCTTCCGCAACTACATGTGGAAGGGCCGCCCGGTAAGATGCTAGGTTGCCAGATGTTAGATGTTAGGAGATAGAAGAGATGGCAGAGAGTATTAGAGATAAAGTCGCTATCATCGGGATGGGGTTGTCCAAGTGGGGTGAGCTATGGAATTATGACATCTTCGATCTCATCACCGAGGCCGGCACGGAGGCGTTCAAGGATGCGGGCATAGACCGCAAGCAGATTGAGGCGTGCTGGGTAGGATACTACGTCAATGACCTGGCCACCATGGGGACGGTAGTGGCCCAGACGCTGCAGTTGCAACAGATTCCCATCACCCGCGTTGAAAACGGCTGCGCCTCGGGGGCCGAATGCGTTCGTGGAGCGGCCCTTGGTCTGGCATCAAAGCAGTATGATTTGGTGCTGGCGATAGGATTCGAGAAGCTGAAGGATTTTGGCTTTGGCGGATTGGTGACTGCCGGCGCACCGGGAAAAGTGTACCCGATGTATGCCGCGGAGCAGGGTGCTGCGCCCGGACGATATGCCATGGCGGCCACGGCCTACTTCCGCAAGTGGGGTTTGACCAAGGAGCAAGGGAAGAGAGTCCTGGCCAAGATATCCGTGAAGAGCCATCACAATGGTGCCCGGAATCCCAGAGCCATGCTGCGCCGGGAGATAACCATAGAGCAGGCGATGAATGCCCCCATAATTGCCTGGCCGTTGGGACTCTTCGATTGCTGTGGAGTCACCGATGGCGGGGCAGCGGCCGTTATGTGCCGTACTGAGGACGTGCCGAAGTATGCCGTCAACCACAAGCATGACTACGTCACCATCAAGGGGTTCGGCATCGCCGCCAGCCCTGGGTGGGGCAAAGAGATGACAACTTACGATTTCACCTACTGGGATGCCACCGAGTCCGCCGCGAAGCAAGCCTTTGCCGCCGCGGGCATCAAGAACCCCCGGAAGGAACTGAGCCTTTGCGAGGTCCATGACTGCTTCTCCATCGCCGAGCTAATCGGCGTGGAGTCTATGGGTGTTTGTGCCTACGGTCAGGGCAAGGACGATGTTGAGAGCGGTGCCTGGGAGCAGGATGGCGAGATACCGATCAACATCAGCGGCGGGTTGAAATCCTTTGGCCATCCCATCGGCGCCAGCGGCTGCCGCGAGGTATACGAGTTCTACTCCCAGTTCCAGAAGAAGGCGCAGGACCCGTCCCGGCAGCTCAAGGACGTTAAGTTCGGACTGGCGCACAGCCAGGGCGGCTTCCCTGGCCAGTTTGTGTGTGGTATTACTATTACCGGTGCTCCTGACGTCTAGTTCACAAGGAGAAATGAATTAATGGGCGTCGACTCTGACATGATGCTTTCGTGTCTTTGATCGGCGCCCTCACTATGTACAAGTATTTCTAAGGAGGTAGTCAAGGATATGGGGACGAAGCTTCAAGGTAAGAACGCGGTAGTCACGGGTGCTGGCAGGGGTATCGGCCGGGAAATAGCGCTGGCCTTGGCTGCCGAGGGCGCGAAGGTCGTGGTTGATGGTGTCACCAAGACGCCGGAAGCCGGACATCAACTGCCGCCGGCAGAAGAGACGGCTACTGACATCAATAAGGCGGGCGGAACTGCCATCGCCAGCTTCGAGAACACGGGCGATTTTGCGGCTGCTGAGAGACTGATCAAGACCTGTGTAGACACGTTCGGCAGGATCGACATCCTGGTCAACTCGCAAGGCGTTCTTCGAGATCGCATGTTGCACAACATGAGTGAAGAGGAATGGGATGAAGTGATCAAGGTGCACCTCAAGGGAACATTCAATACCTGCCGTCATGCTCTCCCGTATATGAGGAAGCAGAATTGGGGCCGGATCATCAACCCAAGTTCGGTGGCTTGGCTGGGCGCCGCCCCGGGCCAGGCCAATTACAGCGCCTCCAAGGGTGCCATAACCAGCCTTTCCCGAGTCATAGCTATGGAGAACGGCAGGCTGGGAATAACCTGCAACTGCATCGTCCCGATGGCAGCCACCAGGATGACCATGAATGATACGGTTAAGGCGAACTTTAAGAGGCAGTATGAAGAGGGGAAGATCAGCAAGCAGGTATTGGAAGACCGTCTCAACATGCCCGGGCCTGAGTTCATCGCCCCGATCGTAGTCTATCTCTGCACCGACGCTGCGGCCAATATAAATGGTCTGTCCTTCAGAGCCGCTGGTGGCACGGTCGGCATCTATTCAGAGCCAGCGCTGATTAAGACCATACACAAGGACCATCGCAAGGGCGAGAAGTGGACGATTGATGAGCTGGAGGAACTGGTACCCAAGTTCCTGCTGCTCAACTATGTGAACCCCGCTCCTCCCGCTCCGCCCGAGAAGAAATAGTCGAGGCGACTCATCAGATACACGAAGCGGCGCCGGAGACGGCGCCGCTCAGCTTTTGTTGCCTAACCTGAGCCGCGGGAGGTATAGGGCCGCCTATTTCTGCTCATACCTGTCGTAGAACACAATTTCCGAGAGTTCCTTCCTTGGTATGACCCTGGGCTCCTCGTTGGGGTAACCGAGGGGGGTCATTTCTACGAATACCACACCGGGAGGCAGTTGCAGAACCTCGGCTGCCTTCTTAGCATCCGCAAGGCCAACGTGTACTGTTCCTAGCCCAAGGGAGTGGGCAGCGAGTACAAGGTTCTCCATGGCCAGACCAACATCAAACATGAACCAGTCGCCCTTGTCGGTACAGACTTCGCCGCGCTTGTAACCCGCTTTGCCCAGCACGGCACAGGCCGCTATGACTATGGGTGCCTCGGTGATGGCGGCGGTGGCAGGATTGCCAGGATTGAGTGCGCCTGCCAGCTTGACCTTGATCGCTGGGTCGCGGACCACGATAAATCTGGCACATTGGGTATTGGCCCAGGATGGAGCCCAGCGGGCGGCTTCCAGAACAACCTTAAGGTCTGCTTCTTTTACTGGCTCCGCTTTATAGTGGCGGACGCTCCTTCTGGTGTGAATTGCGGATAGTACGTCCATCTTGTTTTTACCTCCTGGAACAGCAGTGGCTCAGATGTGCAAGGTAACCTCACCGGCGATCATGGTCAGTCGCCTTCCATCAGATTTTCTCAGTATCAGGCTGCCGTTGGCGTCGATCAATTCTACATAACCCTCTTCGACGGCCTCTCCGGACTTCACCCGCACCGTTTTACCTACTGTTTCGACGAAAGGAAGCCATTTCTTGTAGACATTCCCTCCCTCACGCAATTCCTTGTAGAGTTCCTCAAGTGCGTCGAGAAACGATGTTAGTACTGCGTGTGGGGATACATCCCTGTGTGCTTCGATGGATAAACTGGTAGCTATAGAAGCAATTTCAGGAAAGGAGGAGGGATCAAGGTTGATATTAATCCCGATACCCACGATGGCAGCCCTGAGTTCAGCACCTTCGAAAACGTTCTCGATCAATATGCCGCTCACCTTCTTGCCGTTGAGGAGGACATCATTGGGCCACTTGATGAGTGGCCTCAGTCCGGTTACGTTTTGGATGCTCCGGACAACGGCGAGCGAAGCAATCATATTGAGCTGGGGCAGTTGATTCATACTGGGACGGAGGATAATAGACAGCGATAGGCTGCTGTCGGGAGGCGCCACCCATTTCCGCCCCAGTCTTCCTCTTCCCTCCGTCTGCTCGCCGGCAATGATAACGGCTCCTTCGTCCATGCCCTCTTTGGCCATCTTCTTGGCCATATCCATTGTGGAAGGAAGGACGGGATAGTAGAGAATACTGCGGCCAATGATATCGGCATGGGGCCGTTTGAGGATGCTTGGTGCTCTTCGTTTTGGCATTTGAGGCCTGTGTTTCTGATAGCTTCACTTAGTATGGGCAATGTCCGAAGCCAATGCAAATCTAGCATGGTGTGGTATGTGCCGGCTTTGGTTTGGCTCAGGTTTGACGCTGCCCCAGCAAATTCATTAGAATCGATAGCAGGGTTTGAGCGTCTTAACAGGGGGAAGAATGGATTTTGGTTTTTCGAAGGAAGAAGAAGCCTTTCGTCAGGTAGTTCGGGATTTCCTCAAGAAAGAGGTGACTCCTGAAATCATAAAGGAAGGTGAGTCTGGCATCGGCTGGGGGCCTCACACATGGGGATTGGTTCGAAAGCTGGGGGCCAGGGGATGGCTGACTCCTACGTGGCCGAAGGAGTATGGAGGACTTGGCCTTCCATCTATTTATCGCTTCATAATCCATGAGGAGCTGGACTATGCTGAGGCACTGCCACATGAAGCCCTGACGGTAGGTGCCGGTGTGGCTGGCCCGACCATTATGCTCTATGGCTCAGAGGAACAGAAAAGGGATTACCTCCCGCGGATTGCTCGCGGCGAGATTGAATTTGCTCTGGGCTACACCGAGCCCCAGGCGGGATCCGATCTGGCCAGCCTGCAGATCAAGGCTGAGGAACGCGGAGACCACTATGTTTTCAACGGGCAGAAGGTTTTCAATACCAGATGCCACTTCTCCCAATATCACTGGATAGCAGTGCGAACGGACCCCAATGTGGTCAAGCACAAGGGCATCTCTCTGTTCATTGTGGACCTCAGCAGCCCTGGTATCACACTTCGCCCTCTCTGGGGTATCGATGGCACACGCACCAATGAGGTTTTCTACGATAATGTGATGGTGCCAAAGAAGAACCTGGTGGGTGAGAAAAACCGCGGGTTCTACTATACCGTGACCGCCCTGGAATTTGAACGCGTGCTTTCTGTTGGAAGAGTGAAGAAGATTTTCGAGGAACTGGTGGATTATGTCAATAAGACACCCTCGCTCAGGGATAACGATCTTGTCAGGCAAAAGATAGCGCAGATAGCCACTGAGATTGAGGTTGCCAGGTTGTTTGTTTATCGGCTGGCTTGGCTGCAAGCGAAACGCACCGTGGCTAACTACGAGGCTGCGGCATCGAAGCTCTTCAGTAGCGAGCTATCGCAGAGGATGGCAGCTACCGGAATGGAAATCATGGGGCTTCTGGGATTGCTTCAGGGAGACTCCAAGAGGGCGCCGATGCATGGGAAGATGGAGTATCTGGTCAGGGAAACCCTTCTTAATACCATTGCCGGAGGAACCTCGGAGGTGATGAGAAACATTATTGCCACCAGAGGTCTTGATCTTCCCAGGTGAGCTTGGCTAATTCTGATTCTGAGGGATATTCGTTGGCTGGCTGGAGATTCCCAGCCAGCTTCTATTATTGTTATTGTCAATCAGCCGATAGAAAACGGGCAATTATGGCTGCCAGGTCTTCGATATCCCTTTGGTAGGCAAATTCATTTTTGCCATGAATGCCGCAATCCGAGCGGATTACCCCCAGGCCCAAAAGCTTGGCACCCCACTCCAGCCTGACGACGGGGCCGAAGTCTCCTGAGCCCATCTCACCATAAGCGCCGGTCTGGCCGGTTACCTCGCGGATTATTCCAGCCAGATCGTCCACGATCGGGTCTCGCAAAGGAGGGAGGGTGGGAATTCTGACCACATCGCCGATCTCCCACCGGACTCCTTTAACTAAGGAGAGGGTTTGCATCAGCTCTCTTTCAGCCTCTTCTACGGTTTCTTCGGGTATAAGCCTTCTATCCACAGAGATAGTGCATTCATCAGGCACAATATTCACCTTGAGGCCTCCGTGGATCATATTCACATTTAAACGAGGCTCCATCACGGTCAGCCCGGCCCCGGGGTGGACAGGAACCTTTGACCTCCTCTGAGTAACCTTCTTCTTCAGTTTGAGGAGGGCGTTCAGTACCGGACTTGCCTGCTCCACCGCATTCTCGCCCAGGTGAGACATCCCGGAGTGCACCGATTTCCCTTTCACAATGATGTTAATTTGAACAAGCCCCAGGCTGGCTATCTGTACATAGCCGAAGCTGGTATCAAGACTAAAGACAAAGGCCCCTGCGAGCGGCTGGAGGAACTGGCCCAGGTAGCGAATCTGGCTGGCCTGGCTCATCTCCTCATCGGTGGTGACCATCACCGACGTGTCGTACTTCAGAGGTCGGTCCTTCACGATTTCCAGCCCTAGCAGGAGGGCAGCTATTGCGCCCTTCATATCGGCCGCTCCACGACCGTAGATTTTGCCATCCTCCACTTTAGGCTTGAAGGCTTCCCATCCTTGCGCTGGCACCACATCAATATGTGTATAGAAGAGCAGCCGTGGCTTTCCTGGGCTTCTTCGATGTGCCAGGAGATTGATCCTGCCTTTTCTGCCCTCAGCATGTTCTCCGGGAACGACAACCATCTGGGTTTCGAATCCGGCTTCTCTGAACAGAGGTTCCAGATAATCGACCGTTTCCGAATAGTTCAGATGCGGGTCGAGTTCTGGGGCGATGGAGGTGTCAATGGAAATCAGATGCTTCAGCACTTCAACATAATCCATTTTCTACCTCCTTTGCCAATCGGGGCGGCCGGGCTTCCAGGTCTTCCATTCTAGCTTTAAGCCTCGGGCTCTTCAAGTGAGTCGAGTCTGGCAGGTTGTTTTTCTAGATGGTCTAGCTACAACAATACATGAAGGCATACTCGGCCAGTAACCAGTTTAAAAATTAGATCCCTTGCATTTATCCGTTAATTGTTGTATCATATGCACAAATCGTAATATCATATAACTTGTAAGATATTAAACTATATGATATATTTACTATGGTCAAGAATAGAATTTCAGAAACCCGAAATATGTTCGGTGACTATGAATCTTAGCACAGTAGAGACAGTAGGTGTGGTGTAT
>CAVRFM010000016.1:0-54217 GCA_963720375.1 uncultured Chloroflexia bacterium | reverse complement strand
GGAGAGGGGGAAATCCCCTATCTGATTTAAGACTGTAAGGCGTTTACAGTGGGGTCATTCCGAAGGGGGGGAGATTGCACTGTGCAGCGAATTCTGGGTTTCCAATGGCAATAGATGGCAGTACATCTTTTTGGGTTTTCGAGAAATCCTGACATCCGGCACGGAGATTATCCGGAGGTGAGGCGAAAGGCGGCTGGCGAATCCCATGCTTGCCTTGGCTTCATCGCTAGGTTTGCAGATCTACTGCTTGGTGTTGAACCACTCTGGGTGATTCCGGCGTTGGGTCTGGCCTTTGCCGGCCTCCTCTGGGGCAACGAGTACTCTTGGGTGGGATTGATGATAGCCTCATTTGCTTTTCTCTTGCGCCGTTTTGTAAGGGGCTACTTCAGTCTGAGTACACCCTTTGATATTCCCATAGGCTTGTTCCTGGTAGCTGCCATTGTGGGACTATTTGCCTCACCGGACTGGGGCATAAGTCTGGGGGCTTTCCAGAGTGCGTTGGCTTGTATTCTGCTCTACTATATGCTGGTTAATATCAGTCACCCAGCCTATATCAAGTGGGGATTGGTCATTGCCATTCTGTCTATTGCAGCCGCCGCCCTGCTGTCGTTCAGGGAAGGCGTGTTAACACCTCCCGTAGCTGTGCGGATCGGAGCTTGGGTTCAGGGATGGGCTCAGCACCTCCCGCAGGTACCCCGTGCGGCCAATATCATTACCCCTATAATCACCAGCACCCACGGACTGCTCATATCAGTCGAGACAGTTCTCATCCTGCTTATGGGCATTGTGCTGTTTGCAGGGAGGATATGGATCAGGACACTAGCCATTCTCCTAAGTGGGTTCTTCTTGATGGTGCTGCTCCTGGCTGGGAGTCAAGGGGCATGGCTTGCTCTAGGGATTGCTGTTTTCTTTCTCCTTATCTGTCGGAGCCGCTGGTCATTACTACCGGCTTCAGCGGCTGTAGCAGTAGGCTACTGGGGTTTCAAACACGGTTGGTTCGATCCCCACCACTTCGTCTCCTTCCGCCCTGATTCGAGTCTAGCAGAAAGAGTGGCCCTGTGGCAGCATGCCTGGGGGGTGATTCAACACCATCCCGTGACCGGCTGCGGCCTGGGCTATCTCAGCCAGTACTACTCTTCTCAGCCGGATTTTGGTCCCCATAATGCCTATCTGCAGTTCTATGCCGATGTGGGCATTGTGGGGGCGCTGGCTTTACTCTGCGCCTTGGCTGTTCTTTTCAAAGTGGCTTGGAAGGTGTTCCGTTCTTCTGCTTCTCACCATTGGCGTGGCTTCGCCATAGGTATCCTGGCTGCTATTCTGGCGATAAGCATTCATGGTCTTTTCGAAACCTCACCTGTGGGTATAGTGGCGCAGGGGGTGAGTACCTATTATTACATAGTCTCTCCCATATTCTGGATATTGGCTGGGGTGCTGGTTAGAGTTGCATATGTCCATGAGGTTGACTCATGAGATCAGTAGAAAGCAGGTTGGTACTTGCAGAAATGCAGATATTGGTTTAACATATCTTAGAGATATAAATCGTATAGGATTATTTAGATATTATCAGTGATCAGTCCTGATCCCGAGTGGTTATCAATCAAGTGAGAGGAGGGTATCTATGGAAATACGGCACTACGGGGCAGTGGTCCGCAAATGGTTATGGTTGATTCTGGCTGGGATTTTAATTAGCGGCGGCGTAGCCTACTTTGCCAGTCAGAGGGCAGAGGAGACCTATCGGGCTACCACCGTTCTCCTTGTTCAGCAGAATACCAATCAGGAGCTCTATTCTTCGCAGTACCAGTATGGTACATCTACGTCCAGCGTGGCTGAACTAATCAAACAGCCCTCGGTGATGCAGGAAGTCGTCAGCAAGCTCAATGAAATTGACCCCAGTCTATCGTACACTCGTGAAACTCTGGCTAAAGTAATAGTTGTTGAAACGGATAGCAATACTAGTCTCATAAGATTGAGTGCTAAGCACTGGAGGCCATCAAGGGCTGCGTTGATAGCCAATACCACTGCTGGAATCTTTGTGAAGTGGTACCAGGAAACTTTCGTTAGTCAGGCCAATCAGTCGCTGGCTACGATAAACAGTCAGATAGCTGCGTTGGAGGCAATGCCAGATAGGACAGCTGATGAAGAGGCTGAACTTGAGCAGCTTCAGTTGCTTCAGAGTGCCTGGACAGCAGAACTGGGGCGCGCTATGGTAGCCAATGCTGTTGTCGTCATGGAGCCGGCCTCTGCCCCCAGCATGCCGCTGAGCCGCAACACCTGGAGGAATGTTGCTCTGGCTTGCGCCCTTGGTCTTATCCTCACTATTGGAAGTGCCTTCTTCATTGAGTATATGGACCGTTCCGTGAAGACCAGCGAGGATGTCATCAGGCTGACTGGTTTACCCATATTAGGGGCCATTGTGCGTTTTAAGAAGGATAAGAAAGACAAGAAACGAGACTGTGTACTCATGACTGAAGTCCACCCAAAAGGCGCCGTGTTGGAAGGTTATCGAAAGATACGGGCTAATCTCCAGTTCGTCGGCCTGGACAAGCCGTTGCACACCATAGCAGTGACCAGTGCAGGCATGAACGAAGGCAAGAGCACGGTGACTGCCAATCTGGCGATAGCCCTGGCCCAAGCAGGAAGGCGGGTGATACTTGTGGATTGCGATTTGAGGCATCCCACCCAGCACCACTTCTTTCATCTCTCCAATACCCGTGGGTTCACCAATATGCTCCGCATGCGTGATACTGTCAAAGCCTCTGGCAGTCTGGGCTTGACTGGTCGGCCTCTGGCTGAGCAAGTTGACCTGTCTGCTCTTCTCCAGCCCACCGATTTTGAAGGGCTGAGAGTGCTCACTGCCGGAACATCGGTTCCTAATCCTGCCGAGCTTCTTGGCTCACCGCGTGTTGACTTTATACGGGACCAACTCAAGAGAGAGGCTGATGTGGTTATATTAGACACTGCACCTACCTTGGCAGTAGCTGATACAGCGATCCTGGCCGCCAAAGTAGACGGGGTGATAATGGTTGTGGAAGTGGGAAGTACTACCGGTGAGGCGCTAACCGAAGCCAAGGAATCTCTGATCAGGGGCAGTGCAAATGTCATTGGGGTAGTGCTTAATGGCAAGAGAATTCGTGGCCGTAGTGGTTACTACTATGGCTACTATGGTTACTATAGTTACTACGGCCATCATGGTCATGACGGTCATGATGAGAAGGAAGAGGAAGGTGAACGGCAACGCCCTATAGCCCCTACTACCTCGGGCGAGTTTGTCACCAGGGTTCACGAGCGGCTGGCTACTGAGGAGATCAATATCAAGCCGCGTCAGAGTTCCGTTACGAGTCGCGTCTTGGGCAGATTTCGCAAAGAATCTGCTGTCGAACCGACCAAGAAAAGGCAGGCCAAGTGGCAGCCTTCCCCTGTAAGCCGCCTATTCAGCTCAATTCGCGGTCGATTCGAGAGATAGGGAAGATCATGGCCGAAAACATTGTATCCCGAACTCAGCAGGGATCGGCTAGGGACAATCTGTCAGGGGATCCCTTGTTGTTTTATTGAAACGTCAACCGTTTAAATTCAGATGGCCTTTTTTGTTTTGGGGATATATATCGTAGAAGATCAATATGCTAGTACACATAATATGAGGGAAGGTCGTTGTTGAAGGGAGAAGGGTATTGAAGGCAAAAGAGGCGAGTATACATGAGGGGGGGCTGGCAGTTCTGGCGGCGTCCAGACTGTGGCAACGAGCCAGGCAAATAGTGTCAGAAGCTTCTTTACGGATACCTTTATCTTCACCGGCAGCAGTCTAATCAGCCTAGCAATAAGTGGTGGTGCCGCACTCCTGATACCTAAGTATCTTCCTATCGAGGACTACGGATACTATCAGCTGTTTTACCTCTATGTTACATATGTCAGTCTGCTCTATCTGTCTTTCACAGATGGAGTTTACCTCAGGCTATCGGGGAAAGACATCACTGAGGCTAGCGCTGAGATCGATCGTGCCACCAGGTTTATTTTTCTAGAACTAATGGCTGTGGTTGTTCCCTCGGCATTGCTGATATTCCTTTTCATTCACGAGCCTGCCCATAGGATGGTTGCTAATTATGTTACTCCCGTTCATGGTCATTTCCGGCATCCAGGAGCTCTTCTACCGTGTAACAATCGCTACCAGGAGATTCAAATTCGCTGGCATTGTGAATATAGGTATGTGTATTGCCAGTGCAGGTGGTGTGCTATTGCTGATTTCCCTCGGCTATCTCCGATTCTACTACTTCATAGCCATGGGGCTAGCGATGACGTTCTTGAACCTAGTAGTTCTGGGGCTTTACCTCCGCAAGTATGTTATTCTCAAGCGATCTTCTCTATCAGCACTGCTTAACTACGGGAAGGAAAACATATCGTCAGGTATATTTGTGATGCTGGGGGGGATGGCCTTTGTTATTATCCTCAGCCTAGACAGATTGATGACAAGTTCCTTCTTCACTGTGGAGAAGTTCGCCCTGTATGCTTTTGCCGGTTCCCTTCTAGCAACTATCTACACTCTGGTTAATTCGGTGTCCACTGTTGCTTTTCCTCACCTCTCCGCTGCATCTGACGATGTGCGGCAAAAGGCCTATTCTCAAGGGAAGCCTCTGCTGATAATGCTATGGGGTTTAATGCTGTCCCTCTTCTTTCCGATGAGCCTAGTCATTCGCCTATATTTGCCCCACTATTCTGAGAGCCTGCCTATACTTCGTGTCCTGTTTTGCTCCGTGGGATTTGGGGTAGTGATCCAAATCATCCACCAGAATTACTATTGGGTGTATCGCAAGCAGCGGCGGTACTTGCTTTGGGGATTTGTCATTTTATGTCTCTTGGTAGGGTTGAATATCCTGGCTATAAAACTAGTGGGGACCCTACTGAGTGTGGCAGTTGTCAATCTGATAATCTTTCTGGTCTGGTATCTGCTGAATGAAATCGAGCTCAGGAATATGACGGGTGAGTCCCGATTTCGGATGGCAAGAAACCTTTTAGGAATATTGATTTATCTCGGTGTCTTCTTGTCCTCATCTCTGCTGATCGGGGGTACCATTGCTCCAATGCTTGTCTATCTTGCCAGCTTTGCCATGCTAACCTGCCTAATCTTCGGTCCTGAGTTGAGAAGGTTGGTCGCAATGAGGGAGAAGATGAGAAGATGAAGGCAATAAGCAGTGCTAGTCAGATCTTCGGTTGGGCTATCGGCCGACCACTACCGGAGGGCAACTTTAAAGAAGTCCTGCGGAAACAGTACTACAGCCGATGTAATCCCCCTGTCCATAGCCTGAATAGCCGGATAAGGAAGGCGGGGTTAGTGGAAGATGGCGTCTTATTGGTGGAGTTAGATAATGGCATAAAGCTTCACGGGTCGAAGGATAAGACTGAGCGCCGCTGGATGAAATACGGAGACCAGCAGAAATTATCCAAAATGAAGGATTATCCATCATTCGGCAGTTTCTTTGAAATCTTATACGAAGTTGTATATCTAAGTGTATATGAGCGTGGTTACCGACTCAAAAGAGGTGATACGGTCGTAGATATAGGTGCGCATGTAGGGACATTCGCGGTGAAAGCGGCCCATGCCATTGGTAACGAGGGCAGGGTTATTGCGATAGAACCAGAGCCGAACAATTTTGCCCTTTTACTCAGGAATATCGAAGCAAATGGGTTGACAAACGTGGTCGCTGTCCAGAAAGGGGGTTGGAGCACGAAGGGCAAATTAGAGCTCCATCTGGCCAGCCATCAAGGTGCCGATAGTCTATGCGCAGACGCATTCTATAGGACGAAAGATAGAGATAAATCTATTACGGTCGAAGTTGATACTGTGGACAATATGTTGCGAGAGCTGGGTCTATCCCAAGTTAATTTCATCAAAATGGATATTGAGGGCTCGGAGATTGAGGCACTAAAGGGGATGGATCAGACGTTAAGAACTGACGTTAAACTGGCAATAGCTGCCTACCATGTCGTAAATGGAGAACCAACCTATAGAACTGTTGTTCCTCAGTTGGCAAGGCGGGGGTTTGAAGTTTCGCTATATAAAAGAGAGATAGTCTATGCCAATAAGGAAAGGTGATGTTGCTCCATAAACGTGCTTAAAACAAGTTGAGAACAACTATGATGCTGCCTGTACTACGTAGAGAGGGTGTGTTACCGCAAGCTACCAAAGCTAGCCAACAGGCTGCTATTGTGCTAACGCTCATCAGCGTAGCACTAACCGGGTTGCTAGTGGTATGGCAGCCATTCATTGCTGCTGTGCCGCTGGGGTGCCTTCTTCTGATCTGGCTATTGCTGACACCCGGATTAGCCTTGACACTGATGGTTCTCACCCTGCCATTGATGCGTTCTGTATTTGGCATGCCGGGTTACATTGTGATGTGTTTCCCGATTGTTGCTCTCATAATTTTTGGCATCAGCTCGTTTGTGCAGAAAAAGACTAGGGTAAATCGTGTCTTGAGTGTGCCGCTATTCCTTGGAATTGTACTCATTGTCTATATGTTTGTGTCTTATTGGTTTAGAGAATACTCTGAGCAGGGGACTCTGTTCCCAAATCCGCTGACAGATCAGGGACCTACCTTCTTTCTTTGGATCATCCCCACTTTCTTAATGTTCATCATAATAGGGAGTTTCATAAAGCATAGAAGCCAATTGAAACTGACCATCTATTGTCTTACGGCGGCGGCCATAGCGGTGACCATAGTGGGGTTACTGCAAAGAGTTGTAGCCTACGATTTCATTGGCAACATCTACCGTTCCTTCTGGGGCAGTGAGGTATTCTCTGGTTCTAACTGGTCACGAGAACGCATCACCAGTGTATTCTATGACAGCAATTATATGGCGAACTTCCTGGTGGTTTCCTTCCTCATATGCATTCCATTCCTGCTGGGCCTGAAGATGTCACTCCCTCGGAGAATCTTGGTCATAATTGCCCTCTTTCTCATATTGTTAGCCATTGGTATCTCTTTGTCTGCAACGAACTGGATTGCCTTGGGAATAGGTTTGGCATCCATGTGGTTCCTTATACCGCTCAAGAATAAAGCCAGGGCCTTAGGGGCCATCATCGTGGTTATTCTATTGGTTGTCTTTCTGGCGGCATATGGTTTGGCAGGTAGCAAATTGATACCTGAGTCAATGCAGGCCAAATTTGCTGCTGTAGAAAGCATTACTGGCGGGATGAGCGCTCTAGAACATGGGGCGTATAGTGACAGGGCATCTTGGATTCGTTACGGAATGGAGATATTCCACCAAAACCCGATCTTTGGCGTGGGGACGGGAGGGTTGAGAGTGCTGCTGAACTATCCTCATAACTCCTATGTTCTCATGTTAGCTGAGGGGGGGTTAGCTCGGTATGCTACTGCTATTGGTTTTCATGGGCTCAGTGGTTGCGGTTGGAATATCAAATCTCCGAAGAAGTATGGATGGTTGGCTGCGTTACCTGCAGATTGGAACTTTAGCATCCATGTTTGCCAGTCTGGTCTGGCTCTTTACCTACGACTGTCTTATGTATGCACTTCCCTTGTGGTTGGCTATGGGGATCACTCTGGCGATCAGAAGTGTGACTCGGGAGGAAGGTGGGCTTTCGAAGGAGAAGCTATGAGGGTTGTCTATGCTGGCGCCAAGCTTGATCATATTGTGACCGGGGGCGACCAGTATCTTGCCGAAGTGGCCAAGTATCTTGAGGCGGCAGGTGTAACAGTCGAGTTTCTGCAGACTGACAACTCGCCGGGTCGTTTCATCAAGAAGAGCTTGATGTTGACGAATTTGTGGTATCTCTGGCGATTTGTCAGATTGCGCCGCGGCAGAGACGTTATCCTTATGGAGGACTACTCATCGCATTTGCATCTACTTCTATCCAACTTCCTCATATATTTGACGAGAAAGGCAAGGTTGGTGGCCACGGTGCAGGTATTCAATTTCGGCTATCGGAGATCCCGTCTCAAGAACTTCGCTGATAAGATAGTAAGCCGGCTTTTCTTCGTGCCAATGGACATGGTCATTGCCTCAAGCCTGACCATGGCTCAGGACACGGCTACCATGATGGGAGTTCCACAGTATAAGCTGAGGGTGGTCTATCCTCCTATCCGATCGGTATTCAGTGACTGTGTAGTACCACCTTCATTGGGTGCCAACGGGAGTCATGTCAACCTGCTTTTTGTCGGCTACTTCGTTCCGCGTAAGGGGATTGAATATCTACTTAAGGCGCTAAGTATCCTGGATGGGAAAGATACTAGATTGAACATTGTTGGAGACAGCTCTGTCTCTCCTCCGTATACCAAGAGAATATTGACGATGGTAAAGGAACTTAATATTCGGGAACAGGTTCATTTTGCAGGGAGGATCGAGAAGGCAGACATACTGATAGAGTTGTATAAAAAGGCTGACATTTTTATTTTACCATCAACGTACGAATCCTTCGGTATCGTATTGGTTGAAGCTATGTGCTTGGGGCTTCCTATAGTAGCCAGTAGAGTAGGGGGTATTCCCGAGTTAGTAGAGGATGGAGTAAACGGTATCCTGGTTCCACCCAGAGATCCTCAGGCTCTAGCAAGGGCGATATCGACTTTGATAAAAACCCCGGGTTTAAGGCATGAGATGGGACAGAGAAGCTACCAGAGATCCTCTATTTGGCGCTTCAGAACTGGAGAGGATGTGGGCAGGGAGTGTTACCAGGTTGTGCTTGATTTGGCAGGAGGATGAAAGGAGTCTGTCATGCTGGAGACCGCTGGGCAGAAACGTCTAAGGGTTCTGTTTCTGCCTGCCTGGTATCCTTCTGAGGTCAGCCCTCTGAGCGGGGTGTTTATCAGGGAGCATGCCAAGGCGGCTTCCCTGTACAACGACGTTGTGGTGATGCATGCCTATCACAGCCTCCATTGCAGGATCAAGGGACTGTATGACGTCTCTGATGCCCTGGAGGATGGTATCAGGACTATCAGGATCAGGTATCGCTGCCCATCGGCTAGGGACTACTCCTCCATCTCCAGGGCCCTTCGCTTGTACAGCACGTTCTCCTACTTCCGCAGGTTCGTGAGGCAGGGCTGGAGGCCCGATATCATACACGCTCACGTCTACTCTGCTGCGGTGACAGCGGTTATCCTGGGTGGAGTCTATGGTATCCCTGTTGTTGTTACCGAGCATTGGACTAATTTCATCACGCGGGAGTTGACTTGGGAGCGCCGTCTCGCAGCACGGTTTGCCTTGAATCGGGCCAGAGCAGTTCTGCCAGTCAGCGATGTATTACAGCGGAATTTGGAAGGGTATGGCATAAGGAACAATTTCCACATTATACCCAACGTAGTCAATACCGAATTGTTTTGCCCCTCTTCACTTGAACGAAGAGGGGATAGGAAGAAACGTCTACTGTTGGTTGCCATATTCTCACAAAGAAAAGGCATTCCTTACCTGCTTGAAGCTCTGAACCTCGTAAGGAGGGAAAGGGATGATTTCGTCCTTGACATAGTTGGCGATGGCCCACAAAGGAGTGAATACGAGCAAATGGCAGCAAAACTGGGCCTGCAAGAGAATGTGGTATTTCATGGCAGACAGCCTGAGGTATACAGCTTCATGAAGAATTGTGATTTCTTCGTTATGCCGAGTTTGTACGAGAACTTTGGGGTGGTTTATATCGAAGCAATGGCTTGCGGCAAGCCGGTAATAGCCAGCGATATACCGGGACCTAGTGGGTTCATCAATAAGGATGTCGGCATACTTGTTCCTCCAAAGGATGTCACAGCACTGGCAGGAGCCATGGATTTCATGCTTGATCATTACACAGACTACTCTCCGGAGAGAATCCGCAGCTATGTTGAAGATAGATTCAGCTATCAAGTGGTCGGGAAAAGACTGGATGAGATTTACCGTCAGGTGATTGAAAAGTGAAGAAATTCAGGGTGCTTCTGGTCACACACTTAGGCGATGTCGGTGGAACTGAACTCTCCACTTTGTCATTAGCTACCGGGCTCAAACAGGCAGGGCATGAGGTGTATGTCATGTGCAACTCTCACCCTTTAGTGAGCAGATTTGCCGAGCGTGGGATTTCGGTGGTGCTGGCCGGGATGAGAAGGAATATATGGGGTCTTGTGAAGGATGCCTCTGTCATGCGGCATTGTATTGCTGAGAACAAGATTGAGGTGATCCACTTCCAATCAGCCCTTCCCATAATCATGTCTGTGTTGTCATGGAGGGCCATTAAGAGAGATAAAGTGAAGCTGGTATGGACTTGCCGTGGTATCAGGAGAATGAACTATGCAGTTGTAGGTCACCTATTCAATCATTTGATCGACTTTGTTATTGCCAACTGTGATGCTGAGAGAGATAGACTAATACGGCATGGTCTCTCACCTCGGAAAGTAATCACCATATATAACTGTCCCAACATTGCTGTTCCAATGGACATCGGCGGCAAGAGCAAGGACCTGCTTAACGAACTGAGTATTGATGCAGATATCCCGATTGTTGGCACAGCATCAAGGTTAGCTCCAGAGAGGGGTGTCAAGTATTTCTTAGAGGCGGCAGCCATGGTTTCGCGGCAGTCCCCTAACGCGAAATTTGTCATTGCTGGTGGGGGGCTGTTAGAAGACGAACTGCGCCAGCAAGCTAGAGAGCTAGGAGTGGAACAACAGATGGTGTTCCTGGGACGCCGCCGCGATATGGAGAATGTCTACTCTATACTGGATGTGTTTGTTAATCCAGCATTAGTTAGATGTGGTACCGATAATGTCAACATAGAAGCGATGGCTTTTGCTAAGCCAATCGTTGCCACTAATGTGGGCGGAGGCCCAGAGATTGTACGAGACGGAGTCACCGGGATGCTGGTTCCTCCAAGAGACTCAAAGGCTCTGGCTGAGGCTACCCTGCGTCTGCTTGGAGACATGGATGTGGCAAGGCAGATGGGGCTGGCAGGGAGGGAGAGGGTGATGAGAGATTTCAGTACAGAGAGGCTTGTTCGCGAAGTCGAGGCCGTGTACGAACGGCTCTTGGCTGTGGGGCCGGCAAGTGCGAGAACTGTGTGAGGAAGAAATGCCCTCCACCGTCCTCCACAAGATGGAGTGGCGGGCGGTGAAACGGCGGGCACGTGACGCACGCGATCACGTGGGTCCAGCATAGATGGACATAACTGCCCTGGTGGCGAGCAATTGAGCGCTGGAATTCGGACAGGAAAGGGGATGGCATGACCGGACGTGAGAGGGCCACTAGCAGTTTCAGTGTAGAAAGGCTGGTTCGTGACGTGGAACAGGTCTATGAAGAACGGCGTACCAAGGCCAGTATTGGTTGGAGGTGTTGACAAGTGATAAACAGGATTAGTTGGGCAAGGGCCGCTTATCAGAAATACTACCCCTGGTCATTCACGAGTCTATTGAGAAAGCACTTGGCCGATTGTGATAGTGTTCTGGACCTGGGGTGCGGGACGGCCTCGCCAATCATGTTTATGCCTTGCAAGCTACAGTCCTCAGTAGGAGTGGATGTTTTGCCAGAATACTTACGGCTGGCCAAACAGAGGAATACTCATGATAGGTATGTCAGTGGGGATATCACCAAGATCGAGTTCAGGCCAAAGTCCTTTGATGCTGTAGTGGCTCTAGAGGTCATTGAGCATTTGACTGCACAAGAGGGTCAGAGACTGATTTTCAGAATGGAAACCTGGGCAAAGAAGAAAATCATTGTCTCAACACCCAATGGATATCTTCCATTGGGTGGAGTTGATTCATTCAGGACCCATAATTCGGGATGGACCATTGGGCAGTTGGAGAGAATGGGGCTCAGCGTATTGGGAGTGACCGGACACAAGTGGGCTTGGAATGGCCTCTTCCTTCGCCACCCGTTTGCACGCAGGGTCGCAGTGGCTTTGACAGAGCCTTTCGTCTATCACGTTCCCTCATTGGCTGAGGGTCTCTTTGCTGTGAAGGTTATAGAGAAGCAATGAATCATATCTGGTGCGTGTCTGATGTGTGAAACGGTTAAGGATAGGTTCAAGGGTACGATTGCGATGACTACTTCAGGTGGGACTTGCCTGTCTATGAGGCAGGAAGCAGTCCACTTCCATCTTTGCAGTATGAATGGGAGCGGCAGGTAGGGAAAGAGTCCTAAAAGATTTCCCTATGGAGAGGCTTATCCGCAAAGTTGAAGAGTTATACGATTATATCAGCTTACCTGAGCGTGTTTGACAGGAGTTTATGAGACATACTGACGGATTGACAGGCACAGTAGGGTACCTTACAGGGTCAGGTGATTCAGCAGACGGTGAGCTAGCCCTGGCAAAGGATGAAGAGGAATGACAGGTGTCCAATCACCGGTTGATGCAGTATGCCCGCTTTGCGGGAGCACGAGAGGGAAAGCCTGGAAGCCTGGGTTGCGCAAGTGCTTTTCCTGTCGCGTGGCCTTCAGACTCAATAGGGTACCGAATGATCAGCTGGTGGAATATTGGGAAGATGAATATTGGAGCGAGGCAAGAATCCAGTGGCATAAGAGAAGAAGATCGTCCTTTGAAAATGCTGAGCGGGTTCTGGAGAAATATGTGCCGACCAAAGGCGCTGTGTTGGACATCGGCTGTGGTGTGGGTGAGTTCCTTGCGATCTGTGCTGAGAGGGGCTGGCAAACAACCGGGGTTGAGCCATCTGCAGCGGCCTCTACAATTGCCAGGATGCATAGTGGAATAGAGGTCGTGAACAGCTTCTTCCCCAGTGATCTTCTCACTAACACAATCTGTCGGGAGAAGATGGACGCTATATTTGTAAGCAATACTATTGACCAAGTCCCGGACCCGCTGAAATTGCTGACAGAGGCTGACAAGATCCTGAGGGACCAGGGCGTGCTTATGATAAGAACCCCCAATCTGATTTTTCAGGAGATTCTTTGTCTACATCGTAATCGTAGCAATCCTCAGTGGGGAATATCTACCCAAAGCAAAGATCAGCTTTACGTCTTCCACCCAGACACCCTGAAGATGCTTTTGGGGAAGGTGGGAGTCTACAAGCTGGCGTTTTTGAATGCCAGACCATTTGCCGAAACACAACATCAACCCATTATTAACGTGTTTTGCAGTACCGGGATGTTCCATGTGGCCAATTTAGTTTGGCTGCTTACGTGCAGGAAAGTGGTGGTCACTCCTTCAATGCTCGTCGTAGCTGTGAAGGGGGCCAGGTAAGAGGTGAGGTAGGTTGATAGAGTTGGCCATTCTTGGGGAAAGTGAGTCTGCTAGCTGGAATTCAGTGGTGGAAGAGTTCAGTGATGCAACTCTGTTTCACACTTCGGAATGGATAAGCTTCCTCGAGAGTTCCTTCGGGCTTGAGAAGCTCTTGTTGGGCATATATAAGGATAGTCAAATTGTGGGAGTTTTTCCTTGCCTCCTGACCCGGAAAGGACCCTTTAAGATACTGGGCTCTCCTTTAAGAGGATGGGGCACAGCCTATATGGGCCCACTGGTGGAGAAAGGATTACTTCAGGAGGTCATGTTCGAGTTTGACCGTTTGTTGAGGAAGCTAGGAATTGATTATGTTGAGTTTTCCTTTGGCGAACACGAGGAGATTCCCCGAGATTTGCTGGATGAGAGGGGTTATGTCTGTGAGCAGACCTTCACCTGGATTTTGGATTTGGAAGGTGGTGAACAAAAGCTCTGGTCGAACCTGGGTGATAACTGCAGAAATAAGGTGAGGAAAGGTATTAAGAACCAAGTTGCTATTGTGGAACCAGTCGGAACTCAATGGGTTGAAGAGTTCTATCCCATGCTTGTTGACAGCCTCCATAAACACGGCACGTCGAGTGGAAAATCAAAAACGGTTTACCACAAGCTGCAAGATTCCTTAGGGGCAGCTGGATTGAAAGTCCTCCTGGCTCAACATGAGGGAAAAACGATAGCAGGAGGCATATTCCCTTTCTACAAAGATACTGTCTACTTTTGGTCAGGGGGTTCTTATGGTGAGTATAACTGGCTCGCCCCGAACAATTTACTTCAGTGGTCTTTGATTAAATGGGCCTTTGATAATGGTCTTAGGCGATATGACATGTATGGTAAGGGAATCCCCAGCATTGACAGGTTCAAGTTAAGCTTTGGGTCTCGAGAGGCTTCATATATTCGTTGTTGGAAGGCCATGAACCCAGTGGTGAGATTGGCGAGGGACGCATATTCAAGAGGAGTAACGGTAGAGCGGAGAATAAGGAGCGTGTTCTAGATACAAGGCTCAGAAGTTCCAATATCTTACCAGCCAGGTTTGCTAGGGCGGAGAGGATTTCCTATGGACAGGGGTTCATATGTGCCTATATTGATGTACCATCAAGTTGCGGCTGGTTCTGAGATTCGGAAACCGGGTGGTCGTTATGTCTTGGCGGCATCAGACTTTGAAGAACAAATGGAGCTCTTAACTCACCTGAACTACTCTACTGTAACCTTGAGTGACTTCGTTGCTTATACCAAGGGAGAGACTTCCCTACCGATGAAGCCTGTGATTATCACCTTTGATGACGGTCATGAAAGTAATTATGAAGTGGCTTACCCCATATTGAAGAGGTTTGCACTAACTGCCGCCTTCTTTGTAGTAGTTTCCCATCTTGATTCACCTGGCAGCTTGACGGTTAAACAAATGGAGGAGATGAATGCCGGTGGCATGTCTATTCAATCGCATACACTTACCCATCCTTATCTGATCAAGCTGGACAAAGAGCAGATGGGAAGGGAGCTTAGCGAATCCAGGAGGTTGTTGGAGGAACAACTGGGTTCGCCTGTCCATTTTCTGTCTATTCCTCATGGTTTATACGATAAGGCTGTCAAGAAGGCTGCTCGTGAAGCAGGCTACCTCGCCATGCTTACATCTGACATGGGACTCAACAACAGGCAGAGTGACCCATATTCCCTGAAAAGGATGTGCGTTGACTCAGGAATTCATATATCTGGATTTGCCTCGTTGCTTGAGGGCAAGGGGATATTGTCAAGGCGTCTTAGGCAGCTAACTCTTGATCTGTTAAAGAGGTTCTTAGGGGTTGAGCGTTATGCTCGCATGAAGAGCACATTTTTGAGGAGAGGGTCATTTGAATATCTGGGTAGTAAATCCCTTTGATGGTCTGCCTGGCGAGTCTCTGCGGCCAGGTAGGTATGCCTTTCTAACCAAAATGTTGGCCGAGAAAGGGCATAGGGTTATCTGGTGGTCATCCAATTTTTGCCACACTACTAAAAGATTTAGAAATCAGGGGCAGGCTAGCCTCGAAGTAAATCATAACCTCCGTATCATTCTGCTGGAAACGCCGAGGTATACCAGGAACATTTCTCTGCGACGAATATGGAATCATTATATATATGCCAGGGAGTTTAAGGCTCAGAGCAGTAAGATTGGAGAGTCCCCAGATGTTGTTCTGGCAAGCTGCCCGCCACTCCGGGCAGCCAATACAGCGATGATATTGGCCAGGGAATATGGTGCGAAAAGCATCATAGATGTTCAGGATATATGGCCTGAGACTTTTGAGATTGCTTTCCCAACGCAGCTCAGGCCTATGGCACGGCTATTGCTGTTTCCCTTGAGACGATTTGCCGACCAACTCTACGATGAGGCTGATGGCATAACAGCAGTTTCGCACAGCTATTTACACAGAGCCCTGTCAGCTTCGAAAGATGAAGGTAAGCCCAGTGTAGCGCTACCTCTGGGAGTGAACCTGGATCTTTATAGCGACTATCTCAGCAAGCCAGTGGATAACATGCCCTATATCAAGCAACGCAAAGATGAATTCTGGGTGCTCTACGCTGGCACAATTGGAAAGATGTATGACATAAGGACGCTTTTAGAAGCTGCCGGTAGACTATTTCGTTCGTATCCAGATATGAAGTTTGTTATTGCCGGTGCTGGGCCAGACTATGCCAATATGCGCAACTATTCACAGAAAATGAATCTAATCAACGTGACATTTACGGGACTGCTCAGTTACCATCAGTTTGTTCACTTGCTGAATGAATGCGATGTGGGAGTAAACCCAATTGTCCTGACTTCCCACCCTTGTTTGCCTAATAAGGTTTTCGATTATTTGGCTGCCGGTCTTCCCATAATCAACTCGGTCAGGGGAGAACTTGAGCATCTAATAACAGACGAGCGGGTAGGCCTACACTACGATCCGGGAGATGCCCAGTCTTTGGCTGATGCGATAGCACATTTGTATGATGACACACAGGAGCGCTTAGCAATGGGACAGAGGGCAAGGAAACTGGCTCAGGAGAGGTTCGATATGAACAAAGAATATCCCAAATTCGAGGAGTTCATCCGGGCCATGGTGTCTTGAATTGGGGTGAGCAAGAATCTTTGAAGGCGGAGAGGTTGTTTGATGATGCAGAAGGTGGTTATTCTGGGTGCCGGGGGTCTGGCTAGAGAGGTCTATTGGGTGTTTTCAGACGCGAATAAGGTGGGGAAGAAATGGGGTGTCTTGGGCTTCATCGATGAGAACGTCCAGAACCACGGCAAGCTCCTCTGTGGTCTGCCGGTCTTAGGTGATTTTAGTTGGTTCGAGGGACGTAGTGTTGGCAGAATACGAGTTGTATCAGGTGTGGGCTCTGGCAAAACCAGGATGGCCTTTGCTGAAAAGGTGGCCAAATCCGGTCTGGCTTTCTCCTCTATTGTTCATCCCAGTGCCCAAATGTCGGAATATGTAGACATTGGACAAGGCACAGTAATTACGGCGGGAAATATTATCACTACTCAGGTGAAAATTGGCAAACACGCTTTCTTGAATCTCGATTCTACCATAGGACATGATGCTGTAATCGGGGATTATTGCACTATCGCCCCGGGGTGCCATATCTCAGGCAATGTTACCTTGGGAGAGGGTGTGGAGTTGGGAACGGGAGCAGTAATTCTGCAGGGAATTACCGTAGGGAAGTGGTCAATTGTGGGAGCAGGGGCGGTAGTGACCAAGGACCTGCCCGAGTATGTGACAGCAGTTGGTGTGCCGGCAAAGGTTATAAAGGTCAGACACCCTGAAGTGGCAGATCATTTGAAGAATGGCAAACCATCAAAGCACTGGGTTGCGCAGTTCAGCCAATTTGCGAATGAAGAGTCTGAAGCGAATTTTTGACTTTACCGCAGCATTTGTGGGGCTTGTTCTATCTTCCCCGCTTTGGCTCGTTTTCTCATTGGCTATATATGTGGAGGATAGGAGAAGGGTTTTCTTCCTCCAGGAGCGGTGCGGCAAGCAAGGAAATATGTTCAGGAGCATTAAATTTCGCACCATGAAGGTGCCCCCAAAAGGAGAGGGGCCACATAAGGTTATATATGTAGAGCAAGATGGACGGGTCACGAAAGTGGGTAGAATATTGAGGACAACGGCTCTGGACGAACTGCCAGAACTGATCAATATTCTCAAAGGGGAGATGAGCTTTGTAGGACCGAGGCCACTCCCTTTAAGGATAGAGGATGGGGAGAGTCTGCGATATAGAACGATTGATGAAGTCCCCGGCTATCATATGAGGAGCCAGGTTAGACCGGGGCTAACAGGACTGACGCAGATCTATGCTCCGAAGGATATCGATCACCGCAACAAGTTTCGCTATGACAACGTTTATGTGAGGAATATGAGCTTCTGTTTGGATTTGAAGCTGCTCCTACTGTCCCTATGGATTGCCTTGAGAGGGAATTGGGAGCGGCGAGGGGTGAAATTCTAGGATGAGAATACCTCTTTCCATGCCGGACGTGACGGAGTTGGAGATAAGTCAGGTACTTGAGGTATTAAGGACTCCCACTCTAAGCTTAGGGCCGAAGTTGCCGGAGTTTGAGCAGAGGATGGCTCAATACGTGGGGAGGAAGCATGCGATTGCAGTTAATAGTGGCACCTCGGCACTGCACCTCGTGGTTCGAGCTCTGGGAATAGGCGATGGTGATGAGGTAATCACCACGCCATTCAGTTTTGTTTCCTCGGCTAATTGTCTGCTGTTTGAGAGAGCAAGGCCGGTCTTTGTGGATATTGATCCGTTGACCTTCAATATAGATGTGAATAAGGTTGAGGAGCAGATAGACAAGAAGACGAAGGCCATCCTGGCGGTGGATGTCTTCGGCTATCCCGCAGAATGGTCACGACTGGAGGAGATAGCGGAGAAGTACAGCCTTGGGCTGATAGAGGATAGCTGCGAGGCTCTGGGGGCGGAGTTCCGAAAGAAGAAGGCGGGCAGTTTCGGGGATGCGGCTGTTTTCAGTTTCTATCCGAATAAACAGATGACTACCGGCGAGGGTGGTGTGATTGTTACCGATGATGATCATATTGCCATGCTGTGCCGCAGTATGAGGAATCAAGGGCGGGAGGAGGGTGGTGAGTGGCTGGAACATCGTAGACTGGGATACAACTACCGCATTAGTGATATCAACTGCGCCCTTGGCATTGCTCAGTTGGAGAGGCTTGAGGAGATACTGGCAAAGAGGGTGCAGGTGGCCTGCTGGTATGATGAGAGGCTCAGAAGTATGAATGGGGTGAGGATTCCCTGTTCATCGTCAGAGGTCAAGAGGAGCTGGTTTGTTTATGTGCTCCTTCTGTCAGAGAGGTTTGACAGAAAGGAGAGGGATAGGATCATGCAGGGGTTTAAGGAAGCGGGGATTGGTTGCCAGCGGTATTTTTCTCCCATTCATTTACAGTCTTTCTATGCAGAGATGTTTGGGTATAGAAGAGGGGAATTTCCCGGTGACGGAGTATATTGCGGACAGGACGCTGGCGCTACCGTTTTTCAATAGACTGACCGAGGAGCAGATCGATGAGGTGGTGCAAAACCTGCAAAGAATGCTGCTGTGAGGGATATTCAAGAAGACTGCAGACCAGGCATCAAACCCAGATTTTGGTTTGAGACTTCGATAACCTGTCTCGTCCGGAGCATGAGCCAAGATCATTTCACGACTTCATAAAAGAAAGTGGTTTGAGTTTTCGCCCAATATGAACCCCCCAACTGCAAAGATCAAGGCGTCCTTCTTGCAGCTAATTGAATAGCCCATTTCTCCCAAGGAGGGGGTATTGGCTCAAGGTTGCGGAAAGCCTTGAGGCTTTGTGGCGATTTTGCCCCTATACCCATAACATGCCAAGCGAATACCCACTTCAGAGCTGGCATCCTGCCAAGTGCTGCAATAGTCTGTCCCTTGAGATTACCGGGGCTGGGGCCAGCTTCCACCCATACGTGTGTATGGAAGTTGGCCTGTTCCAATTCATGCTTCAATTGTAATGGACTCATTACTGCGACGTGTAGTGGGGCATACCTGCTATCCGGTTCACGTCTCCTCAGGCATTTATCAGCAGCTTGACTCAGCTTCCAACGCCAGCGGTTTGGGCAAGTGCCGTGAATTGTGATGCCTTCCGGTTTTAGCACTCTGCATACCTCCGCAAAAAGGTGCTTTCGTTGGCTAACCGCCAGATGTTCCAACACAGCCCAGCTCATCACTCTATCGAAAAGGGCGTCTTGAAAGGGAAGTCTACGGCCAGCATCCCATAAATCCATATGTATTCTGTCCCTTTCATTCTCTGAGAAGAAGCCGAGACACCCTTGCCCCAAATTCATCGCTACGTCAGAAAAGTCAATGCCGAATGCGTCGACACCTGCAGCACCACAGAACATGGCCAATTCGCCCCTGCCACACCCAACATCGAGAACACGCATCCCCGGTCGGAGGCGAGCTTGGCCCAAAGCCCATAGTCTGTTGGGCAAAAGCACCCTCCCCCTGCTTATTGAAAACACTCGCCAGTTATCCGGAGCTTCATCGTGTAGCCAGTAGTCCTCATCATATAGGTCTCTTAGTTCAGAGGCAGGGAGATTCAGGCCACACTCTTGCTTTTGCCTTGCCATTACCAACCTCCTACGGCTCTGTAACGTAGCAGCTTATACGATATTATACCACAAGAACTTAGTTTTGGATACAAATGGGGGCTTCAGAGAGAAGTGCGATCGACAGGGCTTGCCGTTGATGTAAGGGGGACAAATCCTCAAATCTACAAGCATTTCCCCCATTTGTTGAGAGAAAATGCCATTTGGGCTCGATGCTATCTTACTTGAGTCTGCACGGGACGTGGTGAGAGACTGTCGGGATTCAACTTAGGCGGCGGGGATCAAGCGATCATTGACACCATCGGCGCTGATGTTGTATCATACAATATAATCCTATAGATATAAAACTTATAAGCACCATATTAATGGGCTATTTAAGTATTTAGATGAAAATCACAGCGCGCGATACACGAATGTATGCCCTCTGCGGCATTGAGGGGATATCAGTGGCTGCGGCTACCACTGGAGCCTTTTGGGTGCGTTTTCCTCCCTCTGAGGCAGTTGCCAATCTAGTGCGGTTGTGGTGGCTGGTACCTCTAAGTGTCACTGCCCGCATGACAACTTTCTGGTTTCTCGGCCTCTATAAAGGGGTGTGGTATTACTTTGGAGTTAGAGAGGCACTGCGGCTGGCTATAGCCATCGTTCTCTCTTCGATTCTGCTGGCAGCAGTGACATCGCTGGCCAGCTGGCATTCCTTTCCAGAGACGCTGCTCGCAGTGGACTGGCTACTGGTGACTGTTGTGGTGGGGGTGGAACGCCTATCCATCAGGCTGATACGGGAGGGGGAGGTAGGTTTATTACGGAATGGCAACGAGCACCGGAATAACAAGAAGAGAGTGTTGATTGTCGGTGCTGGCAATGCTGCCGAGTCGATAATCCGTGAGATAGACAAAGGGACAAGCTTTCAAGCTATTGGGTGTGTGGATGACGATGCCAGGAAACTGGGACGAATGGTGCACCGGACGCCGGTACTGGGGGCTATAGATGATATCCCTGGGATAGTGCGGAGGTACAACATAGAAGAGATTGTCATTGCTATACCTTCGGCTTCCGCCTCAGCTATGCAGCGTATTGTCAGACAGTGTCAAAGCAGCGAGGTCAGGTTCAGAACGCTTCCTTCACTGAAAGAAATCATTGATGGGAATGTAAGCATCAGCCATTTAAGAGAGGTGAGCATCGAAGACCTTCTGGGCAGGGAGGAGAATCACCTTGATTTGGAGCATACCTGTCTCTACCTGAACGGAGAGAGCGTTCTGGTAACTGGTGCCGGTGGTTCCATTGGCTCGGAGCTGTGCCGTCAGATAGCCCCTCTCAAGCCAGGCTTGATCATCCTTTTTGATTGGGCGGAGAACAGCATCTATGAGATAGACCTGGAAATGCGTCGCCGTTTCCCAGCAGTGAGAGTAGAAGCAATAATAGGCAGCATTCGGGATGCCGCCAAGGTGAATCAAGTGATGGAGCACTATCGCCCTGGTACGGTTTTCCATGCCGCAGCTCATAAGCATGTGCCACTGATGGAAGTCAATCCTGACGAAGCGGTGCTGAATAATGCACTGGGCACCAGGGTACTGGCAGATGCTGCGGAGAAGTATGGTGTGCAGAGGTTTGTGTTTGTCTCCACTGACAAGGCAGTAAGCCCCTCCAGCGTTATGGGGGCCACTAAGCGACTGGGAGAGATAATGATTCAGGAGAGGAACTCTTCGAATAAGACTAGATTTATGATTGTCAGATTTGGCAACGTACTGGGAAGCAACGGTAGCGTTGTCCCATTGTTTAAAAAACAGATTGCCGAAGGCAGACCGATTACGGTAACCCATCCGCAAATGACCCGCTATTTCATGACCATATCTGAAGCCGCTCAGTTGATTGTTCGAGCCAGCGCGATGGGCATGGGGGGAGAGGTTTTCATCCTGGATATGGGCAAGCCGGTGAGAGTTGTGGATCTTGCCAGAGAGATGGCAAGGTTGTCCGGGTTGAATGAGAGGGATGTGGAGATCAGATACATCGGTGTCAGGCCAGGTGAGAAGCTTCATGAGGGGTTGCTGGCTGCAGGGGAGGAGTTGGTCAGTACTTATGAGAAGAAGATTTCCATTGCTAGACCTCTAGAGGTGAGTACCAACGGGCTGGCCAAGGGCTTGGATGGACTGATAGAACTGGCTGTAAAGAGGGATAAGGTGGGGGTCAAGAGCAAACTGAGGGAACTAGTACCATCATACCAGCCGCAGGAATCGTATGAGGTGAGGAAGGCGATTCTACCATCTTCAGCACATTCGGCGGATGCGGAGATGACTGGTAACCCCAAGGTGGATGAGCATAGAAAAACCGCCACAAGTAACAGGCCTGAGTTCACCGCAGGGTAAGGCATAGCAGATAGGAAAGGGTGATGTTCCGGAGTGAGAAGATTAGGATGATAGTCTATGCGCTTCCTGCTCTAGGCTGGATGAGCATTATTTTCTATCTCTCTTCACTGACGGCATCTCAGATGCCGTCAGCTCATGGCATACCTGACTACATACTCCATGCAGCGATTTATTTCGTGCTGGCTTTCTTTCTTTTCTTTTTCTTTCAGAGGGTACACCAGCGGGGGCTGGCAGTCACCTTCGCGCTAACCATGATTGTGGGTTTGCTGTATGCCCTGAGCGACGAATGGCATCAGTCCTACGTACCCACCAGAAGTTGCTCCGGCTGGGATATCCTGGCTGATATGGTCGGAATGGTGCTGTGCTTTCCTCTGCTAATAGCTTTGCAGTGTGCGGGCAGCAAAGGGAGGTGGCTCTATGGCCTGATGGCAGCTAGGCCGAAGTCATTATGCCTTCGCTGTGCATTCCCATGCAAGCTGGAATCGAGACAGTAGCAATGTCAATTCCTGCGTAAGCAGTGGTTGTGTGGTGGGTGCATCGACCCCATATTGAGTAGGAGGTTTCATATGTCATTGGCTGAAAAAATCGCAACGAGGCAGTGCCGTGTTGGAGTAATGGGGTTGGGTTACGTGGGTTTACCATTGGCATTGGAAATTGCGAGGGCAGGCTTCCATGTTATTGGCCTGGAGAAGGATGATAGGCGGGCCGGGAAAGTCAACAATGGTCAGAGCTATCTTGAAGACGTGCCGCGGGACAGACTGAATGGCTTTGTTAGCAACGGTCAACTGAAGGCGACAACTGACTGCGGCGTTATAGCTGATCTGGACGTGGTAATCATGTGTGTCCCTACTCCTTTGACGAAGGCCAAGGAGCCTGATATCTCTTGTATCGAGGAGGCTTGCAGAAGCGTGGCTAAATACCTGGGTAAGGATAAGCTGATCTCAGTGGAGAGTACCAGTTTCCCTACCACGACTGAGGGGGTTGTTTTGCCAATACTGGAGAGCGAGGGGCTGAGGGTGGGGAAAGATTTCTATCTCATTTTTTCTCCGGAAAGGATAGATCCTGGAAGCAAGCGATATGGTGTGAGGGATATTCCTAAGCTGGTGGGTGGAGTTACTCCAAGGTGCACTGAGTTGGGTAAGCTTTTCTATGAGCAGTTTATTGATCATGTACTGGTGGTATCCTCACCCAGAGTGGCCGAGATGGCCAAGCTCCTGGAGAACATCTTTCGCTGTGTCAATATTGCTCTCATCAATGAGCTAATGATGCTCAGTGAGAGAATGGATATTGATATCTGGGAGGTTATTGAGGCAGCTTCCTCCAAACCTTTTGGCTTCATGCCCTTCTATCCTGGACCGGGTTTGGGGGGGCATTGCATCCCTGTAGATCCTTTCTTTCTCTCATGGAAAGCTAGAGAATATGATTTTCATACGCAGTTCATAGAGTTGGCTGGGAATATAAATGAACGGATGCCCTACTGGGTGATGGATAAGATCAGTGCTGCCCTAAATACACACCAGAAGAGTCTCAAGGGTTCTCGGGTTCTACTGCTGGGGGTAGCCTATAAAAAGGATGTGGGCGATGTGCGTAGCTCTCCGGCATTGCGGGTGATAGAACTGCTGGCTGACAAAGGTGTTGAGGTTACTTATCATGATGCTCATGTCCCAGCCATCACAGTTGCTGGACGGAAATATGCCTCGGCGCCTTTGACCAAGGCGCTATTGAGAGAAAGCGACTGTGTGGCCATCATCACTGATCATTCCAATGTTGATTATGTGAAGGTAATGCAGTGGTCAAAGCTGGTGGTAGATACCAGGGGAGTGCTGCGCCACCTGGACTTCTGGAGTCAGGATTCAATACCCAAACATGAATCCACAGACTACGTCAAAGTCATGGGTGTTTGATCACAACTCGTATTGTCATCAGTAGCTTGTTCTCAACCTGTTGAGAACTGTCATATCCTATCATTCTGGGTTCCTGCCTCTATATGGGTGTCGGTCACCCTTACATTGAGCCGCGAGACTCTCAAGCCTTTTCTCTTACATCTTCTGTTCCACCCCAACATTCCCGCAGAAGCGGGTATCCGGGTGCTTCTCGGATGAGGAATGGTTCGGGAAAGACCAATGTGTTACAATAGGTAAAGTTTTTGGAGCATAAGATTCTGTCATGGTGCGGACAAATATCACTCCCAAGAATACAGAGTTTGTGATCCTCTCATTTGAGGGTCCAGATGCATATTCTATAGCAGGCGGGCTCGGGGTCCGAGTGAATAACCTGTCGGCGACACTGGCGATGATGGGTTTTCCCACACATCTCTTCTTTATCGGCGATCCGTATGTCCCGGGAGAGGAGAGGAGATACCATGATAAGCTGATCCTGCATCGCTGGGGCCAGTGGATCAGTCAGCATCATCCCAATGGTGTCTATGATGGTGAGGAAGCGAAGCTCTACGATTTCAATGACTCCATCCCTTGGTTTGTCAAAGACCGCATCGTGAAGCCGGCGGTGGCTGATGGCAAGCTGGTTGTTATCCTCGGAGAGGAGTGGCATACTGCGGAGGTGATGTGTCGCCTCAGCGATGTCCTCTACCACGACGGCCTCCGGGACAAAGTGGTGATGTTCTGGAATGCGAACAACACCTTCTCTTTCCATCGCATCAACTGGGGCAGGTTGAACTTTACTGCCACCATCACCACAGTAAGCAAGTATATGAAGCACACCATGTGGGGTATGGGGCTGAACCCACTGGTTATTCCAAACGGCATACCGAAGAGCTTAATTCATAAGGTGGAGCCCAGTCTGGTCGGCCAGATTAGAAATGCAATTGGTGCTGAGATCCTGCTGTGCAAGGTAGCCCGCTGGGACCCTGATAAGCGCTGGCACCAGGCTGTGGAAGCGACAGCCAGCCTGAAGGGGAGAGGTTGCCAGACCACATTACTAGCGAGAGGTGGGATAGAGCCTCACCGTCAGGAGATAATTGACAGTGCTCGTTCGCTAGGCCTTGTTTGGAAAGAAACGACCACAGGCACGCGTTCTTATGATGCTTACATGGCTGCGTTACGGGAGGCCGCTCCCGCTGATATCATTGACATCAGATTTCAGTTGCCTTCAGACTTCCTGCAGGTGCTCTACTGTGCGGCTGATGGCGTGCTGGCTAACAGCGGGCGCGAGCCGTTTGGCCTGGTTGGGCTGGAGGCAATGGCCGCCGGCGGGATTGTCTTTACGGGGTCTACCGGAGAGGATTACGCGATCCCCTTCGTAAACTCCTTTGTGCTGGAGACAGCGGACTCAATGGAGATTGTGAACCACGTGCTGTATCTCCAGGAATACCCTGAGGAGGGTGAGAGGATGCGGCGTGCCGCGAGACATACTGCTACGCAATTCACGTGGGAAGAAGCGGTGCAGAACCTGATCACCAAGCTGGAGAACCAGGCCAGGATGCAGGGCGCCCTCAAGGGGAAGCCTGCGCCCTGTGTGGCGGACTCCATGCCGCCCAGGCTGCCAGCTGAATTGCTGCCGGCAACATTGAAGAAGGGTGCGTGAGAGGCTAGGGAGAGCATGGCAGAAAATCTGGTGATCTATGCTGTTGTGCACCAGCCTAGGCGTCTGAAGCTTCCGGCACAGCCTATTCCATCCGGTGCCACCCCTGCTGATATTGAGAATTGTCTCTTCGATGAGGCAATGAATGAGGCATATCTCCACAAGGTAGCGACCTGGTGCTACTATCCGGCTGCTGAGATGTTCCTTGACTTTGCCAGACAGGGGATGAAGTTCTCGATAGGGTTCTCGGTATCCTTCCTCAGACAGGCGGAGACCTGGGATCGGAAGCTGTTTGAGCTTTTCCGCGAGCTGGTAGCCCAGCCTGCCGTGGAACTGGTGAATGTTGAGCCCTACCACAGCTTTCTGCCGCTCTTGGATGTGCCTGCCTTCGCCAGGCGGATGTCCTGGTCCCGCGATCACCTGGAGAAGGTCATGGGCAAGAGGCCGGAGGTGACCGACACCACAGAGATGCTTATGTCCGATACTATCTATCATGCTCTGGATAGCGTTGGCTTCAGCGGCGCCTTTCTTGACGGACGGCCCTGGGTGATGGAGTGGCGCGAGCCGACCCACCTTTACCATAAAGGGAAGGGTCTGATGCTGCTGCCGCGGCACTATGAGCTGAGTGACGATGTGGGTTATCGCTTCTCCAATAAGGGGTGGTGGGGTTATCCTTTGATGGCCGACAGGTATTCTCACTGGCTGAGGGATGCGTGGGGTGATTTTGTCACCTTGGCCTGGGATTTCGAGACCTTCGGTGAACATCATTCGCGGGATACCGGAATATTTGACTTCATGCGGTGTCTGCCCGGGGAGCTCGTGAAGCGGAAGATGAGGACGCTGACCCCCAGCGAGGCGATAGCGCAGTACCGCGAGCAGAGTCACTACCTGCCTTTGTCAACGTTCCCCTCCACCTGGGCGGGGCAGGGAGGTATGGAATTCTTCCTGGGCAATTCGGCTCAGCAGGCGGTATTCCAGTTGATGATGCAGGCGTACAGCAAGGCTCTGCTGACCAAGAACCAGAAGATAATCGATCTGGCGCTCTGGCTGGCTCAGTCCGACAACCTGCATCTCATCCAGTGGTTCGGCCGCTCCGGATCGGAGGCTGAGGTATCGGCCTACTTCACACCGAAGGAGTGGTGGCGGCTGGGGCCCTATGGCATCATCTGGGAGATACAGCAGGTATACAAGAACTTCATCCGAGCGCTGGACGCCTACCTGTAGGGTGTGTGAACAAGACGGTTCCACCTTTTGACTCCTGAAGTTCTCAGTTGATACAGTTTTCTCTGGTATGCTGGAATCTCTTGTTTTGAAAGGTTGCGGCCATATCTCCTTCTACCTATAATGCTGACCAGATACCAGGACAGAAATCACACATGAGTACCCTTCGCTGGAAGATCCCTGAACGTATAGGCAGACTCGAAGAGTTCGCCAATAATATGTGGTGGAGCTGGCACCATCGGGGGCGGGACGTTTTTCGGGCTCTGGACTATGTTCTGTGGAAGGTTAGTGGGCACAACCCGGTGAAGCAGCTTCGAGACATCAGTCTAGAGAGATTACAGCATGTTGCTGCTGATCCCGAGTTCCTCAACCTTTATGATTCTGTGATGGCTGAGTTCGACGCCGAGATGTCCATACAGGACACTTGGTTCAGTGCTCATTACCCACGTCTGCTAAGTGGCCCCGTGGCTTACTTTTCGATGGAATTCGCCATTCACAATTCCCTACCTATCTATGCCGGTGGACTGGGGGTCTTGGCTGGCGATACGTGCAAGGAGGCTAGTGACATAGGGCTGCCATTTGTGTGCATTGGCTTCATGTACCCTCAGGGGTATTTTCATCAGCATATCTCGGCTGCTGGCATGCAGGAGGAAATCTACAAGCAGTTGGATTTTGATGAAGCACCGGTGAGTCCCGTTCTTGGTTCTGATGGGCAAAGATTGCTGGTGAGGGTTGATCTGGGTTCGGGGTCTTTGCTAATCGCTGTGTGGCAGGTTCGGGTGGGTCGGGTGAATGTATATCTTCTGGATGCCAATGTGGAAGACAATGAACCGCACCAGCGGAGGCTATCGGCCCGACTCTATGTTGCTGATCAGGAAGTACGCTTGCAGCAAGAGATAGTCCTTGGCATGGGTGGGGTGCATGTCCTGCGGGCGCTGGGTATTAAGCCAGCTATCTGGCATGCCAATGAAGGACATACAGCTTTTATGATGCTGGGGCGCATCAGGGAGGAGATTGAAAAGGGGAGGTCTTTTACTGATGCTGTCCAGGGAGTTCGCGCAACGACAGTTTTTACCACTCATACTCCTGTACCTGCAGGCCAGGATGTTTTCTCCATACACCTTGTAGAGAAGTATCTCGATAGATATTGTGAATCCCTTGGGATCAGCCGACAGGAGTGCCTGGCGTTGGGGCAGCAATTTGGTCCGGATGATCAGGGCTACAACATGGCCGTGCTTGCCATGAGAACGGCTGATCATCGGAATGCGGTGAGCCGACTGCATGCTGGAGTGGCAAGAAAGATGTGGCACGGCCTCTGGCCAGAGGTTGAAGAGGAGCATGTGCCTATTGAGTATGTTACCAACGGTGTACATGTACCTACCTGGATTGCGGGGGAGATGGGCGACCTCTACGAGGAGTATCTTGCCGAGGATTGGATGGAGAGACATGATGACGTCAGTCTCTGGGAGAGGGTTAAGGATATACCTGATGATGAGCTGTGGAGGGTGCGTTGTATCCTCAGACACAAGCTCATTGGTGGCATACTGGAATCAGCTCAGGTAGCCTGGGCCAAAGGTGACGTGGAACCTCAACATCTGGTAGCTATAGGGGCTTTACTTCACCCGGATGTATTAACTATAGGGTTTGTGCGCCGCTTTGCTGAATATAAGCGGCCAGCGCTGATCTTCCATGATATCGATCGATTGAAGCAGATCGTGAGGAATGCTTTGCGGCCGGTCCAGATAGTCTTTGCTGGTAAGTCCCATCCTGCTGATTCTCCCTCGAAACATCTGGTACAGAAAGTGTTCTCTTCGGCCACAGATCGGGATTTTATGGGCCGAATTGCCTTTGTCGAGGACTATGATATGCATATGGCCCACTACCTAACACAAGGTGTAGACGTCTGGCTCAATATACCACGGCGACTGAATGAGGCTTGTGGCACCAGTGGTATGAAGGCTTGTCTCAATGGTGTTCTGCACCTGAGCGTTCGCGATGGTTGGTGGGACGAAGGCTACAATGGTGCCAATGGTTGGGCCATTGGTCAGATTGTTAAGCCAGAGAACCCGGATGAAGAGGATAAGATGGATGCTGAATCCATCTATTCCCTGCTGGAAAAGGACATAGTCCCTCTGTTTTACACAAGAGACAGGAAAGGTGTGCCGGTTGGGTGGGTACGCATGGTTAAGGAAGCTATCCGGTCGGTGTCACCTGCTTTCTGTACCCGTCGTATGATGAATGAGTACTGTGAGCGGCTCTTGGGTCCGGCTGCTAGACAGGCAATCCGCAAGGGAAGGGTGCAAGGGTAGGTAGAGATCAATCCACCGTCAGGCGTATAGCCAGGTGTATGTGGTGAGTGAAGATACCCACCATCCATAGTCTGGGAGGATGAATGGAGATCAACGTTCTTGGCGTAAGTGGTAGCCCCATTAAAGAGGGTAATACCGAGGTCTTTCTTAGTGAGGCTCTGAAGACGGCTGAAGGCCTGGGCAATGTGAGCACGGAATTGATCCGCTTGGCGGGTAAACACATTAGTGATTGCCGGCACTGCAACTGGTGCATTGCTAAGCAGGAAGAGGGCCGTTTCTGTGCTTTACAGGATGACATGCTGGAGATATATCCCAGGATGATTGAGGCTGATGCATTGCTCTTGGCAACCCCGACCTATGCTGGCCGACTATCTGGATATATGGCTGCCTTCCTGGACAGATTCCGGGCACTTGTTCTGGGCAAACACTACCGCGGGGCGCTCAAAGGCAAGGTGGGTGGAGCTATGACAGTTGCTTGGATGAGAAACGCTGGTCCTGAAACCACCCTGCTTAGCGTGATCACCCCTTTTCTTATGTGGGGGATGGTGGTGGTTAGCCCTGGCGAAGGCTTCTGTCAGTTTGGGGCTGTTGGTTTATCGAGCGACGGCGGAACGGGGAGATTTGATGCACGGGAGAGACTTGGTGTATTGAAGGATGAAGTGGGCATGAAATCAGCCCATACCTTGGCCAGGCGCATGGTGGAGATGACGTTAATACTCAAGGCGGGGAGGGAGGCTCTGGGGCAGTCAAGGTGAGGGGGGGCCGGGGGGATTATAACTCTACCTACTTGATGACCTCAAGACCGTCCATGTACGGCAGCAGTGCGTCAGGTATCAGTATGCTACCGTCAGATTGTTGGTAGTTCTCCAACACTGAGATGAGAACCCGTGGCAAGGCCAGACCGGAGCCATTCAGGGTATGCAAAAACTGAGGTTTAGCTCCTGGCTCGGATCGGTAGCGAATATTGGCCCTTCGTGCCTGGAAATCAGTACAATTGCTGCAACTGCTAACCTCCAGCCACTCCTGGCAGCCAGGTGCCCATAACTCAATGTCGTAGCTCTTGGCGGAAGCAAAGCCAATGTCTCCGGTGCAGAGCTGTACCACACGGTAGGTTAGGTCTAGCCTGCGACAAACCTCTTCTACATTCCTGACCATCTTCTCCAGTTCATCCATAGAGTGCTCGGGGTTAGTGAACTTGTAGAGTTCCACCTTGTCAAACTGATGCCCCCGTTTTATGCCGCGGGTATCCTTGCCGGCGGCCATTTTCTCACGGCGGAAGCAGGCAGAATAAGCTACATAGTACAGGGGAAGAGTGCCAGCCTCGAGGACTTCGTCACGATGAAGGTTTGTCAGAGGTACTTCTGCGGTAGGGATGAACCAGAAGTCATCTTCAACGTCATGGTAGAGGTTGTCAGCGAATTTGGGCAAATTGGATGATCCTATCATGCATTCCTGTTTTACCATGTACGGCGGATAGATCTCAGTGTAGCCATGTTCACTGATATGAAGGTGCAGCATGAAGCTGATGAGTGCTCGCTGCAGACGGGCTCCGGCGCCCTTAAGTACATAGAACCGCGTGCCACTTAGCTTTGCTCCTCTCTGGAAGTCAATGATGTCCAGCGCTTCACCTAGATCCCAATGTGGCAGTGGAGAAAAATCAAACTGGCGGGGCTCGCCCCAGCTTCGTATTACTATGTTGTCAGAGGCATCCTTACCGATGGGGACGCTGGAATCGGGGATATTGGGCACGCGGAGCAAGAGATCGTGTAGCCTTTCCTCGATGGTCTGGACCTCGGCTTCTGCCAGCTTGATTTGTTCGCGGATGTTGGCCAGTTCCTCGGTCGCATCTTCAGACGTTGTGCCTTCTGTTGTATCAGCAGTCCCTGTCTTCATCCTGCCGTATTTTTTGCTCCCCTGTTTGCGCTGTGACCGCAGCGATTCCACGTCAAACAGCAGTTTGCGGCGCTGTTCATCGAGAGCCAGGATTTCATCCAGCGGTGCACTATCGTGCCGCTTCTCCATGGCCGCTCTCACTGCCTCCGGGTTCTGTCTGATCAACTGAATGCTCAACATTGCTTGTGGTCTCTCATTGTACTACTTGGTCTTCAGTTGAGGAAAGAGGATCACTTCGCGGATCGACTGCTGATTGGTGAGAAGCATTACCAGTCGATCGATGCCCACCCCAAGGCCGCCCGTAGGAGGCATGCCATGCTCCATGGCCACGATAAAATCTTCCTGGTAATGTTCTGCCTCTTCATCTCCGAAATGGGATCGCCATGCTTCTTGAGTAAGAAAGCGATTGGCCTGCTCTATCGGGTCATTGAGCTCAGTGAAGGCATTGGCGAATTCCATGCCGACAGCAAAAGCCTCAAACCGCTCCACTACTCTCGGGTTGTCGACCTTGGTCTTAGCCAGGGGGGTGGTTTCCACCGGGTAATCCATCAAGAAGGTTGGCTGAACAAGGGTGGGTTCCACGAAGGTAGAAACCAGCTTGTCTACCAGATAGGCTGGGCTCATAGTTTCATCAAGCTCTATGCCTTTTGCTTCCATGACTCGGCGCAAATCTTGACCGCCATCTTTGAGACCTTCGTCAAGATCAATGCCGCAACTTTGGAGAACGGCATCATGCAGTGGCTGGCGCTTCCAGGGAGGTGTGAAGTCGAGTGTGTGTTCCCCGAAGGCCACTCTGGTGCTCCCCAGTACCTCCTGGGCGATGTGCGAGACCATGTTCTCGAGCATGTCCATCACATCATGGTAGTCGGCGTAGGCCTCGTAACTTTCCAGGGTAGTAAACTCCGGATTATGCTTGGTGGAGATGCCTTCATTTCGGAAGATGCGGCCGATCTCATAGACCTTGTCGAAGCCACCAACAATGAGCCTTTTGAGGTAGAGTTCTGTGGCAATGCGCAGATAGAAGTCCTGATCGAGGGCTTGATGATGTGTAGTGAAGGGTTGTGCCCTGGCTCCTCCGGCTATGGGTTGGAGCACTGGAGTTTCCACTTCGATGAAGCCTCTGTCGTCAAGGAAGCGCCGGATGGCAGCAATAACACGGCTGCGCACCAGAAAAATCCCCTTCGTATCTTGATTGGAAATGAGGTCCAGGTAACGCTGGCGATAGCGCTTCTCGACATCAACCAGCCCGTGCCATTTCTCCGGCAGAGGTTGGAGTGACTTGGCGAGCATCGTGAAATCGGATACATTGACAGTGATCTCGCCTTTATGTGTTTTGAATAGTTCTCCACTGACGCCGATGATATCTCCGAGGTCTAGTTCCTGCACTAGCCCATATCTTTCCTCGCCTATTTGCTTGCTAGAGAAGTAGATTTGGATCTTGCCTGAGCCATCCTGCAGATCGATGAATGTAGCCTTCCCCATGTTGCGGTGAGCTACAATGCGTCCGGCCAGGCTTACTGCCGGTCCTGCGGTCGCCGTGTTTTGTTCGAACAGGCCTTTGGCTTGCTGAGCTGTGTGAGTGCGGTGATAACGAGTGGGGTAGGGATTGATACCCCGCTCGCGAAGCCGTTGCAGTTTATCGAGCCGCTGCTGGGTTATGCTTTCTAGTCTTTTGGTCATTGGCTTCAGTGAATAGCGACTATTATAAGGTATCTCTTGTGCAGGCTGCAAAGGTTGTGCCCAGATTTTGACTCAGAAAGAAGCTGCATAGTATACTTAAAATGCCCATGATAAGTATCTGCGACATGGCACGGGCGAGATGGAAAAGTGGGTCTTTGCGGCTAGGTTTATTGGTATTGGATGGTATATCGGTATATCGATTGCCGGCGGGATCCTCGGTGGGCTTTGGCTTGACAGAAAGTTTGGGTATTCGATAATATTTACATTGGTCGGACTTTTCCTTGGGTTGGTGGTGGCTGCCTTTGGAACCTATAGAATGATAGTGCCGCTAATTAAGGAGCAGGAAGACAAGGACCGGGAGGACAAGGGGTAGTGTCCAAGCGTGGATGCTCTATCATCGGCCTTGTAGTTGCAGTCCTCTTCATATTTGGCTTAATTGGCGGTGCCATAGGCAGGGGCCTCAATATTACATTTCTGCCCAAAATTCTCAATGTCCCGGTACTTGAAGTTAGCTCATTCTTCCGTGGCGATGTACTCTTCAAAGCTGGCCCTCTGCCGATTTCCAATACGCTCCTTGCTTCCTGGGTCACGATCATAGTAGTGGTTTTGTTTGCTTTTGCCGCCACCCGGAAGATGAAGATTATCCCCGGTCGCCTTCAGGCTCTGGTTGAGTCGGCAGCTGGAGATGCTATTGAATTTCGTAGAGAGCGTGGCTGGCCATAAGAATGGTCGCAGGTTCTTCCCTGTGATTGCTACTATCTTCATCTTTGTGATGTTCAATGCCTATCTTGCCCTTCTTCCCGTTTATGGGCCTGGTATCTTTGTCAAGGAGACAAAGGAGGTTGTATCCCCGGTAGCTGGCACGGTTGTTGGGCTTGCAGTGCCTGCTGAGGGGAGACGGTGGTCAATGTCAATGAAGGAGATGTGGTATTCCAAGTAAACACCGGATCCACCACTGAGGATGTTACGGCCCCTAAGACTGGTGAAGTAGAGTATGCTGTCGGCTGTAGGCCAATCGGTCTCAGCTGGTGAGCCTGTGGCCGAGATTGTGAGCCGGCCGCCGCTGCTTCGATCTGCCAGTACAGATATCAACATGACCCTGGCCTTGGCGCTCATGGCAGTGTTATTCATTGAGTTCATGGGCTTGACGGGGAAGGGATTTCGTACGTATATCACCGAGTATGTCAATCTGGGAGAGCTTGGCCGGGGCATAAAGCTGTTATTCAAGGGCAAGATTGTTGAGGCCATCATGGCCTGTGTCACCGGTGTGATCAATGCCGTTATCGGTGGCTTGGAGGCCATAAGCCATATGACCCGGATGATCAGCTTCGCCTTCCGTCTATTTGGCAATATGACGGCAGGGGAGATATTGGTCTTGTCAGCTACGTTTCTCGTTCCTTGGGTAATGGCCATACCCTTCTACGGACTGGAGCTTCTCATTGGCTTTATTCAGGCTCTTATCTTTGGAGGGCTGACTCTGGTATTTGCCAGCATAGCTGTTTCCCACGAGAGTGAGGAGCATGGGTAATTTTACTAAGAGAGAAGGAGGTAAGTAGATGGACCCAGTTGTAGCCAAGTATCTAGCCGTAGCGATCACAGGTAGCATTGGCCTCTTAGGTCCGGCACTAGGATTGGGCCTGATAGGCTATGCCACCGTGACAGCGCTGGGACGCAACCCGGAGGCGAGGGGCGCGATCTTGACCAACATGATCCTCGTGGCGGCCTTGACAGAGGCTATCGGTATCTATGCCCTGATCGTGTCGATCATTATTGCCATGGTCTCCAAAACAGCAACAGCATAAGAGTAACTTCAGGAGGGATGAAACATGGAAAATGAGAGTATGCCAGTACCGATACTGGTTTTCGTACTTGCAGTATTCTTGAGTGCGATGATCTTTGTCGGGGCGATGGCAATCACGATTATGTATCTAAGCACGACGCATCCAATAGTAGCTACACCGTAGCCCGTAGTCCGGCCAATCTCTATGAAGAGGAGCTAAAATGCTCAATGACCTTGGAATCAATCTACCAAGTCTGTTGGCTTTCATAATAAACTTCTTTCTCTTGTTTGGGCTGCTGACACTGGTCTTGTATAAGCCTATTACGAAGATGCTGGATCAGCGGGCAGCCAAGATAAAGGAGAGTCTGGATCAGGCGGAGCGCATAAAACAGGAGATGGCTCATGCTGAAGAGACCGTGAAAGCTCAGATCGAGGCTGGGCGCAAAGAGGGCCAGGCAATCGTAGCTCAGGCTTCGCAGACATCAGATAGGATCAAGGAAGAGGCCAGGGCTGAGGCCAGGAAAGAAACAGAGGCTCTCATTGCCAAAGCCAGGGCTGAGATTGCCATGGAGAGAGAAGAGAGTTTCAATCAACTGCGTCGGGAGTTTGCCGATCTGGCAGTTCTGGCGGCAGAGAAGGTGATTGAACAGTCCCTGGACAAGAAAGCGCACCAGCAGCTAATTGACAAAGTTTTAAAAGAAGGACTTGCTTCCAAGAAGAGTGAATTGAACTAGAACAATGGCTAAGGGTATTTCAGGCAGACGGCATGCGCAGGCAGTTTTTCTAATTGCTCTAGAGACCGATCAATTGGACAGATGGCAGGCTGATCTAGAGAGAATAGCCAGTATTTTGCACGATCCGGAGATAGGCTCCTTTCTGGAGAATCCCAAGGTTAGTTCAGAAAGGAAAAGAGAGCTACTGCAGCAAGCTCTCAAAGGTGTTACACCTACAGCAATGAATCTGGCATATCTCCTGGTTGCCAAGAATCGCCTCCACATAGTCCAGAGCATTGTGACTGAGTACAGACGTTTGTCATACGCTCACAAGGGGGTAGTTGAGGCAGAGGTGGTTACGGCTATCCCCATTGGTGACCAAGAAGAAAAGAGCATTGGGAAGGGCTTGGCTGCGATCACCGGCAAGACAATAATGCTTGGTGCGAAGGTGGATCCTGAAATCATGGGGGGGTTGGTGGTCAGGTTGGGGGATAAGTTGATGGATGGAAGTATCCGCACCAAGCTTCAGGAATTGAGAAGAAGCTTGGCGTGATTCATCCGGAGGATGGTTGGTATTTGAGGCGCTGGTTACCTGTGCAAGGGGTTGTTTGGTTGTGCCAACAGAAGTTGTGTTGGAGGTGATATAGCATGGTCACTCGTGGTGAAGATATAGTCTCTGTCATCAAGCGGCAGATAGAAGAGTTTGGCACCAAAGTAAGCATGGTCGATGTAGGCACTGTGGTGCAGGTGGCTGATGGTTTAGCCCGCATCCACGGACTGTCAGGTGCCAAGGCTAACGAACTGCTGCAGTTCCCCAATAGCATCATGGGGCTGGCCCTCAACTTGGAGGAAGACGCAGTAGGAGCGGTCATTCTTGGCGATCCCTTAGCGATCAAAGAGGGTGATGAGGTTCGATGCACGGGAAGAATCCTGGAGGTGCCTGTGGGTGCAGGCCTCATTGGCCGCGTGATCGATCCTCTGGGAGTACCGCTTGATGGCAAGGGCCCGGTTAAGTATGACAAAGTGCGTCCTTTGGAGAGAGTAGCGCCGAACGTTGTCCGCCGTGCACCGGTAAACGTCCCGGTTCACACCGGTATCAAGGCCATAGATGCCATGATACCCATCGGACGCGGGCAGCGTGAGTTGGTCATCGGTGACCGCTTCACCGGCAAGTCAGCAATTTGCCTTGATACGATCGTGAGTCAGAAGGGCGGGAATCTTATCTGCATTTATGCAGCCATTGGACAGAAGACCTCAAAGGTAGCTCAGATGGTAGCCATTCTGGAATCCTATGGTGCTATGGAACATACCATAGTGGTAACTGCCGGCGCCTCTGACCCTGCCCCCATGCAATACCTTTGTCCTTATGCTGCCTGTGCCATAGGCGAAGAGTTCATGGAGCAGGGGAAGGATGCCTTGGTTATCTATGATGATTTGACTAAGCATGCTTGGGCCTACCGTCAGATTTCCCTGCTGCTGCGCCGTCCCCCGGGACGTGAAGCCTATCCTGGTGATGTTTTCTATCTTCACAGCCGTTTGCTGGAGAGGGCAGCCAAGCTTGCTCCAGAATACGGTGGCGGATCTCTTACCGCTCTCCCTATTATCGAGACGCAGTTGGGTGACTTCTCGGGGTATATCCCCACTAACGTGATATCTATCACTGATGGCCAGATCTATCTGGAGACGGATCTTTTCAATGCGGGCATCCGCCCGGCCCTGAATGTGGGTTTGTCAGTGTCAAGAGTGGGTGGGGCGGCACAGACGAAGGCCATGAAGAAGGTGGCTGGGAAACTCAGGATGGAGTTGGCTCAGTACCGCGAACTGGCTGCCTTCGCCCAGTTTGGAGCTGCTGACCTCGACAAGGCAACCAGGGCTCAACTGGAAAGAGGTCAGAGGAGCACTCAGATTCTCAAGCAGCTCCAATATAGCCCTCTGCCTTTGGAGAAAGAGATAATTACGCTTTATGCTATTACCAGTGGTTATGTAGATGATGTGCCGATGGACAATGTAACGGCTTTCGAGAATGATCTTCAGAAATTCATGGAAACGAGCCATCCTGAGATAGGCAAATCCATTGCCAGTACCAAGGACTTGACGCCGGAAACAGAAGAGGCATTGAAGAAGGCATTTGTTGAGTTCAAGCAAAGTCGGGCACACTAGGAGAAGAGGCGAGACTTCCGGTCTGTGCTGAGAAGAGGGATTAATACTGGAGCAGATAAGAGACAATGGCTAACATACGTTTGATTCGGCGGCGTATTCGGAGCGTCCAATCAACAGCCAAGATTACCAAAGCCATGGAAATGGTGGCTACGTCCAAAATGCGGAAGGCTCAGGATCGCGATTTAGCTGGCAGGCCTTATGCTGAGAAAATTCAGCAAGTTTTGTCCGATCTGGTTGCACAGCAGCAAGGAGGCAGGATTCATCCCTTGCTGGAACGACGGGAAGTGAAGAAGATCGAGATAATCCATATCACTCCTGATCGTGGTTTGTGCGGAGGCCTGAACGCCAATATGAACCGAAGCACAGCCAGTTTCATATTAGAGCACGTCTCTCCTTCTGTGATGATCACGGTAGGTCGCAAAGGCAGGGACTACATGCTGCGCTACGGTCGCGAGGTCCGGGCCGAGTTCACCGGAATTGGAGACCGGCCTTCCCTTGTTGATACCCTGCCGATGTCCCGCATTGTCATTGATGACTATAGCAATCGATTTGCCGATGTGGTCTATCTGGCCTATACCCGGTTTGTCAGTACCATGACTCAGCGGCCAGTGCTGCAGCAATTGCTTCCTGTCGAACCAGCCAAGAGAGAGCGTGGCGGTGAAGCAGACTATATCTATGAGCCCGGCAGAAAATCAGTGCTGGCAGAACTTCTCCCTCGGTTTGTGGAGATGCAGGTATACCACGCCATTCTGGAATCGATTGCCAGCGAGCAGTCGGCGAGAATGGTAGCCATGCGCAATGCCACTGATAACGCTAACGAACTTGTCCAGGATTTGACCTTGGTGTACAACAAGGCGCGCCAGGAGATGATCACTAAGGAACTTCTTGATATCACTGGTGGAGTAGAGGCAATAGGCTAGGAGGTAGTAATCATTATGGCCAAGGGTAGAGTCGCTCAAGTAATTAGCACGGTAGTTGATATCGAATTCCCTCCTGAGGAGTTACCGCCGCAGTACAATGCCATCGAAATCACTACTAATGGAGAAAAGATGGTGCTCGAGGTTCAGGCCCATATTGGTAATAACTGGGTAAGGTGCTTGTCTATGAGTCCGACTGAAGGCCTGGAGCGGGGAATTGAGGCTATTGATACTGGTGCTCCTATAGCTGTTCCTGTGGGCAAGGCCACCCTCGGCCGATTGTTCAATGTCATGGGTGAACCCCTGGATAACCTCGGTGAGGTCAAAGCTGAGCAACGTTGGCCGATTCACCGTATGCCGCCCGCTTACGAGGATCAGGAAACCAGCACCCAGATGCTGGAGACCGGACTCAAGGTGATTGATCTGATCACTCCCTTCACCAAGGGCGGGAAGATAGGTGCCTATGGCGGCGCCGGCGTAGGGAAGACAGTCATCATTCAGGAGCTTATCCATAGTATCGCCACCGTTCACGGTGGTTTCTCCGTTTTTGCTGGAGTTGGCGAGCGCTCCCGTGAAGGAAATGACCTCTGGCTGGAGATGAAGGCGTCCGGTGTTATCAACAAAACGGCGCTTGTTTTCGGACAGATGAATGAGCCGCCTGGAGTCAGAGCCCGCATTGCGCTGACCGGTCTGACTATGGCGGAGTACTTCCGGGATATGGAAGGGCAGGACGTATTGCTGTTTATTGACAACATCTACCGCTATGTCTTGGCGGGCATGGAGGTATCGGCATTGCTGGGACGTATGCCGTCAGCCGTAGGCTACCAGCCGACGCTGGCTACAGAGGTAGGCGAGTTGGAGGAAAGGATTACTTCGACCAAGAAGGGGTCCATCACCTCCTTCCAGGCTATCTATGTTCCTGCTGACGACTATACTGACCCCGGTATAGTCACTACCATGGGCCACCTTGATGCGGTGATTGCCCTGGAACGTTCCATCGCAGAGATGGGAATCTATCCGGCTGTGGATCCTCTGTCTTCCACTTCCCGTATTCTTGACCCGAAGATAGTGGGCGAAGAGCATTATGGTGTGGCCAGAGGTATACAGAAGGTGTTGCAGAGATACAAGGAGCTTCAGGATATCATCGCTATCCTGGGCATTGAGGAGTTGTCTGAAGAAGACAAGCTCACTGTAGCCCGTGCTCGGCGCATTCAGAGGTTCCTCTCTCAGCCCATGTTTGTTGCGGAAGCTTTTACCGGCACAGCAGGGAAATATGTGCCTATCAAGGAGACCGTGCGCGGTTTCAAGGAGATTCTGGAAGGGAAGCATGATGCTCTGCCTGAGCAGGCATTCCTGCTGGTAGGGACGATAGATGAGGCGGTTGAGAAAGCAAAGCGTCTAGGAATGTAGTCATGGCCATACTGAAACTAGAGATCGTTACTGCAGAAAGCCCGGTGTACTCTGGCGAGGCGGATGCTGTGATCGCTCCAGGGGTGATGGGACAGTTTACTATCTTGCCTCATCATGCTGCTTTCATGACCATGCTTGAGCCTGGGGAACTCTGCATTAGACAATCTGGTGAAGAGCTCTTTATAGCTGTCAGCGGCGGCTTTCTTGAGGTGCTGGACAATAAAGTGGTGGTTCTGGCTGATACCGCTGAGCGTGCTGATGATATTGATGCGGCTCGTGCTGAGGCTGCCAAGCAACGGGCTGAAGAACAACTCAAACACCCCGGAGCGGGAGTAGATCTTGCGAATGCAGAGGCTGCACTGCGGAGATCTCTGGCTCGTCTCAAAGTTGCTGAGCGAAGAAGAAGGAAGGAAAAGAGGCCTATCTAGGGGCTTTCAAACCTAGATGATTTCGAGTTGGACTCGAACCCCTTCCCGTACTGCCGCCACCCTGAGTAAAGTTCGCATTGCCTGGGCCACTCTTCCCTGCTTCCCGATGACTCTACCTCTGTCCTCTGGGGCCACCTGAAGCTTGAGGATGATGTTGCCAGCGCTGTTCTCTTCGTTTACGACCACAGCCTCGGGCAACGTCACAATAGACTTGGCAATGTATTCTACCAGGTCCTTCATCCTACCCCTTTAGTTGGCTTGGCTGGCTTTAACGGCCTGGGGCTTATCGACGACATTGACGACCCCCACCTTTGAGAGCAATCTGGCCACTGCCTCGCTCGGCTGGGCGCCACGCTGCAGCCACTTGAGTGCCTCTGCTTGGTCGATGACCACCGTCTCCGGATCGGTCAGAGGATTATAGTGTCCGATTCTCTCAAGATAGGCACCGTCTCTAGGTGATCGAGAATCTATTACCACCACGCGATAACTAGGTTGGTTCTTGGCTCCCACTCTTTGAAGTCTGATTCTTACCATAGTGCTTGTATTATCAGGCGTTATTCACAAATTGTCAACATCGATGTGTACGGCGTTCAAGAGATACTGTACGTTTTGGGGAATATTCTAAAGAGTTTCTGTTCAACCAGACTTTTGGAATGGATACTATGTCCTGGCACGAGACAGCATCTGAGTTAGCAGCTCTATGATAAAATAACGTTTAGATAATCGGGGTCAAGTGAACTTGAGGAATACGGAGGTGTTGTCATGCCAATAGTAAGAGTAGAAATGTGGCCGGGGAGAACCCATGCTCAGAAGGCGGAGCTTGCCAAGCGTATCACCGAGGCTGTAGTAGGCGTGGCTCACACCACACCTGATGCTACTATAGTCATTTTTGAGGATGTGGCCAAAGAGAACTGGGCCATAGGCGGAGTACTTGCCTCTGATACCAGGTAGATCTGGAAACTGCAGAGAGTTTCTCTACTTTTCTTTCTTCTCTTTCCCCTCTTTGGCTTCCTCTCCAGGCGTTGGGGCTCCTTCAGCACCAGCTTCAGTCACTGCCTCTGCCCCAGCCTCTGCCCCAGCCTCTGCCTCTGCCACCTTCTCCACCTTTTCCACCTTCTCGATGGTCAGCAGCGCAACTCGCACTATAACGTGCTCAGGGTCGTCCAGAACGGTAATACCTTCACCGAGCAAGATGTCTTTCACATGAATGGATTGGTCTGCTTCTGCAAGAGAGCTTATGTCTACCTGGACATTGTCCGGAATTCTGTCAGGGAGGCATTCAACATTAAGTCTGTTCAGTTCGTGTACCAGCACGTTCCCCTTCGATTTTAAAGCTGGCGCCTCTCCAATGAGAGTGATGGGAATGTCAACCTTTATCTTCTCTGTCATGCTGACCTGGTAGAAGTCCACGTGTATTATCTCACCGGACAGCGGATGCTTCTGGACCTCGCGGACAACAACGCTTCGCAACTTCTTGGCTCTGTCCAGTTTGAGACCAATGAGCCTTGTCTTACCGGAGTGAGTCAATACATGCTCAAGCTGTGTCCTGTCGCACTGTAGAGCCAGTGGCTCAGTGTCGTGACCAAACAGATGCACCGGGGTTATACCCTGGCGGCGTAGAAATCTAACCTTTTTGCCCAGAAGTTTGCGGCCAGTGGCCCGCAACTCTATTTGCTCCATCCATCTCTCCTTTTATCTACCAACTCCAGACTGCTGCCAGGCCAGAGTGAAAAATAGGCATCTCTTTTGCTTCTTGCTAATGATACATCAATGTACGGGAGATGAGCAAGGATGCTGCCTCTAACTCTGAGCAAGGAAGGCCAGCAATAGCCTGTTGAAGGAATCCCGTTCCTTTCGGTGAGGGGCATGGCCATACCCGGGGAAGACCTCCAGGCGTGCCTGTGGTATCAACTGCTTGGCCTTGATGGCCCCAGCCAGGGGATAGTAGGGATCATAACGGCTCCATACCATGAGGGTCGGCACTTTGAGCTCGGACAGCTTATCCAGGCACAGCCAGTCTGCATACGCCCCATTCTCCTTGATGAATCTGGGGTGGGGTTGCGGGTGGCGCATTAACTTGCGCACCCTCCAGGCAGTACTGCCCAGGAAGCTTCCCAGGCGACCCAGCTTGCTGAATCCTGCTGTATCAATGAGCACAAGTCTGCTCACCATCCGGGGGTGAAGGAAAGCAATTTCCAGACCTATCCTCCCGCCCAGGGAGTGGCCTACCATAACGGCGGAATCTACGCCCAGAGTCCGAAGGAACTCTACAGTGGATTCCACGAAGTCAGACAGACGGTAGCCATCCTTATTTCTATCGCTCGAACCAAAGCCCGCAAGGTCGGGAGCGTACAAAGTATGAGTGGTTGAGAGGGCAGCCATGGTTTCTACCCACTCGCTTGAGTCACCGGCGCCGCCATGCAACAGGACCACGGGTGGGCCACTGCCTGCCTTACGGAAGTAAATATGCGAATCCCCGACCTTCAGTCTGTGGCCGTTCGCAGGCCCTTCATTCTGAGGGTCAATCGAGTTCTGAGGGTAAGTTGTCATGCGGCTTATTAAATAATGATAGGCAACATGCGGCTCTGATGCAAGGCGCTTTTGTGCATGGTAACATGATACCTGAAGGGTTACGCGGGAAATGGCAATATTCGGATATGCCGGGAAGATATTGAGGGTGGATTTGTCCTCGGGGGAATACCAGTGAGGTCTCCACGATGGACTATGCTGGCAGGTTTCTGGGGGGAAGAGGCATTGCTGCGAAGATTTACTGGGATGAGGTTCCACCTCAAGTTGAGGCCTTCGACGCAGAAAACAGGCTCATATTTGTCACCGGCCCCCTGGCCGGGCTGCCTGTCCTGGGAAGCTCAAGATGGCAGGTTTGTGGGAAATCACCGGCCGGAACCCCACAGCATTTCTGTTACTGCAATCTTGGCGGCAGGTGGGGTGCCGAACTGAAATTCGCTGGCTATGATGCCATTATAGTTCAAGGTATATCATCAAAACCCGTCTATCTCTTCATTCATGATGATGTGGTTGAACTAAGAGATGGCTCGCCGTTGTGGGGAAAGGGTGCTATTCAGACCCGGGAGATTCTTAAGACTGAACTGGGAAGCTCAGCCAAGGTCGTAGCCATCGGTCCGGCCGGCGAGAACATGGCTGTCATGGCGACTCTCCTGGCTGATAACGATGCCAGTGGATCAGGAGGTTTGGGAGCGGTCATGGGGTCCAAAGGGCTGAAGGCCATTGTGGTCAAAGGGACCGGGCGGGGAATCGGAGTCTCGCGGCCGGAAAGGTTGCGCGAGCTGATCAATTACTACCGTGGATTGAAGAGGATTACGCTCCGGACTTCACCCTACCGTTACTCGATGGATTCCGTGCCCAGCCTTGGTCACCGGATGAAGAGGGCGGACCCCTGCTACGGTTGCCTGGGCTGCTTCAGGAGGCTCTATGAGGCGGATAATGGACAAAAGGGGAAGTACATGTGCCATTCCGCCATGTTCTATCAACCCAGGGCTATATCATACTACGGAGGATGGAACGATGTGCCCTTCTATGCCACCAAGATTGTCGATACCTACGGCCTCGATTCCAAGGCTATCGACCTCATAACGAGCTGGCTCCGGAAATGCTATGAAGCCGGCATCTTGAGTGACGAGAACACTGGTATCCCTGTATCGAAAACCGGAAGCTTGGAGTTCATAGAAAGTCTTGTGAAGAAGATATCCTTCCGTGAGGGCTTCGGAGACATTCTGGCTCAGGGCTTGACCAGGGCTGCGGATTATATTGGGCAAGAAGCGAAGGACCTGACCCAGGAAATCGGCTATCTTTCCAATCCTCGATACAGGGACATATACGGGCCACGGCTGTACATTACCAACGCCCTTTTCTATGCCATGGAGCCGAGGTTGCCTATGCAGCAACTCCATGAGGTAGGCGCTCTTATGCCCAAATGGGTGCTATGGGCCAAGAAAGCTGAAGGTGCTGCCGCTTCCTCTGAGGTAATCCGGGCCATTGCCAGGAGATTCTGGGGCAGCGAGCTGGCTGCGGATTTTTCGACGTATGAGGGGAAAGCCCTGGCGGCAAAGATGATACAGGACCGGCAGTATGCAAAAGAATGCCTGGTTCTTTGCGACTATCTCTGGCCTATTACCGACCTTGAGTCATCTGAGGACCATGTGGGTGATCCTACCTTGGAGAGCAAGATCCTCTCTGCCGTTACAGGCGATGACATTGATGAACAGGGTCTCTACAGAATAGGTGAAAGAGTGTTCAACTTGCAGAGGGCCATACTTGCCAGGGAGGGCCACTGCGGAAGAGCGTTCGACGATCTACCGGACTACTGTTTTAACGAACCTCTGGAGTACGACCATCTGAATCCCGGATGTCTGGTACCCGGCAGGAATGGTGAAGTGATCTCTCGGCAGGGAGCTGTGGTTGACAGGAGCGGATTTGAGAGGATGAAAGATGAATACTATGCCCTCAGACGCTGGGATGCAGCCACGGGCCTGCAAACCAGAACCACACTGGAACAGCTACAGTTGGGTGATGTTGCGAATGATCTGGAACACAGAGGACTTATCCGCTGACTCTACCACATGGTGACCCCGCCACCGACGCCGATGGTCTGTCCGGTTAGAAAAGAAGCCCGGTCGGAAGCCAGAAACAGAACTGTGTCAGCGATGTCCTCCGGTTTCCCCAGGCGTCGTATAGGCCAGTACTTCATCGCCTTCCGAAGTACCTCGGGAGTATAAGTGTCATAGCCCCATTGTTTCCAAAAACTATTTTGCCCTACGTCATCAGGCGTTGCGGGAACAATCCAGCCTGGGCAGACATTATTCACGTTTATGCCATAGCGGCCGAATTCCCAGGCCAAAGCCCTGGAAAGCGCAATGACCCCGCCTTTAGCTCCGCCGTACACTGCCAGATCAATAGCTGCCAGCCCTGATTGGCCTGAAGCGGAACTGATATTCACAATCTTTCCGCAACGGCGCTCAATCATGTGATCGATCACCGCTCTGATGCAGTTGATGACGCTCCAGTAATTAAGGTTTACCTCCCTCTCCCATTCCTCCCTGGGCTTCTCCACAAATGGCCGGTTATGAGAAGTACCTCCGGCATTGTTGACCAGGATGTCTATCTTGCCGAATATCTCCAGGGTCTTCTTCACCATCATCTGGACCGAATCCCACTCGGTTACATCTGTTCTAATCAATGCGGCCTTGCCACCCAGGCTGTTGGCCTGATCCGCTACTTTCTGTCCCTGCCCTTCATCTATTTCAGCAATGACAACGTTTGAACCTTCTGCGGCGAAAGCCAGGACGATACCCCGGCCGATATTAGAGCCTCCTCCGGTAACAATCACCGTCTTACCGTTCAAACCTAAGTCCATTATGTGCCACCTTTCTATTCTTCTAACTTGAGCTCCCACTGGCAGGCGATGTCTTCCTGGCTCTTTCGAGGAGGTAATTTTAGAGCAGTTACCTTTATCCTGGGATTGATCAGATACTTCTTCATGATGGCCTCCTCGAGGACATGACAGATGGGCTCTATCATCTCAGGTGCTGCCCTTTCATACACTATCAGTGAACGGCACTGCACTATGGTCAGTATGACATGGTTCGGGTTCTTGATATCATACTCGACCGGATACAGCGGCCCGATGTTATTGTCCAGAGGCAACTGGAGGCACTTCAGGGAATCGAGGACGGTATTCAATTGAATATTAGCTATCTTAGGATATCTCGGGTTTACCTTTTCCCCTACCTTTGACCACGCTTCCATATTGCAGTCCTGAGCTGCTTTGTCACCGAATCTACTTTCCACCGCCGTATACCATGACTCTGACATACGAAGCCAGGCGAATTGCCATACTGTCATGAGTTTGATTAAGAATTCCTTGGAGAAGTCATTTAATGTCAGGTCCGGCTTGAATGGGCCGCTGTAGTCGTTCATTTCCGGCATGTCAACCTCCTTACGTTATCCCCGGGCCTTGCCCTGTCACATTATCGGCCTGTCCCGTCAAGTGTTGTTCCACGTGATTGTTCCCCTATTCCTCCAGCTTGAACTGCCACTGACACGCAATCTCATCACGGCTTTTCCGCGGAGGCAGCTTCAAAGGCACCACTCTTATCCTGGGATTAAAAAGATGGGCTGCTTCTGCAAACCCCACCGCATCCAATACTTCGCAAGCGTGTTTCTGCAATTCAGTCTCACCATGTTTTTCATAGTATTCAAGACCCAGGCAGCGCTTTATTGTCAATATGCCGTGTTTCCCATCTTTCAGTTCGCACTGAAACTCCGGGAATATCGCGCCGCCTCCCGGGTCGGTTTGAATGAACTTCAAGACACTGGCAACATCATCACCCCATATATTCAGGGCCTCTCTGACCCGGCGTACTTCCAGCGGCGTTTCTCTCCTCCAGATCTCCGCATCCAACTCGCGGGCCATGTCTTCGCCGAATTTCTCTCTTATCAGGGAATACCATATGCCATCCAGGCCCACATAGAGTTTGCCTGCTGCGCGCCAGAGTCGCGTGAGCGCTCCCCTGGAGAAATGCTCCATCTTCAAGTCTGATCTGAACTCTCCGCTATAGTCTTCCAACAGCTTCATTTATCCTCCTGAATCAACCTGTTTCCACGGCCCTTCGGCGGTGCAAGTCATTTTATACCTTCAGATAAGTGTGAGAGTCAAATTGTGTGGATGACTGTTATGGAGATTGCTCCTGGCACTTTGTGCCTCGCAATGAACTTCAGGACGAGATGCGTGCTCTAGAGTGTATAATTTAAGCAGTGATCCGGAAGCCGGAACATCTTTGAATGGTGGGGTGGCGATTGTCTGCATTCGGATATGCCGGAAAGATACTGAAGGTAGATTTGTCCTCGGGGAATACCACTGAGGTTTCCACGATGGACTACGCCGGCAGATTTCTGGGGGGAAGAGGCCTTGCTGCTAAGGTCTACTGGGATGAGGTTCCGCCGGAGGTTAATGCCTTTGATCCGGCAAACAGGCTGATATTTGCCAATGGCCCCCTGGCGGGAATCCCGGTACTGGGCGGCTCGAGGTGGACCATCTGCGGGAAGTCACCTGTGCCCACCCCTCAGCAGTTCTGCTACAGCAACCTGGGGGGACGGTGGGGAGCCGAGCTGAAATTCGCCGGCTACGATGCCATTGTGGTTCAGGGCAGGTCGGATAGACCGGTTTACCTTTTTCTTCACGATGGCATGGCTGAATTGAACGATGCCTCTGCGGTATGGGGGAAAGGGGCCATTGAGACGAGGGAAGCCCTGAAAACCAGATTGGGAAGTTCGGCACGGGTAGTGTCCATAGGCCCTGCCGGTGAAAATATGGTCACCATGGCCAGTATGCTCGCTGATAATGATGCCAGCGGCTCCGGAGGGCTGGGAGCCGTAATGGGTTCAAAGAAGCTGAAGGCTGTTGTGGTAGAGGGTGACAAGAAGCAGGTGAAGGTCGCCCGACCGGAAACACTGGGAGAGCTGACCAGATACTTCCGTGGATTGGAGAGAGGCGTTTTCACTGCATGGGGTACGGATTTTCAGGTAACCGGGCCCGGAACAAAGAAGGACCCCTGCTATGGCTGTCTGGGCAACTGTCTCAGAATAGTGTACAGCGCTGAGAATGGCCAGAAGGGCAAGTTCATGTGTCAGTCAGCCCTTTTCTATCAGCCATGGGCCTACAGATATTATGGCAGCCAGAACGATGTCTCCTTTTATGCCAATAGACTCTGTGACGACTATGGGATTGATACATGGGCCATTGATATAATGCTGGCCTGGCTGAACAGATGTTACAGGGCCGGCATACTCACCGACGAGAACACCGGCATCCCCCTCTCCAGCCTGGGCAGCCTGGAGTTCATGGAGACCCTGGTCAGGAAGATCTCGCTTCGGGAAGGCTTTGGAGATATCCTGGCTCAGGGCATGGCGAAAGCTGCCCGCTCCATAGGCACCGAGGCGGAATCGCAGATCAGGCACAGTGATCCATACGATCCCAGGCTGTATATTACGACAGCGCTGCTATGGGCCACCGAGCCGAGGGAGCCCATACAGCAACTCCATGCCGTTGGTCTTCCTCTGGCCCAGTGGGTAAGCTGGGTCAACAAGGTCAAGGAGGCCCATGTCTCCACCGGGGTACTGCGTGCTATTGCTGAGAGATTCTGGGGAGGTGAAATAGCCGCCGATTTCTCTACGTGGGAGGGGAAGGCCATGGCGGCCAGGAAGATCCAGGACCGGGAGTATGCCAAGGAATGCCTTGTCCTTTGTGACTGGGTCTGGCCTATCATGGACAGCAAACATTCCCGTGACCATGTAGGCGATCCTACTCTGGAAAGCCAGATCCTTTCGGCTGTCACCGGTGATGAAGTGGATGAAGAGGGACTCTACCGTGTCGGCGAGAGAGTCTTCAATTTGCAGAGGTCGATACTGGTTAGAGAGGGGCGCAGGGGCAGAGAAGATGACAAACTGCCCGACGATTGGCACACACGGCCCTTAAAAGCGAACGCGACGAACACTGAGTGCATAGTACCCGGAAAGGCAGGGGCGGTGATCTCGCGGAAGGGTGCGGTAGTTGACAGGGCGGAGTTTGAGAGGATGAAGGACGAGTACTATCAGCTCAGGCAGTGGGACGTTGCCACAGGGCTGCAAAGAAGGGCTAAACTTGAGGAACTGGGGTTGGGTGATGTCGCCAGGGACCTGGAGAGCAGGGGCCTGACAGCAAAGGGTTAAGGAGGCAGGAGCGCCGGTCAGAATGGGTTGGTATACTTGCCTCGAAGAGATTCATGTGTCCGTATGATAGGTGATTTGAAGTTGAACGATGTCCCTGCAGTGAAGGTGGTTTCTTTCGATATGAACGGGACCATTACAGGAGGCAGGTTTACTGACCTTGTTTGGAGCGAAGGCATCCCCGGACTGTACTCCCTGAGAAAGAAAATACCTCTGGAACAGGCCAAGAAGTGTGTCTTTGAGGAATATGCCAAATTGGGTGAGGGAAGAAGAGAATGGTATGACATCAAGTACTGGTTCAAATTATTTGATCTGGGAGAGGACTGGAGCGGGCTGTTGAAGAGTCTCGAACATGAGATAATGACCTTTTCAGAGGTGCCTGCAGTCCTGGAGCTATTGGGCAAAGAGCATCGGCTTGTGGTGACCTCAAATGCTTCGAGAGAGTTTACCGATATCGAACTCGAGGCCTGTGGTGTGAAGGCATATTTTATGAATGTTTTCTCCGCTACCTCGGATTTCGGTGAGGTGAAGAAGACCCCTGATGTCTACCTCAAGGTATGCCAACTGCTTGCTGTGAAGCCTGAACAAGTGGCCCATGTCGGGGACCATTACAACTTCGATTTTGCTGTGCCCCGGCAACTCGGTATCCACGCTTTCTATCTTGACAGGCAGGGTAAAGAACAAGGGAACTTTGTCGTCCATGACCTGGCCGAGTTCAGCCGGAGAATCCGTTCATGCCGGTGATTCACTCGTTCTGTTATAGTTCTGCGATTTGAATGCATATCGGACTCTTGTCGGATACACATATCCCCGGTGATGCGTCAGAGCTGCCACGCAGTCTAAAGCAGGTCTTCGATGGGGTTGACCTTATCTTGCATGCCGGGGATATCTATACCTCGGCGGTTCTCGATGAACTAAGTGCTATTGCGCCGGTGCTTGCTGCCAGAGGGGATGATGATTCCGGGGAAGTGCTGAGAGACGAGCGCGTGAAGTGGAAGCACGTCTTGAAGCTGGAGAACCATACGATATGGCTCATTCATGAAATGCCCTATCCATATCCGGTGGCGTCATGGCGTGCAGGGACCGTTAGGGTTGGAAGTGATTACAATGTCCCTGACATTGTTGTATTCGGTCATGATCATTGCACCATCGTAGAATGGCATGACCGGGTTCTGATGGTCAATCCCGGCAGCCCCACGTTCCTCAACTATCGTTGTGGGCCCGGGACTGTGGCCCTGCTCGATATTATGTCAAGTGAAGCCCAGGTCCGCATTGTGGAATTGCAGTAATGATTGAAATAACCTGTTATGCATGCCATTCCTGCGAAGCTTGTCCCCGTGAAAACGGGGAGCAGGAATCCATGCATGATAGAGCCATGCCCTATCATGGACTCACACAGGCAGAGTAGCCTTAAGGGTAACGCCGTTTGAGGTCACCCTGATTCCTGATTGCTCCCTCTTCAACCAGGTCCTGCAGCCCTTTACCGGCTGTGGTGAATTTACTATCTTCGGGGACTGAAGTAGAACTAGCTGATGCGGGCTTGAGTATTTCCTCGGCCTTCGATTCTGCGAGTGCTATTAACCCTCTGAGTTCCTTGGCATCATGCTCCAGTGATCGAGCACGTGTAATCGCCTCATCCTTCTCTCGCTCAAGCAACCTGACGCGTGACAGAGCCTCATCCAGTTTTTGAAGTAGTGTTTGCTGTGGCATTCGGTCTCCTTTCTTTTGGTTTGTTACAGTGACTGTGCGGCCTGTAAAGGTTGCTGCGGAATATCCTGTCGGGATTCGTTAGCTTTACCTTCTCTAATACAAAGTCTACTGGTGTGGTCTCACATTCATATCTCAAGAGGAGCTTTGAAGTTCACAAATTATTCTCCGTCAGGAGCGAGCCCGAATGCTCACCAAGAGTGGGTGTCAGGTCCCCGACCTGAGCCGTATGTCATTCCCGAAGCTTGTCCCGTGAAAACGGGGAGCGGAATCCAGGGTCGTAGGGGCGGTTCGCGAACCGCCCCAACGTGTCATTGCGAGGAGCGCAGCGACGAAGCAATCTCAGCGATGAACCATGAGCTATCAGCTATCAGCCATGAGCTATAAGGAGTAGCATGATTACCAAGGCCATCATCATATCCTACGACTCCCATCCCACCGACGCCGTGGTCCTTGCCGTCTGGGCTTAGATTCTGCGGTGTGTTCCCCAACGTCCCCTTTTGTATCCAAGTTGAGGTTGGGTGGTATAATGCCACACAAGAGTCTGAGCAAGAAGATGAGACTGCCAAGTTCTGCTATCGAAAGACCCAGTGGAAGGCTACTTGTGCTCATTGCGATGGTTGTTATGTTGACGGCATCCTGTACGGCATCTCAGCACTCTGCAGGGGCAGCCGATGTTGCCCGAATCACAGCCCCAGGCGGATCTGGTGAGGGATGGGATTTTGACCACAACAACTACCTAGTTGTCAAGGTCAAACCAAACAGCACCACGGAGGGCAATACTGAATACACTGTGGACTTGTATGAGAAGGGCAAGTTTCGTGATACCTCGTCTGTATCATGGTCTGCCTCAGACCTCAACATGCAGAATCCTGAATATGTCTATTTCCAATTGACCGATGAGGAGTTTCAAGCCTACAGCCAAATAACGAGAACGGCGACGAAAGACGAATACTCGAAGTCAGGCATCCTTTATGTCTACAAAGACCTGCAGGAGATATTCAGCGTAACAGTCACTAAAGCCGTGCCGGGCATTTTCGCCACGTTAGGCAGCATCTATGTTGAACCTGACCCAGAGTACCCTGCACCGTATGACTTCTATCGTATTGTCGTAGAGATACTCCCAACATTCAGGGCAATGGGTATGCAACATTATAAGGCTACACTGTGCTATGTCGGCGACAACGGGGATAAGTACTGCGAATCTACAACAGTGGTGTGGACACAAGCACAGATTGATTCTCACACCGCATTCAAGTTCTACGCATTCAGGTCGTTCCTCACTCGTGCCAACAAGGACCAAGCCGAGGAAGCCGCCCAGCAGGTGATCCAACGATCGCCTGAACTAGAATTGGTTCGCATTTAGGAGGGATAGGGGCTGACTGAAGCCCCCCTCTCCTACCCCTTCAGCCCCAGATGGTCACAGCAGCGCTGATGATACTCCCAGCCTATCCCCCTCCGTATCCAAGCTGAGGTTGGGTGGTATAATGTCGCATCGGAGATGGATAGATCAAAGGAGGACAGGATGGATGATCTGGAAGGACTCTGGAAAGACGCCTTGAATGGGCAGAAGAGTCACAAGGAACGTCTGGACGCTGTGGACAAGTTGGGAAAGAAAGCACGCTATTGCAGTAGAAACGAAGATCTGAGAGGGCAAGCTAGGAAGAAACTCAAGCAGATTAAAGGCAACCCGTATGTTGGCTTGGAAATCCAGCATAGGGCCGATTTCTGGATCAAGGGCGACTGCTGACCAAACGAATGGGGAAGGCCTCTGGCCTGACTTCACGGTCTTCCCCCAAGCCACCCCTTTGTATCCAAGCTGAGGTTGACAGCCACCGCTCTTCCCTGCTATTGTCCGAGGCAGTCCCACGCATAGATATCCTCAAGACCACCTTGGGTGCAGGAGGCATCGATGGAGGAAATACGAGTCTCACCAAACGAAAACTACATTCATCTGTATTCGGGAGGACTAGATTCAACGTACGCTTTGCTCAAATTGTCGTTTTGGATTGAAAAAAACAAGGGGGGCAAGGCTATTGTCCACCCTGTATTCATAGACTATGGGCAATTTGCCGCCCAGCATGAATGGAGTTGTGTCAACCGGACGACGGACTTCATACGTAGCAAACTCAAAGACTACCAGACTATAGCGAATCCGGTTCGGATTTGCTTACGATCTGACCTTTTCAGTTGGTGCAAGAATGTTGCCTTCACTGGAGTCGAGGTTGGAGATGAAACGCCTGAAATACACAATCGCAACATAATCCTGCTATCAGTGCTTGCATCCTACCTGAGAGCCTGTGCCGAGAACCAAGGAATCGGTCAGGCAACCTTCGTAATCAACACCGGTTTCATAGACGGCGAAATGCGAGACTGCAATCGGAAGTTCTTTGGCACCCTTCAGACCCTGCTGACAGAAGAAGTTGGCAACTACCCCATCAGAATACATATGATGAAACCTGCCAGTCGCAAACAAACCACAGAACAACTCAAGAGGTTGTTGAAAGGCTCCCAGAAAGAACTAAATCATATTCTGTCGATGATCACGAGCTGCTATTCCCCTAGGCCGAATGGTGCCCCATGCAAGAAGTGTTTGAAATGCAGGAGGATAGCCGCTAGCAAGTGACTGCCCGAGTCTCAGATTCGTCATTGAAGCTGCGTCATTAGCCAGAATGAAAGCGACTCCCCACCGCCCTCACTCGACACCGTCTGCGGACTATTACCACCCGCCGAGCGGCGGTTACGTTTTCATCCGTCTATGGATGTGTGTCTAAGAGCGTTCCCCCCATCCCCTCTCCACCCACCGCCAGCGCCCCGCGCTACACCGCGGGCGCCCATGCGTTCCGCTCATCGCCCCCATAGGCGGGCATAGCCCGCCGAAGCGCATAGCCGTCATCCTTGACAGCGAGCCGATAGATAGGATACATTCCAAACAGGTTTATATCGTGGTAGCCCGTCCTACACGCCGATAGCTCTGGTTGCATATTCTGATACTCCAAAGAAAGGGGTGCGATAATGGCAAAATTCATACCATGGAGCAGCCAGCCTTTAGAGGAGTGGCGCAAGAAATATGCTGCGGGAAGACTCGTCGACCTTGACGGGTACTCTACACACTACATCGAGAAGGGAGAAGGTGAGCCGGTCATCCTTATTCACGGCTTCTTCTTTGATTCATGCCTGTGGAACAGAAACATAGATGCGCTGGCCGCCAGGTTCAAGGTCTATGCTCTTGACCTCTGGGGATTCGGCTACAGCACTCGACAGCCCATGGACTATGGCTATCCTCTATATGCTGACCAGCTTCTCAAATTCATGGATGTTATGAACATACGGAAGGCCTCCCTCGTCGGGCAGTCCTTTGGCGGGGGAACATGCATTCTCTTTTCCGTTCGGCACAGGGATAGAGTGAGCAAGCTGGTTCTGGTGGACCCAGCGGGGATGCCTCACACCTTGCCTTTATTGGGCAAGATGACAAATTTGCCCGGAGTAGGGGAGTTCCTGCTGGGACTCAACAACAATTTCTTTCGCAAAACGGCGCTCACGACCAACAGCAATACGGAACCATAAACCAGTTGTAGAACAGGTA
>CAVRFM010000015.1:0-174728 GCA_963720375.1 uncultured Chloroflexia bacterium | reverse complement strand
GAAACAAGGATATTCATTATCGCTCTATACATTCATCCAGGATGCACTCAAATCGTTGGGCCGTCAGCATGTCGAAGAACCCTCCCCGTCATTCTTCGAGTAATCTGTTGTCTCTCCCCTTTCTTGCTTCTTCTCAGATAGTGGTGCGTCCTTACCAGCGGGCTCCTGACTGACTCTCGACCAGGCCATAGCGGCTCGGAAGCACCCCCTGTAATAGGCGACTCCATGATCAATAGCAGTGACTACCTTCTGCATCTCAGGGCCTCCTCTCTGGTCAATAGTTATAGAAACAGACCTGCTATTACCGGCCGTAAGGACAAGGCAGGCTCACGTTTTCGTGCGCTCAAATGCAGCGCTGTCCGTGACCTTGCCATCCGTCATTTCCAGAACCATATCAGCCCTGGAAGCTATATCGGCACTGTGTGTAGCTACTATCACCGTCTTACCCTCCTCAGTGAGGCTGTATAAGAGTTCGACAATCCGCTTGCCGGTCTTTGAATCCAGGTTGCCGGTCGGCTCGTCTGCCAGAATAATGGGGGGGTCATTGGCTAGAGCACGGGCGATGGCTACCCGCTGCTGTTCGCCTCCCGACAGCCTGGTAGGGCGGCGGGCCTGCTGGCCATCATCGATTTTCACTCTCTGCAGCAGAAGGCGTGCCCTGTCTTTCCGCCCGTTTCGCTCAACGCCCGTGAGCTCCATGGGCAGCATCACATTCTCCAGCGCAGTCAAGTTAGGGATGAGGGAATAGGACTGAAAAACAAAGCCCACTTTTTCGCGCCGATACTTTACCTCCTCACCACCATGTATTCCTGACACCCTGACCCCATCCACCGTGATGCCGCCGGCCGAGGGCTTGTCCAGAGCCCCAATCATGTTCAGTAAGGTAGTCTTGCCGCTGCCACTGGCACCCTTGATAGCTATCAATTTCCCCTTGGGGAGCTTGATGCTGACGCCATCTACTGCTCGCACCAGCGTGCCCCCCGATTTGAAATGCTTGACCACATCCTCTACCGTTACGATTGCCTCGTTGTTGCTATTCATTGCGTAACACCTCCGCAGGTTTGACTCTGGCTATATACCACGCCGGCAATACGCTGGCCACAATCGCCAGGGCTGCGGCTATGCCCAATGCGTACAGGAAGACCATCGGCGATACGGCCACATGAAGCCCAGCAACCGTCCCGCCGACACGTGAGAACATGCCTCCACCCCGACCACCCGGCCCAGCTGAACTGGTTGAGCTGCCAGTAATCATATTGGCTACTTTCTGAGCCAGAGGATAGGTGATCAGGGCTCCGATGATGGCGCCTACCAGGCTAACCGCCAGGGTCTCCAGAATGAATTGAAGCCCTATCTGCCGGTTGGATGCCCCGATGGCTTTCAAGATGCCGATTTCCTTCACCCGCTGACGCATCATCAGGATCACCGAAAACAAAACCACTACTGCAGCAACGCTGAAAGCCACTATCATCCCTATGTCGCTGGTGCTCTTGGCATTCGCCACAGAGCTATTTATGCGCGCATACATGTCTTGGGCAGTGGTAACGTCGGCGACGCTCGTTGGAAAGATCTCCCGAATACTGCTGACTACTGTATCCACATTGCTGACATCGTCTGCTTGTACCGTGACTGAAGTCACTCCACTTATGTCAAACAGGCTTTGAACAGTGTCAATGGGCATGACCAGCATGTTGTTCCCAAAGACCGTGCCGCTGTCGTAGATTCCGATGACTGTTACCGACGTGCCCTGTATGTCCACTGTAGAACCAACACTGAGGCTGTTCTTATCAGCCAGGTCCTGGCCGACCACCATCACATCGGCGTTATCTGAGGTGAAGTAGCTACCTTCCACTATTTTCAGCGTCGAGCCGTTCATCAGTGTTGGGCTTCCAGCAGCGGCATCAAACCCCATGACCGTTATGGGCATGGTGAAACTGCCGGAGCCTCCTCCGAAGCGGCCCCCCGTGATGGGAGTGGCGGCTGATACCAGGCTGGTGCCCGTGTACCGCGTCTCGACAGTCTCCTGCACCGAGGCTACATGGGGGAGGGCACTGAGTTGGGTCACGTTATCTTGGGCCAGTGTCGCGGGCGTGCCGCCTGCCCCCATCCCATAGGCTCCATAGGATCCCGCCGGCGTTATCGTGATCTCCGTGCCGATCTCTGTTCCGATCGACCCCAACTGGTTCTGGTTAGCACCGTGAACGGTGAACATGATCAGGGCCAGCCCTATACTCACCGCCAGCAGCACTACCATCAAAGTCGTGCGCAGGGGACTGCGAAATAGATTCCGTAGCGACCGCCAGACCATACTCATGACACAAACCTCCTTGACATCCTCTTTCTTGGTGATCTCACCAACATGGCTATACTAACCTCCCTTCAGAATTGCCTGCTCCGCAACGGCTCACCCGAACATTGCTGGGTGCAGGTCTCCGGCTGTTGTCATCTTTTCCTTATCTTCCTTACTAATACAAGCAAAAGAGAAGCTGCAGAATGCTTCGATCATAACCAGTCCTGCCTCAGCCAAGAGCTCGCTTCTCGTTTGATATTCCATAGCATGACCCTCCTCGGTACTCGTGCGGAAAGAGGACTCTAATTGTGGACCTGTCGGCCTCGCTGATGATCCAGATCTTCGGCAGATCCTTTCGCTCGTGTGCAGAGGATACACGCGATCCATCCTCAACAGACATGTCGCCCCCGTCTCCATTGGCATGACGGCGTAGGCTCATGTAGCAGAAGGTAGCAAATTCAACGTCTTGTGATGCCCTGTCCGCTACGCCCTCACTGAGGGAGAACCTCCCCCACCAAAACTCGCCGCCTAATTTACTTATCAATGAGATTTCTCCTTGTTATCCAGCCCCATTAATTAACCTGTTGCAGGTGCCGTCTACCGATGTAGAAAACCCTAGCACAGGAGTGGTAAAGATACGGTAAAACCTCGATTGCCGTCCTCGTCATGATGCCTTCGGAGTCGCAACCAACCGGATGGCTTGTCGATTGGAATGTGCAGAGGTGCAGGGGGACTCTTTTGAAGTATTCTTTGACTTATGCAGAAGATTCCGTTTTGATTGGACTCGGAGAGTATATCCAAGGAGAACATCCCTTTACTTTAACTTTACCTATAACGTGGTATCATCTGATCAATAGACATGCGTATCATGATTGTAGAGGACGAAAAGGACCTGGCAGATGCTCTGGCGAAAGGGCTGAACCGGCAGGGCTATGCCGTTGATGTTGCCTATGATGGTGAGGAGGCTTTGCGTCTGGCAGAGGTGAATAGCTACGACCTCATTATTCTTGACCTCAACCTGCCCAAGGTAGATGGGCTGGAGGTTTGTAGAAGAATACGGGCCTCCGGATCACCAATTGGGATACTCATGCTGACCGGGCGCTCAAGCCCGGATGATCGTGTGAATGGTCTGGACGAGGGAGCTGATGACTATCTGGTAAAGCCGTTCCATTTCCCCGAGTTGCTGGCACGAGTCCGTGCTATCCTGCGCCGGGAAGCCGATACACGGAAAGTCATCCTCAGGACTGGCAACCTGGTGCTGGACCCCAACGCCCTGAAGGCTTATGTCGGGGATTCAGAAGTGGCGCTCACGGCCAAGGAATTCGGCATCCTGGAATACCTGATGCGCAACGTCGGTCGAGTTGTCAGCCAGGAGGAACTGCTCGAGCACGTATGGAATGAGGATGCCAACCTGTTCACTCAGACTATTAAGGTCCACATCAATAACCTTCGCAAAAAGCTGAACGCAGCCGGTGGAGAGGGGCTGATCTCAACAATCAAAGAGAAAGGATACATGATTGATTAGTGACAATGCCAGCCTCTTTACTCACACCTCAAGGATCCACACCAGCAGCACGCATAACAAGATGATCTCTGGTCTCGGAAGTTGGTCTCCACCGGCAAGAGAAAGGGGTGTTTAACATGAAGGTACCTCCCTTTATGAAGACCATACGTTTCCGACTCACGCTGTGGTATTCGGCATTTCTCATTCTCATCCTGGTGGGGCTGGTCATTGGAGTCAACGCCGCTATGCGGGGATCCGGACCCACGATGCCAGAAACGCCTCCTTATGATGTCCCGTCATGGAGACAAGTGATCCAAGATGAAAGAGACCGAAATCTGCGGAATCTGCGCAACTACTCCCTGATGGGTATTGGAGCAGTCCTGGTTGTTGGGGTAGTCGGCGGCTACATCCTTTCTGGAACGATGCTCAAGCCTGTTGAGCGCATCTCTTCACTGGCAGAACGGATTTCCCAAAGAAACCTCAAAGAAAGGATCAACCATCAGGGTCCCAGCGATGAACTGAAGCACCTTGCCGATACCTTTGATGAAATGCTTCAGCGTTTGGATAGCGCTTTCGAATCTCAAAAACAGTTCATTCAGGACGCCTCGCATGAACTCAGGACTCCTATCGCCATAGCCCAGACCAACCTTGAAGTCGTTGAGATGGACGAAGGGGCAACCACGGCGGACTACAAACACGCGATGGAAGTGATCAAGTTGAGCCTGGAGCGGATGACCAGTGTCAACGATGGCCTCCTCATGCTCTCAGAGGGAGGTCCGACCCAGTCGGGGTGGTCAGTGGTAAATGTGGCATCCATTGTGGATGAGGTGGCCATGGAGGAAAGGGCTAATGCAGCAGCATCTGGCATCAGCCTGCAAGTGGAGCCACCAGCGCATGATGTTGTTGTCAGAGGCGATGCCATGCGTCTTAAGCAGGCGATTATTAATCTCGTTGACAATGCCATCAAATATAACCGGCCCGGCGGCATGGTGAAGGTTTCGGCTCAGGCTGGAGACTCAGATGTTATTATCCAGGTGCAAGACAACGGCATCGGCATTTCCCAGACCGATCAACAGCGCATATTTGACCGCTTCTATCGCGTCGATAAGTCCAGGTCACGCGCTCACGGCGGCACTGGCCTTGGTCTGGCCATAGTGAAAAAAATTGCCGAGGATCACAAGGGCTCTGTCTCTGTGGAGAGCGTCCCAGATCAAGGGAGCACCTTCAGAATAGTCCTGCCCCGGCATAGGCCGGAGTAACCCTCTTACTTCAACACCTTATGAAGATGGGGCTGCCAGAGATTTTACCGTGTCTTTACCTTTCCTGTGTTAAGGTGTATATGTGACAGCGCGTTAATCTACCTTTGGATTCCCGATATCTTCGAATGAAAAACGTCGGAATGATGATTTTGGAGGAGGACAGATGCATAGATTGAAGTACTTTTTAATTATCTTCGTGATCTTAGGTGTGCTGGGTGCTGGTTCGGCCTTTGTCCTGCTTAATAAGACAAGCAATCAGACTAATGCCGCCGGCACACCGATCGACCCCAGTTGGACACCAGTTTACGTGCAGGATAACGTCACTTCAACTTTATCGACAGCTGACTTGATAAAAGAGCTCTCCCCCGCAGTTGTCTCTATAACTACTCAGACGGTGGGCTATAACATGTTCTATCAACCTGTCCCTGAGAGTGGCGCTGCCAGCGGGATCATCATAGACCCCAAAGGGTACATTGTGACCAATGATCACGTAGTTGAAGGAGCCCAGAGCCTGACGGTGACCCTGAGCGACGGGCGCAGCTTTAACGCCGTCAAATGGGCTGGCGACTCGTCAACTGATCTGGCAGTAGTGGAGATTCAAGCGGGTGAAGCCCTTCCTTATGCCAATTTCCTGAGCAACTCTCTGGAGAAGGTCAGTGTGCTGGACGAGGTGGTGGCGGTGGGCAACGCCCTGGCCCTGCCTGGAGGACCTACCTGGACTGAAGGGGTGGTCAGCTACCTGGGGCGGTCGATTGAGGAATCAAATGGCGTGGTCCTAGATGACCTTATCCAGACCGATGCCGCCATCAACCCCGGGAACAGCGGAGGACCCCTGGTGAACATGGCCGGACAGGTAATAGGCATCAACACGGCAATTGCCACCAACGCAGAGAACATTGGATTTGCCATAAGCACGGATACCGCCATTTCTACCGTGTATTCTCTGATAACCGAAGGCTCTGTGGTTTCTGCCTGGCTCGGAGTGAACACGACTACGGTTACTCAGGCTGTCGCGTCTCAGTATGGCCTTTCGGTTGACTCCGGGGTGCTAATTGTGGCGGTGGTCTCAGGAGGCCCGGCAGACACCGCAGGGCTCAGGACTGCTGACGTCATCACCAAATTTGATGATGTGGCGATAACGGATAGCCAAGGCTTGGCGTCAGCCATACAAAGCCACAGCCCAGGTGACAAAGTGACCATCACCTATGTTCGGGGAAAGACAACCTATACTACTGAAGTCACCCTGGGTCAGAGACCATCCGGCTAGCGGCGCGCACTTTGTCTGGCGTCTCGCTTTACATGGTTTATGCTTATGGAAGTGTGCCCCCCAGGGCACCTTCTATAAGATGACCAAGAGAATCATATAGGGCTTAAAGTTCTGGAGTGTCCCTGGCTTGTACCCGCTTCATTGTCGCAGCTCCATCCTCTTCCCCCTCCTGAGGGTGGGGCTGTCTTTTTCGAGGAAAGGATTTCCCCGATGCCTCATAAATGGATGCTTCTACGAATCGATCTTGAACACTGCCACAGCCCTCTCCATTGTCTCAGACATCTCGGTCAATGACTGAGCTGAGGCAAGCACTTCCTCCACCTGGGCAGACATCTCCTCAGTCGAGGCCGAGACCTCCTGCGCAGATGCGCTGTTTTCCTCAGCAACACTGCCTACATTCTCGATAGACCTCAATACATGGACCGAGCTGTCTGTCATCTGCTTGGTGGCAGCCGCGTTCTCTTCCACGATTTTGTTGATCTGCTCGATCACATTCACCATTTCATTGCTCAAGGCATTCAGTTCCTGGGCAGCACCCGATATCTGCTCAACCTGCTTACCAACCTCATTTGATCTCTCCAGGATATCATCCAGGGCTTTGCCGGCGTCAGTGGCTAGATTGTAGCCTACCCCGACTTGCTTGGTGCTCTGTCCCATGGCGTTCACGGCTTCTCTGACTCCGGTTTGTATATTGCCAATCAGGGATGCTATCTCCTTGGTTGCCAGGGATGACCTCTCAGCAAGTTTCCTTACCTCGTCAGCCACCACTGCAAATCCCCGTCCTTGCTCGCCAGCCCTGGCTGCCTCAATAGCAGCATTGAGGGCAAGAAGGTTGGTTTGGGCAGCTATGTCATCGATAGTGGCCACAATACTGCCAATCTCTCTGGAGTTTTCACCAAGGTCAGTCACTCTCAGGGAGACAATATCCATGGCCTCTTTTACCTTCTTCATCCCTTCAACAGTTTCATGTGTCATGCGGGCGCCGTTCTCAGCAGATTTGGCTGTACTTCTCCATGCCTCGGCCCCTGCCCGGGCATTCCCGGATACCTGGACGATGGCCGTGGAGACCTGTTTGACCATACCGCTGGCTTGCTCCACACCGGCAGCCTGCTCTTGAGATCCCTTGGCTATCTGATCAATAGCTTTCAGAAGCTCTTCCTCACTCTTCATCGTCCCCTGGAGTGAGTTCGACTGCTCGCTTGCACCCTTGGCTAACTGCTGCATGGCATTCGTTATCTGCTGGGTGATCTGTGCTGTCTGCTCCGAAGCTTTGGTAAGCTGCCTGCTGGCCTCCGCAACGCTTCTGGTCGCGGTCTTTACCTCGCCTATGAGCGCGTGCTGCCTGGCAATTAACTGCGAGAAGGCATTGCCCAGAATATCCCCCTCCGATCTCGGCTTCACCTCCACCGTAAGGTCACCATCGGCTACTCTCCTGCTGACTTCCGCCATCTCCTTCATATAATCGATAACCTTTGAATAGGCAGATGCCAACATGCCAATTTCGTCATTAGACTTTATGTCGATCTGTTGGTCAACTCTACCCTGCGCTAAAGCCTCAGACGTTTTTACCAGAGAGGTCAAAGGCTTGCCCAACGCATACCGTGTGAGCATCCAGAAGATGAGGATGCAGAGGAAAGCGATACCGCCAAAAACCCAACCGACCGTATCCCTCCACGATCTATAGCCCGCTATAACCTCTTCTTTATAGAACCCCGTGCCGATTACCCATCCCCATGGGGCGAAGGATTCCACATAGGATACCTCGGTCATTACCTGGCCACTGCCATCCTTCTGCCGATAAAAGGTGTAAACCCCGGATCCATCTCTCTGAGATATATCCACGATATCCCGAAAGATATAATTGCCCTTCTCATCCACTGAAGTTGCTCACGTTGGAGTTTACCAGGTCCGGCCTAGTGGCATCTGCAAGCAGGACCGGCCGACTATCATTGACCCAGAAAGAGCCTTCACTATCATTCGAGTCATAACGCAAGTCGCCCACCACTTTAAGCGCGGATGACTGCGCCTCAGCCATGGTTATCTGCCCTGAGGCTTCGAGGTTGTACCAGTAGTTGACCACACCCGACAGCCAGTTCAACCTCCTGCTTCGATTTGGTCTCCTCGTCGAGCATCTTGTCCGCCTGAAATCTCGGCAAAGCGTAGTAGCCCCAGAATAGACCGAATGCGGCTATCACAACCAGGCACGCCATGAGCATCTTCACCAGAAGCCGCATCTTTATCGGTTTTCGCAGTCTCTTTATCACTTCACTTCCCCCTTTCACAAATCCCCGCGTTGACTTACTCGCCTATTTCCTCATTCCGCTTCTATTCCTGCATGCAAAGGGCAATGTCGCTGCATTTATGCAGAGCCGCCCACACTGATCCCATGAACTCCACCGCCCTGCATCAACCTCAACGAATGCGGTTGCGAACTACTTGCTGGATAATCTAGATCATCCGGATCACACCTGCATCTCAGCAGCCACTGGCAGGCTCACAGATTTCTCTCGGATCGTCTGCGAGGTAGGCATGGCTCAGCCCGGTGAACCTTGACAAGTGAATACTACCGGCTGAGAGAATCAATTGGGCGTGGTATTATTGTCAAGTTGGATTCAGGGATTAGTTAAGTGTGAGAGGTTATGGGGAACAAGTGGGCATGATTGAGCGTGAATTAAAGCGAACATGCCTACAGGTCTGGGATTCTACAAGAGGATGGTGGAGTGAGGCAATCGTCCTCTGCACTAACACACTTTACACAACACCCAGCTCCAGGCAAAGATGAATACTACGTTGATTACTGCGTAGGCACATGTCTGACTCCCCTTGCAGTATGGGAGGTTGGTGTGCTGCTTCAGACCATATACCCCCCTCTATTTCCTTGCATCTCTTGTATTTGAAGTTCCTGATCTTCCCGAATTGTAGTTGCATACTCCATACAAACAAGCTTAGCAGTATGCCCAGCGCACCTAATATGATGAACAAAGGACGAAGAGATGAGAACACCTGTGATGTGGTGTCTACATTATTGTCCTTTACTATCAGCCCAAGTATCAGTCCAAGCAGGACTAGATTCCCAGCCCATATGATACTGGTTGTCGTCCATACTAGGTTATCATGATGCTGAGCAGAATCCTGAGCCTGCTGATACTCCACCTTCGCCCAGTCTTCTGTTGGTTCCTTTGACCCAGGTGTGGCCTTTTCGCTACTGCCACAGTCTTTCATTTCAACCATAACCTTCATCTCAGCCATCACACCTCCACTCATTGATCTCCAGATTTCTCTTATGCGACCATTATACCAAACATCAGCCTGGATACATAGGGATGGTGAAGATCACTTACCCTTCTTCAGACGTCGGTCTATAAAGCTAGCAACCCACGTCGCCACAAACAACCCAATGACAGCTACTAGCAGTCCTATTAGGTCCAATTTCCATGCTCGAAGTGCTACGCCTATTGCCACAGTAGCAAGCCCTAGTGCCACGAAATCAACCCCAAGTCTGCGATACGACTCCACTTCAGCACTTTTCTCCATCCCCTCAAGGTGTTCGTGAATATGTTCAAGGGTTATTGGTTGCTTTACCTCACTTGCGGTTTTTTGACTACTACCATCATCCTTCATCTCAATACTCACTTTTATCTCAGCCATTTTCCCTCCAAGATGGATTTTCTTGTGCGACCATTATAGTACCCGAACATCAGATTGGATATAAAGGGAGTTGACTGATACTGACGAAAAGACAAGGGTGGAAATCGCTGCCCACCCCGTTAGGTATTCAACGATTGATTCTGGTCGTACTGCTTTGCCACCCGCCTCTTGCCGTTTGAGCCTATTCGTGTACCTTCACGGAGAAGATGTTGCTAACGTCTTTCATGTAATAGGCATTCCATTCGTCTGCAGACAACGGGAACTCAGCAATCTTGTCACCTGCCACATTTATCTCTGGTTGACTCCATTCCACAGTTGCACTGTGTCTAAATTTGCCCTTCTCATAGAGGTCCACTGTGTACACGGTATTTGCCTTGGCCTCACCACCGGGCTTCAGATCTACATCTAGAGTATACGTATAGGTCAAGTTAATGGCGCTAGCCGAAATACTTTCCACAGTAGCTATCCCGCCAGACGACGTTTTGCACCCCAATGCAACCATCCCACTCCAACACAGAACCGCAAGCAACAGCACAACTAAGGTAGTCTTTCTTACTCTCATCGTTTTTGTCACAGCCTCCCTCCTAGCTCCGCTCGGGCACGAATTATGTCTCAGGGCGTGTGCTTGAGGATATTCGCCTCGGACAATAGCATATCAAGCAAGAGGCGTCAACCTCAACTTGGATACATAGGGGATAGGCTGATTGATGGCGGCGGCAGCCAGCAATCGTCAGGACTTCCCTTCAAGCCAACGTGTCCCTTGCTGCTCTGCCTCACTCATGGCCTTAAGCGCTTCGTCTCAGGAATCTTGGGGTGCCCGACCCTCACGACTTTGCATTGCTCTACCTTCGACTTGACCAGCTTCACCTGGAGCAGCGAGCCACATTCCCGGCAGGTAATCTGCCCGTCATACCTCTCGGTGTTAATGTTATTCGGGATGATAGTCTCCTTGAGGCAAATCAAGCATTCAATCTTCATGCCCATGATACCTCCTTTGCGGAGAGTATAGCATGGACAGGGATCGTCGCCTTGCCGGGCGACTTGATGCAGCCGCCATAGCCACCTCTTGTCACCGGTCAAACGCTATCCATCCGAACAAGTCTATTTTTGACATGAGTCGCAGCCATCATTAGAATGTGCTGAATAAGGAGACCGTGTGTATCAGAAAAGCGTTCTTGACAACAAGCTGAGAGTGGTAACGTCCAGCATGCCTCACACGCGTTCTGTGTCTGTGGGCGTGTTTATCGGTGCTGGTTCCCGTTACGAGAAGGCTGAACAGGCAGGGATATCCCACTTCATTGAGCATCTCTGCTTCAAAGGCACCGAGCGCAGACGCACGGCCAAAGAGATATCGGAGTCAATTGAAGGTGTCGGCGGATTGCTTAACGGCGGTACTGATAAGGAACTGACCATCTACTGGTGCAAGGTTGCCCGTCCCCATTTTTCACTGGCCGTAGACATCCTGGCCGATATGCTGTCTCATTCCAGGTTTGATCCTGAAGAGATCGAGAAGGAGAGACAGGTAATTATCGAGGAGATCAACATGTGCCTTGATTCCCCTCAACAGCGGGTGGACTTGCTCATTGACGAAGTCATGTGGCCGGACCAGCCCCTGGGGAGAGATGTCGCTGGAACCAAGACCACGGTGGGCAAACTGATGCGGGAGGACATGCTCCGCTACCTTGATAGCCAGTATCTGGCCAATAATACAGTAGTGAGCGTTGCCGGTGATATCAGCCACCAGGAAGTGGTGGCCAGCATGGAAGAAACCTTTGGACATTGGGAAAAGGGGCATACGGCAGGAGTGGTATGCAGTTGACAGCCCCCAGCAGGAGCCACGATTGCGAGTCGAGCAGCGCGACACGGAGCAGGCCCATCTTTGCCTCGCCCTGCCGGGCCTGTCACTCCAGCATCCTGACCGGTTCGCCTTAGACCTGCTCAATGCTGTGCTCGGTGAGGGCATGAGCAGCCGCCTCTTTCTGGAGATCAGGGAGAATAGAGGGCTGGCCTATGCCATCCACAGCTATGCAGACCACTTCCTGGACACAGGCGCGCTGATCGTCTATGCCGGGATTGACCCCAGACAACTTCCGGGCTGTGTCGAAGCAGTACTGGCAGAACTGAATCAACTGAAAAGGGAGAAGGTGCCCGAAGACGAGTTGAAGAAGGCAAGGGAATTCTGCAAGGGACGTCTGCTGCTGCGTATGGAGGATACGCGGAGCGTGGCCGGCTGGTTAGGAGGACAGGAGTTTTTGCTGGGGAACATTCTCACCGTTGATGAGGTGGTATCCATAATCGACTCTATCCAGGTTGACGACATGATCCGGGTAGCCAGAGAACTGTTTGTGCCGGAGAGGCTTAACCTGGCGGTCGTCGGCCCTGTTGAAGAGAAGGACATCCAGGGGTTGCTCCACCTGTAGATGCCCCGTGACGCCACCAGGAGCTTTCTCGGCAAATGGTAGTCGGTGATCCTTTGCTTTGGGCAGCGGACGAGCAAGGGGTCTTGCCCCGCCACGTTGGCTCTTGATATTTTCCGCTGCTTGACAGGCAGATCAAAGGTGTTATACTTGTTTTCAGATTTAACTTTCCTCGCGTATTGTTTGTTTTCACCTTAAGGAGCCTACGGCGAAGTATATATTCATTACTGGTGGTGTGGTCAGTTCTGTAGGGAAGGGGATAACTGCCGCTTCTGTAGGCAGGATAATCAAGAGTCGCAATATCGCCGTCACCATCCAAAAACTAGACCCCTATCTCAACGTCGATCCAGGGACTATGTCCCCATATCAACACGGTGAGGTCTTTGTCACCCGTGATGGTGCTGAAACCGACCTTGACCTGGGCCATTATGAGCGCTTTATCGATATCGAGCTTACCGCCGCGTCAAGCGTCACCACAGGCCAGATCTACAGCTCAGTTATCGCCAAGGAAAGGCGGGGTGATTTCCTGGGCGGCACTATCCAGATAGTACCCCATGTTACCAGCGAGATTAAAAGACGGATTCAGGAGGTAGGAGAGGATAGCGGGGCTGAGGTGGTAATCGTGGAGGTCGGTGGAACGGTGGGCGATATTGAGGGACTTCCATTCCTTGAAGCCATCCGCCAGATGCGTAGCGATGTAGGGCGAGATAATGTGCTCTATATCCATGTGACACTGCTGCCCTACATCTCATCAACCGGGGAGTTAAAGACCAAGCCCACACAACACAGCGTTAATGAGTTGCGTCGCATCGGTATCCAGCCCGATATTATTGTCTGTCGTAGCGACTACCCCGTACCTGAGGGAATGAAGGATAAGATATCCCTCTTCTGCAGCGTAGACAAGAGGGCAGTAATACCTCTCATGACTGTGCCGAGTATTTATGAGGTTCCTATTATCCTTGAGGAGGCCGGGCTGGGTAATCTGATGATGGAAATGCTGAGGCTACCTTCCGGCAACGAGGATATGCGCGAGTGGCGGGATCTTGTGGAAAAAATGAAAGCCCCCAAGCAACCACTGCCTATCGCCCTGGTGGGCAAATATGTGGAGCTTCGGGATGCGTATATTTCGGTGCGAGAGGCGCTTCGTCACGCTGCCACCCCTCTGGATCGAGAGGTGGATATCCACTGGGTTCAATCTGAGGATATCGAAAAGGACGAGGGCAATCTGGACAGACTCCTTGGCCCTGTGCAGGGGATCTTAGTTCCCGGTGGCTTTGGTTACAGGGGCATAGAGGGCATGATCAAGGCAGCCAAGTATGCTCGGGAACATAAGGTGCCATACCTGGGCCTCTGCCTGGGGATGCAAGTCATGGTCGTAGAGTTTGCCCGCCACGTATTCGATTCAGATGAGCCTAATTCTACTGAGTTCTCTCCTCAGACTCCCTACCCCGTTATCGATCTGCTGCCCGAACAGCGAGAGGTAAATGGGAAAGGGGGAACCATGAGGTTAGGAGCTTATCTCTGTCATCTCCAGAAAGGCAGCCGCGCTGCTGCTGCTTACGGCGAGCCTGTTGTCTACGAGCGTCACCGCCATCGATTTGAGTTTAATAACCAATTCCGCTATACTCTGGGCGAGGCAGGGTTAACTGCCAGCGGTCTTTCCCCTGATGGCAAACTTGTCGAGATAGTTGAGCTCAGAGACCACCCCTGGATGATTGCTACTCAGTTTCATCCTGAATTCAAGTCAAGGCCTAATCGACCTCATCCCCTTTTTAGTGATTTCATAAAAGCAGCAAAACAGACCATGCGAGAGGGAGCCCAGCATCCTCTGCCATTGCACCACGGGGAGAAGGAGGGAACATAATGCGCCTTTTTCTGGACACGGCAGATATTGATCAAGTCCGCCAAGCAGTTAGACTGGGTGTTATAAGCGGGGTTACTACGAACCCCAGTCTGGTCTCAAAGGCAGGGTGGACCGATTATAAATCGGCTGTTCAGGAAATCTGCTCCCTGGTCAATGGTCCTGTTTCCGTGGAGGTTCTCAGCCAGGAAGCCGAATCCATGATTGAAGAAGCAAAGGCAATTGCCACCTGGTCGCCCCATGTGGTCATCAAAATCCCCGTCTGCGCTGCGGGTTTAGAGGCTACCTCCGCTCTATCAAAAGATAATGTCAGAGTAAATCTTACCCTCTGTTTCTCTCTTAACCAGGCACTCCTGGGGGCATTGTCAGGGGCCGCTTATGTCAGTCCTTTCGTGGGCAGGTTAGATGATGTAGGTCAGGATGGCATGGAGTTAGTAGCTGATATCGTGAAATGTTTTGACCACTATAAAATGCCAACCCAGGTGATTGCTGCCAGCATTCGCCACCCGCTGCACTGTGTTATTGCCGCTAAGGCAGGCTCACATATTGCTACAGTACCCTACAGTGTTTTGATGCAGATGATCAACCATCCGCTTACTACTACGGGTATCGCTCGCTTCCTGGAAGACTCGCAACGAGCTCTGGGCAAAGGTTGAGAGAGGGGAGGACATATGAATTTTGCCGAATTAGGTACCAAGAAGAGAGAGGATCTGCTGGAGATAGCCAAAGACCTGGGTATCTCCGGCTACAGCAATCTCAAGAAACACGAACTTATCGTTTCTCTTCTTCAAAACCAGGCAGAGAAGGAAGGCAATATCTTCGCCTGCGGCATACTGGAGATCACCTCCGAAGGTTACGGTTTTCTCCGGGGAGGGAATCTACTGCAGGGAGCCAACGATGTTTATGTCTCCTCGTCTCAAATTCGCCGCTTTGGCCTCCGCACCGGCGACTCCGTGACGGGGCAGGCCCGGCCTCCCAAGGAGGGAGAGAGATATCAAAGCCTGCTCCGAGTAGAACTGGTCAATGACCAGGACCCTGAACAATCCAAAAGCCGGCCTGCGTTCGAGTCTCTGACCCCCATCTTCCCGAATAAGATGTTCAATCTCGAGACAACGACCGAGAACCTTGCTTGCAGGCTGATTAACCTTATTGCTCCCGTTGGCAGGGGACAGCGCGGGTTGATTGTTTCCCCTCCCAAGGCAGGCAAGACGATCCTTCTCAAGCAGATCGCTAATGCCATCTCCACTAACTATGAAGATGTGCATATTATGATCTGTCTCATCGGCGAGAGGCCTGAAGAGGTAACCGACATGAAACGTTCGGCCAGGGGTGAGGTGATCAGCGCCACCTTTGACGAAATGGTGGAGAATCAGACCCATGTGGCTGAACTGGCCATGGAACGAGCGAAGCGTCTGGTTGAGGCAGGAACGGATGTCATCATCCTCCTGGACGGTATCACCCGCCTTACCAGGGCTTATAACCTGGGGGCTCCTTCCAGCGGAAGGACGCTCTCCGGTGGTATTGATCCGGTAGCCCTGTACCATCCAAAGCACTTCTTCGGCGCGGCGAGGAATATCGAGGAGGGCGGTAGTCTCACTATTCTGGCTACTTGCCTTGTTGATACGGGCAGCCGTATGGACGACGTGATCTACGAAGAGTTCAAAGGCACCGGCAATTGGGAGCTACACCTGGAGCGACGGCTCGCAGAGCGCCGCATCTTCCCTGCCATCGATATCCAGCGCAGCGGTACGAGACGCGAGGAACTGCTTGTAGATGACTTCACCTTGAAGCAGGCTTGGCTGCTGAGGCGCATGGCCAGCATGATTTCATCCGACTCATCCAGTTCGACAGAAGCCACCCAGCTGATTCTCGATCGCCTGTCAAAGACCAAGAACAACGCTGAGTTCCTGACCACATTGAACAAAGAGGTTTAAGCAGGCTGGCTTTCCCCGCTGCCGGGTTTTGACAAGGGTATTCCCTCCCTACACAAAGGACACTCATCCGGTTTGTAGGTGGGAACAAGCGTTCGATAGCAACAAAAAAGAGGGGCCCCAAACCCAAAATCCACCCCTTCCTGACTTCTGTCTATCAGAACCCCCACTCCTATCAACTGTCCACCCCTTCTCTTCACCTCAGCTATCACTTCACGGATAGAGCCCCCTGTAGTCAACACATCATCCACCACCAGAACTTTCTCCCCTGGAGCGATCTCAAAACCCCGGCGGAAGACCCGTGCAGTACCCTGCCTCTCAGCAAAGATATTGCGCACACCAAGCTGCCTCGCCACCTCATAGGCAATAATGACTCCCCCGGTCGTCGGCCCAGCCACCAGTTGGACCCCCTGACGTTGAAAATGCCTCGCAATCATCCCGCAGAGCCGCTCCGTGTAGCGGGGTTGTTCCAGCACCCGAAACTTCTCCCAATATATCGGCGAGTGCAGCCCTGAGGTGAGCTGGAAATGCCCCTCCATCACAGCACCCGCTTCTCTAAAGATCCTCTCTGCTTCGCTGGTCACAGATCTCCCTCCAGTTCCTATTTCGCCGTCGCGGCGTAGCTGGGCGAGAGCCCCCAATCATGCAGTGGCCAATAGGAAAGCCACGTCTTGCCCACTATGTTCTTGCGGGGCACGGGGCCAAAGATATGGGAACCGGTAGTAGCCGTACGGTTGTCTCCAATAACAAAATACTCACCCTGTGGAACCGTTGTCAGAGAATCGTGGTAAGGGATCAAGGCAAATTCAGGGGTCTCTTCCAGCTTATCTCCATTTATGTAAATCTCACCCCCCTTGATCTCCACTGTCTCCCCTGGCATACCTACTATCCTTTTGATAAGAAGCTGGCTTGGAACCTCCGGGTTATACAAAACAACCACATCGCCTCTGCTCGGAGAGGTGAAGCGGTATGTCAGTTTGTCTACTATAAGATACTCTCCATCGTGAAAGCTCGGCTCCATGCTCCATCCTTCAACCCTGAAACTTTGTATGCTGAATTGAACCGCAGCAAAGACGACCAGTATTACAAGAACGGTCAATATGATCTGAGCGATTTTACTCTTCAGTCTTCAGCTCCTTCAGTAAACGGCAGATGTAGATTATAATCTATTCACCTCTTGTACTTCTACAGGAACCACGGAAAGATGAACCTGGACGACTCCGATCTTGCCCAAGGCAGTAAAGAGGGCAACCTCGACAGTTTTAATTTGCTTGTCGAGCGCCACCAGAAGACAGTGTATAACGTTGCTTTGCGGATGTTAGGCGATCCCAGCGCTGCTGAAGATGCCGCCCAGGATGCCTTCTTCTCCGCCTGGAAGAACATCCGCAGCTTCAGGGGAGGCAACTTCAGGGCCTGGCTATTGTGCATCACCGCCAATGTCTGCCGGGACCAACTGCGCAAACGCAAGCGCCATCCTTCAATCTCACTGGAATCACTGCCATTTGAGCCCAGGGAATCGTCCTCCAGTGAATCTCCTGAGGATTACGTGCTGCGTCGAGAGACAAGCGATCAGATCCAGAACGGGCTGGCCGGTCTCCCATCGGAGCAACGGCTGGCGGTCATTCTCTGCGATATCCAGGGACTAAGCTACGAGGAGATCGCCCAGGTTATGAAGTGCTCCCTGGGAACAGTGAGATCACGCATCAGCCGGGGCAGAGCCCAGTTACGTGACTATCTTCTAAAGAGGGAACTTCTCCCTCCTGGATTTCGTTTAGATAAATAGAGGGATATAACTATGTGGCGATTGTTTGGGCGATTCAAGAGAACTAATTGTGATAAAACGGCAGAGATGCTCTCTGCCTACATAGACGGGCGCCTGGACACTCAGGAGCGGATTCGTTTAGAGCAGCATCTCCAGACCTGTCAGCACTGTCAGAACGAGCTTGATTCGTTTCGGGCAACAGTGGGCCTGCTGCACCAGGTACCCCAGGCATCACCCTCACGCAGCTTCAGGGTGGCGCAGGCTGAGCCGGCGCCTCGATGGACAGCTCTGCCGGTGCTGCGACTGGCTACGGCCGCGGCCGCTGTGTTGCTGGTGCTGGCATTTACTGCCGATTTAACCAATCTCTTTGAAACAACACCCCCATCAACATTTCAAGGAGGCTCATCATCCTCCCGATCATCCGATAATGAAGCCAATTCATCCGACTCATATTCATCCGATAAGGCAGTGCAGGGTGGCGGGGTAAACGGTGGAGGTGAGCTTGGCATATCAGTCGGGGAAGAGGGGCGCTGGCTGCGCCCGCTGGAGTATAGCCTGTCAGGAACAGTGGTTGTGCTGGGAGGAGTGACCATTATCATCTGGCAGAAGTCGCGGAGAGAAAGGGCAAAAAAGAGGTTCCCGAGAGCGTAGAGCTCATCAAATAATGGCTTGAGGGATGCGGAGTTGTAATCCCTCTTGGTTGGAGAGCCTGGTCAAGGCTCTCTTTTGTTGCTCCATTACGGGGCGTTATTTGCAGTTTAAATTACCAGATGCTAGAATGGCGGCTAGGTGAAGCATCGCCAGGTTTGATGCTTGGGTGACTGATGCTACACCATAAGAGTTTTAATCCTATGGACTATATGGATCGTGCCCTTTCCCTGGCCAAGCTGGCTCTGGTGCACGCCAGCCCTAACCCGTCCGTGGGGGCGGTGATAGTAAAGGATGGCCTGATTGTAGGAGAGGGTTACACGCAGCCACCGGGTTCAAGCCATGCTGAGGTGGTAGCTCTGCAGCAGGCAGGAGAAAAAGCCCGCGGAGCCACAATGTACGTTACCCTCGAACCCTGCTGCCACTATGGACGTACCCCTCCCTGCACCAAAGCTATCATTGAAGCCGGCATTGCCGAAGTCCACCTGTCTATAATCGATCCTAATCTTCAGGTCTGCGGCCGGGGAAAGGCTGAACTGGAGGCAGCGGGGATAAAAACACATGTCGGTGAACATGAGGAGACCGCTCAGGAGCTTAACGAAGCCTATATCAAGTTTGTCGCCACAGGCTTGCCCTTTGTTCTTGCCAAATTCGCCATGAGCCTTGATGGGAAGATCGCCACCAAAACCGGCGATTCCAAATGGATAAGCGGGGAGCAATCAAGGAGATATGTCCACAGCCTGCGAAGTCAGGTGGGTGCTATCATGGTGGGCGTCGATACTATCATTAAGGATGACCCCCAGCTGACAGCCCGAGCCGGTCTGGAAGGCGGGCAATTAGAGAAGCAGCCTTTGCGTGTGGTGGTTGACAGCACCGGTCGTACTCCGCCATCTGCGCGGGTGCTCCATCTACCCGGGAAGACCCTGATAGCAACAACCAAAGAGATAGAGCCAGCCAAGGCCAAGGTCCTTGCCCAGGCTGGTGCGGAGATTCTGAAACTGCCCTCAAAGGGGGGATTAGTAGACCTGCAAGAGTTGCTGCAGGTCTTGGGCAAGAGGCAGGTCATCAGCCTGATGGTGGAGGGTGGCGCCGCTGTCTTTGGTTCACTGTTTGAACAAGGTCTGGTAGATAAGGTACTTGTCTTTATCGCCCCCATCATTATCGGTGGAGAACAGGCAAAGAACCCGGTGGAAGGCAAGGGTGTCGAAAAGCTGTCCCAGGCAACAAACCTGACCGGGATGAAGGTAGTGAAGGTGGGCAATGATATCCTGGTCAGCGGGTATGTTGCCCGGTAGGTCGTCCCCGCAGCATGTTCCAGCACCATTGAATTGAGAAGGAGAGGGAAAGGACAATTTGTTTACCGGCATCATTGAAGAAATAGGCACCTTAAAGGCCATGAGTTCGAGCAGATTGACTGTTTCTGCTGCCAGGGTGCTTGAGGGAACCAAGCTTGGTGACAGCATGGCCGTTAATGGAGCATGCCTCACAGTGAGCGCCCTCGATGCTGCGTCTTTCTCCGTGGACATCATGCCCGAGACTCTGAAGCGCACCAATCTGGGGTTGCTGCACCCCGGTTCCACGGTGAACCTGGAAAGGCCTCTATTGGTAGGCGGACGTCTGGGAGGACACCTGGTGCAGGGGCATGTGGACTCCACAGGCAAGATCATCTCACTAATACCGGAAGGAGGCGCTGTCATTGCCAGATTTGCCGTCCCTCCGGAGGTGTTGCGGTACGTGGTGGAGAAGGGCTTTATTGCCGTTGATGGCGTCAGTCTTACAGTCATAGGTTACGACAAGACTTCATTAAGCGTTTCCCTGGTTGCTTATACACTCAAAACCACCATCCTGGGCACCAAGCGCGTCGGAGACTTGGTGAATCTGGAGGTAGATATCATCGCCAAATATGTGGGAAAATGTGGAGAGGGACATGGTGGGCTTACCCTGGATTTCCTCAACGAGCATGGTTTCTCAGCCACCGGGTCTCCTTCTTGAATTGAAGAGGTGATTTAGAATATGGGACTGGCCACGATTCCCGAGGCAATCGAGGATATTAAAGCTGGCAAGATACTCATCGTCGTTGATGATGAGAGCCGGGAGAACGAGGGCGATCTGGCTATAGCCGCAGAGAAGGTTACCCCTGATGCCATCAATTTTATGTCCAAAGAGGCACGGGGGCTGATCTGCCTGCCCATTATGGGCGACAGGCTGGAAGAGCTCCGGATTCCCATGATGGTCCAAGACAATACATCCAGATTCTCCACTGCCTTCACGGTATCTATTGAGGCAAAACATGGCGTAACCACCGGCATCTCCGCCCAGGACCGGGCCACCACTATAAAAACGGTCATTAACCCGGCTACAAAGCCGGATGATATCGCCAGGCCGGGTCATGTTTTTCCGATAAAGGCCAGGCCGGGAGGAGTCCTGGTGCGCGCCGGCCATACGGAAGCCATAGTTGATCTGGCCAGATTAGCCGGGCTTTACCCCGCCGGGGTCATCTGTGAGATTATGAATGAGGATGGCTCCATGGCTCGTCTCCGTCAACTGGAGGAGATGGCTGCCAAGTACAATATGAAGATGGTCAGTGTGGCCGACCTCATCACCTACCGCCGCCGTCACGAGAAGCTGGTGCATCGGGTAGCCGAGGCCAAGCTGCCCACAAAGTACGGCGAGTTTACTATCATGGCCTACAGGAGCTCTATCGACCCCGACGAGCATGTAGCCCTGGTTAAGGGCGATGTCTCTACCGGGGAACCGGTACTGGTGCGGGTGCACAGCGAGTGCCTCACCGGTGACGTTTTCGGCAGCCTCCGCTGCGACTGCGGCCAGCAGATGGCTATGGCCATGCAAGCCATAGCCAAGGAAGAGAGAGGGGTCTTTCTCTACATGCGGCAGGAAGGCAGAGGTATCGGACTCCACAACAAGCTGCGTGCCTATGCTCTCCAGGACCAAGGAGTAGACACTGTGGAAGCCAACGAGCTTCTGGGCTTCGCTGCCGACCTGCGTGATTATGGGATAGGAGCTCAGATTCTGGCCGACATCGGCCTGGAACGCATTCGCTTGCTGACGAACAATCCCAGAAAGGTAGTGGGTTTGGAAGGGCACGGCCTCAAGGTAGTGGAAACGGTACCGATTGTGGTGCCACCAAATTCCTATAACGCCTCTTATCTGAAAACAAAGGGCGCGAAGCTGGGACATCATTTTGTGGCTGAATAAGAAGAGGAGGGCATGATGAAGAAGATTTATCAGGGGACACTGCTGGCACAGGGCCTGAAGTTCATGCTGATTAACTCACGGTTCAACGAGTTCATCTCGGTGAGGCTGCTCGAAGGAGCGCAGGATGCCTTGCTCCGCCACGGAGTCAAGGAAGAGGATATCGAGATCGCCTGGACACCAGGCTCCTTTGAAATTCCGCTCATTGCCAAGAAAATGGCGGAGTCAAAAAGGTATAGCGCTGTCATCTGTCTCGGTGCCATCATTCGAGGGGGCACTCCTCACTTCGACTTCATTGCTGCCGAAGCGAGCAAGGGGATTGCCAAGGTGGCGCTGGATACCGGCGTCCCCGTTATTTTCGGGATAATCACTGCCGATACCCTGGAGCAGGCCATCGAGAGGGCCGGGACAAAAGAGGGCAACATGGGCTTCAAGGCCGCTATGAGCGGCATCGAAATGGCGAACCTCATCAAGGCCATAGGAAAGTAGGGGCCCTACTCAACAACCTTATAGACCCTGTCTTCTTGCCGCACCCGATCAGGGACCTTGATCCCTATAGAATCTCCCGGCTTGGCCTCCGCCACGTCCTTGTTCTGAATCTGCATCGATTCGACAACAAGTTCAAGGTCCGTGGTGTGTCCCTTGATATGGATCTTGTCACCACGCTTGAGGCCAGCCTTCAGATCGATGCCTGCAACTACCGGTCGGGCAAAGAAGTCAGTCACCATGCCGATCTCTATTTCCTGTGTCATAGAAATCACCCCCCTAAGTAATCTTCCCTATTCTTCGGCTTTTGCCTTCTGAATTCCTCTTACCCGCCGCCTCAAAACCTCCCGCCCCACCAGGACTCTGCGATGGCACTTCAGGCACCGGATGCCGATATCAGCCCCCAGCCCCACCACCTCCCAATTGTAGCTGCCGCAAGGATGTGGTTTCTTCAGTTCCAGTGTATCGCCCAGCTCAACTTCCATCGCTACCCCGGGCAGCCGATGAACCCGGCAGAAGGGAGTTGATCAGACAGCGCAGATCATCGGCAGCCCGCCGGGCCGCCCCGGCAAAATCATCTCCCTTCGAAGCATACAGGATCTGCCTTGAGCTGCTGATGATGGCCCTTCCCCCTTTGGAATCCGTCCCATAGCGGACCGCCCAATCAAGGCTGCCTCCCTGCGTTCCAATCCCCGGTATCAACAGCAGCATGTCCGGACAGAGCTGCCTGATCTCCCTCAGTTCCTCAGGATAAGTGGCCCCTACCACCAAGCCCACGTTGTTCCTCCTATTCCACTCCCGGGCTTTACGGGCAACCATCTGGTACAGGGGCTGCCGGGCCTTTTCTCCTTCCGGTGAGCAGGCCGCCTTCTGAAAGTCAACGGCCCCGGGATTTGAGGTGAGACACAGGATAAACACCGCCTTACCGGCATAGCTCAGAAACGGCTCTATAGAGTCGTAGCCCAGATAGGGATTTACGGTGACAGCATCAAAGCCAAGGACTTCAAACAGAGCTTTGGCGTAGGCCCGGGCCGTATGGCCGACATCGCCGCGTTTGGCATCCCCGATGATAGGGATATCGCCGGGGATATAATCTACAGTCCTCTGCAGTGCGGTCAGGCCTTCAGTGCCCAGAGCCTCGTAGAAAGCCAGGTTAGGTTTATAGGCGCAGACTATATCCGAGGTGGAATCAATGATGGCCTTGTTGAACTCAAAGATGCCTGTCTCAGGCATCAACGCGGGATCGGGGTCGAGCCCGAGGCAGAGGAGACTCTTGTTTTTGCGGACTGCCTGCAGCAGCTTCTCTGCGAAGTCCATTCAACACCCCCACAGCCGAGACCCATTCTAACCCATAACGCCGGATAATTCACGTCCTCCCAGGAGATGGAAATGAAGATGAGGCACCAATTGCCCCCCGTCCCGGCCATAGTTCACCGCCACGCGGTATCCCCTCTCAGCCAACCCCTCTCTCCCGGCCAGCTCATGCGCCACCCGAATCAGGTGTCCGATGAGTTCCTTCTGTTCGGAACTAACGTGAGCCAGCGAAGGGATATGCTCCCTGGGCATGATCAACAGATGCGTCGGCGCCTGGGGGTTAATATCCCGTATGGCAATAACCCTGTCATCCTTGTAGAGAATGTCAGCCGGTATCTGGCCGGCAATGATCTTGCAGAAGACGCAACCCTCTCCCATCTGGCACCCCTCGAAAACTAGAGCCCCAACTGGCTGGCTATCTTTTCACGGTGGAAACTGGCATCGCCAAAGAGGGCCTGGGCCGCTTTGCCCCGCCTGTAATAGAGCTGGAGATCGTGGTCCATGGTATAACCGACGCCGCCGTGGATCTGATGTCCCAGACGGACGACCCGGCCGATGGCTTCACTCACCCATGCCTTGGTCATGGCTATTTCCGTGGCAGCCGGAAGCCCCTGACTGAGCAGCCAGGCTGTTTCATAGGTGAGATACCTCATACCATCTATGTCCAGCAGCATATTGGCGCAGTGATGCTGTATAGCCTGGAAACTGCCTATGGGGCGATCAAACTGCACCCTCTCCTTGGCATAGGCTACGCTCATCTCCAGTACCTGCTGGCCTGCGCCCACCATCTCGGCACACTTGGCTGTAGCGGCCAAACCCAGAGTCCTCTCAGCTACGGGCCATCCCCCGGTAGGCTTCCTTAGCATGTTGTCTGCTGGCACTTTAACCTTATCAAAGGCGACCTCGAACTGCTTTTCGCTGGCAATGTTGCTCAGCGGCGTGCAGCTTATGCCGGGGCTTTTGGCATCCACTACGAAAAGACTGAGCCCATGTTCCCCAGACGAGTGTGGGGTGGTCCTGACCAGACACAGAATATGGCTGGCAACATGAGCATAGGGCACGAAAAGCTTGATCCCATCGATGATATAGTCATCCCCATGGTGAGCAGCCTTTGTCTGGATGGAAGCAGCACTGTAGCTGCCATCCGCCTCAGTCAAGGCAAAGGTGAAGATATCTCCGCGGGATATCGCCGGCAGGAACTGCTGCTTCTGCTCCTCGGTACCCGCTTCCAGAATAGTCAAACCGCTGATTACCACACTGGAAAGGAATGGGCCCGGCAAACAGGCCCGCCCCATCTCCTCCAGTAAAATCACCAGATCAAGGAAACTCCACCCTCCGCCGCCATATTTCTCAGGGAAGGGCAGCCCCAGCCAGCCCAACTCAGCCATTTTGTGCCACAGATCCGGCGAGTAACCCTTCTCATCCCGCTCCATTTCCCGGACAAACTGCTTGGTGCACTCATTAGCCAGAAAGTCCCGGGCAGACTTCCGCAGCATCTTTTGGTCTTCAGAAAGATCAAGGTCCAACTTGCCCCCTTACCGCTTAGACATTATCCAGTTTTGTGTTTTCTATGCCTGACACCCGCCTTCACTTCAAACCGGCTGCCACAGGGTCGGCGGGCCTCCCGATGGTGATAAAAGGATATCAGAACCAGGGAAGCAACGGCAACATTAGCTTTCAGTAACATTGGAGTCCCGAGGGCCGCGGCCATTTCAGGGGAGCAGACCCCGCCACTGCTTGACTTACCGCTCTCACGAAGATATTCTACTTGACCAGGGAGCCATCAATTGTTCAAAGCACCGCGGGGCACCAAAGATATCCTGCCGTCAGAGCAGCCCTACTGGAAACTGGTGACCGAAAAGGCCGGTGAAATCTGCCAGCTTTACGGATATCAGCGCATAGACACGCCGGCCTTCGAGTCCACAGACCTGTTCCTCCACAGCGTTGGCGAAGAGACCGATATTGTGGAGAAGCAGATGTACACCTTCGATGACCGCGGCGGTGACAAGATCACCCTGCGCCCCGAGGGCACGGCGCCGGTATGCCGGGCCTACATCGAGCACGGGATGCATAACCTGCCTCAGCCGGTGAGACTGTACTACTTCGGCTCTGTCTTCAGGTACGAAAGGCCTCAGGCCGGGAGATTCCGTCAGCACCAGCAATTCGGCTGTGAAGCCATCGGTGCGGCCGATCCTGCCCTGGATGCAGAGATTATCGATATGGCATGGCACCTTTACTCCTCACTGGGGCTGAAGGAACTGTCCCTTCAGCTCAACAGCATCGGGTGCCCTCTCTGCCGCCGGGAGTACCTGCAGCGCCTGAAGCAATACTACTCAGATCACGGGCTGGCACTATGCGCAGATTGTAAGAGCCGGCTGTTGCGCAATCCTCTGCGCCTGCTGGACTGCAAGAATCCCGCCTGTCAGGAGATCGCCAGGGGCGCTCCCCATATCCTGGAGTTCCTCTGCCCTGAATGCGGCAGCCACTTTGCTGCGCTGAAACGCTACCTGGAACACCTCCGGATACCCTACGAGGTAAATCCCTATCTGGTGCGCGGCCTGGACTACTACACCCGGACTGTATTTGAGATCCAGCCTCTTGACGCGGGCGGGCAGAGCACGGTGGGGGGTGGAGGGCGCTACGACAACCTCATCGAGCTACTGGGGGGAAAACCCACGCCTGCAGTCGGTTTCGCCACCGGCATAGAAAGGATCATCCTCAATCTGCAAAAGCAGGATATCAAGCTGCCGCAGGCCGCCGTCACAAAGGTATACGTGGCCTGCCTGGGTGAAGAAGCCAAGGGGCCAGCCTTGAAGCTGGCAGCCAGGCTCCGCCAGGTACGTATCGGAGTCACCCTGGCCGTGGATGACAGGAGCCTGAAAGCCCAGTTGAGGCAGGCCAACGCTCTGGGATTCTCTCAGGCCATCATTATTGGCGAAGAAGAGGTAAGAACGGGCAGCGTGATACTGAGAGACATGGTGAAGGGGGAGCAGATACAGCTTCCGCTGGAAAAGGCCATCCTTCAGCTGACCGGCGCAGCATGATGAGTTCCCATCATCTTTTCGCCGTCATCTAAGTTAGCACACAATAACAGCCTGATTGAGCTCGTTCAGAAACATAGGAGACTGTTTAGCAACTTGGGAGTGCAGAGGGGCTTCTGCCCTTTTGCCGGGGGTTTGGGGGTGTCCCTCACCTTTAAATGTCCCCCCAAGACTGGGGGACTACAGGGGGTTGAAAGGGCTGATAAACGACCTTCATTTGGAGGAGGTATTGACGAACACTCATGTATGTGCTAGTCTCTGCGCAAATCTGGTTGAAAAGGAGGGTCTAGACAAATGGCACAGGCTTACTGCGTGAAGTGCAAAAAGAAGGTGGAGATCCAGAGTCCAAAGCAGATCGTCATGAAGAACAAGCGCCCCGCGATTCAAGGTGTGTGCCCGAAATGCAGAACGAAGGTATTCCGCATAGGTAAGGGATAAGCTCAGTACTACGGGGGTCACTTGAGGTGGCCCCCGCCCTTCACCTGCCACCATAGCCTGCTGGCGGCGGCCTCTATAGGCGTTGCGGAAAGCCTTATGGCTGTGCCCTGGCTGCAGAACGAGGGCTTTCACATAGAGCACACCCCCTCGCTTCTCTGGTTTGCGCGCTGTAGAATGCAGGCACTTTACCGGACCGGAGGTTATTTGTGAAGAATGTTCAGCTTTCCGTAAACGGCAACACCCTCACTATCACGGTGGACTTGACCAAGGAGTTCGGGCCATCGTCCTCTGGTAAAACCATCATCATTGCCTCAACCGAAGGCAATTTCCCGCTGCCTGGGCGCACTGAAGTAGTTGGCCTGAACGTCTATCGCAAGAAGCAGCGGTAGGGATTGAGAGACTGCTCAAAAGGCATCCTGAGGTTGAAAGCTGGCCTCTCTCAAACAGGGATTGTGAGCTGGAGGCTCTCCACAACTCCCGCTTACCTCTAACGTCCCAGCGCTAACCGTTCTTCATCTTCCATATCACTGGTATTACGAAATGCCAGGTCAGAATAACACAGCACATGAACATAACGAATGCGCCCATTGCCCTAACCCCTCGATATTCTTGATCTACCGGCCTATTGCCCTCCAAACCGGGTTGGCCGCCCGTCACCACTTCCTGCAATGCAGTTCGTCAGTGCACTAATCTTCTGTGATAATTATACCACAGATACGTCATCCTGAACACAGGCCTACACCCTGCCAACCCTGTTTCCGGTGCGCAGTATCTGGAGATGGGGCCATACCAGGAACATGTGGGTTGAGGACAGCTCAGAGCTCTGCAAGGCGCTGGTGGGATAAGAGGACAAACAAGAAAGCCCACCTGTTGCAGGTGGGCTTCTATTGCCTAGAAAGGGGGGTAACCTTTCATGAGCACCTTCAGTATACCGGGCAAAGCTTAGGACTGGATTGGAAAATGCTTAGAAGATGATTAGAGTTTCAGCCAGACGGTGAATGTGCTGCCTTTGCCCGGCTCACTGGTCACAGTAACCCTTCCTCCGTGCTGCTCCACAATTCCCTTGACAATAGCCAGCCCCAGACCTGTCCCCCCGCTCGCTCTGGAGCGGGCCTTGTCGGCCCGGTAGAAACGGTCGAAGATATGCGGCAGGTGCTCAGGAGATATTCCTATTCCGGTATCAGCTACCCTCAAGAGCGCCCAATCACCGTTCTGAAACAGCGACAGGGTGATGGTGCCTCCCTCCGGAGTATACCTGATGGCATTGTCTACCAGATTCCTCAAAACCTGCTCCAGTCTGTCTGCATCTCCCTTTACCCACAGGTCCTCCTGACGTTCTATCACAATCCGCCGGTCTCCGGCCAGGTGCATCGCCCGTTCCCCGGCATCAAGAAGCATCTCCTTCAGTGAGACCATCTCTCGCCGTTCCAACTGACCTGATTCAAGTTCAGCCAGAACGAGAAGGTTGCTCATTATTTTGGTCATCCTCGCTGTCTCTGCCTCAAGAGCCCGCACCGATTCCCGGCGGTCTTCCTCGCTGAGATTACGTTTCAGCAAATCCAGATTGCCCTGAATGACGGTCAGTGGACCTCTCAACTCATGGGAGGCATCAGCCACGAAGTCCTTCTGAGATTGAAAAGCTTTATCCAGGCGCTCGATCATGTGGTCGAAGGTAGTGGCGAGTTGTCCGATCTCATCTGCCGGGCCGCGGTAGCCAACCCGGCGGCTGAGATCAGAACTTGAGGAGATACCCTGAGCCGTGGTGGTGATACGTTTTACGGGAGAAAGCGCCCGGCGGACCAGAATCGCCCCCGATATCAATGCCAGTGTCAAAATCACCCCCATACTAATCAAAACAGCCAGTCCGACGCGTCCAATAGCGGCATCTGTGGATGCCAGGGATTGCGCTACCTCCAGAACCAGAGTCTGGTTCTCCAAATACAAGGGCGAAACCATAATACGGACCCTGGTATTGCCGGAAGAAACCGTCTGAAAATCCTCCCTTCCGCTGAATCCCGCTACTATCAACGACGGGGCAGCCGGCAGCTCCTGATCGCCAAGGTTGTCCGATTTCACCACCACATTGTCACTGCTGTCTATAATCTGGACAAAAATCCCTGGAGACTCGATCTCATTTATGGGAGGCAGACTGGAGTGGATAACGTCGTAATCGAGAGGCCCGGTGCTTTCACCGGAGGGCATTGTGGCATGCACTTGTGTTGAATAGACCTTCAGGTTGCCGTCTACCTGTGCAACAAGCCAGTTCTGCAGCGCGACGAAGAAAAATGCTCCAAAGAACAGAATGATAACGCCCAGTATGAGGGTAAACCAAAGAGTCAATCGCCAGCGAATTGACATGCCACTATTCCTTTAGAACGTAGCCAACGCCGCGAACCGTATGAATCAACCTGGGCTGGCCTCCGGCCTCCAGCTTTGAACGCAGGTAGCGCATATAGACCTCTATGACATTGGATTCGCCGCCGAAGTCATACCCCCACACTTTCTCATAGATCATGTCCCTCTTGAGCACCTGCCGCGGATGGCGCATAAAAAGCTCGAGCAGTTCGAACTCCTGGGCAGTAAGGTGTATCATATCGTTTCCGCGCCTTACCTCTCTGGTGGCAGTGCTCAGCGAAAGGTCCATGAACCGAAGGACTTCTCCCTCCGTGGGCCGGCCGCGCCTGAGCAAAGCCCTTATCCTTGCCAGTAGCTCATCAAAGGCAAAAGGCTTGACCAGGTAGTCATCCGCACCGCTGTCGAGCCCGGCCACCCTGTCAGTGACAGTGCCCTTCGCGGTAAGCATCAAGATGGGGATCTCACTTGCCTGACGGAGTCGCTTGCTCACTTCTATACCATCAATGCCAGGCATCATGATATCCAGAACGACAAGGTCAGGTTCTCTCTCCAGGACTTTGGCTAACGCCTCTCTACCGTCACCGGCCGTGTCGACGGTATAGCCCTCGTACGTCAGGCCCCGTTTGAGGAAGCTCACTATTTCAGGATCGTCGTCGACAACTAGAATACGCATGTTATCCTCCACGCTGACTGCGCATCCATTCTGTGTTCCGCCCCGTTGGGGGCAATGATAGACCACGGCAGTATCCAGGTCAAACGACCTGCAATGAGCCACGCCCGGCATGTACCGTATTGGTGCAGAGGCTTGGATATAAAGGGCCTCGCGGAAAGCACTCCAGGAGCATGACCTTCCATCACATTCTCCATTTCTACAAGTCACCGCCGGGATGATCGCTTTATAGACAAGAAGAAAGCCCAGCTTTTCGGATGGGCTTCTCTTGTCTTAGAGCGGGGGGGGTATCCTCTCTAATACACCCTCAGTATACGGAACGAAACTCCATCTTGCATTGGAAATAGATTAGAGAATGCTTAGAAAATGATTAGAATTTTTAGCTCACGAGGTCCGTCATGTTCAAGGATAGACCGAAGTTCTGCCAGGCTCCGCCAGGTCGGTATCGGGGCCATCCCGGCCATGGATGATAGAGGCCTGAAAGCCCGGATGAGGCAGGCAAACGCCCTGGGACTCTCTCGAACCATTATTAGATGAGGCTTCGCCATCTTCTCGCCTTCATTCAATCCCCTCTTAATCGTCCTTCAATCATGTATGCTATCTCAAAGAGGATTTTGTGCGAAGTACTTCACGCTCGAAAACACGTAACGATGGAATTTTCAGTCTAGCGGATATCATGCCAAGCGTGATCTTACGCACAAGGCAGTACTTCCGTTGTGTCAGCGGGTTGGTGATGATTTTGTTCGTAGAATGCCAACCAGTATCATTCGGTCTGTTGGCAAATCGTTAGCATAATTGGGACTCAGGAGCAGCCTGAATCTCTACAAGGCGCCGTTGGGGCAGTGTAATGCTGAGGATGCGGCGAAGGCGCATCAGAGACTCAGCCCTATCGATAACATGAGTCTAGGGGGTAACTTCAGAACAACTGGAGTAATGAATTGGATAACGAATCATCCTCCGCCAGTGAGTCTTCACAGCAGCTTTTGTGGCGGCATACATGACATTTGGCGGGTTTTCTGGAAGGGATAGCATCTCTCTTGCTCAGCCAATAATCGAGAGCCCAGTCCAGTTCATCAGTGGCCCTCTTCCTATCGAAGGGATACGAGAATGCTCTGACTTGGCCCTTCTTACAGTGGAACTCTTTTCTATCGTGCTCAAATATCGGACATGTCCTATCTACCAGCTTTGGGCAAGTGTGGCAAATCCGTCTGAACGTTAGAATGGTGTGCCGCGTTGAAGGTGTATCAAAGCCCATACCTTCCAGCCCCAAGCAGTAGAGTCTTGCCTGGGCCAGATGACCATCGAATGGGCGTAGGCTCTCGGTAAACTTGCGCTCCACAACCAACTCCACATTGCCAGATCTGAACCAAGCTTCATCCACTCTCCCAAGAATTGGCACTCCTCTATGATGCCACGCTATGCCAAACTCATAAATACAGGTAGCCTCCTCTCTCCTTGTGACGGCATCTTGTACCGCTTCTTCTGTAGTGACTGGTACAGCTAGGGCGATAGCGTTCTCGTGCCCACCCTGACCCAGGATCATTTCTTCGCTGGGTTCTAGTTGACGTACATAATCCAATTCCAATTGCTTTTCACAGTAGAACTGCTGAGATATATCAGCGATACCTACCGTTCCTCTACCAAACCTTAGTTCGTTCCCTGATTCATCGAGAGCCCCCAAAATGGCTTCATATCGTTCCAGAATTTCCTTAGCTTTCTTCATAGAGTCCCCTGTTGGCTGGAGTTCTCATGTTGGATATCCAATTCAGAAAAAGTCATTGGGAAGGGGTGTCTCCATTCTCTCTTGTTGAACTCCCCGATAGTCTCCACGTCAATAATGGTCTCTTCGAAAGAATCGGACTTTGTTCTTTCGTCATGCCTTAATATCATATGTACCTCAAATATTCACTTGCACATAGCGAGTATGACTACCTCGAAGTGGGATTGTCCGTTGTCTTTCTGTCACTACTGCTTGTTTCACCCCAGTGCATTTGTATAGCACAAGGAAACCGTTTCATCAAGCGGTTGAAAGGGAGATAACACTCTGCATATTGTCGGCAACCCCAGCATTGACAGTAGGCTTCCTTTGTTGTAGATTCTTGCCAATTGAGCCAAAGCCACGCAGAGATCCCAGGATGCCTGGGTGGTGAGTCTTGGATAGTTGCCCCGAGGTGGCTTTGAGCCTGTTCTGGCGTATCATCCGACCAGGTTGATTCTGGTTCTTGGTAAGGCGTTTATTTGTTGGCCCCTGGCAGACTCACTGACATAGCTTTTGGAGACTCATAAGTGACTACTGCTAGTACTCAGGACTGGAACTACAAGTTTGAAACCGAGATTGGTGAGTACCTGAGTTCTCTTAGGCCATCGGTATTTATCATGGGTCCTTCAATGGAGAAAGAAGACAACAGCGCCATGTCTGAAGGTGGGGCTCTGCGGAAAGATCTCGCGCAACGTTGTGAGGTGCAGTCACTGGAGGTAATAACAGAGCATAAAGAAATTGAACGGAAAGCGAGGAAGTTTGCTAAGGAACGTCTCGGCAAGGGATTCGATCTAACCAAATATGAGTTACTGGTAGCGCAAGTATGTAATGTCGTAGCAATCATACCGGATAGTCCAGGATCTTTCGCAGAGCTTGGCTACTTTGCGACCAATGAGGGTATCTGTCCGCGAATGCTTATCCTATTCAACAAGAAACACAAAGGCGCGAGATCGTATCTTTGCCAAGGCCCTCTGAAGGCGGCAGACCACAACCATGCAACAATTCGGTATGTTGACTACGGCAGACCAAATCGTGCGTGGACGGAACTCTCCAAGGCTATTGACATCGCCAGGGCGAAAATGATACATAAGACTTGAACGGTGTGGGAAAATGCAGGAAGCAGACGCATTGCGTGAGGCACGTGAATCAGTCCTTGTGATGAACGTAGTGAATGTGCTTCAGCCAGCCAGTGACGAAGAACTGGACAAGCAGCTTGCGAAGCAAGTGAAGAGCAAGTCAGTCAAGGAGTTCCTCGAATTGTTGATGGCTGACGGCAAGGTGCGAAGGTTGCCCGACGATCGGTACGTCGTTACATTCAATGGCCTCAAGATGTTCGGCAGTTCAAAGCTGACCAAGAGACGTGACGTTCTGAGAATGCTGCATCTGGTGGAACAGACCAAGAGGGGGTAAGGACAAGAGATTCGGTTTGGGGCGGCGGTTCGCCGCCCATAGTGAAAGATCCCAGATAGAAGAATTCGTAGCGAAGCTTGCTATGCTGCGCTATGCTGCGCTTCGCTACGAATACTGAGCAATCGATTTACACTGATTGGAAATGACGACTGCAATCTCCTTGCCCCCTCACGTCTCCCTACCAGGAGGCCAACATTCGATTGACATTCTGTCAGCTGAGCTTGAGTTCAAACCGGAGGAGCGATCCAAGGCCGATGAGCTATTTGGCAAGGGATTGCCGCCACTAGCAACCCCAGATTGTCTGCCTTATCTCTTCGGTGTCTCACACCGCCTGATCTGGCTCATGCAGATCAACCCAGCTCGATTCTACAGGATCTACAAAGTTCCAAAGAGTTCAGGAGGCACTAGACAGATCGAGGCACCGCGAAGATTTCTCAAGGTCATTCAGAGATGGATCAATGAGAACATATGCCTTAAGGGCAATCTGCCAGATTGCGTTATGGGTTTTGCAAAGAACCGCAGCATATTTGACAACGGGAAAGCACATTCGAGCAACAGGAACCTTATGGTCGTCGATATCAAGGAGTTCTTCCCGAGCATAAAGTTTCCACAGGTGGAAGCGGTCTTCGGAGAACTTGGCTTCAACGATCCAGTTACGCACCAGTTGGCTGCACTATGTTGTTTGGACGGACGTCTTCCGCAGGGAGCGCCAACGAGCCCAGCTATCTCAAACCTTGTATTCCGCTCCGTTGACCTTCAATTGCTAGACCTGGCTAGTCAACTAGGTTGTACCTACACAAGATACGCTGACGATCTCGCATTCTCCGGATCAATGAAATTCGGCAAGGAACACGTATCTGATGTAGGGAAAATCCTCAACAACTCCGGCTTTGGCCTGAATACGAAAAAGACGCGCATTGTGGGGCAGGGTGGCAGACAAATCGTGGCAGGTCTTGTTGTCAATGAGAAGGTCTTGCCACCGCGTGTGACGCGCAGGATATGGAGAGCGAAGTTCGACAGGGCTGGGAAGCATCCAGGGGAATTCGCCGATGATGCAGACAGGCTCTTTGGAATTGCTGCTTTTGTAAAGCAGTACGCTCCTACTCTAGCAGAGCGCTACCGAGAGATAGCCAAGACCGTGTTGGAATCAAAGCCCAAGCACACCGAGCCAAGTTAGTGGGGGTTCTTTGCCCAGATTCGGTCTGTGACACTCTCTGGGAGCAGATCAGACCCAACGGAAGTTGTAAGAACCCGGCAGTCATCAGCATTAACAAACCCCTGAGCGAAAGGAAACACGATACGTTAGGAGATGTTTCCTTATGCAGCCGTTCCTATCACTTCAGGGCTGCGACAACTTTATTGGGTTTGCCTTTCCAGGGCTTCTAAAGAAGACTCGTTGGTGATAGTGAAGTCTGCCATGGCGATGGGCCCACCTTTGCTGAGCTCTTCTATCTCCGCCACATCCCGGCTGGCAGCTTCCTTGAGCGTCAGAGGGCGGATGGGCCTTTTCGTCAATCTCTGATATCTTGTCTCGGGAGAGGCCCAAACCGCCACCACGGTAAAACGATCGCCGTAGTGGTCCTTCAACAGAGTGTATTCTTCCCACGAGTAGAGGCCATCCACAACGACATCCGCCGATTTCAGGAGGCGATCAATTTTGGGCAGGCTGAGCTTCGCATAAGCGGACATCCCATGCTCTTTCCTCAGTTGTCCCCTGACATACCGTTCGTTTTTCTCGTTCAGCTCCAGCCCTCTTTTCCTGACCTCTTCATCGGTAATATCGCCGAACCTGACTCTCACAAAGCCGCTATTCTTGAAGACTCTGGCTACCTCCGATTTGCCTGAGCCTGCCATACCCACAATCGATACTACTTTCATGGCTACTTCTTCTCTTTGGTTTTAGGCTGAAGACTCCTTTTTATCTCCTCTTCCTCCTGGGCCAGCAGCTCCTTCAACTCCGTGACATCATAGCTCTTTACCCCGACACCCCGCTCTCTCATATGTACCCTGGTGATCCCGGCGTTAATGATCAGTTTCTTGCAGATCATACAGGGGCCGTAGATCCGGTCATTTTCTCCCCGGCTGGCATCATAGGCATCCTTATTTCGTTCGCTGGAAATATACATTTCCCCGCCGACTATGCTGATACCCGTCCTGGCGGCATTGATTATGGCGTTTTGTTCTGCATGGACACTCCGGCACAATTCGTACCGTTGACCGGGCGGAATATTGAGTTCCCGCCTGAGACATATGCCGGTGTCAATACAATGGGCTGTCGTTCTCGGAGACCCCACATAACCTGAGCTGAGCTCTACACCATCCTGGCCGACAATAATCGCTCCTATCTTTCTTCTTATACAGGTGCTCATTTCCGATACAACCTCTGCCCGATTCAAGAAGTGCTCAAACTTGTCAGGTCTTTTCACCTTAGGCCAGCGAGTAGTCACAAATCACCCCCTTAATTTCAGGAACTGCTTACAGCAGTCGCGGACATGATGGTAATAGCTGTGCGAATCGTACATGGGAGGTGGGGAGGGTGTCAAGAAGGTGAGGGACAACCCCAAGCCCCGGCAAGGGGACTTCTGCCCCTCTGCACTCCCCAAAGATAAGTCAAGAGCTAAGTCCGAGGGTTACTTTTCCGGGTGGTACTTGAAGGAGAGCTTTAGCTTGGTGCGGTAGGCACGGACCTTCCCGTTGTCGATCTGCATGTCCATCTCGACGACCTCAGCAATGCGGAGGTCCTCCAATGTCTTAGCAGCCGTCTCCACTGCTACTGCAGCAGCCTTCTCCCATGATTGGGTGCTGGTGCCAATGACCTCGATTACGTCGTATACGCTGCCTGCTCCTTCCGTCATGTCCCCTCCCTTTCTCCTCGTGGACTCCGATACGCTCCCCGAAGATCGATCGTGCTCTGCATCTTACAGGATATGTTCTGAATATGTCAAGGGAGGCGCTTCACCTGGCGCCAGCCTTCCTGATCAGGTCCGACAGCACCTCCGCTGCCTGTCTCCTCTTTTCTCTGTTCGCAGTGGTAACGTCGATGTACTGGAGGGCTTTTGTTTCACAGAACTTCGCGCACGTCGGTTCACCATCACAAAGGTCGCATTTGATGATTTTTCTGGCAGCAGGGTCGAAACCCACAGCGCCGAACGGGCAGACTGCCACGCAGAACCTGCAGCCGATACAGAGATCATAATTTACCGTCACCCTGCCAATGTCCTCGTCCCTGGCGAGGGCCTTCACCGGACACACCGCCATACAGGGGGCCGCCTCACACTGCTGGCAGAGCATGGGGATGGCAATGCAGTCCTGGTCCCACTTGACGACGGCGACCATGGCCCTGCCCGGATTCACCGTCCCATTCTTGTTGACAGAGCAGACCACCTCACAGAGCCTGCAGCCGGTGCATTTCGAATGGTCTACGATCAGCATTTTCTTCATCGTTCGTGCCCTCCCTGCTGAAATATTGGCCTGACCGGTGCAACCATGCACTAGATAATATGCGAAGGTTCCTGATCCAGGCCTAACCTTACCAGGGTATCTGATCTGGGTACTCCATTCCTGTCACAGCCATACAGCTCATAGTATTCATCGAGCACCTTTTCATACCCTTCCCTGTCTATCGTCTTGTCCTTGAACCCGGGCGGGCCGAGAGGAGTCGGTTCCACAAAGTAGCGCTCGGGCGGAGTGTCATCTTTTCTCTTTGCTCCCTCACGATTGTTGAACATCCTCTCCAGGATACAGATTCGTTCGGCTATTTCCATCATCCCCGATGGTGACAGATCAAGGCCCGCGATGTGGTGAACCAGCTTGCAGTAATCCTCGTAGCCAATGCTGGAGGGGCTCATGAAGAGGGGGTAGAATTTGCATGTCCCCAGAGCATCGGGAATAGCATATAGAAGCTCATGCCACCGGATTAACCTGCCGCTCCCTTCATAGGCATTCATCTCCGGCACCGGGAACCCGAACAGCTTGTCCCTGATCTCCGGCGGCAGCAGGTGGGCATCCAGGCCGGGGCGGTTTCTCAGGTGGTCCGCACCCCTAGTGGCCACAGCTATGCCTAATGAATGGCTGGGCGTGGCCCTTTCGTCCGTGTGGAGGCAGCTCATGCCCTTGATGTGAACATTGTAGTAGCGGGACTTCTCTCCCAGCTTCTCTATGGCCCTGAGAGGGCCCTCAGCCAGGATATCTCCCAGTCCCTGCCTCTTGGCAATCCGGTGCACCATCTCGTACAGCACCTGATCGTTGCCCCACTCCAGCTTCAGGCCATCAGTGACCCTGTCATCAATGATCCCCTTCTCATACAGTTCTATCGCCCATGAGACCATACTGCCCAGCTCCAGGGAGTCAATACCGTACTTGTTGACCAGGTAATTGCCGACAAGGGCAACTTCCATTCTCTTACAATCGACCTCTGCAGTAAGGGCCGCCAGCGTACTCCATTCCGGCCCTTCCATGTATTTCCCTTTATCAGGGCCTTCCGGGACTATATATCTGTGGCGGCAGTGAACCGGGCAGCCGAAACAGCCAGCCATCCCTATCGAGAATTTAAGCATATTCTCGGCATACAGACTCCCCCCATCCGGAACCTGATTGCGTTGGAAGTTTCTGTTCCTGACGCGGCCGATCATGTCCGAGGTATCGTGCCAGGCAGGAGTGCCCAGTCTGGAGAACTCTTTCATCGCCGGGCTGCTCCTTAACAGTCCCATAATATGCTCCAGATACCCCATAGCCTCTTTGGTATAGGAAATGCTCAAATCCTGAGTACCCCTCACCGCGATGGCCTTCAGCTTCTTCGAGCCCATGACACAGCCCATTCCCGTCCGGCCGGCGGCGTTCTTCAACCCTCCCAGGACGCAGGCATACCTGACCAGGTTCTCCCCGGCCAATCCAATGCAGGCTACCTTTATCTCGTCATCCTGATGCCCCTTCCTGATAATGGCCGGCGTCTCGAATGTGTCTTTGCCCCACAGATGGGCGGCATCCCGGATCTCAATGTCTCCGTCATGGACCCAGAGGTAGACCGGCTTCTCCGCTTTTCCTTTGATCACCAGATGGTCAAATCCGGCGAACCTGAGCTCGGGAGCAAAGAAGCCTCCCATGTTGGAGCTGCCTATGAAGCCTGTCAGTGGAGACTTCGCCCCTATGTGACATCTGCCGCTGGATGGAGCCAGAGTTCCTCCCAGCAGACCGGCGCTGAAGGTCAGGACGTTTTCCGGGCCCAGGGGGTCGCTGCCGGGAGGGATGTGGTTGTACATCAGATACACATCGATACCCCTGCCGCCGAGATACATCCGGCGCATTTTCTCCGGAATGGGCTGTTTTTGGATCTGACCACTCGATAGATCGATGTACGCTATCTTCTGTTCCTGCATTTCAGCCTCCTCGTGCCCCGGACCGAATCGGGAGCACAGTCATTTCCGGCAGTGAAACTGCTGCTCCATATCATCTCCGCAGTCGATCAACGGCTACGCTTTAAGGCTATAGGCTTCCTCCAGCAGCTGAACAGGGTGTGTGGCCTTGATCCCGGTGCCCGCCTCTATCTGCAACCGGCAGGCGGCGCAACTGGTGATGACCCTGTCCGCCCTGGCCGTCCTGATCTCGGTGAAGAGCTTGCCGCTGATCTCCATAGTCAGGTCCGAATATTCCTTTTTGTAGCCGTGATAGCCGGCCATGCCGCAGCAGTCGGCGTTCACACAGCTGATAGATAACCCCGGGATGAGGTGCATCAGTTCGAGCGAATCCCCGGCGCCGTCTTGCACCTTCAGGTGACAGGGCAGGTGATAGAAGGCTGACTGCGCTATTTCGGCCAGGTCCATGCTGAGGTGGCCTTCCCGCTTTAAGTGCATGAGGTACTCGTCCACATAGTAAGTGTGACCGGAGACCAGCCTGGCCATATCGCTGTCACAGAGATCCGGATACTCCCGTTTGATCATGAGGGCGCAACTGGGACAGGTGGCCACGATATCGCAACCGTCGGCGATCATGGCAGCCAGGGAGCGGATATTATACTCCGCATCCCTGTGAAAGGCACGCCTGTTCTTGTTGGCCATCATGGGCATGCCACAGCACTTCTGGCGGGGAACCACGACCTCAACGCCGTTTCTTTCCAGGACCCTGACCATGGCCTGGGCCACCTCCGGGCGGTAATAGTTGGCAAAACAGCCAACGTAGCAGGCCACTTTTCTATGATCCGCTGACTTCGGACTGTGTCCACTTCGCCTGGCAAACCAGTGCCTGAACGTCTCATGGCGAAACTGGGGCAACTGTCTCCTCGCATCGAGGCTGAGGCCCGCCTTGATCATCGTTCTCCCTGGGTCAACGTTGACCACAGCATTAGAAACTGGCGCGGCGATGGACCCCACCCTGGCAAGAATCTCCGGGTTCCCCAGGATGCGGTCACGCAGGGTTCGCCCGTGTTTGGTCGCCCAATCTGCCTGGGCTTGCCACATCAATGATGGAAGGTCAATCGATAGAGGACATTCCACACGGCACGTTTCGCAGTGAAGGCATGTGTCCATCAACGGATTCCAGCCCAAAAGGAAAGTGAAGAGGTGATCCCTAGGACTCCACACAGCCCCATCACGGGTCATAGAATGATTAATAGGACACTGCCTCACGCAGGCCTTACAGCCTATACAGAGAAGCAGATCCCTGAAGGCGCTGGGCAGCATCCGGCTTCTGCCATTGTCGAGCAGGACAATGTGCACTGCTCTGTCCGGACGTCCGGGGTACTCCGGCAGACTGTCCATGCCGTCGCCGTTTCTCTGCCCGGGTTTGAGGTTCAGGAGCATGCTTTCCAGGCCGAATATCCCCATACACCTGGTTTGAAAGACGGCGTCTTCCCTGCTCTTTACGACCTTGTCCAGCCCCACGACGAGGATGACGTGTCTGGCCTGTTCCAGGCTCTTCGATATATTGGAGGAATGCTGGAGGAAGAAGATCGAGCCGTCCTCCGCCGAGGCGGCGCTGACCCCCAGCAGAGCAACGCAGTCCTTCGTTCTTCCTTCGCCCCGGGATGTTGCCAGGGCTGGCCCGTTTGAGATTTCGAAGTTCCCCACGAGCCCTTTGGCCAGCAAGTGGGGAAGGTCCCAATAGTCTGCAATTTTGTTATTGAAGGAATCCAACCCGGCGTAGTAGGGCTCGCCGATCCGGAAACCGAGTTTCTCCAGTCCCGGCTGCAACTCATTGATGACGAGACTCGACCTGTTTATTACTATGTCCTTTGTTCCGGGGGCAATCTGACTGATGTAGTTCACCGCTTCCGCACCGTCACGTGCCAGGCGGCAGTCTGCGCCTTGAAATTTCGCGGTGGCATCCCTGAACTGCTCCACGATGGACACTTGTTCCATCAGGGAACTCTCGCGGATCTCTCTCAGGCGCGATTTGATGGATTTCAGGTCAAGCTCAGTGGTGTGACCCAGAAGGGCTTTCGAGAACTGGCGTCTCGCTCCCTTGCCAGATGGCTCCATCACCCGGATAGGTGGAATTCCGTCCATTGCAGATCTACCTCAAAGAGGGAGGAGGGGTTTGTGGTTTCGCCGTGCAGTCCGGCTCATTATACCACGCCGTCAAATGCATGTCTGAGAACGCCACCGGGCCACTCAAAGCTCCTGCAACTGCTGAACCGATCCCACCTGAAGAAGTTCCTCCGGCGTGGACGATAGCATGGTATGCCAATAAGTCTAACTCTAGAGATGGCACAGCGATCTGAGCCAGGGCAGTTGAGGTGCTATAATCTCAGGAAGGTTTTCAAGGTACGAAGAAATCCCGGCTGTTTGGAGGGCAATATGGCTGAAGACGAAAAGAGAGAGCAAAAGGCCTTTGATTACAGTAACCAGGGGCGGCCCGTACAGAGTAACGAATCTGAAGCACTTAAGGGATTCCGCAGGGAATGACCTGCCGGTGAAGCCGGTTGTCCTGCTCTGTCGTTGCGGTGCTTCAAAGAACAAACCCTACTGCGACGGGTCTCATTCAAAGGTTGGCTTCGTAGGGGATAGAGACCCCGACAGGGTATGCGGCCAGGTAAATGAGTACGTGGGTAAGGACATCACTATAGTGGACAATACGGACGTCTGCTCTCGTCACAGGTCATGCATAAACGACCTTCCTCAGGTTTTCGAAACCTGTGATCCCGACGCTGCCAGTTCTGATGAGATCATCAAGACGATCAGAAAATGCCCTTCCGGTGCCTTGACCTACAAGATCGGGGGCGAACATTGCCGAGACTTCGGACATGAGCCTGCCATAACGGTCAGCAGGAACGGCCCCCTTAAAGTTGTCGGCGGCGTTGAACTTCAGGATGATATGAACTCAAAACCGGCGTGTCCGGAACACTACACGCTGTGCCGGTGTGGTGGTTCGAAGAACAAACCCTTCTGTGACGGATCGCATCTCGAAAACGGCTTCAAGGATGAATGAAGGCCGGGCAATGCAGCTCGCCTTCATACCATCGCTCAGCCAGTGAATATGTCAAAGCCTAGGCAATCCGCCGGTAGCGGCTGATGGCCAGAGTCACAAAGACCACCAGGAGCCCGCCTATCCAGGCCAGTGACTGCCACAGGTGTGACATTATCTCACCACCAGAGCAAAGCGCCCGGATTGTATCGGTTGTCGGTGTTACCGGATTCACCTTAGCAAAGGCCTGCAGCCAGCCGGGCATCGTCTTCACCGGCGCAAACATGGAACTGGCAAAAACGACAGGGAAGACCCAGACAAAGCCGGCAACCTGCGCTGTCTCCACATCCTTCACCGTCATGCCAATGAAGGCCGAAATCCACGTGAAGGCAAAGCCGAACAGGACAGCCAGCAATGGGGCGGCAATGGCAGGGCCTATTCCATTATGGAATCTGAACCCCATGGCAGAGCCCACTGCGACCATAAGCAGAACCAGGAAGATGTATCGTAAGGTATCAGCCAAGGTACGGCCGGCAAGCACAGCAGCTCGCGCCATTGGCAGCGAACGGAACCGGTCGATAATGCCCCGCGAGAGGTCCTCGGCTAGGCCAACGCTGGCCTGTGTGGACCCAAAAACCACTATCTGAACCAGAAAGCCCGGCAAAAGATATTGAATATACTTGATCCCGCCGGTGTTAATAGCACCTCCGAAGACATAGTTGAACAGCAGCAGCATCAACACTGGCTGGATGGTGGAGAAGACCAGCAATTGAGGAAGGCGTACAAAACGCAGCACACTTCGCCAGGTTATCACCAGCGTGTCCGGGATTATCCACATGAACTCGGAAGATCGCGTCGCAGCCCTGGCACTGATCATGGCTTCCTCCTTTCAGAGCGGGGTTTTCTGCCCTTTTTCATTTCAGTACCTTCTTCAGACGAGGCCTCCGCAGTGCGACCCGTCAGCGACAGGAATACATCGTCCAGAGTAGGCCGCCTGAGTGCAATGTCATAAATAGCAACCCCGCGGGCATCCAGACGGCGTATCACCTCCGGCAGGATCGTAGTTCCCTTTTCCACAGGCAGGTCCAGTTGACCCGTTTCTGCATCCGCCCGGATCTTGCCTTCACCGAATGTTGCCAGTATCTCCGCACCAAGCGCTGTCTGGCTGCGATCTGTCAGACGCAGCTGCAGCAGAACATCACCACCGCAGCATTCCTTCAGATACTCCGGGGTACCCTGCTCGATGATGCGGCCGTGGTCGATCACTGCGATGTGGTTAGCCAGACGGTCTGCCTCCTCCAGGTACTGAGTGGTCAACAGTACTGTTGTGCCTCCTTTGACCAGACCAGCGATGGTATCCCACAGGCCAAGACGGCTCCTTGGATCGAGGCCGGTAGTCGGCTCATCCAGAAATAACACCGGCGGGCGGGCCACCAGGCTGGCCGCTAGGTCTAGGCGGCGCCGCATTCCCCCGGAGTATGTCTTCACTCTCCGGTCGGCAGCCTCGGCGAGATCAAGGCTCTCCAGCAACTCGCCGGCCCTCTTTCGGGCCTCCGACCCGCCAAGATGGTAGAGCCGGCCTACCATTTCCAGGTTCTCCCGGCCGGTGAGGTTTTCATCAACAGCAGCATATTGGCCGGTCAATCCAATGAGAGCGCGCACCACTGCCGCCTCACGCAGCACATCGTGCCCCAGAACCTCAGCCCGCCCGGAGTCCGGTCGCATCAATGTGGCCAGAATACGTATAACCGTGGTCTTACCTGCTCCATTAGGGCCCAGAAGCGCCATAACGGTACCAGGCTGCACTACCAGGGCAACACCATCCAAAGCCTTCACAGACCCGAATGACTTGTACAAACCCTCTGTCACAATAGCCGGTTGTAGCTCGGCCAGGGGGGTTACCCCAGATTCAGCACCGTCAGGCATGGTTCACCTCCTTATTGATAGCCGATTTGCAGCCGACATATCTTGAACCAGATGCGCTATGAACTACTGCCAGCGCAGAAGCAATACTCGGAAGAGAAGATGCCTTATCTGATGTGTATATGTGAATATATCATACCATGCGTTTTTTAAGAGCAATATCTGGTAGAAGCAAATGGTGATCCTGGCTCACTCGATCCGGTATCCGTACTCGCGAGGCGATCCACCGAGACGAAGCGGTTCACAACTCAATATAGGTCTTAGGGGCGAAGTTGGTCTCCATTGTCCAGACTGTGGCCTGACCTTTCCTGAGACGGTAGACCACAAGCATCTCATATCCCGACTTCTCCACCCAGGGCTTCAAGAAATCGCGCTTGGCCACTATTTCCTTCTTCAGCTCCATGTCCTCAACCAGTTCGACAACGCCGCTGACTCTTACCTGAATATCCCTCTGATAGTCATTGAAACAGAATTCTACCCTGGGATTCTTAGACAGCTGCCTGTGTAAGTCCTTCGTTCTGCCCGTATGAAACACGATCCCGTTCTCATCAGCCTTGTACAAAAGGATGCCGCGGACGTGTGGTGCATCTCCCTCCGCCGTGGCCAGATGACAGGCCGGGTTGGCATTGATCAAGGCTAGTATTTCGCTCTTGTTCATACGACCTCCTCTTCGATTCACAGGGCTACAGTATACAATGACCCTCTAGTCAGTCTCTTTCCTCATCCACGCCCTCCCTTAAAGGTAGAGTTGGCCTTCAGATCAGAATAGAACGCCGCTCGTCATGCAAGTAATTCATTCTTTTATGGAAAGTACCTGCCCACTGATTCCCGAACTTCCCGGAGCCACTTGCTTCTCTGCTCCTCGGTGCTGACAACAACAACGCTAAACACCCTCCGGTAGAAGTTGAGAACACCACATAGACCAAATATACAATTCTTCCACAGTGTCTCAAGTGGATCAGAGAAAACCGTCTGTTCCCTTTCCGTTGATGTGTTTGAGGTGTTAAATACCACAGCTACTTTTGCTCTCAGCAGACCATTCGGGACCCCTTCCCCTTTATCTCCTTCCAGGAACTCATAAGCAACACCCGGACGGATGACCCTGTCAATCCATCCCTTTATTATCGCCGGTGGTTGACCCCACCAATTCAGATGGACGATTACTATCCCGCCTGCTTCAGCAATCTCACTGCAATGCTTTTCTATTTCAGGAGGCAATAGAGCATCGCCGGGAATCTCCTCCATCGGCAATATCGGATCAAATTTCTCCTCATATAGATCATGGAAGTACACTTCATGACCTTTCCCTTTAAGAGTGTCTACCGTTGTGCCTGCAATCGCATGATTAAAGCTTGATTTGTCGGGATGTCCCAGAATCACTGATACTTTCATATTGCTGATTCATGTCCTTTTTATGCGCAGCACCCTCTTTTGCACCGTAATAGCTGTGCGAATCGTATAGTGGAGAGGAGAGTATGTCAAGCCAGTGAGCGGCAGAGGATCCCACAGACGGAACCACCGGCACCGTTTTTAAAGCTGCTTTCCCCTTCGGTCGAGCAAAGCACAAATCACTATCTATTGATTTCTATTCCTGTCGATGCACTCAATCAGATCGATCGCCATCTGGAGGGATACCGACAGCGATTGCGGATGGACTTGCTCGCAGCCATCATTGCGCGTGTGGTAGTTGGGCAGCAGCTGGAGTCTAGGACTGTCCGCGCACATCAGGCAGACGACGGGAATGCCATTCAGTGAAAAGGCGGAGGCATCGGTGAAACCCACGCGAAGCTGCCTGGTTCTTATGGGCCAGTGGCGTTTGGCCCCTGCCTCCTGAGCCAGCTTCACCAGTTCAGGGTCGTGCCGGGCCCCCGCGAATGGCTCGCGGTCGATCACAGTGAGAAGCTTCTCATCGTAGATACAGTCCATGAATAGTCCGTATGTCGGAGTTTCCTTCAACTCCTTCAGGTGTTTCTCGACATACCTTTTGGCACCGCGCATGCCGGCTTCTTCGGACGATGTCGCCAGCAACACTACCTCAGTCCTTTGAGGAAAGAACTCACCGGTCTTCTCTGCTTCATCCAGGTACTTGCCCAACCCGGTAACAACGGCAAGCCCGGCCATGTCATCCATAGCGCCGGGGACAGATCTATTAGTGTAGAAGAACAGAGTCATGCCAACCGCGGGTGTAAGCGCAATGGCCACAATCCCGATCACCATGTAGACCGTGGCATCAGCAGAGCCAGTGAAGTAGGCAACAGTCCTGGCCAGGCTGCCGCCGAGGATCAGAAGGACGCCTACAAAAGCGATCGCCATAAGCAGAATAGCAGCACTCCCCAGGCGATACAGGAGATAGAACTCGTTAGGCTGAATCCTGGTGGGCGCTGACAATGACCCTCTGTTTGACCTCGGCACGGGGCTGAATCACTCCTATGATGTTCTCGCCGCGTTTCCGCGCAAACAGAAAGTCGACGACTTCACGGTATCCCCTCAGCTCGAAAAGCGGTATGGCGAAGCTGAGGGCAGCCAGGCCAAAGGAGACCGGCGGGTAGAACCAGTATAAGATGACCGCAACGAAGTATAGAAATACTGACAAGCGCAGATGGCCCAGATAGGCGCGGGGGCTGCAGATAAATGGCTCAGCAGTAACCGCACTACAGGTGGGTGTCCATTCCCTGACCAGAAGGCGACCCAGTCTCTTTTCCTCCTCACTGCAGGAAGGCCGGGGGCCGATCTCATCGATCGCCTGCTTAATGAGGTTGTACATGTAGTCCTGATATTTGTCCGCTTGCATACTGGCCCACCAACCACAGCTTTCCCACACCGAAATGCGTCACTCAACCTTGCTGGCATCTGGAACAATCGGCGCATGGTCCTCTTCCTTGGCAGGGCGGACCCGCGAGGGCAAAATGATCAGAGTGACGACAGAGGCGACAGCCATAATGATGGCAGCGATCAGCGTACCACGGATCATGCCGGAGACAAACGCCTCGTTGGCTTTGTTGACGATCATCTGAGACAGTTGCGGGTCGGATTCATAGCCTGAGCACACGTGCGCCCCCTGTATGCTGCTGCGAATGGCCGCAAACAGCTGGTCAGGCAGATGCAGTGTCGCATTTAACGCATCGATCTTGCTGATATAGACGGAATTCATGAGCGTGCCGAGCACTGCCACTCCCAGAGCAGCCCCCACCTGGCGCGTGGTATCGTTCATGGCAGAACCAACCCCAGCTTTCCTCACAGGAATCGACCCCATGATGGAGTTCGTGGCCGGGCTCATGGTCGAACCTATACCGATGGACATAATAACCATGCCAAGCAGGATCGCCGGGTAACTTGTGTTCACTTCGATCACCCGGGAGATGTAGAAGAGGCCACCAGCAGAAACAAGAATACCTAAGGCGACTGTGAACTTGGTGCCGATGCGCTGGGCAACTCGTGCTGACATTGCCGCAGCAGCAAAGGATCATAAAGGCAATGGGCAACATACGTACGCCGGTTTGGAGTGGGGTGTAGCCCTGCACAGTCTGAAGATACTGGCCCATGAAGAACATGGACCCCATCAGAGCAAAGGCAACCAGCGTGAGGGCGATATTGGCTCCGCTGAAGGACATGTTCTTGAAGAAGGCTATCGGCAACACGGCATTCGGCGAACGCCATTCCCAATAGGCGAATGCGCCCAGGAGCACCACCGCGGCACCGAAAGCATAGAGGACGTTGTGAGCCGTCCAGCTACTCTGCCCGGCCTCAATGATGCCATACACCAACGCGAAGAGTCCGGCAATCGAGAGTACAGACCCAGGAAGGTCAACCTTGCTGGGATGCTCATCCCTGGAATCATGGATGAAGATGTATCCGCCGGTCAAGGCGACTACTACAATAGGCAGATTGATGTAGAACACGGAGCTCCAACTGAAGTGTTCCAGAAGCCACCCTCCAACAAGAGGTCCAATGCCCAACCCCAGCGCAAAGACCGCGGCCCAGAGAGCGATGGCCTGGCCGCGCTCCTTGGGATCGCGGAAGGTGGCCGTCAGAATCGAGAGCGTGGAGGGCATGATCATGGCACCGCCTATACCCATTATGGCGCGCATGGCGATGAGCATTACCGTAGACCTGGAAAGCGCTGCACCCAGAGAGAAACAACCGAAGACTATCAGGCCTGCTTGCAGCGTTTTCTTTCGACCTATACGGTCGCCGATAGAACCCATCGTCAGCAGCAATGCTGCGAAGACCAGTATATAGGCATCAACGATCCACTGCAGTCCACTGGCAGAAGAGCCCAGTTGATTGGATATGGACGGCAGAGCCAGGTTCAATACAGTATTGTCCAAAGCGATGACCAACAGAGAGAAACCCAGGAACCCCAGGGCAATCCACCGCCTCTTGTACCACGTCGTTTGCTCCATCAAGTGAAGCTCCTTTCTATATGCAGCAGCCAGTACCTGACCCAACCATCGACAGGACTGCCTTCTCTATCATCAAACCAAGTGCAAAATACAGAAAAAATCCACCTCAGATAGTGGATTTTCCTGTGCTCAGAGAATCAGGTCTATGGAATCACCATGAAACTTGGTGTCAAAGGCGCTTTCCACGGCGCGGCCACAATTCACCGCCAGCCGCCGATACTAGAAATGCTAGTCTAAGAATGCAGGATAGTCAAATAAATTGAATTTGAATCTATGGAGACAGCAGGGCAGACTCCCTCCATCTACTGCCGGCCTCTTTTCAGGGAGAAGACCGCCAGACCCAGGAAAGCGGCTGCAAATCCGCACAGCGCCACAATGTCCACCCAGATGCGGCTGAAACCCCACCCCCTCAATATAACCCAGCGTGTGGCATCCACAGCATATGTCGGAGGAATCGCATACGAGAGCGGCCTCAACCATTGAGGTATCGCCTCAATAGGCCAGAAAATCCCCGCCAGCAAGAACGTGGGCAGCGCTATGAGGGGAAAGAACTGCACCGCCTGCGCCTCTTTCTTCGCCAGACTGGAGAGCAGTATCCCCAGGCTGAGGCTGACCACAGCCAGCACGGCGATGACCACAAACGCCAGTATTATATTCCCCACTATCATGATGTGGAAAACCGTGACACCTATGGTCAGGAGTACAATAGCCTGCAACATGCCTATGATGCCGAAAGCGATGGTATATCCTGCGACCACCTCGCTCTCTCTCAGCGGTGTAGCCTGCAACCTTTCCAGGTTTCCCGAGGTCCGCTCTCCGACAAAGGATATGAGAGTGAGGAGGGTAGTAAGGAAAAACACTACAAAAGTCATGATACCGGGGACGAAGAAATCGATGTACTTGGCGCCCTTAGCATAGATAGCATCTTCTGTGTCCACCGTTACAGGGGACTCCTGTCCGGCCTCCTGCATTGTCTTGAGAACAGCATCACTGACGCCCTTGGTTATGGCATTAGCCACATTGACATTGCTCCTGTCCTCTCTCACCTGAATCGTGGTGCTGGCCGAAGAGGACGGGTCTTGCATTCTCATAAAGATGTTTTGGGAGAAATCCTCCGGGAAGATGATCACTGCGTAGGCTTCACCTTTTTCCACACGGCGGACACCTTCCTCAATATCAGCAACCTTGTCCACCTTTAGGACTTCCTCATCGAAGTTGGCTACGATCCTATCCGCAACGGATACGGTGACATTGGAGCCGGGGGCGCTTGCCCCCGCGTCCTGGTTGACCACGACCACAGCCACGTCTTTTATGTCGCCGCTGAATGCCACGCCAAACACTAACACGGCAACAACCGGCGCTAAGAACATCAAGGCGACTGTGCGCTTATCGTTTTTTAGACCCCTGAAAATCCGTTTGGTGACGGTGAAGGCCCTGCGAATATTCATGCTCTGGCATCCTCCCGCCTTGCCAGTGTCAGAAAGGCTTCTTCAAGGCTTGTCGCATTGACCGACCGGACAACCTCACCGGGTGCGCCTTCCGCCAGGAGCAGTCCCTGCCTCAGCAGCCCTATCCTGTCGCAATGCTGGGCCTCGTCCATGTAGTGCGTTGTCAGCACAATCGTAACGCCTTTCTCCTTCAGCAGGTCGAAGTAGTCCCAAAATGAAGCTCTCAACTCCGGGTCGACGCCAACAGTAGGCTCGTCCAGGAAAAGGAGCTTCGGCTCATGTATCATGGTGCACGCCAGCGACACCCTGTGTTTCATGCCGCCGCTCAGTTTCGACACCAGCACGTTCCTCCATTTCTCCAAAGCAATGAAGTCGAGCAATTCCTTCTCCCTCTCGGCGATCCTGGTTCTCGACAGGCCGAAGAGCTCACCGTACAGCGCCATGTTGTCATGCACAGTCAGATCCAGATAGAGGGCAGTTTCCTGCGGCATATATCCTATTTCGGACAGAATGCTTCTATCCGGTACCTTCCTGCCGAAGATGTATGCTTCGCCGCCGCTCGGCTTCAGCAAGCCGCACAGTATCTTGATAGCAGTGGTCTTACCGGCGCCGTTCGGGCCCAGCAGCCCGTGGATAGTCCCTTTCTCAATACTCAGATTCAGATTGTTCAGCGCCACAAACGAACTGAATCTCTTGGTCAGACTCCTTGTCTCGATGGCAAAAGACTGCATATCATCGCTCCGTTTCCGGTCTTCCACCCACGGTTTCTCAGGGGAATCATCTCTCCCTCACTCGAACTCCAGTCAGGACAATGTCTGCCAGCTGCGGCGCGATTTTTTTGATGGAAATCCCCCGGCAGGGGCTCGCTTCTCCCTCTACCATAGTCAGCACTGCAAAGCCGATGGCCATCCCCGCCAGTGCCCGCACCATAACGCTGGCATTCATGGGGCGAAAGGCGCCTGAGTCCATCTTCGAGGTCATGAATTTCTCCGCTCGCTTCAGGGCCGGTTGAATCACCCCCTGCGCCCACTGCCGCCGGAATTCCTGATCGCGGTAGGCCTCGCCGAGCATAAAAAGAAACTTGTCTGCGTTCTCATTGAGCAGAGTCAAGCGGTCCTCAATCAGCGATCTGAAGAACGTACTGTCATCCGCTTCAGGCGGCTGCTCCATGAGCGTCAAAAATGGCTCGCTGAGGACGTGGCTGGCGAGAATAGACACCAGCAGGTCTCGCTTGCTCGGATAGTAGTTATAGATGGTGCCGACGGCGATCCCTGCTTCCCGAGCGATATCGGGTATGGTAGCCTCGCCATAGCCCTTCCTGGAGAAAACAGCCAGTGCAGCATTGAGTATCTGCTTCCTGCGGTATTCTGTGATGAGTTCTTTCTTCCGGTTCCGGCTTCCCATTCCCCCAGCTTCAGATTAATGACTGAATGTTCATTCATTATACTACCGCATCATTGCGCCTCTGTCAATACATGAGTGAGAATCCTAATCCGCGGATAAAGGGCCAGATGCAGGGACAGGTCTTAAGACCTGTCCCTGCATTAAGAGACTTCTTCTATTTCTTCCCATACCATTGGCGCATGTTGCTCCCCACCAGCTTGATCATCTGCTTCCGGGGCAATATCTTCTGCGCCACTAGAAGGGTCCAGCGGTTCCTTCTTCCCGGGATGCGGCTCGGCGCCTTGCCCAGCGCTTTCAGGGCCTCGGCGACTGTCGGCTTAGTCTCCATTATTGTCGCTACCGTGCGCCCTATATTCGGTTTCGAAAGCACGAAACCGGTCGTGCGTGTCGCCCCCGGCATGAACCCCAGCACATCCACGCCATGCTCACGCAGTTCGTCCCAAAGGCTCTCAGCCAGAATCAGGTTGTAGGCTTTCGTCGCGGCATAGCTAGCCACATAAGGCACCCCCTGCAGGGCAGACGCTGACGCAATCATAATGATCCCTCCGCGCTTACGTGCCAGCATCTTCGCCCCGAACTCCTGCACCAGTATGAGTGGTGCCCGCACATTTACCTCTATCATCCTCAACTTGTCTTCCAGGCTTTGGTCAAAGAAGAGCCCCACCGGCGGATACGCTGCATTGCTCACCAGCAGTGCTACCTCTATGTCCTGGGTGTGCTGTCGTATCGTCTCCACAAAATCCGGCCGCGAGAGGTCCACCACTACGGTCCTGATCTCCACATTGCTCTTCTTCCGGGTTTCTTCCGCCACCTTTGCCAGCTCATCCGCAAGCATGTCGACCAGCACCAGGTTGAGCCCCAACGCTGCAATCTGGTAAGAAAACTCCGTGCCCATCCCCCGGGCCGCGCCCGTTACCAGCGCCCAGGGACCGTACTTAGACTTGAAGGTCTGCGACGATGACATTTATGTCCCTCCTTCTACCCGCGAGCCTATCCCTCGAAGACTGCCTTAAGTTGCCGACTTCGAACTAACTCCTCAGGAGTTCGCACTGAGAGTTTGCCCTTTCGCAACAATCCTGTCAACTGCACGAATTGAGCAGTCGTTTATCAATTCTTCCAACCCCCTGTAGTCCAGTCCTGGGGACATTTAAGGGTGGGGAATACCCCCAAGTCCCTTGCAGAGGAACTTCTGCCCCTCTGCACTCCCCACCTGCCAAACAGTCCCCGAATTGACGCACGATCAGGCCAAGCCATATACTGCCGATCAGAAAAAGCTGTGGAGGTCATGAAGTGAGACGATTCGACGGTAAGGTCGCCCTAGTGACCGGTGGCAGCTCCGGAATTGGCCGGGGCACTGCGGTAGCATTTGCCAAGGAAGGCGCCAGGGTTGCCATCGGCGACATAGCAGTTGAAGGCGGCGAGGAAACGCTGAAGATGATCAAGGACGCTGGCGGTGAGGCCATCTTCATCAAGGCCGATGTATCGAAGGCAGCAGAAGTTGAGGTCATGGTCCAAAAGACTATTGATGCTTACGGCCGTCTGGACTGCGCATTCAACAACGCTGGCATTGCCGGAGACGTGGCATTCATCGCCAACAGCTCAGAAGAGCATTGGGACCATGTAATCGCAGTCAACCTCAAAGGCGTATACCTCTGCATGAAATACGAGATTCCCCAGATGCTCAAGCAGGGCAAGGGTGCCATTGTCAACATGGCATCGGTGGCAGGACTGATTGCTTTTCCTGCTCAGTCCTCCTACTGTGCCAGCAAACACGGCGTCGTGGGCATTACGAAGTCAGTGGCGCTTGACTATGCTGCGTCCGGTATCCGGGTCAATGCCCTCTGCCCCGGAATAATCCGCACACCCATACTCGGCACTAAGCTGTATGAGAAACCCAAAATAATGGCCAACTATATAGCCATGGAACCTATGGGGCGACTCGGGGAACCCGGAGAAATCGCTCCGGCAGTGCTATGGCTCTGCTCGGATGAAGCGTCCTTCGTGACCGGATATCCATTAGCCGTGGACGGCGGCCTGGTCGCCAGGTAACACCTTCCGAAGCGTCTGTGTTTTCCTCAGGCCACCTTGCCTTCTACTTGCCAAGCGTATACCTTGCCTCTGTCATGAATAGGATGAATGAGTCCATTGAATTCGGCCACAATTCTCACACCAATCCTTGTCCTCAGACAAGCCAACGACTCAAAGGCTTCGATGGCCGGGGCAAGGGGCCATTCATCATGGTCAAAACCATAGATCATGATAGACTTCTTCAGTGCAATCGACGATGTTGCAAGCTTCTCGCAATCCGTAACGGCGCTCCGGTGATTTGGATACGGTGACAGGATATGCATCAGGATATTATCGTTCACCTTGCCATTGTCTCCCAAGAACCGGAGCATTTTCACCTCAATCGCCCATTCATTCATCGGCCCACTGAGGATGCATAAGTCGCATTTCTGGCGCGGGGATTCGGGATAAGGGACGTTAGTAATCAGCTTCCCTTTGTATAGACTGGGGGCAAACTGCGCCATATCATCCGCAACCATGGCTACGACTTCAGCTTCGCTGTGAGGCCCGATCCCCGGTTGAAACGGCTCTTTGGACCGTGCATTCAGCGCCTGCGGTCGCTTGGCATCAACCCTCTTCAGACAAGTTGCGAAATCCTGAATTACCTGATCGAGTTCTATGCTCATTGCTACCCCGGCTTGATGTGCTTTTTCACCGATTCCATCACCCGCCTGGCACTTTCCGCACAACCCGAAGTCCCGCCGATTCCCGGAGAACACACGGCATCCCCCACGTTGTACAGGTTCTTCACCGGCGTCTCACGCTGCATATTGTACGCCGGCCCGAGCCAGGTGCGCCCTTCGGGCAGATCGTGGTCAATATTGCGGACCTCCATTTTGAGGATGCGTCCGCCCTTCTTCTTCCAGTCAGGGAAGACCATATCAATGTCCTTCAGACACTGCCGCTCTTCCTCTTCAGGATCGATGGGGAAAAGAACGGACGGCGGTGAAGCGCAGGCCCAGGTCAAATGCTGACCCTTCGGCGCCATCCCCGGACAGGCATTCGTCAGCGGGATAGCATCCGTAATCCTCCTGGCATTGGCCACCAGCATAGCCCCGGCCTCTCCACCGGCCATGCAGAGCGGCTGATCGCTGGCAATATGAATGATGGTGATAGGGGCAGGCCTCATCTTCACCCTCATATCGGCCAGGTAGTCTTCGGTGAAATTCTCTTCTCCAGAGAGCTGCACCGTCTCTCTGATGCCGATATTGCTGATGGCTACCTTGCAGGGTATCTCCACCTCTTTGCCATCCTTCTCCACGACCACAGCCGCGGCCGTCCCTTTGCTCACCAGGATTCTCTTCACCGAGCAGTTGGTCCACACATCGCCCCTGGCCTTCACCACACCGGCCAGCTTCTCCATGTTGGCGAGGTTACCGTAGGTGGAAAGGTCAACATCATTGAAGCCCTTCTGGGTCGCCATGAAATGGAAGAAGTTGTACACCGGTATCTCATACGAGTGCGCCATCAGCATACCAACAGAGATAGCGTCGAATATCCCGTGGACGTCCTCGTTGTCCGTGTAACGGAGCAGCCACTCCTTGATCGTGATAGAGCCCAACTTCTCAGGTTCAGTTATCGCGCTGTGGATGCTCGTCATGATCTTCTGGCCGGCAATCTCCTTCACGATATTGCCCATCAGCTTCGCCTTGTTGGAGGCTATCCTGTTGCAGATCTCAAAGAGGGCATTCATACGGTGCTGCAGGGGAAGCTTATACTCCACGCCCTTCACCCAGTAGAACACCTCCACACAAGGGGTACGGTCGATCTCCACCCCCACCTCCTTGCACACCTTCGGCACCCACCCCGATTGATGTATAAAAGGCGCCCCGGTCATCAGCTTGAAGCCCTCGACCTCCTCGGTGGAAAACCTGCCTCCTATGTGCCCCCGTTTTTCAACCACAAGGGCCTTATACCCCTCCTTAACCGCCAAGGCACCGGCGCACATTCCACCCATCCCGGCGCCCACAACGACCACATCGTACTTTTCCTCTCTCAACTTAGTACCTCCAGATTTGTCAGAATTGCCCCGATTTATAGCATATGGTTACCATTCTCCGCCCTACTGTGTCAAAAAAGAAGGGGGCACCACTGTTCTCACCGGGCACGACACGGGGCACGGCGCGCGGAAAAACGAGGAGTTGCCGCAGGGCAAAGCGCTATAAGAGAAGAACGTAGATGGCGGGGTTAGACAGAAAAGGAGGGAAAGTAGCGCCAGGGAGCGTCTATTTCTTAGTAAACAGGGAGCGGAAGTCTCCGTCGAAATCCTGCAGAAAAGCGTATATATCTATCAAGTCGTCCGAGGTTACAGGGACAGAAAGCCTTCTCATCTCTTTTTGAGTAAGCTCCGTAATCACTTCGCACGCGGCATCATCTTTTACGACAGCCGCCACTAATCCCTGGCTCTTGCAGGAAGGGCAGAATACGGAAAGGAACCACAGATCCTCTCTGTGTCCCAGTATCCTGATGTTTCCCGAGTCATATTGGCAGCCGCATATCCCGCATTTCATACTGGAGAGCAGCTTCTTCACATGTTTCTCATCCATTGTCTGAGCAGAACCTACCTATTTGTCTTCGCTCTTTCCCTTGTCCTTATCAAGGTCATGCATATCGAGCGTATCGATAAAATCAGTGAAGGCTGACAGCTTGCGCAGTTCCTCTTCACTTAAGCCCTTCTTCTCACCTGGTTTGCCTGACTGGGAGCTGGGAACCGGCTTGCCTGTTTCCTGGTCGAAAACGATCCCCGCTTTTTCCAGGACATCTTCGTTAACATAGATGCGCGACTTGGCCCGTACGGCAATGGCAATGGCATCGCTGGGACGAGAATCAATCTCAATGGCTTTACCATTAACGTCAACGTTGATCCTGGCATAGAAGGTATCATTCTCAAGGTCGTTAACCACAATATAGTTGACCTTGGCACCCAGAGCGCCAATTATTGAAAACAGCAGGTCATGGGTCAGCGGCCGGGGAACATTGACTCCCTGCAGCTTTATGGCTATGGCATCAGCCTCAGCAGGACCAATCCAGATGGGCAGGTACCGGTCTGCCTGCATCTCCTTCAATATCACCACTCGCTGAGAGTTCATCACGCTCACGCGAATGCTATCAACACTCATCTCGATCATTCGGCCCCCCACCTCTCTAGCGTGTACAGCATGAGGCTGAATTTCATTCTATGCTCGCATATATGGTTTGTCAAACTACACCTGGCTACATCTGGGATAATAGCTTCACCGAATTAACGAGGGGAAATCTTACCGGATGCCCGAGTGGGCAGTGACTGAGGATGCAGGGTTCTTCAACGACAATTTGATTGAGGTTGGCCTGGTCCTTTGCTCCGGTAGACCCTCTGCGCCGAAAGGGCCAAGCCGATTTGGCATGACCAGATTCGGACCCGGGTTAGGGCAAAGGACCGGGTACCGGTGAGATAAGGTACTCAGCAAGTTGCTTGGCGTGGTTGCCCTGTCTTCTCGGGCCAGCCAGCAACTGATGATACTCCCTGACTTTGGCCACCTCTTTGACCTGGGTCACCTCGATGTCGGCAGCCAGCTTGGGGAGAACATGGTGATAAGCTCCGATGAAGAGAATGCCTGTCTCGCCTTCCTTCAGGGTTCCAGCGATCCTCGCCGCTATTAGACTATCCCTTTGCTCTAACAGTCTACCCCGAGCTAATCTGTACCTGAGAGATGCAACCCCTCTTTGATGAAGCGATTTGGCCTGAGCCATCTTCGTAATAAAGTCATACTCCTTCTTGACCAAAGAGATGTCCTCCGTCCTTACCAACGTCGCCCCTCTTCGGAGAAGGTGTGAAACAATCTCGTAATTCCGGCTTCCCTCTTTGACGCCCTGGTTGACGATCCTGAGGCCGTCATCGCCATCGGCAACAAGCCCATCCTGATAAACCTTGAAACCGCCGACATCCAGCAGGGCGAAGAACTGAGCAATAGACTCCCAGAAGCCGGAGACCACTTCTTTATGCTCGTGCCACAATTCCTGCCCCAGTTCCGCAGTGGCCCTTTCATCCAAAGCGGCGGCGAGAGACCCCATGTCAGCGCTCATGTGAATGACGGGGACAAGATAGAGTTTCCTCACCGTTGACCTATCCTAGGCTCGTTTGAAGAGATAGCCCCGACTTACCGCTACCTTTCGGGTGCTGCTCCCCTCTGTTTCTTATTAGTGGTAAGGCCGCGCTTTCCCACCGGTGCCCCACAACCGGGACAGAACCTGTTCGCCGCCCAGAAGCGCCGCGTTACGCCGCAACCGGGACATTTTATGTTCCACGGCTCGCCACAATCGGGGCAATAATCCGAGCCACCCTTAATTGTGATACCACAGCCAGGACACTTATTCCACTCTGTCATCCATCCCCCTTCTTCCTAGTCCTCCTGTGTCTGCCCACGCTTGCGCAGCTTCTTTCTCTCAAAGCTAAGAAAATTGCCCTCGTCATCCAGGTGGACTTCGTAGACTCCCAAAACGTCCATGCTATCTGGGATAGCCCTCCTCTCCAACGCCTCCAGCGAGACTACCCATCCCTGATCTGTCCTGGAGAGGCCGGTGACCCCATCGACTGGCATTTTGCTGAATTTGGCGAAGTCGCCCTGGGCCTTTTTGACTATCTGGTCAACATTCATCTGAACCATTCGCCTCCTCTCTCATCGGCCCGAGGCTCACCCAATCAGGGATTGAGCAGCCTTCTCCGACTAACCCCGCTAGTGGATACCCTCGTGCTGCATCCAAGTCACACACCCAGCCCGTTTCCGGCATCAGTCCCCTGGTCAATTACAGACGCCCCGCATTCCGGACACCGGGAGACTTGTTGCCGTCTCATCAACCATCCGGAGTGGCAGGTCTTCCTCCAGCTTGAAGCCCAAGGCTTTTATCCTATTCTCCACGGCACCCGCGACTGCTGCGGCATTACTGGTATGTAAAAGTGCCAGTTCCCCAGACCTGAGCGACAGATAAAGGTAATCCACTTCATCAGTATGAGCATCAGGCTTCCTCCGGGTGGCAATTCCCGTTATGTCCCCAAAGGTACACTGAAACAATATTCCGGCAGGTTCCTTTCTAGACAGCAGCACTCTCCTATCGGTGACATGCAGATGTCCCGGCCTCCAGCTGTGGCACTGGCCTTCGCTATACCAGTGGGAGGCAAACGTCTTTAGCAGGACCTTCTCTCCCTGAGCCAGAAGCACCGCTTTCTTCCGACGTTGCTCTTCAGTAGCCACTGCTCGCTGCGCCTCATCCCAATCCCGCCAGATGCCATACTCCAGCATTGTCTCCATGCCAGCAAGGAAAGCCTTCAGCTTTACACCCACGAGAGGAACACCAGCCACGTGGATGATGAGATCAGCATCAAGCACCAACCCTTTGTCCAGTACCCTATCCAGAAGATCTACCAGCGTTGCATGATTATCCCGGGTGGGATCCATTTTTCATTTCCTCTTTAGCAGGGATAACGGGCTTGGCTACAAAAGCATATGGAGGCCAGGGGCCGGTAAAATGTACGGAGAAGCCTGCCATGTTGTTGATCTTCTCGAGTTCTTCACCCAGGCCATCAACCCTGTCTTTGGACACCAGGCAGGAGAGATTCACCAGCATCACCTTATTACCATTCAGTTTCTTGGTCTTCTCCACCACGATATCATCGGTGTGCTTCTCAATCCTGCTGTAGAAGTCCTTGAACCACCCGGTGGCAAGCTTTTCTATCTCTGTCTTCACCGCCTTTTCCAGCTTCTGCCTATACATATAGGCCGTCCCCGGCGGTTTGGTGGCCATTGCTTCCTTTATCCTCTTGATCTCTTCGCTTTGTTCGAAGATTTGCTTCTCTGCCATGCCGGACTCATGTGAGATCTGTATCCCATATTCATCCTTGTCCTTTATCTTCTCCATCGTGCTGCAAAGCCGCTCGTAGTCTTCTTTGAGCCAATCACTAACCACCTGATCAGGGGAAGCGGCATCACTCCTGGGTTGCAGTATAACGTCAAAACCCATAGGAATTACGGCACCAAGTTGATCCTTTGCCCTGTCAATAACGTTCTGATGCGCTCTCACCCAGTCCGTCACCGTTCCTTCATCTTTGGATTGATATGGCTCGGCAGGACAATTATGCACAATGGCGCAGAGGTCTTTGTAAGGAATAGTGTAGACCTCATTGCCCTCTACCCCTATCCGCCCTAAGACTACCGGCCTGTTGCAGGCTGCGATTCCGTATATATAGCGTCCCTCAACTTGAGTCAAAAGCCGAATATCTTCAACCGCTGTTGCGGCTGCAGCCCCGGCATCGTCACTGATACACTCCTGCCGGTCAACCTTCTCCGCAGCCATCTGCATGTTCTCTCCTGCTGTAATTGTCTCCCCCTCTGTGAATCCAGCCTCATCTGGCTCCGGGGCTGACGCGATAGACATCGTCAGCTCCTCAATGAGACTTTGCACGCGATCCGTCTGCACCCTGCGGTGAGCCAATTCGGAAGTGAGGAACCTGATTATTCTAGGGTCAACGGGTTTCTCCCGCTCACAGCGGGCAGCTTCCAAAGACTCGGCAAAGGCAGACATGGCATCAAGTGCCGGCTCGTTCACCGGAGAGCCCGCAGCTTTAAGGACAGCCCTAATGTTCTCCTTGTTAATCGGCTTGCCAGCTACATGCAAGGCCAGCACGGCATAAAACATGTCCTCCATGCCACCCTCCCTACCATGTCTCACTTTGCTCACTTTCCTCCTGCCATCTCTCCGGGTTGACTATCTTATCTATGACATCGTCGACAATCTTATCTAGTCCGTCCCGCACCGCCTGAACCGACTCGGCGATACCCTGCTCCTGCTTTATCTCCTCCAGCGCAGTGTCCAAATCCATCAACGCCTCACCCAACCTCTCACATTCTTCCTCAGTCAAACGGCCGGACTCCATCCTCTTGAGTGCCTCAATTCTCAGGACATCTCTGATTACCTCAACCACCGCCAGAACCAGCCCCAGGACACCTTGTTTGAGATTACGTTCATCGACAGCAATAGCCATGGCAGATCCTATCTCTCTCTTCCGGCGGCACTACCGTCCACCTTCTTGAGTCTGACCTTCAATATGCCATTCTTAAACCCTATGTCTGTATGAGCATAATCGACCGAAGCCGGCAGTTGGGCAATCAGGGCAACACAATCTTTCTCATTGAATACATCTACCAGAGGCCTACCACCTACCGATGCAGGAGCAATCTCTTCGTCGAGAAACCACCAGCTAAAGAGGACTTTCTGCCCTGTAAGAGGATCGACCCTCGATTGCTCAAAGCCCACTATCGGCCTGCCCCAGAGCACCTCGGCCTTTTCATTTATGACCTTTCTCAACCTGTTAAGAACCTCGAAATCGCCCGGTGCATCAACGAGATCCCTTAATTCAGATATTTCGGCATGCCGGTACCACCAGAGATGCCACAGTATCGCCCGGCTTTTCTCATCGAGCGTATCGACAAGCCGGGCCAAATCAGCTTTGCTCCTGTCCTTTGCAGCCCTGGCCACGGCGATTTACTCCACCGGTATCTCCGGGGCTATCCTGACTCTGGCTCTCTTTGCTTTCGCGCTTGCCCAGCCGCACCAGGGACACCCCTCATTCAAAAGTTCTTCAGCAGCGACTCTCTTGCTGCATTGGGGGCAGTCTTCCTTGCCCACCTTGGTCTCTTTCCAAGCAGCAGTCTCGTAATTGGTACCACTGGGGAACTCGAGCCCGTACTTGGCTGCTGTCTCAAAGGAAGCCAGGGCCGCCCTTATCTTAACTCCCAGAAGCTCAACGCCGGATACTGAGACGCAGATGTCAGCATTGATGACCAGCCCCTTGTCCAAGACGCGGTCAATAGCATCCGCAAGGGTTGAAACTTCGTTCCTGGTTGCTTGCAGAGGCATTGTCTATTATTCACCCCCCATTTCTTGCTTATACTTCCTTACTGCCCTTAACCTCTCAATGAGCTTAGCCTCCAGCCCCTCATACTCCTCCTCAGTCAGCTCGCCATCTTGCAGCAGCAGCTGCAGTTGCTGAAGCCGTTCTCTAATCGACTCCTCCGTAATAAGCCGTTCTTTATCAACCTCATCTCTCAGCTTCTCCACTATTTGCCTGCCAAGCGTCAACGGAACGCCTGCGATAACATCGAAGAGAAACTTACTCATCATTTCACCGGCTCCAGTTTCAGGTTCACGAAGCTGTAAGGTGGCAGCGGGCCCACATATTTGAAATCCACTTTGCCCTTATACTTTGAATCGAGCTCGTAGACTTCTTTCTGGAATCCACTCTCTTTGGCTCTGTCTACCAGGAAGGCGGCATTCAAGATATTCTTGACTCCCAAAGGGGCATTCAGCCGGGCATCAACCGCCATTCCCTTCAGGGCAGCATAGACCTGCTCGGCATATTTGTTCCTCCATTCCATAGCAATGCGCTCTATCAGTTTGCCGGCTTCCACCAGAAGATGCTGCGCCTCAACAGGAGATGCTGCAGCGTTTATCTTCGCTTTTATCTTGGTGAGCTCTTGCCTTTCTCCCTGAAGCTCCTTGATCATGGCCTCCTGGTCCCAGAAGACTTTCAGCCCGACCTCTATCTTGCTGGCAAGCCGCTCCAGTTCTTTGACAAAAATCTGATAATTCCTCTCCAGCAGCTTTTGGACCTCATCATCGCTATGGGCTATTACACCGAAGCCCATGGGCAGCAGGTCATATACTTTCAGGATCTCATCTTGGACCACCGTATGAGCACGCACGTTCTTCCGAGTCGGGTCTACCTCCTGAAGCAGAGTATCGCTCACTATCGCCGCCATCTTCTGATAATTGATGGTATATACCTCAGCATCCTCCACTCCGGAGAAGCCGAATCTTCTGGGGTGAGGCTCTTCTATGATCCCGTAGAGATACTTATTCTGCTCAGACATCTGTTCACTCACCTCCGCCTCTTGAAGCTCTTGACGCCCGGATAGCGAAGTCGAAGTGCTTTCTGGAGATCTGCAGTTTGTGATCCTTGGTTCTGGCCTTGACAACTTCCTTAATGGCAGCCATAGAACCATCCTGGCAAATAGCCGCTATATCTGAGCCGGCCATGCCCTCCGTTTGTTGGGCAAGAGCCCCCAGGTCAACATCAGCAGCTAAAGGTTTTCCACTGGTATGAACCGCAAATATTGCCCGGCGCGCCTCTTCATCCGGCAGCGGGAATTCTAAGACGAAGTCGAACCTGCCGGACCGCAGAATAGCAGAATCGATCAAGTCCTTTCTGTTGGTAGCAGCCAGAATCAGCACTCCCTTAAGCTCTACCAGTCCATCGAGTTCAGTCAGGAACTGGCTAATCACCCTCTCTGCAACCTGCGAGTCTCCACTCAACCCCCGCTCCGGAACCAGCGAGTCAAACTCATCGAAAAAAAGGATGCACGGGCTGGCTTGTCTCGCCTTTCGGAATACCTCTCTCACCCCCCTCTCCGACTCACCGACATATTTGGACATCAGCTCAGGACCTTTGACCGAGATGAAATTAACCCCGCTTTGACTGGCCAATGCCTTGGCTACCATGGTTTTCCCCGTCCCCGGAGGTCCGGAGAGGAGGATGCCCTTGGGAGGTTTGACGTTTGCCTGCTGGAATAGCTGGGGATAGCGCAACGGCCATTCCACTGCCTCGACCAGTTTCTGCTTCACTTCTTCCAGACCGCCGACGTCCTCCCATTTCACATTGGGGATCTCAACAAAGAATTCCCGAATAGCCGAGGGCTCCGTTTCCTTCAACGCCTCGCTGAAGTTGTCCATGTTCACTTCAAGCCCCAGCAGGGTTTCGTAGGGAATCTCGTCCAACTGGAAATCAATGCTGGGCATTATCTTCCTCAAGGCGTTCATTGCCGCCTCACGGCACAGGGCCTCAAGGTCAGCCCCAACAAAGCCATGAGTAACCTGGGCCAGCTTCTCCAGGTCTACGTCCTGCGCCAGGGGCATGCCCCTGGTATGAATGTGGAGAATCTCCAGGCGTCCTTTCTGGCCGGGAATGCTGATGGCGATCTCCCGATCGAATCTACCGGGGCGGCGCAATGCCCCGTCGAGCGAGTTGGGGATGTTGGTGGCTCCGATGACGATTATCTCACCTCGCGACTCCAGCCCATCCATAAGGGCCAGGAGCTGGGCGACGACTCTCCTTTCTACCTGCTTCTCCCCTCCCATCTCCTCCCTCTTGGGGGCAATGGCATCGATCTCATCAATAAAGAGAATAGCCGGCGCATTGGCTTTGGCCTCTTCGAAGACTGACCTCAGGCGTGCTTCGCTCTCGCCGTAGAATTTCCCCATTATCTCCGGGCCGGTAATACTACTGAAGTAGGCGGCAGTCTCATTGGCTACAGCACGGGCAATGAGTGTTTTGCCGCATCCCGGAGGGCCATGGAGCAGCACTCCCTTGGGGGGGTCTATTCCCAACCGCTCAAACACCTGAGGATACTTCAGGGGAAGCTCGATCATCTCCCTGACCCTCTGCAATTCCTTGCCGAGACCACCAATGTCTTCGTAGGAGACTTTGAACCCCCTGGCCTTGGGCTCACCCTTTTCTTTGATCTCAATTCTGGTCCTGGAATGGATTACTACGGCACCTTTGGGGACAGTGGTGACAACGACGAAATCGTGACTGCGCGTGCCAAAGAGGATGGCACGTACCGTGTCCCCATCTACTACCGGCAGTCCGTCCAGCAAAGTACCGATATACCTGGTGTCTTTCTCCTGGCTGATGGACCTTGCCTGGGTCAGGGGACTCAAGAGTATCTTATCGGCTATAGAGCAATCCGTTTTCTGCAGTGCCACCTTCTCGTCCAGGGAGACGCGTGCATTGCTGCGGAGAAGTCCGTCCATCTGGACCAGGGACTTGCCCCGATCTTCAGCATAGGCAGGCATAAGCTTGGCCACCGTCTTTCTCTTACCCTCAATCTCGACGACGTCTCCTACCTCGGCGCCTAGCTTCTTGATATCGTCCGGATCTATCCGGGCAATACCCCTGCCCACATCCCTGGGCTTGGCCTCAGTAACACGAAGGTTTAATGGTTTGACTTGGATCACCACTTCTTTTCCTCTCGAAACTACTTTTCTCTTTCCAGTGTGATCTCCAGTACCCCGTTCTTGAAGGAGGTCTTGACCGGGCTAGCCTTTACCTTGCTGGGGAGCAGAATCTCCTTGGCATATTTCCTGGCCTTACCAGAGGCACTGAGATTAAGAATATCTCCAGCTACTTCGATCTTGATTTCCTCCTCCGATACTCCGGGCAACTCGGCGATAACCAGAATATGGGCTCTTTCATCGAAGATATCGACCATTGGTTCCCGAATCTCCTCCACCACCGGCCCCTTGGTAGTCTCCCTGATGTTGCCAAAGGTCTCTATCACCGGCTTGCCCGCCATGGTTCTCACGCTGAATCCATAGACACCCCTGGCCCCTTTGGGCAAACCCCCGATCTCCCCCTTTTTCTCAAATTCACCGGATTCATTGGCCAGCTCAATAAGGTCGCCTATGCCCTTGAACAGTCCTCCAAAACTCATCTTGCCCATGCCAAAGTCGAGTTCAATCCTGTCTACTTCTTCCCTCTTCTCCTCCCTTTTCGCTTCCCCTTTTTCTCCCTTTCTTTCGCTCTTTCTTGTTCCTGCCATATCTTTACCTCCATTCAGGAATAGACGGCGATGGCTTCATCCATCGCCTGGCACACAATCTCCCTTTCCCCTCGAGGAACCTCAGACATCAACACATCGACACAGGTTTGCCTGAAGGTACCATTACTACCACGGACCGGCTCGTCTCTCAGCCTTGCGATCTTGGCTATCATGATGCAAGCCCGGACAGTCGGAGTAAGGCTGTTCGCCTTGGCCTCCCTGACCTTTCTCACCAAGCCAACGATGTGCCGGCAATCATCAAGATCAAGGCCCGATTTTGCCTGGGTGATGGCGATCTCAGTCTCCGCATCAAAGTGCCCGAGCTCTATGGTGACCATCCTGTCACGCAGGGCATCCTGACTCTTATAGATACCGGCATACTCCTCAGGGTTAGAGGTGAATATGGCAGTAAAGTCAGGGTGCACTTTCAGGTAATTCTCGCCCCCCCTAGCTGTGGGCAAGGGCAGAAGTCTCTCTTCCAATACCGAAAGCAGGATATTATTGGCCTCCGGCCGGGACCTGGTAAACTCGTCATAGACCAGCGTGAACCCGTTCTGGCAGGCAGTAGTAATACGATTATCCATCCACTGCGAGGTCATACTCTCATCAGTCTTGAGTACGGAGCGAATGTAGTTGTCCTTCATATACTTCTTGTGATAGCCGAAGAGCCCACCGACCAGATCAGAGGTGTTGAACTCGTGGTCTCCGGTGATCAACACTACCGGGCGGCCCAGCTGGGCAGCTACATGTAGAGCCAGGGTGGTTTTCCCTACTCCGGCCGGTCCGCTGAATTGGACAGCGAAGCCCGCCTTAATATAGTCAAGGGCCCGGCCGGTGAAGTCTCTTACATAGGCCGTGTCTACGAAATCGGCACCAGGTTGAACGGTAATAACTGTGGCTTGATCTACATACATAATGCTTGCCTCCCCAATTACATCCGACATAGATTGCTGACCAGTGATCTATGTCACCTTCAATGTTTCAAACATCCCACCAACCACCCACTTCATATAGCACGCGCAGCAAAGTAGGAGTCGGTATTCTGACTCCCCGCCCGCCATGGCCACTAGAGAGCATCACGCAGATGGCACATCTAGTACGTCAGTTTCACCTGACGCAGTTTCGGCCCACGATTGGGCTGCTCTGCCTTGGGCAATACCGGAGGGGCATCTCCCCGCCAACGTCCTTGCTGCAGCTCATGCCTTAGCTGAGTAAGGGCCCGGTTCCTCTCGATGATCGTCGCCAACTTTTTGCGTGACTGCAACAGCCGCTGCCGCGATTTGTTTACTGCCGCCTCGTGATTACCGAACCGCTTCCTTTCCCTTGTCAGTACACTTGCCAAGCGCCTGTCACTTAGCGGTTCCAGGTGCTCAATCATCTCTTTTGTTCTGGAAAGGGAGTTCGTCGTCTTCGCTTTCCGCTCACCTGCTACTTCGAGGCTGCTTCTGAGTTGGCGCATTGTCCTTAGATTTGCTAGAGCCTCGCTTTTCATGAGTAGCCTCCTTAGAAACCTTCGCCTTCACTGCCTCTTCCCCGAGTACTGCCTTTACACCACCACTTCGCGCCGTCTTAGCCAGCCCCTGCCAGGCGATTGCCGCCTCTGCGAGCTCCGACTCTCAGATCTGCCTGTGTCCTACGAATATTGCCCCGCATTTCCTCAAGCTGAGATTGACTGTCAGACCTGGCCTGAGCCAAATCCTTCCTCAACTTGTTCCCAGTTTGTTTGCGAGTCTTCTGGAAGCCATTCACCAGCTTCTCAGCGTCCTTCAGCAGTCCTGCAACTTCGGCTTCCATACCCGACCTGCTCTGGGCGAGCTCCTGCCGCAACTCTGCACCCATCGCCTCGCGCTGAGAACGCATGTCTCTTACAGCCCTCTGAGCATCTCCCATCCTCTTGTTGACCTCAGACTTCAGTTCAGCCAGACCACGGGCCCGTTCCTGATGCATCTGAGTAGCCTCTTTACCCCGAGAGGCATGAAGGCTCTTTATGGTGCTCCTGGCACCCCCCACCACCATTTTGACCTCCCGTTTTCTGCCCGCCCTGTTTCTGGCCAGCTCGTCTCCAAATTCGAGAGCCTCTTTCCTGCGCGAGCCCCGAAGAGCCTTTATTGAGTCCTGAGTTTCTTCCTTCATCCCTGCGACCCCTTTCAGCCTGTCCTCACGTGTAGAAGCAATGTCCTGCGTTAGATCTCTCATTCCGGATGCGATTCCCATCTCCGTCACTCCTTTCTCTGCCACGACTCCTCCACAACCACTAATGTCGCCTATTTACCTGGCGCTGTTGCCTGAAGTGAGTCAATAAGCTCTCGATATCCTCCCGGCGCAATTCTCTGTCCATTTTCCTGTCTTGGCGAGCCCTGGCTATCTCAAGACACCTCAGGTCTTCCAGCCTCAGGGATTCGCCTATATCCACAAGCCTCTGCAATTCACCATTTACTTCCCGCTGCTCATTCAAGAAGACTCCCAGATGGCACTGGAAATCACGGAGCAACGTAAGAATCTGTTCCCCTTTGTCCTGAGATGTAACTTTAAAGTCGCCTATCACCACCCCAAGCATATCCTTGGCCAGCTCCTCCTGCCCCATCTTGGCCAGCCCCTCCCTCAGTGAAGCAACCAATTCTTTCTGCTGATCCAGGTATCCCTTGAGTTTCCCTCTTATCAGTTTCCACTCCTGCTCGATGTTCCCCCTCTTATCTTCGGAATCAACAAGGATCCTTTCCATAAGAACATCAAAGTCCTTCCTTCGCAGGGAATGGTTTTTGACAAGTCTTTCGCGCAGGTCGACATACAATGTCTTTCTCTCCATCTCAAGTAGCGCCAGACTCTCATCCGAAGCTACGGTAGCCTCGTAAGCGGTGGTAATCATGTTCTCCACCATAGAAACCCTGTCCTCGTAAGAGTTGATAATATCCAGAACAACTTCCTTCATCTCACCATCTCAATCCCGTCCTCATGTTGAAAGACGGAGGATGTTTGGCAAAGCACGCTTAGGCAAGGGCACCTTGGCAAACTCCTCCCGATTATGACCTTAGGCTGCAGGGGCCGTCAGTCCGACTGCCTCGGCATACTTCAGGTAGGTCTCTACGCCAGCAACGACGACTCGAGCCTCGACGGTAAGGATCTCAAGTCCGAGCAAGGAAACCCTGACCCAGGCGTCGATTACGATGCCTTTGTCCAGGATCCGGTCGAGAACCTCAGCCAGTCCTGAAGGCGCCATTGAAGTCTGTACTGCCATTCTTTTCACCTCCTTTCTTCACGGATTCGCACACAGAAAAGCTCCCTTTGAGAGGCCTATGATGACCTTCAAAGGAAGCCTCTGAAATGCTCTCTATCTACACGTCGACAATCGACGAGACGTACTGGCAAGAAATTCCCCCTCCATCCATTTGGGCATTTGGGTTAACGATGTGGTGTTACTGGATAATATCATTCACGATTCGATCTGTCAAGACACTGGTGCAATTTTCATACACGATCTACACGCCAGTAGTTGCCGAGGCACAGTGGTGAGGAATCCCCTCTCCATCCACCTGCGTATTTGTGGTACGGATCGGGGATATTTAATGATGCAAAGATGCCTGCTGCCCCAAGAGGGAAGGGCAGCCAGGTGTGCCGGGTAATACCGGCATATACATGAAGATGCTGATGGGCTGGTGAAAAGCAAGAGGGCCTGCGGCCGACAGGCACTCGCTGGCAACCAGTAGCCCTTATGATTTGACTTCTATCCGGTAGGTCACAAAGCTGGGCCAGGCCGAGACAAGCTCCTGGTGGTAGCGCTCTCCTGTTGCCGGGGCAGAGAAGTCCAAACCCATGTCAGAGTGCAGGTGGTTGCTCGACAGATGGAAGAATAGCCACAGCAGACTTGTATGACGCAGGCCGCAATGCTCACAGGTGTAGATATCCATTTGGCACCCCCCTTCGAAACCGTGTTGTAGGGACTCCCCTTATGAGAGTCGACTACAGCCAAAAAGAAAAAGGCTCTCTGGCTGAGCAACGCCAAAGAGCCACATTGACCGCTAGCTAAAGCGGCAGCCCAACTGTCCCTCTGGACTTGTGGCTTTGCGTCCCTGCATTCCTGCAGGTTTACCCTTTTCGCTCTAGAACCTGATCTCTTTTATATCACAAATTGGCGATTATGTCAAACTATCACAGCACGGCTTCCTTGTGCCGTGCACTATGGCACTGGATGTTCACTGCCACTGGTAAACTGGCAATATGGCTGGGGAAGACCTCGGCATGAACCGCCAGGGCTGTGGTCCTCCCTCCGAACCCTTGAGGGCCAATGCCCAGGGCATTGATCCGCCGCAGGAGCTCCTTCTCCAGGTCAGCCACTTCAGAGTCAGGGTTTGCTTCTCCGAGCGGACGCAGCAGGGCTTCTTTGGACAGCAACGCCGCTTTATCTGCCGTGCCGCCGATGCCGACTCCTACGATCACAGGGGGACAGGGGTTGCTGCCAGCTTCCTCTACCGCCTTGACTACAAAATCGGCCACTCCCCGCTTCCCTTGCGCCGGTAACAGCATACCCAAGCGAGTCATATTCTCTGATCCCCCGCCTTTGGGCATCACTATAATTCTGAGCCGATCACCGGGCACTACCTTGGTATGAATGATGGGAGGGCAATTATCCTTGGTGTTAATTCTTGTCGAGAAAGGATGCTGTACCATCGATTTGCGCAGGTATCCACCCTTATAGCCCTGGCGCACCCCCTCCTCCACAGCAGCATAGAGTTCGCCCCCACCAATATGAACCTCCTGGCCTAACTCCAGCAGGATCACCGTGCTGCCGCAATCCTGACACAAAGGAAGGCGCTCCCTGGCAGCAATATCGGCATTCTCCAGGATCTGGTGCAGGGTCTCTCTCGCCAGCGGAGATTCCTCAGTATCCTCTGCATCCCTGAGGGCTTTGACGACATCTTCAGGCAGGAAGAAATTCGCCTCCTGGCACAGGCGGGCTACAGTCTGAGCAATATCACCGGCGTTGATTTCCTTCTGAAGCAAAGTCATCCTCCTTCAGCTTTTCCGTCACGAAACCCCATTATGTGTGCCCACTGCAGCAAGCGCTCCGGCTGCGGCTAGAGAGGGATATTCCCATGCTTTTTGGCAGGAAGGGTATCCACCTTGTTCCTCAGCATTTCCAGCGCCCTTATCAGTTTGGGCCGGGTTTCCCGCGGGTCGATAACGTCGTCAATATAACCCCTGGACGCAGCTATAAATGGGTTGGCGAACTTGTCTCTATACTCCTCAATGAGTTTGCGTCGTGCCTCTTCCGGCTTCTCTGCCTTGGCAATATCGCTGCGGAAGATGATGTTCACTGCTCCCTCAGGGCCCATCACCGCAATCTCAGCCGTAGGCCAAGCGTAGTTTATATCGCCCCGCAAGCCCTTGCTGCTCATTACTACATAGGCCCCGCCATAGGCTTTGCGGGTAATCACGCTGATTTTAGGGACGGTCGCTTCAGCATACGCATAAAGGAACTTGGCCCCATGCCTGATAATACCTCCGAACTCCTGATCAGTGCCCGGCATATACCCCGGAACATCGACAAAGGTAATCAGCGGGATACTGAAGCAGTCACAAAAGCGGACAAACCTCGCCCCCTTGTCCGAGGCATTGATATCAATAGACCCTGCCAGATGCGAAGGCTGCTGAGCCACAATTCCCACGCTCTGCCCATTGAGCCTGGCAAAGCAAACGATAAGATTGAGGGCAAAGTGTTGATGCACCTCCATGAAATCACCATTGTCCACCACCTTGGTGATAACCTCCTTCATGTTGTACACCTTGGTCGGATCCACAGGAACAATGGAGAGCAACTTCTCGTCCCTCCGGTCAGGATCATCTTTCGGCTCCACCCGAGGTGACTCCTCCATGTTATTTTGAGGAAGGAAGCTTATCAGGAGGCGCACCTTCTGGAGAACTTCCTGCTCGCTATCCGCAATAAAGTGACAATTGCCACTCCTCTGTGCATGAACCATGGCCCCACCAAGATCCTCGTGGGAAACCTCCTCTCCACAGACGGTCTTGATGACATCAGGACCAGTGATATACATCTGCCCCAAGCCCTTTACCATGAAGATAAAATCGGTGATTGCCGGAGAATAGACAGCACCTCCAGCAGTGGGCCCCATTATCACCGAAATCTGAGGAACCACTCCCGAGTAGAGGGTATTTCGAGTAAAGATCTCGCCGTACCCCTTAAGGCTGTCCACTCCCTCCTGAATCCGCGCTCCGCCCGAATCAAGCAAGCCAATGCAAGGAGCCCCATTCTTAGCTGCCAGGTCCATCACCTTGCAGATTTTCTCTGATGCTACCAGTGACAGCGTGCCGCCAATTACCGTGAAATCCTGGGAATAGACATAAGCCATCCTGCCATCAATCTTGCCGTAGCCGGTAACTACGGAATCCCCCAGGAATCTTTGTTCATCCAGGCCGAATTCGCTCGAACGATGAGTAACGAAGGAATCCAACTCCTCAAAGGTACCGCGATCGAAAAGAAGGTTGATCCTCTCCCTGGCAGTAAGTTTACCCTTAGCGTGCTGGGCTTCGATGCGCTTGGCACCCCCGCCCTGCTTTGCCTGTTCCCTGAGTTTGGCAAGGTTTTCTAATTTCTTTTCAATTGGTTCAATAGCCATTCCTGATCCAAAACCCCCTTCCCCATCAGATTTCCCAGAAGTCTCTGCTCAGGGCAGTTGAGCCAGCCTTTGTTTTATCTTTTCCAGTCTGCCCTCAGAATCGAGGAGCTTCTCTCGCTCTTTTTCTATTACCGAAGACGGCGCTTTACTCATGAAAGAATCATCACCAAGCCTGGCTTTAAGGCCGGTTATCTTGGCCTGCAGAGACTCCTGTTCCTTTCCCAGGCGCCGCCTTTCTGAGTCCAGGTCAACCATCATAGGCAGGATGATTTCAACATCCTTCAACACCAGTACTGTAGCACCTTGCGGATTACCCCCAGTCCTTTCCTGATAACCCAGAATAGCCAGGGGCTGTACTCGAGCCAGGGTTTCAATCGCTTGGCGATGGGGCTCGATGGCTAACTTATTCACGGCATAGATCTGGGCTGCAGTCCATCGAGCGGACTCAACCCTGGACTCGGCCCGTGCATTGCGGATACTGTGGATTATATCAATGACCGTCCCCATCTCCTCCTCTGCCTGGGTATCGATGGCCCCCCGGGCAGCAGGGTAGGCAGCGATCATAATAGAATCAGGCCGGGCTCCATCCTGCGGAAGGTGTGAAACCAGTGCTTGCCATATCTCTTCAGTAATGAAGGGCATAAAGGGATGGGCCAGCCTCAAAGAGGTCTCCAGAGTGTCAAACAAGACGGGGATGGGTGACGGCAAACTCCCATCGCGAAGGCGGATCTTCGCCAGCTCAATATACCAATCACAGAATTCTCCCCACAGAAAGTCATGAACCTGTGTTTCAGCCTCACCAAATTGGAAGTCGTCCAGCAGCTTGTTCACTTTGGCTACCAGCCGATCCAGGCGGCTCAGAATCCATCGGTCTTCTACCGGCCTCCCGTGTTGCAGTGTCACCTCTTCCATCTGTGGCGGCAGACTCCTTATTACAAATCTGGCTGCATTCCACAGCTTGTTGGCGAAGTTGCGAGCTGACTCCAGCTTCTGGCTGCTTACCTGGACGTCGTTCCCCGGCGCAGTGCCGGTCGTAACAGCGAAGCGTAGGGCATCAGCGCCATAATCATCAATTGCCGTCACAGGGTTGATAACGTTCCCTTTCATCTTGCTCATCTTATCCCCTTTCTCGTCCCTTACCAGGCCATGAAGATAGACCCAGCGAAAGGGGATATCGCCCGTATTCTCAATACCCATCATGATCATCCTGGCTACCCAGAAGAAAAGGATATCATAACCTGTTTCCATCACGGTGGTAGGATAAAAGTATCGGAAGTCATCAGTATCCTCAGGCCAGCCCAGGGTAGAGTGAGGCCAGAGTCCGGAACTGAACCAGGTATCAAGAATATCCGACTCCTGGTAGATCTTCGTTGAGCCACAATGAGCACATTTCCCGGGCTGATCGACAGTAACCGTGGGTTGGCCGCAGGCTTCACAATACCATACCGGGATCCGGTGACCCCACCAAAGCTGGCGGCTGATGCACCAATCACGGATATTCTCCATCCAGTGCAAATAGACCTTGGTGAATTGCTCAGGGATGATGGTTATCCGTCCTTCCCTCACAGCCTTAACAGCCGGCTCGGCTAAGGGCTGAGTTTTGACGAACCACTGGCGACTGGCCCAGGGTTCAACGATGGTGCCGCACCGGGTACAGTGCCCTACGGACTGAAGATGTGGTTCAATCTTCAGCAGGAGCCCGTCCTTCTCCAGTCGGGCCAGCAAGGCTTTGCGGCAATCGAAACGGTCGTATCCATCGTAAGGCCCTGCTTCCTTATTCAGAGTAGCATCGGCGTTAAATATGTTTACCGAAGGCAGTTTATGCCGCTGGGCCATCTCAAAATCCACGGGGTCATGAGAGGGGGTAACCTTCAGTGCGCCTGTACCAAAGGCCATGTCCACAGCTTCATCAGCGATAACCGGTATGGGGCGGGAGATCACGGGAATGGACACCCTCTTGCCTATCAGGCTGTTGAAACGTTTGTCGGCAGGATTGACCGCCACAGCAGTATCACCGAACATAGTCTCAGGACGAGTGGTGGCTACAGTGACATGGCCCGGCTCATCAACCAGGGGGTAGTTGATGTGATAAAGATGCCCTTCTATCTCTCGATGTTCCGTTTCCAGGTCGGAGAGCGCCGTCCGGCAGCGGGGACACCAGTTGATAATCCGCTCCCCTCGATAGATAAGCCCCTTCTCGTATAGACGAACAAAAGTGGTGGCCACCGCACGGCTGGGCTTCTCATCCATAGTGAACGTCTCCCTGGTCCAATCGCAGGAGGCGCCCATTCTTCTATGTTGCTCTCTGACAGTCTCCCGGCATTTGTTGGCCCATTGCCATGCCCTCTGCAAGAACTTCTCTCTCCCCAGGTCGAAACGGGTTGATCCCTCAGCAGCCAGTTGCCGCTCCAGGACTACGTGAACCGCAATGCTGGCATGGTCAACCCCCGGGAGCCAGAGAGCCGCCTCCCCTTTCATGCGATGCCAGCGAACCATGATATCCTCGATGGTAGCTACCAAAGCATGCCCCAGATGCAATTCACCGGTAACATTGGGTGGGGGCATGATAATGGTGAAGGGTTTCCTGCTGTGGTCTATCCTGGGGGTGAAGTAGCCTTTCCTGGCCCAGAATTCGTAGATTCTACCCTCAACCTGACCAGGTTCGTAGGCTTTAGGTAGCTGTTCTGCTTGATCTATTCCCTTAACATTCATTCTTTTGTTTTTTGATCATTTCCTTTCCAGTAAAGACAGACCTGAAGGTCTGTCCAATGCCATTTGGTTTCGGAGGATTCGGACGGAGCTAAAGCCCTGACCCTACAGGCTGCTAAGCTGCCAATAGACTGACAACCTTGTCCAGAATCCTGTGAGCCACCTCCGATTTTGGCATCAGGGGCAGATCATCCACATTACCTCGAGCATCGATCAGGGCCACCTTATCGGTATCAGCTCCAAAGCCGCTGCCCGCTTCAGTGATATTGTTAGCCACGATAAGGTGGAGCCCCTTATTCTTCAGCTTAACAGTCGCGTTTTGCACCGCGTTCTCGCTTTCAGCAGCGAACCCCACCTTAATGAGATTTCCCTTTACTTCGCTGATAATATCCGGGTTTCTGATCAACTCCAACTGCATCAGGGGGAACTCCTCTTTTTTCAACTTGCTCTTAGCAGCGGTCGCCGGGCGATAATCGGCCACAGCTGCTGCCATGATCAGGGCATCTGCCCCAGGAACAGACTTCAGGACCGCTTCCCGCATCTGGAGCGCTGTTTGAACCTGGACCATCTCCACCCCGTCAGGAGCAGGAAGTGTGGTAGGAGCACTGATCAAGGTTACTTTTGCCCCCCGTTCCCGGGCAGCCTCGGCCAGAGCGTAACCCATCTTGCCCGAGCTCCTGTTGCAGATAAGACGAACCGGATCAATGGGCTCCTGAGTGCCCCCTGCAGTAACAACGACATGCTTCCCTGCCAGATCGCTCTTCCTATCGAGAATCCGGCGAATGGCCGCCAGAATATCTTCAACATCGGCCAGACGCCCCTTGCCCGTCTCCCCGCAAGCCAAAGCGCCATAGCCCGGTTCCACGATCTTGAATCCCCTGTTGCGGAGCTTGGTCAAGTTCTCCTGGGTAATCGCATTTTCCCACATATGCACGTTCATCGCCGGCGCCAGGACAATAGGCGCCTTTGTGGCCAGTACCGTACAGCAGAGCAGATCGTCGGCGATGCCTGCCGCCAGCTTGGCCATGATATCAGCCGTAGCCGGGGCAATGACCATCACCTCAGCCCGTTCAGCCAGGGCAATGTGTTCGATATCATACTCGTCGGGGTTAGCAAACATATCGGTAGCCACCGGCCGGTGAGTGATGCTGCGAAAGGTCAGTGGAGTGACAAACTCGGTGGCACACTTGGTCATGACCACGTCCACTTTGGCCCCAGCCTGCGTCAGCTTGCTGGCCAGTTCTACCGCCTTATAGGCAGCAATGCTGCCAGTCACACCCAGAACTACCGTCTTATCCTTTACCATACCAGACTCCATATTAACCTAATGATGCTGAAAACGCTACACTTTCAATCTCTGAATCCCTTGGTGCGACAGGGTCAGGACTGATTCAAGTCGTAAATCAACTGCAGCCCGAGCAGGGTCAGATGACGGTTTACCACCTCTATTACCTTCGTCTCACTGGCAATGACATCCGCATAGCCGCCGGTGGCAATCACTTTGGCCTTCCCCCCCAACTCCCGGCTGAGGCGACCCACCAGACCTTCAACCATCCCAACGTAGCCGAAAATGACCCCTGACTGCATGGCGGCAACCGTGCTCTTGCCAATGGCATTTGGGGGACGCACCAGCTCTATTCGAGGCAACCTGGCCGTACGGGTGAATAGCGCTTCCGTAGCTGTCTCCATACCAGGCGCTATAGCTCCGCCAAGATAAGTGCCGTCCTCAGAAATAACGTCGAAGGTAGTGGCGGTGCCCATATCAATGACAATCGCCGGCCCACCGTAGAGTCGATACGCAGCGGCCGCGTTGACTATCCGATCCGCCCCAACCTCCCGGGGATTGTCCATATTGATACGTACTCCAGTCTTTAGCCCCGGCTCCACTACCAGCAACTTTACCCCGAGATAACGCTGGCAGAGCTCTTCAAACACAGTAACCAGGGGAGGCACCACACTGCACATAATGGCCTCTTTTATGTCATCCTTGGTCACACCGTGGTAAGGCAACAGATTGATCAACAAAGAAGCATACTCGTCCGACGAGCGGTGAATACCAGTGGCTATAGAGAGGTGGGTCTTCAGTTTCCCGCCATCGAAGATACCGTAGGCAACCTTGGAGTTTCCAATGTCAATAGCTAATAGCATCTGTTACCCTCCGATTAGCCCCACTTCATAGAGAATCATCCTTGAGCCTGCTGATAACTACCGGCAGAACAGGCAAAAGGTCGCTGGCCAGCATTCCCGCATCCCCCAGATCCTTTCTCACCAGCTCCCCGGCCTGGCTGTGAAGGAATACCCCTGCAATAGCAGCATCGAAGAGGCTGAGCCCCTGAGCTGCCAGTCCGGCGATCGCTCCGGCGAGCACATCTCCAGTCCCTGCTGAAGCCAGCCCCGGGTTCGCTGTAGGGTTGATCACCGTCCTGCCATCCGGCGCAGCCACTATAGTATAGGCCCCTTTGAGCACGATGGTTTTCTGCCATGAAACGGCTGCCTCCCTGGCCACGCTCAGCCGCCTGGACTGGATTTCATCCACAGAGAGTCCAGTGAGCCTCGCCATTTCCCCAGGATGCGGGGTGAGCACAGCATCGCAAGGCAGCTTCTGCCACCATTGGGATATCCCAGCCAATGCGTTGAGGGCATCAGCATCAAGAACCAGGGCAGGCAAGTCGGCCAAAGAAAAGACTGATCTTATGAATTCAGCCACAGATCGACTTTGTCCGGAGCCACAACCCAGGAGAAGGACATTATAGTTAGCCAGTGATGGCCGAATGGTTTCAAACGCATCAGCCGTCACAATGCCCGGCTCTGATTCCGGCAATGGAGCATAGATCACCTCTGTCAGCTTCGAAGCCAGGATAGGCTGAAGGCTGCGAGCAGTGGCGAGCGTCACCAGTCCCACCCCCACCCTGGCAGCGGCGGTGCAGGCAAGATAGACTGCGCCGATGTAATTGATTGAGCCGCCGACTACAAGAATCCTGCCGAAGGTACCCTTATTGGCATTCGGCGGGCGCTCCGGAAGCAACCCTCTTACCTTCTCGCGGGTAACCACCTCTGTGGGAATATCCTCTGCCAGCTTTGACGGTATGCCAATATCAGCCACAACAAGCCTGCCAACCTTACCCGCACCGGGGAAAGCAAACAACCCATGCTTGGGATAACCAAGCGTCACAGTAAAATCGGCGGCAGGGCAAGCAGCATCGACGGCCCCTGTATCTGCATTAAGTCCCGAAGGAAGATCAACGGCAACAAGCCGGAGATTTCTATTCCTTTCCTTCGCCTCCATCACTCTTCAACAATGCCTGTTTGAAAACACCCTCTATGGGTCGCGTCTTGCCGGTACCGAACAGGGCATCGACAACCACCTCTATTGACGGCAGCAGACTATCGAGGGCAGCCGAACTATCGCGCTGGATGGCTGACAGGGTATGAATGCCCCTCCTCTGAGTAAGCTGATAATTGATATCGGAATCCGCACGCTTTCCCGGGAAGTAGAGATAAACGTCGGCCCCCCAATCGTGCAGGTGCCGGGCAGCTACCAACCCATCACCACCGTTATTCCCCGGGCCTACCAGAACCAGGATACGGCGTCCGGCAACACCACCCAGCCACCCTTTCACCTCCCGTGCCACAGCCAACCCGGCCTTTTCCATCAGCACTTCAGAGGGCAGACCTATGGCAGCAGCACGCTGCTCGATCTCTCGCATCTGCTCGCTGGTAACAACCTTCAAAGTATTTCTCCTGATTTCAGAGGAAACGGCTTACTCTAACAGCGGGATAAGCTAGCAGCCAGATCGTGCGGGCCCTAGCTCCTGAGCGCAGGATAACCTGCAACTCCGACGCAGGGATAAGAGTACGCCCTTCTATCCATTCCGCAGCGATGCATCATCTCCTGAGCGACACAATTATATCAGATGGCTTTTCCCTGGGACAACGCCTGTGCGCAGTAACCAGGACGATACCATGATCTGTGCAATGCAATACCCCACAGGCCCATAAGCACAAATACCACGCCCCAGCACAGCACTCTCACGGAAACTGGTATAATATCAAACACTACACAAAGAAATCTGACTGGCCGGAGGACACCATGGATGACATCAAGAGCGCGTCTGAGAGAGCGATGGAGAGGATAGCGAACCTCGGAGAGCCATCAAAAGATGAGGTTATGCAATGGAAGTATATGCCTGAGGGGCAAAAACTGGCGGTAAAGTATTTCAAAGAGGACATCAACCTGGTCGCCGAGCTAGGAAAATTCAAGGAAGAGGAGAGACGCTTTGTTGCCAAAGGAGCAGAGGAGGTTTTGCTGAGAAATATAACCCTCCCCGCGAATGAGCCTGCCAAGAAAACCACGAAGAAAGCCATGGAGGCCCTTAAGGCCATTAAAAGGGATAAGGGCGCCCTGGAGAACATCTACAGCAAAATGAGACGTGTTTTTGATCACTACGCGCAAGAGGGAGAGCAGCAGAGAAGGCAGGCCTATGAGATGCTAAAACAGGACTTTCAGATGAGGATACAGCAAGCCTTACAGCAGCAGGGCCTGCCGCCCGGAACAAAGGTCAATATAGAGAGCCAGCCGCAATTCCAGGAAGAGTGGCACAGAACCATAGCCCACCTGGACTCTCAATATAACCAGTTACTCGATGAATACAAGCAGGAGGTAGAGGGCTTACGCTAAGGAGCCGACCTTCTCCCCGAAGCTCCCTGGCGTTGTCAACAAGATCCGAGAGAACCATCTCTCGGGTTCTGTCTATTGACCAAAATGGTTCACCAAACTTAACTTACCCACACCGAAAAGCCGGAGCACTCCTCAAGATTGCCATAACACACGCTGCGGGCTGAACATGAGAATAAAGCATATTCTTGAGCATCAGAACAAGGGTATTTCATTTGAGTTTTTCCCGCCGAAGACGGAGGCGGGTGAAAAGCAGCTTTTTGATACTATTCGAAGGTTACAGGCCTTCAAGCCCGGTTTCGTCTCCGTAACCTATGGAGCCGGGGGCAGTACCCGCAAGAATACCGAGACATGTGGTAGAACGGATCGTGCAGGAAACCGCCCTCAGCCCGATGCCACACGTGACCTGTATCGGTGAAAGCGATGAGGGCTTGAGGAGTATGCTACGAGACTATCAGGAATTGGGCGTGGAGAATATTCTCGCGCTCAGAGGAGATCTCCCGGAGGGGGAGCCGGGGGTGACCGCCGATGTCACCAGCCGCCACGGCATTGACGTGGTGAAGCTGGCAGCGTCCTTCAAGGCATTCTCCATAGGGATCGCTGTGTATCCTGAAGGGCACCTCGAGGCCTCCAGTATTGAGAGTGACCTGCTCTACACCAAGCAGAAGATCGAAGCAGGAGCCGACTTTGCCATCACTCAGATGTTCTTCGACAACCGCTTCTTCTACAATCTTATGGAAAAGGCAGGGGCAGTCGGGATTCGGATTCCGATTATCCCGGGCATTATGCCCATAACAGATGTGGCAAAGATAAAGCGGTTTACGAAGACCTGCGGGGCGACGCTGCCGACTACGCTCATCCAGCGGATGGAGAACGCCAGTTCCCCGGATGAAGTTGAGGGAATGGGCATAGAATTCGCCACCAGGCAGTGCGAAGATCTATGGCAAAACGGAGTCCGCTTCTTCCATTTCTATACGCTTAACCGCGCTGAGACAGTCAGCCGGATTCTTCACAACCTCTCTTTGCATATATGAGGTGAGCCCCTCAACTCGAACGACATCGGTCATGATTCCGTCCAGCTCAGGATATACTCGGCATTTCCCACGTCCAGATCAGGTTTCGCCACCACCCATCTCCCGGTGAGGCCCGTCTCTCTGGCCGCAAGCTCGAAGTGGCACATGGCAATCCCCATATCCACACGTTGAAGGTCTATGCCCCTCAAGAGCTTATCGTAACCCCTCGTCCGTTTCAGATAGAAGTGAAAGGCAGCCCGGTCTTTCTGTTTGGCAATTCGCCACGGCTGGTTGTTTGATGCGGAAGGTCCCAGCCTCACACAATCAAGCACCAGAGCATATTTGCCTGCTGAGTCTCTCGCCAGAGGGGTATTCATATCTCCATCAAAGAACAGTTGCTCCCAGGGCTTTCGCTGGTCGGATCCGGCAAAGCGCCTGAGCACCCTTTCTCTGACAGTCCTTTTGTCATGTGCATACCCAATCGGGCTGATCGCGGGAACAACTTCGTCATCTGAGACGTTTATCTTCTTAGCGAAATTGGCTCGCTTGAATGTGCCGCCCATCCAGCATGTTCCTAAATCCAGAGAGGTCGCCACCAGTATCACTCTCTCAAAGCAATACCCAAGATCCTCCATTGCTCCCACATCTTCTTTGATGGCGCCCACGATGAATGAGTTCGCCCCGCTGATAAACCCATAGGTTCCAAGCGTCTTGATCTCACTCCTCTCCATCTCCGAGAAATCAACGAGTTCAAATCTCACTCCGTGACCGAACGGACCTTTGTGGCTTGAATGAAGCAAATCGATTATTCTTCGCTTCTTTTCCGCTTCGATCGGCTGATCCAAATATGTTCTGACGGAGACACGCCTCTTGATAGTTTCAATCATAGAGTCCATATCTAGATAGTATCACGCTATCCGATGTCATGCCACCGAGTTCTACGGATAAGAAGATAAGCAGTGCCAGGCCAGTTGTGAGATATAGCGTCGTGCTGAGAGACCAACTTTCTCAGCCGAGATACCTACTTCCGCGCTATCAGCGAGAGGAATTCGGCCCTGGTGGCTGCTTTGCGCCGAAAGACGCCCCGATTGGCCGAGGTGACGATGTTGCTCCCAGGCTTCTTTATCCCGCGCATGATCATACAGAGGTGCTCCGCCTCGATGACCACTGCCACCCCATCCGGTTGGAGAGCCTCGACAATGGCCTCAGCGATCTGGGTGGTCATGCGCTCCTGGATTTGGGGCCGATGCGCCACTATCTCCACCACCCGGGCCAGCTTGCTGGCACCGACGACCCGACCATTGACATTGGGAATGTAACCAACATGGGCCGAGCCATAAAAGGGCAGAAGGTGGTGCTCACAGAGAGAATAGAAAGGAATGTCTTTTACTATCACCATTTCCCGATGTCCCTCGCCAAAGCCAGTCACCAGTTCCTGCTTGGGGTCTTTGTCGATGCCACTGAAGAGCTCAGCATACATTTCCGCAACGCGCTGCGGCGTGCCCACCATACCCTCCCGCTTCGGGTTCTCGCCGATGGCCTCAATAATAGAGATAACTGCCCGCTCAATTTTGGCCTGGTCAACCATATCGCCCTCCCTGCACTTTAGATTATCCGCCCATCCCTCATCTTGAGAGACCGGCTGGCTATCTCAGCCACTGTCTCATTATGGGTGATCAGCATAATAGACATGCCGTATTCACTGTTCACGCGTCTGAACAAAAGGCCAACCTCTTTCGTAGTCTTAGAGTCAAGATTCCCGGTTGGCTCGTCAGCCAGCAATATTACCGGGTTATTGGCCAGAGCCCGGGCTATGCCAACCCGCTGATTCTCCCCGGCGCTCAGTTCCCGCGGCCTATGGTGCAGCCTTTTGGGCAATCCAACCCACTCCAGCAACTCGGTGGCGCGCTTTATCTGCTCCTTTTTGGGAACCCCAGCCATCTCCATAGGAAACATCACGTTCTCCAGCGCTGTCATTATGGGCATAAGGTTGAAGCTCTGAAAGACAAAACCGATCTTCCTCATCCGCAGACGGTCCAACCTGGTCTCCTTCAACTCCGATACATCCTGACCTTCAAAGCGTATTGCCCCGCCAGTGGGGTGATCTATGCAGCCAATGAGGTTGAGGAGGGTCGTCTTGCCGGAGCCAGAGGGACCCATGACACTGACAAAGTCTCCCTTGTTTATCATCAGGTCAACATTGTCAACAGCTCTGATCTCCTCACCACCCATCATGTACACCTTTGACAGGTGAGTGACCTCTACTATCGCATCACTCATATCTGAGGGCCTCCACTATGTTTATCTTAGAGATCCTCCAGGCAGGATAAAGGCCAGCCAGGGCCCCGATGAGCACAGCGATCAACAGCCCAGCACCAAAGATACCGGGGCTGACCACAGCCTGGAGGAAGGCCACACCGGCAAACCGGTGTATGGCCCAGGTTATCACCTTGGACAGGCCAACGCCTCCCAGGCAGCCCAGTCCTCCCGCTATGATGCAGGTAATCAGTGATTCCGTAATAATGAGCCGGAATATGGTCGCTCGGCGCACACCCATTGCCCTCATGGTGCCTATTTCCTTCGTCCGCTCGCTTACAGCCATCAGCATAGTAGAGAGGATAAACAGAACGCCTATGAGCAAGGCAATAGAGGCCACACTGAGGTGGATGGCACGGGCCATGGACAAGAGGTTCCTCACCACCCCCGCCAGTTCCTCGGTTGTCCGACCTACAATGTCCTCTGGATGAAGAGCAGTGATCGCATCGGCTGTCTCCTTAGTCTTGTCCCGGTCCCTTACAGTCACTGCGGCGCTGGTGATGCGGCCCGTCTCATTTAGTGCCAATTGCACATCTTGAAGGGGTGCATAGGCAATCATATCCTCAAAGCCGCCGGTGGACTTGAGAATGCCGACTATCTTGATTTCGTAGCCTTCCACCCCGAGAGGAAAGGTATCCCCCACTTTCAGCCCCTGAGCCTCAGCCACCGCCGCGCCAACTACAATGGTACCGTCTTCCCCCTCTTCGAAAAGTCTCCCGTCCTCAAGTTCCAGGGAAGGCCTGAGGTCGGGCAGGAACTGCGGAGTCACCCCATTTAGCACAACAACATCCCCCATCAGGGAGTCGGAAGCATCTCCAAGGTAGATGGAGCGGGTATATATAGGATAGACAGCCTTCACATTATCGATTTTCTGAATATCGTCGACGTAGGCTTGAGGAAATACTGCCCCAGTGGACTCAAGCAGAGGGCTGGTGCTGCCTCCTGCCTGCCTGGGCAAGACATAGATATCCTCCTCCCGTTCCCTGGTTGTTTGATTAAAGCTGTTCATAAAGCCTTCAGTGATGCTCAGCAGGCCAACAGTAAAAGTAATGGCCACAGCCACACCCAGAATGGTGAGCAGGGTTCGGGTGCGCCGCCTGGTGAGGTTCCTCAGCGCCAGCTTAATCATGGCAGTTCCTCACGCAGAAATGACTGAAGAGAGAATAGTGGATATGCTTCAAGAGAAGGTTGTATAGCCATCAATTCAAGGCAAGGACCAGTATGACTCCAATATTTCTCCTGGCCTTAGAATATGGTGCCCTTGACCATTGAAGTATTCCGGGCAGAGAGCCCTATCTACTGACAGCGCTTCAACCCCAGCCAAGAGCCTTTTCTATCTTGTCAAGTTCAGGGGGCACCTCTACAAAAGAGGGAGCGCCTTTCATAGCAGTGTCCGGGTCTTTCAGGCCGCTGCCGGTCACTACACAGACCACCCTTTTCCCCGATAAATCCAGGCGAGGGGCCCACTTAATGAGACCGGCGACAGAAGCTGCCGACGCCGGTTCACCAAAGACACCCTCTTTGGTAGCCATGCGGTGATATGCTGCCAGAATCTCGTTATCGCTCACGCAGTCAATAATGCCCCCGGACTCATCCCGGGCTGCCACCGCCCCCTTCCAACTGGCCGGATTGCCGATACGTATTGCTGTGGCCACCGTCTCAGGATGGGCAATCTTCTCGCCCCTGACTATGGGCGCCGCCCCTTCCGCCTCGAATCCCATCATCTTCGGAGTCTGTCTGGCTTTGCCCGCCCGATGATATTCCACAAATCCCTTCCAATAGGCGGTGATATTGCCGGCATTGCCAACCGGGATAAACAGGTAATCAGGAGCCTCACCCAGGACGTCAACGACTTCAAACGCAGCTGTCTTCTGTCCCTCAATACGATAAGGGTTAACTGAATTGACCAGAGTGACAGGGTGCCTCTCCACCAATGTGCGCACTATGTCCAGGGCCTGGTCAAAGTTGCCGCCGATGGCCACTATCCTGGCACCATACACTATGGCCTGGGCCAGTTTACCTAAAGCGATATTCCCTTTGGGAACTACAATGATGGTGTTGAGCCCGCACCGCGCCCCGTAGGCCGCTGCTGAGGCACTGGTGTTTCCCGTAGAAGCACAGATAATGGCCGAACTCTTCGCCTCCAGCGCTTTGGCCACTGCCACCACCATACCACGATCCTTGAAGGAGCCGGTAGGGTTGCACCCTTCCAGTTTGAAATATAACTCCCCGCACCCTATCTCCTTCTCCAGGTTCTGCGACCTGACCAGGGGAGTATCCCCTTCACCCAGGCTAATACGAGGAGTAGCAGGAGTAACAGGGAGTAAATGGCTGTACTTGACTAATACACCAACGCCCATTATCTCCATCCATCAGAGAAAAGTCTCTATCTCGCGCCCCTTCTCATCCTTTCTCTGCTTCAAATATCCCCTGGCCCAAGAACACTTTTCGCACAGACGCAATACCGGTTTCTCGTCCTCAGAGACATAAGCATACCTCTCAGGGTGTCTCATAACCCTGCCACATCCACCACACTCTATCTCACCAGTGACAATGACTCCCGAAATCCAAGACGCCATTCGATAACCACCTACCCTTCAACTCTGATAAGATTACATATTTCCTTAACAGCGGGAAGCTTTCCCATGTCGTTTAAGGATTGCTGCATGAATCGCTCTCGAGCCGGATGAGTCATGATCACTATCTCCGCCGTTTGAGTGGCAGCATTCGCCTCTTTCTGTATGACGGAAGCAATGCTGATAGAGCGATCGCCGAGTATTTTGGCTATCTGGGCGAGAACGCCGGGGCGATCGGCAATGCTCATCCTGAGATAGTAGCAGGTCTCCAGTTCTGAAATGGGCTTGATGGCCTTCGGCCGGAGTGGCCTCGGCTGTACAGAGCCCTTCTTCGCTGAACTTACGGCCTGTCCAATAGCGATGACATCTGAAATGACTGCACTGGCCGTGGGCTGGGCGCCAGCTCCCCTGCCGTAGAAAATCACCTCGCCTACCAAGTCACCCTCTATCTGCACAGCATTATAGACTCCGCCCACCTTAGCCAAGAGAGATTCCGCCGGAATGAAGACGGGGTGTACTCTAACCTCAACCACCCCACCCCCCTGCTTTGCAATAGCCAAGAGCTTTATCTCATAACCCAGTTCCTTGGCATAGCGAAAGTCTGACTCGCACAGACGGGCAATACCCTGGCAGTAAACATCCTCAGGGCGAACATCAGTATGAAAAACAACGGTAGCCAGGATAGCCAGCTTATAGGCAGCATCTCTCCCCTCAATATCGTTAGAAGCATCTGCCTCGGCATAACCCAGCTCCTGAGCCTTCTTCAGTGCAGTGTTGAAGTCTACCCCTTCACTGGACATCCTGGTAAGAATATAGTTCGTAGTTCCATTGATGATGGCATATATCGTGGTTATCTCATTAGCCAGCAGGCCGTGCTGAAGAGGAAGCAACAACGGAATTCCTCCACCTACGCTAGCCTCGTAAAGGAGGGATAATCCCTTCTCTTGGGCAACTCCCAGAAGCTCCATCCCATGCTTGGCAATTACTTCCTTGTTTGCAGTCACCACGTGCTTGCCATTCAACAGTGCTTCCCTAATGTACTCCAACGCCGGGTGCTCGCCCCCGATAACCTCGATCACAATATCTATCTCCGGGTCAGCCAGGATCTCCCGCGGATCAAGGGTGAGAAGGCGAGAGTCCACCTGCGCTGAACGTGACTTTACCAGATCGCGGACCAGGACTTTCCTCAGCACGAGCGGGCGGCCTACCTCCTCAGTTATAGTCCTGTCCTTTTCCAAGAAGGCCTTGGCTACCCCTCCGCCTACCACCCCAAGCCCCATCAACCCGATGCCGATGCTTTTCTTCACTTTTCGCCCAATCTCTCCCTACGTCTAGATATGGTCCAGAGCCCAGTAGATTTTCGAGTAACCGTCTGCGCTATCCAGATAATTCACCATCTTATTAGCTTCGGCGCTCTCCGCATCCTGAAGCCACTTGTCAAACGCATTGCTGATTAACGTACTTCTGTCACCATCACTGAGCAACCTCGACCCCTTTTCCAGCACCTTTATCAGCCAGTAGTCCCCTGAGCCTTCGCTCTCAGGAATCGCATCACTCACTGTGCTGTTTTCAGACCCGTCGGCAAAGGCATAGTCATCAAAGGCAGTACTCTCAATGCCCCGGGGTATCCATTCTACCGTAGTATTATCCGAGGAAGTGCTGGGGTAGTACTTGGACGGCGAGTAGTCGGTGACCAGTGTATTGAAATCCTCGCCCGCGAGCCATCTGTCTCTCACCGCAGTGGCATTATCTGCACCTGCTACAAGCATGGCCTGAACTCTGACATGATCAAACTCCTGATCCGCGGGGTAATCCTGGTCACCAATTTGTTGCTGCAGATCAGACTGCACCAGGGATGGCTCTATGTACATTTGTTTGAAATCCTCCACCGATATCTTCATCGTGGCGAGATTCGTCTTGAGTTGGTCCGCAGTCATGCTGTACGAAGTCAATAGCTCCTGCAACTTCCCTTCGATAGCATTGTCGCTGACAACAATGCCAAAGTCCTTCTTCAGCCCCTGCTTCATAAGCTCATTCTCTTCCATTGTGGTCGCCTCATCTTGAGCCCAACTCGTATTATCTGAATAGTAGCTTGCATTACTCTGATACAAGCGCAGCATTTTGACAAAGGAGGTCATCTCGATGGTGGTGTCATTCACCTTCAAGATAGGCTGGTGCCAGGGTTTGATATGGGTGTCATAATAGCCATAACCAACTAGCGCCGGAACGGCAACAATAGTCAGCACGATTATGGCCTCGATGATGTACAGCCACCTCTTCTCCTTATCCCATCTGGAACGCCTGCGCGCAGGCGTTCCCTTACGAGCCGAACCTTCAATCTTTGGCTTCTTGTCCAAGTCTTACCTCTGCAAAAGACAAGAACTCTGATGAGCTGGAAAAGGGATTGGGTACACGCAGGTAGGGGAGGCAGCTACCCTCGTAGACTGGTAACCCCCATCTTACGCATATGCGCTGGCGTGAAGGGTAGCAATGCCAGATGACGCGCCCTCTTAATTGCCAGGGCCAGAGCTCGCTGATGTTTAGCGCAATTGCCGGTCCTGCGTCGCGGCTCAATCTTGCATCGATCCGAAACGTAACGACGCAGTAGAGCCGGGTCTTTATAGTTTATGTCATCTATCTTATCAGCACAGAAAATGCATGCCCTCCGCTTGGGGAGATACTTCGGCCGAGCCGGCCTTCTAGTTGTCCTCGCTCCTCTCATGTCTGCCATCTTTGCCACCTTTCCCTAGAATGGGAGATCCTCTTCCACCGCCGCCTCATCAACCTTATCAACCTTTGCCTCACCTTCCGGAAGTGGAGCAGCAGCTTGCCTGTCAAGGAAGAGAACCCTATCTGCCACTATCTCCACCCGGCTCCGTTTCTGTCCGTCCTGTCCTTCCCAACTGCGCGTTCGCAGCCTGCCCTCTACATAAGCCCGCTTACCTTTAGTCAAGAACTGGTTACAGCTCTCCGCCAACTTATTCCAGGTAACCACGGTAAACCACTCCGTCTCCTGTTTCCGTTCACCTTCGGGGCTATTGAACATTCTGCTGGTAGCAATACGAAAGCTGGTCACCGGGCTTCCATTGGGAGTAAAGCGCATCTCCGGATCAGTCCCCACGTTGCCAATAATCATCACCTTGTTCAAGTTCGCCATCGGCTCTTCTCTCTTACTCCAATCTCACCAACAAGTACCGCAATATCCGCTCTGAACCCCGCAAGTTCCTCTCCAGCTCCAATGTCATTTCGGGCTGAAGTTTGAACGGGGTCAGTACATAATTCCCCTCTCTGTATTTCTTTATCGGATACGCCAGTTTCCTTCTGCCCCATCGATTAACTTCACCAACAACACCACCTTTTTGGGTGATGAACTGCTTCACCTTCTCGATTTCAACAGGCAGATCCTCCTCAGTAATCTCAGGACTGAAAATCACTGTTACTTCGTAATCGTGCAACTTCTCTACTCCCTCCACTACCAATGAAATGCAGGTTGTCGGACAAACTATAACACACAAATGGCTGAATCTACAAGCTCAGGGCAGCGGAAAGCGGCGGGTGATCCCCTCCACTTCCTGAGAGGCCTCAAGTTTTATCTTCTCATCCCCGAGATTGGTCAGCACTCTATGGATTAGCGAGGCTATTTGTCTCATCTCCTGCGGACCGAGTCCCCTTGTAGTCACTGCAGGAGTCCCAAGCCTCAATCCGCTCGTGGTTTGCGGTGGAAGAGGATCAAAGGGGATGCCATTCCGGTTGGCAGAGACGCCAACACTATCAAGGGCTTCCTCCGCTACCCTACCCGTTATCCCTGTCCCGCGAAGGTCGATAAGGAGGAGATGATTATCTGTGCCTCCGCTAACGATCCGGAAACCCAACTTCTGCAATTCATCAGCCAAAACCCTGGCATTCTCCAGGATTTTTTGCTGGTAAGTAACAAACTCGGGTTGCATTGCCTCATGGAAACACACTGCCTTCGCAGCAATGACGTGCATCAGGGGGCCACCCTGCGTGCCAGGGAAAACAGCGGAGTCCAGGATTTTGCCCAACCCCTGCTTAGCAAGAAGAAAGCCACCCCGGGGCCCACGCAGAGTCTTTTGTGTGGTCGCAGTGACTACCTGCGCCCAAGGGTACCGGTGAAGGATGTACTCCAGCAGCCACCAGGCCAGCTATATGAGCCATATCGACCATAAGCTGCGCCCCCACCTCTTCAGCAATATGATGAAACCTCTCAAAGTCAATAATCCTGGGATAGGCACTGGCTCCCGCCACAATCAGCTTCGGTCTATGTTCTTTGGCCAGGCGCTCCACCTCGTCATAGTCAAGCCGCTCCGTTTCCCGGTTTACTTCATAATGAATGAATCTATATAACTTTCCAGAGAAACTGACCGGACTTCCGTGGGTGAGGTGTCCCCCATGAGCCAGGCTCATGCTCATTACCTTATCCCCGGGGTTGAGTAAGGCAAGATAAACCGCCGCATTGGCCTGACTTCCACTGTGAGACTGAACATTGGCATGCTCAGCATGAAAGAGCTCCTTCGCCCTGAGAACTGCTATTCTCTCCACCTCATCTACTTCCTGGCAACCACTGTAGTAGCGGCGCCCCGGGTAGCCTTCGGCGTACTTGTTGGTAAGGACAGAGCCCTGTGCCTCCAGTACCGCCCGAGTGGTGTGGTTCTCAGCAGCGATGAACACCAGCTTGCGTTGCTGCCGTTCCTCTTCCCTCTTAATTAGTGAGGCAATCTCCGGGTCTTTCTTCGGCAACTCTTTCATACTCATCCTTCCCTAGCTAAGGCCAAACCCCAAACAGAGCTGGCGCCAGCTCCCTTCAAGGCGATGGCACAGGAATTCAACGTGGCCCCTGTAGTACACACATCATCAACGAGAAGTACCCGTCTCCCTTTCAACCTCTCATCTCGGCAGCTAAAGGCCCCCAGTACATTACCTCGACGCTCTTCGGCATCAGAAGTCCTGGCTTGAGCCCGCGTGTCCCGAAGCCTGACTAGCGAATCCTCTACGACTGGAAGACCAAGCAGTTTCCCGAGTTCCCGAGACAAGAGCCCGGATTGATTATACCCTCGCTCACGCAACCGACGGGAATGAAGCGGAACCGGGACAAGAACATCCCCAGGCAGGGGCTTGGTTTCCAAATACTGAGCCAGCAACTGCGAGAGTGGAAGAGCCAGCGCCTTAAAGTTCCTGTACTTGAACTGATGAATGGCCCGACGCACCGTGCCCTGAAAAACGAAGGGTGAACGGATACCATCGATCTCCAGTCTTAACCTCCGGCAAGAGGGACAATAATCCTCCTGAAGTAGTGGCTTGCTGCACATGGGACAGAGCGGAGGCGTAAGGCGAGCGATAGTCCCGCAACATGGCGAGCAGATGAAAGCACCATCCTTCCCACAGCCAACACAACGGGGTGGAAAGACTAAATCGACAAACTTGCCCTTAAACTCGCCTACCTGGGCCCACCAGCTCACATTCTAACCGATCAATACAGTCTAACGTGCTCGGGAATTGTGCATTGCCCCACTGATAACCGGCTCGTTTATGTAAACGTCACCATTCCTTATCTTCAAGTTGAACCCACAATCGGGATTTGTACATACCCATGCCTTGTAATGGATCGGCGCACCCTGGCTACCGAAATCAGATAGAGGCACCAGATCGCCACTACTGCACTTCTGACATTTGGGCAGCACGAATTGCTCCACAAAACCACCTCCCAAACGAAAATCAAGATTAGTATATCCCATTACGTGTCGGTTTACAATTTGGAGATGTTCGGACTACTCTTAATCTATACGTGCCGCGAGCTTTGCCAAGTCCCAACTATGTTCATACAGATGCATCCCACTGCTAATGCAAATCAACTCACCGTCAGGAACCCCGATCTCGGTCGCCATATACTCCTTCATAAGTTGCAGCGCGGCAAGATTGGACGGGAAGCCTCCCCATAGGTCCCAGGATCTGAAGTAAACCACAAAGTGGAAGCGACCATAACGGATCCTGGTGTGTATGCCTCTCAGGCATTGTGGATCCCCCAGATAGATAGATTCCCGGCTGCCCACCGCCATGTACGCCTGATTTGTATTGTGGCCGCCCTCCTTATACATCCGGATTACTTCAGGAATCTGCGATTCAAGGTCCTCTCCGTAAGTGTACTGCTCGCCTTTTTCTTTGCAGGAAGTCATGAGATAGGGCAAGTAGGCCTCGACATACTCCATAGTCGTTGGCGGGGGAACACCCTGCGGTACGTCAGGTACCAGCGGCCGTATGCCCGGTTGGCGTATCTGAACTACAGCCAAGTCAAGTTCCTTTCTGCGCTGCCCCTCAAAACTCCCTCGATCTATACGGTACTCATAACCCTCCGCGAGAACGCTGCGCAGGCAGAGAAACCACGCTTCCGGCAGGTCCCTGGCTTCAATCAATGTCACACTCATAGACTTCTCAGTCATAGTCATAAGCCTTTCAAGACTCGGCCTTCGGTTCTCCCCCACTTTTCAGTAGCTTCGACCCAGAGCGGCCAGTCAGAAACAGGGGAGACAGCAATCGGTCTTCACCAACAAGAATAGAACTTGGAACGATATACCTAAAACCTAGTGGCCAGTCGAACCAAACCCTGATGACCCTCGTGCCGTTTCTCTAATATCGGTCACAACACTTATTTCAACGTCCACAACCGGTAGTACCATTAATTGAGCGATACGGTCTCCCTGGTTGATGCGGTAGGGATTCGAACCGAAGTTCTTCAACTCCACCATAACCGTTCCGCGGTAGTCACTGTCAATCCACCCGGCTCCCGCCTCTATATTTGCCCTAACTGACAGCCCGGACCGGGATGCTATCCTGCCAACCGTTCCATGAGGCAACTCTATAACAATTCCTGTCGATACAAGGGCTCTGCCGACTTCAGCACGTCCATCGGGCTCGCAATGGGTAGGCGGAACCTCCACACTTTCCGCTGCGTAAAGGTCAAGGCCGGCACTCCCTGGAGTCATCTTCCCAGGTGGCTTCGCGGCCGGATGGACCAACTTGACTGCAAGAGTAGGCATAATGATTAACTAGAGTAGTCTAACTTAGATGGAGTCCGATTCCCTAATACTCTCGGTTAGACCAGCCAGTAGATTATAGTGTTCAGAGCGAGGCTTCATCAACTTCAGCGTTATTCATATTTCAATCCTCATACTTCACATTGGCGGTGGTACTTGTTCTTTCTGCATCTTCTGATCCTCTAGTCTTCTCCATGTGTCTAGTATTTCTTGGTTCATAACCTCCAATATCTTCTTAGCTGGAATTACAATCGCTATGCCCATATTCACCTGCTTATAGTGATCATTGTCCATTACCAGTTGGTCGTTCTTTGCCTCTGGGGGGATATCCCAGTGACCATGCATCAATCCCAAAAGGTAAAGCTTGCCAACTTCAGGTGGAGCTGTTTGGATGACAAAGGCAGGAGAACCACTTAAACCTCCAATTGATCTAGCTTCGATCAAATAAGCTTCGATGTTGCCGATACGTGTCGGTACTGGCTCTGTAGGGAACATGGCTATGTTGCCAATGCGGACTATTGGCAGGTTTCTTGATGAGCCTGTCAGATGTGCAAAAAGCCCAGTGATGAATACCTCATCCCCTGTGCCGATAGCACGACTATATATAGCTTCATCGGACAAAAACATTGTAGTTGGAATGTGTTTGTATTCAAGATAGTCAAGGGGCATGTTTTCGGGGTGTACCCAAGAGATGATGGCTACATCTACGAAAGGATCGGTGGGATGATACCACCAATGTACTCTTGCGCCTCCAATTACGCATGACTTCCCATCATTCGTGTTGGCTCGGATTAAGAATGGTTTGTCTTGCAGTAAGGCTGCCACATGTTTGGCTGTTACCAAGTATAGGTAACTAACTTCAGGTTTGCTCTTGGAAGGTACACTAACGAAGAAAGCTGTCCCTTTGAATGACACTCCTCCCTTGCCGTCTCCAAGCCCCACAAACACGACGCATTGGCGAACCTCGTCAGGTACGCGCATATTGATATCCCCGATCAATGATATTCATTTTATCTTGCCTCATAGGTGCCAGTCATGGACAATTCTGCTTTATGAACTTCTCTAGTTCTGCTAAGTGACTCTCACACTGCCTAGTTATCGGCTGCTCCGAAGGATCATCAGTGAAGTAGTAATAGTCGTTCAGTTTGGAATTGATCTTGTTCCAATTTGGGGGGTCGTATTCTAAGAGTTGCCCACCAATGTTGTCTCCTCGTGGCGGCATATAGCCTTCCCTCTTTGGCTCAACTGGTTTGTGGTGAACGGATATGGAACGCTTACCAGTACCCCATGCGTAGAAATCTCCCTGCGTTTTTTCTCGAAAGTCTTTAAGTGCCTTTGCACACTTAGGATTGACATCATCGAAATAGCGTGTGGCACTGTAGCACTCAGCCCAGAATCCATCCAAGTAGGAAGTGTACTCTTGTAGGACACTCAGAGCAGTGCTCCCCTGTAGCAAAGGTGCCCTGCTGTTCTCAATACGTTTCATGAGTTCGAGGAAGTAGCGAGCCAGTTCTACCTTAGTGAGAGCGTTATCACGTTCCTGCGACATTGATACGTCTCCATCCATCAGCGCATCCAAGAGAACAGCCTCCCAATTGTTCTACTCCAGAGAGATTCCCCCGTGCGCCGTCTGCCCTTGTTTGCCCTTCGCCTTTCGCACTCAACGCAGGTGCAAGCAGGAGGATGTTCTTTTCTCATGTAGTCTCTATCAGCTAGAGGCATGGTTACATCCCTCATCAAAGCTGCAATAACCGCATTTGGGGCATCTCATTTAGCACCACCTTCTTGGACTATACCAACGTTTCTTGGGTATCCGTATATGAATAACGCTCAACTTGATCAGCCCACACAACCTAGGGGGACACATACAATCCGTGTTCCAGGATATACTTTTCCACAGCTCCAGGTACCATCCGGCGAATGGAAGCACCCTGTGCTACCCGGCGTCGAATATCAGAGGCACTGACATTTATTTGCGGTACCTCTACGAAAGTAACATGATTGGAAATACCCGGGATAGATGATTCGAGCCACTCCAGCGGAGGAGGGACAAAACCCGGTCTGGTGAATGCTACCAGATGGCAAATCTGTATGAGGCGGGTCGGCTCCTTCCATCGCGGCAGGTCTGAAAGCGTGTCACTCCCCAAAATGAACCACAGGTTTGCTGCGGCGCCCAGCTGCCTTTGCAGCACATCAATGGTGTCAACAGTAAAGGAGGGGCCAGGCCTGTCGACCTCAGTAGTAGATATCTGGAAGTATCTCTTACCAGCAATGGCAAGACGTACCATCTCTACCCGGTGCCTCGCCGGGGAAACAGGAATATCTGCTTTGAGCCAAGGCTGCCCTGCCGGGACAAAGAAAATCGTCTCCAGGCCAAGAACACTTTTCACCTTTTGGGCCGCAGCAATATGTCCACGGTGGACTGGATCAAAGGTGCCTCCAAACACCCCTATATTCATGCCAGTCTTACTGCTTTACAGACCATCTGCACGATTTGCACATAATACCTACCCTCCCACCCACTCTCAAAGTTATGGCTAGTAGCACATGCCCAACTGTGCCTGACTGCACTTATTGAATGCACAGGATCTTATTGTGTATTAGTAGTCTAGTAGAATGGGTGATGTTTGGATAGTAGATAATAATAGTAATATACCTAAGTGGGAAGATTAGCCACAATCTGATGGATGTTTCTCTGCACTGCGGGATCAGTAGAAACTGTGCCGGCGATTCTATGATAGCCCCTGAGAATAGTGGAGTGGTCTCTGCCGCCAAGCAATTTGCCGATATCCTGCAGGGGGCAATTTGTCTTCTCTCGTACAAGGTAGATGGCGATGTGTCGCGCCATGGCTAATCGATTGTCTCTCTTACGGCCTTTCAGGGATTCTAAACTCACCTGGAAGTGGTCGGCCACTGCCTTCAATATCGATGCCGGGGTAGTAGCATATGAGCCTAAATTATCCGAAGGCATATCGCGCAGAGCCTCCTGCGCCAGCTCCAGTGTAGGACGCTGCTGTGACATCTTTGCATCGGCGATAAGCGCAGTCAGGGCTCCCTCTAGTTCCCTGACATTTCGCTGGCAACGCTGGGCGATGAAATCGAATACGGCTTCGTCGATGACAACCTGCTGTTCCTCGGCCCTTGCGTGAAGGATGGCCAAACGTGTTTCCAGGTCAGGTGCTTCAACTTGGGCAATAAGCCCGCTTTCGAGGCGGGAACATAAGCTGCTCTCCAGGGTAGTCATCGCCTTTGGAGGGCGATCGCTGGTGATAACCAACTGGCGATTGGTGTCATGCAGTTCATTGAAGGTGTGAAACAGTGTTTCCTGTGTCGAGGGTTTGCCAACCAGGAACTGGATGTCCTCTATGACGAGAATGTCAGCGTTCCTGAATTTGCTGCGAAACTCCTCTGTCCTTCTCTCCCTGATTGAACTTATGAACTCATTGGTGAATTGCTCGCTGCCAGTATAAACGACCTTGAATCCGTTTTCGGAAGCTTCATTCCCTATCGCGTGGGAAAGATGGGTCTTTCCCAGGCCGGATCCACCGTGGATGAAAAGCGGATTGTACTGCCGCCCTGGCTCCTCAGATATCCCCAATGCAGCAGCGTAGGCAAGACGGTTTGAACCCCCGACAACGAAGTTTTCGAAAGTATACCTCGGGTTGCCCACTGGCAATGGCAGCTTCGATTGTGAGTGGTCCTGGCCCTGCCAGACAGAGTCCTGGTCCGGGCAGACCTGGAACTGAACCTCAATCTCATGCCCTACAATGCTGATGAGCACCTTCGTTACCAAAGAATGAAGACGCTTTTCCAGCCATTCCTTGGCGAAAGCGCTGGGAGTTCCGATTACAAATTGATTTCCTTGGTGACTGATCCCTACAGTGTCCTTTAGCCAAGTGTCGAAGTTGGCTTTGCTAACCTGAACCTGAAGGGCCCCTTTGGCAGTCTCCCAAGTCTCTTTAGCTGTTTTCATACCCCCCTTTAGAGCTAAAAAGTCTTGCTCTGCGACGTGAGGATTCGGAATTAGTTAAGAAGCGAGAAATTACCGAATAAAGCCTTCTCTCCGAGGATGCGGCTTGATAAGTATAGAACTGCCCTCCTTGGGCTGGTCAAGGGCTTATCTTTATGTTGCGTTGCTCTTGAGGATTGGTTCCATTTATATTTAGAAGGGTTGCCCCCGAAAAGCCTTTCATGAGTTTACAACCGTCCCTGTTTCCCAGGTCAAGGGGTTTACTTTATGTCTTGTTGACTGATATGAGATTCTCTCTGTAGTGACACACTCGATCTGTAAAATACCAACCAATGCCATTTCATGTTCAGCAGGTTGCTAGCAGCCAAGGCTGCGAACTACGTTCCTGAGACCTCTGACTCGTCTATGCGTATCTTTGTGTGCTCGCACAGATATCTCACAAGCTTATTTGCGGCAACAGGCAAGTAGAACCCCAGTGTTATCAAGGAGAGAAAAGCTGTCTTTATACACCATGTCAAGACATCTCGACCTCTTGCGTTGTACACTATCTCTACTGTTTTACACTGTCTCGCCATTTGCTACCTCCCCCTTTGATGAGTAGTCTTGCCCTTGCCCCAATTGGGCACTTGTTGTGTAAAAGCACTATCGGGATGCGTGTAACTGGAAGTCACCTCGGATGATATCAGACGGCTAGCAGAGGACGTCAAGTCCTGGAGATTATGTCTACATCCATATGGCAAATAGGGAATACACCCCAAAAGTCGTTTAAGGCAAGCTGTGGCATTCCAGTATATCCATCACTTTTGCTCGACACGTACAGCCATATTGCACCGGGTTTACAGCAAGCCGCCGTGCATCGCTTTGATGAGAAGACGGCACTCGGCCATCAAATGCGAGTGCCAGAGAGTTATGCTTCACAAATGATGGCGGTACGCGCCGGCACCAACAATTCCGTCCAGGTTGATCTCTAGAGGGATAGCGGGCAAGCTGACGGACTTAGGCGGCGAATGTAGTACCATCGCACTGGCACCGCTTGCGATCTCACGAATTCCCCAGTTGGAGCGATGCCACGAATGTCGGCGTATGGTTGGCAAGGAAGAAGGCCATTTTGTTTGGTTTGATCCCGTACTTTTCTCTCAGTATGGCGTATGCTGCTTTCGCCACTGCCTCTTCCGACTCATAGGGACTGAATACATACACTCTGTATCTGTGTTCAGCATGACCTCTCACCCATCCCCCTACTGGAAATATCGAGTTGAGGCGGACTACATCTTGAGGACTGACCCTAACAAGACTGCCGAGCGCTGTGCTCATGAAACGTGGCTCTTCCGGAAAATCAACTAGAATGTGCGAGTTGTCGACTTTAGCTCTGGTTGCGATTTCTTCGCGCAGAGCGTTGGCTGTGGAGGTATCCCGCCGCATACGTGCCAGAAGAAAACGAGAGGCGTTATCATCCACTGAGTCTGAGCACAGTACCAGAGCACGCATCGGAAGAATGCGATTTCGCAAATTGGCAAGACATTTGTCGAGGTCAGCATCCCCTGTCGATCGGGCGCTCAAAATAGCGCCGTCGTCGATCCTCATGAAATCAACCGGACTACCGAGTTCCGATCCTCCGATCGCCTTCAGCTTCTTGTTACGGCATGCATCAATGATGGCAACACACGAACGGAAAGCCGCGCGAACCTTATGGTGATGATAGACTGATGTATAGAGTTGCATCTTGTTGAATAGCATCTGCTCAAGTGCCGTCACACCACTCAAATCTACACACAATTGGCATTCGCCGGAGTCGCTTTCGTAGACCCCCAGACATAGGAAGAGCCTATCTAGATCGATCGCCGTTCGTAAACCAGTGAAATAACCATCGCGCGTAATGTAATCAAGCTTGTCCGCATCATGAGGACCGTTCACAATCTGGGCTAAGTACTTAAGTTGGGGCGTTGGATGATGACCAAGAATCATCTCGGCAACATGATCAAGGCGTATCTCGCCAAGGTTGATGGGGTTATCACCCAATTGATACTTCGCAAGAATGGTGCTCCACAGTTCGTTGAACTTGGATGACTTGATCACAAAGTAGGAAAGGATTTCGTGCGCCTCATTGTCTTTTAGCAGGGGGTTCTCTTCCTTTGCCCGCTTAATTTGGTCGAGGGAACTGTAGACCTTTTCAGATGCGTGGGAGAATGGACCATGACCGACATCGTGCAATAATGCAGCTAGGCGAACCTCCATGCAGGCGACATCACTAGCGGTGGAGGGTTTACGCTGCCGAAGGGCATCTAGCATGCGTTGCGCGAGTACAGTGACACCAAGGGAATGTTCGAAGCGCGTATGCACTGATGAGGGATAGGTGTAGAAGGCTAGAGCCGTCTGACGTACTTGCCGCAACCGCTGCATAAGCGGCGAATCGAGCAAGTTGATCTCATGCTTGTGGAACAGGTTAAAGCCAAATGCGGTGTCTCGGATGACCTTGGGGTCCCTGATCTTTCTTGGCTTATAGTCACCGAGGATCTCCGTAACCGCGGAGTTCACTTCTTCTGCTAGGGCGTCACAGGCTGTGGGACTCAACCCGCTTCAGTTCCTCTAGCACAGATTTGAATCGTAGGGAGACTTGCTCAAGATCCCCCGTCTTGCCACTGTGAATCTTGCTCAGCTGTTCCTTGATCAGTCTTCTGGTCGCCGCGGGTACTGTGAAATATCGGTAGTCAGGGTTATTATCTTCGATGAGCCTCCATGCCCCTGCCTGGAACAACACGTCCTCGATATCTCTGGAATATGGGACTCCGCTCCGCCGGGAAAAATAGACACCCGGAAAGCTCTCTGGAAACTCGGATGCAAGAAGGCTGAAGGCACGGTAGCAATCCTCCACGGGGATCCTCTGATCTTGCATGCTAGCTTGATCCTCGTGGATCCCCCCTATCGCTGCTACAACACTATCATAGAGCGTGAGGTGCCCAGTTTGGGAATCCGCACTAACTGTCCTAGGCAAGATCCCACCTCCTTCTTCCTGAGACCACCGGACTGACGGTGGGGCTCCAATTATAGGGGAACCACGCCCTTACAACAAACAGATTACCACTATTATACATTTTGTCAATATTGTTGCCGTAAGTATTGACAAAGAGTAAAAAAGAACATAAAATCGCAACGCAGTATCAACAAGGAGTCTCACCATCATGCCTAACCGCTGGAAAGAATTCGGAGATCTTCTCCGTGAGACTAGGCTTGGACAGCCAGTCCCAATGTCACAGGATGACTTGGGTGAGAAGGTGCACAGATCTCTCAGCACCGTCTGCCGATGGGAGAAAGGTGACAGGCGCCCGAGGCAACCTGAGTTACTTCAACTCGCAATCATACTCGGCGTGCCAGTGCAAGTTTTGCAGAAGAAAGCTGGCTACACACCCGAGTTCGACTGGATTATATCCTTCCACACGCCTCCCCAATCACAACCAGATATTCTCTCAACCGCCACGCCTAACGAAATTGAGGAACTGACAGAGTACTTGAAGTATCTTCGTTTTAGAGCCAGCGTAATGAAAATAAAGAAGCCCCACTCAGCAAACGCATAGCTTGTTTCTAGACCTTGGAGTCACACCTCTTCTTCCGTACAAAGGACACCAGCACAGGCAAGCCGCCGCATGTTGGTTCAATGATGGTCTGATTTGCAGGGCACAGCCCAGTAAGTCTTCATGTAATGCTACCTTGGCTAAATCAGCGCTCTAGATAGGGCTGACACCCTTGGGCAATCCGTCGATAAAAGACCCTACTAGAGTTGGAGAAGGCAACAGGCAAAGATCAAAAGATCAGTAGTAATTAAGGAACGTCCTCATTTTCACTCCTATGATCTCGGCAGTGCCAGCAGCACTGCACATTAGCTGCATTATGAGTATCACTGCACTATTTCTCTTCGTTCTGTGGATGGATAGCAGGCCTATTTAGTAGTGATAGTAAGCAGATGCTATTGTGTGCAACAGCGAGGATAATAGAGGTAGCCCAAAGCTGCGGGGGGTGTGCAAAAGATCTGCATGGAATCGGCCGTGTGTATGGTGGTTAGCAAATTGTTAGCAAAAGTGTCAGAATATGCTGACGGCGACATTGATCAGGGGCATTTTGTGAGGGAATATGGACACGAATATGGGCATAACTTGGCTCGTAGAGATGGCGCGCCTAGAGGGATTCGAACCCTCGACCCTCGGTTCCGAAGACCGATGCTCTGATCCGCTGAGCTATAGGCGCTGGGGTGGACGGAGGGATTCGAACCCTCGATCTCCAGGGCCACAACCTGGCGCCTTAAACCGCTGGGCTACGCCCACCACGAGGCCATTCTAGCATTTGCAGGAGGCGGTTATCAAGGTGAGGAAGCTATCTCGGGAGAAGGTGGGGGCTGTTGTTGCTGCCGCTGGCAGTAGCCGGCGGATGGGTGGGGTGGACAAGATTTTTGCTGACATCGCTGGCAAATCGGTCCTGGCTCATGTGCTTGAAGTGTTTGAGAAATGTGGTGCAGTGGATCAGGTGGTGATCGTGCTGAATGAAGTGAGCTTGGAGCGAGGGCGGGAGGTGGTAAAGGAAGGAAGGTTTCAGAAGGTGGCGCAGGTATGCGCCGGTGGAGAACGGCGCCAGGATTCGGTAGCCGAGGGGCTGAAAGGGCTGGGAGGTTGCCACTGGGTGGTGATTCATGATGGGGCGCGTCCTTGCATCACTCCTGATCTGATAGAGCAGGGGCTAGAGGAGGCCCGTCAGACCGGGGCGGCTATTGCGGCGGTACCTGTAAAGGAAACCGTAAAAATAGTTGAAGCCGAGGGGACAATCCGGAATACCCCTCGGCGAGAAAACCTCTGGGTAGCACAGACCCCGCAGGTGTTTCGCTTTGATATAATAACGGAGGCATATCGGCAGGCTAAAGGGGAAGTGACGGATGATGCCGCTCTGGTGGAGGCACTTGGGTATAAGGTCAGAGTCTACATGGGCTCCTATGATAATATTAAGATTACCACGCTGGAGGACTTGGCCCTGGCAGAGATCATTTTGAGGAAGAGGCATGAGGGTTGGCATCGGCTATGATGTTCACCCTTTAGTGCAGGGAAGAAGGCTTCTGTTAGGGGGTATAGAGATACCCTTTGACAAGGGGCTTGATGGCCATAGCGACGCCGATGTTCTGGTGCATGCCATCATCGATGCTCTGTTAGGCGCAGCTGGTTTAGGGGATATAGGGATTCACTTTCCCTCCTCTGATCCGAGGTATAAGGACATCTACAGTATCACTCTTCTTCGCCAGGTAGCCACGCTGCTCCAAACGGAAGGATGGCAGGTGTGTAATGTTGACGCTACCATAGTGGCGGAAAAGCCTCACCTGTCCCCCTTTGTCCCCCAGATGCGGAAATTGATCGGTCAGACCCTGGGTATCAGCATAGAGCAGGTTGGGGTAAAAAGCACCACTTCTAAAGGGCTCGGCTTTTTGGGGGAAGAGAAGGCGATAGCTGCGTATGCTGTGGCCTTGGTGGACAAGGTCGCACATGAGGTCAAAACCTGAGGACACTGAGAGTCTATTCGGGCTATTGATATTAAACAGTCCAGGTTAAGGAGCGATCGTGAAGATATATAACACTCTTTCGGGACGGGAAGAAGAGTTCGTGCCTCAGGGTGAGGTGGTGAGGATGTATGTCTGTGGGGTTACTCCTTACGCTGAGTGCCATCTTGGCCATGCTATGAGCTATGTAATCTTCGACGTGGTGCGACGCTACCTGGAGTTTAAGGGATACAAGGTGAAGCATGTGCAAAACTTTACCGATATTGACGACAAGATTATCGATCGAGCGCACAAATCGGGCACTTCTCCTGCCGAGCTAGCTGAAAAGTTTATTTCCCAATACTTTGTTGATATGGATAAGCTGAATATTAAGAGGGCTCACGTGTATCCTAGAGCTACTGAAGAGATACCCAAAATTATTGAAGTAGTTCAGGGCTTGGTTGACAGGGGGCATGCCTACCAGGCAGGTGGCGATGTCTACTTCAGAGTGAGCAGTGCTCCGGATTATGGAAAGCTCAGCCACCAGGGCCTTGAAGCTCTGCAAGCGGGAGCGCGTGTAGAAGTAGGAGTTGGCAAGGAACATCCTCTGGATTTTGCCTTGTGGAAGGCGGCGAAGCCCGGTGAGCCGTGGTGGGAAAGCCCTTGGGGCAAGGGGAGACCTGGCTGGCACATTGAATGCAGCGCCATGTCCCTGAGACACCTGGGTGAGACCTTAGACATACATGGCGGAGGACAGGACCTGATCTTTCCGCATCATGAGAATGAGATAGCCCAATCGGAAAGCTTTACCGGGGTCACCCCCTTCGTCAAGTACTGGATGCATAATGGTTTCGTGCAACTGGGTGGAGAAAAGATGAGCAAGTCCCTGGGGATTCTTGTTACCATCAAGGAGGTCTTGGAACGCTTTACTCCTGATGCGATACGGTTCTTCATCCTGAGCTCCCACTATCGTAGCCCGATCAGCTTCAGCGAGGAGAACCTGGCGGCTGCGGAAAAGGGTGTGGAAAGACTGCGTCAATCAGCCCTTGATAATGGTCAGTGTGAGGAGAAGGGATTGACAGGAGCAATTGACACCGAATTGTTTCGGCAGAGGTTCATCGACGCTATGGATGCTGACTTCAATACAGCTCAGGCCGTGGCGGTCCTATTCGACCTGGCCAGGGAGATTAACCGGGGTATAAGTCAAGGTGCTGATGTGCGACAGGCTCGAGAGAATCTGATTGAACTGGGAAGCGTTCTGGGGTTTACCTTTCAAGAGAAGTCAATGAAGTTGGCTGCCGAGCCCTTCATTGACTTGCTGATTTCGATTCGGGCTGAACTGAGGAACGAGAAGCAGTGGCGGATGGCTGACAGAGTCCGCTCGTGCTTGAAGGATCTGGGGATAGTTCTCGAGGACACGCCTCAAGGAACTATTTGGAAGTATGAGAAACCGGTGGGGTGAGGGGCGGTTGCGGATTCAGGCTTCATTCTTGCCGTGATCCTGATTTCTCTATAAGGTCTGTAGCCATTTGACATAGTTCCTATGGGATGTTACAATTTCATAAAATCCTGCGGTAAAAGGGAGGGCTGACCGGACATAGATTCGGGCAGGCTGAGCAGCAGGGAGAACTGCTAATAAGGAGGAGAAGGTGCACAATTGGGAAACTGGTGATCCGTATATGACTACCTGGGTTCGGTTGCGCCAGGCCGCTGAAGCTGCGATGAGGGCTATGGAAATCGAGCTTGGCAAGCGGCAAACTACACTTGCCCAAACGGATGTTCTGCTCATCTTGAGCATGAGCAAAGTCCCTCTTAGCCCCGGTGAGATATCTTCTTATGTGTTCCGGGAGAAACATAGTGTCTCTGCGCTGCTGTCTCGCATGCAGAGGGCTGGCTATGTTAGAAAGGTCAGGAGCAAGAAGGATCAGAGGGTGGTAAAGATACAGATACAGCCCAAAGGGAAAGAACTTCTTGACCGAGCACTGCCAGTCATATTGGGCTATGCCCGTGATATCCTGGTGGCCCGCTTCTCCGACAAAGAGATCAAGCAATTTGACAAGTATCTGAAGGGTTTGCGTGATCTTTCGTTGCGGGAGCTTGGAACTGAAGCAAGGCCTGTTCCACCTACGATTGAGTGGCAACCTGAGTTGATAGCCCATTGGAAGAGTGTGTTAAAAGGCTATCACACAGGCCAGAGTAAGGCCGGCGCTGCCACAGTTGCAGCAAAATCAAAGTAACCCCCGGTCTGGTTGGATATTGTTTTTTCGCCAGCACTCCGTTCCTGAGTTGAGAATTCGGGGTGCTGGCGCAGTGTTTTTTGGGGGAGTTCTCAGAAGGGCCGGATCTTTAGTGGGGGATGTCTTAGAGTCATTGGGGCAACTTAAGCCGGTCATGCCAAAAGCGCGGACTTCAGAACAGGGTGGCAGTGGTTGGCTAGCTTTTTATTCCAGCGTGTATGGTAACAATACCCCAGGTTAGAGGATGGAAGTGGGTGTCCTTTAAGCCAGTATGCTCCATGATTTGCTTTAATTCGCTTGGCTCGTAGAACTCCGCAATGGAACGAGGAAGATAGATATAAGCCTCCCTGTCTCTGGATAGGGCCCAGCCAATGAGTGGCAGGATGCGGAAGAGATAAAGCTGATGGACCTTCCGGAAGAGCCGATGCCGAGGCCGGGAAAACTCGAGGCAGATTACCTTCCCCCCCCTCTTAACTACTCTGGTTGTTTCCCGCAGTGTCTTTTCGACATCAGGGACGTTTCGAAGGGCAAAGGCGATGGTGGCGCAATCAAAAGTGTTGTCTGGGAAGGGCAGGCTCTCTGAGGTTGCAAGTGCAAGCTCTGTGTTTGGGCTCTTGTTTTTGGCTATATAAAGCATCCTTTTACAGAAATCGATCCCGACAACTCTGCCTTTTGCTCCGACCCCTTTGACCAGTTCCTGGGCCAGCTTTCCTGTTCCAGTGGCTACATCCAGGATAACCTCATCTCCTTTTAACCCGAGGCTGGACACAGTAAATCTGCGCCAGTATTTATCCCTGTTAAAACTGAGCAAGGTATTAAGAAGGTCATACCTGTCGGCTATGGCTGAAAACATTCTATGGATGTATGCTGGCTTAGTTGTCATTTTCTACCGGTTGGCCCCGAGTGCTCTACACTCTTGCACATGATATGCACACAAACGGCACATTGTGCACAATAGTGCTGCTTCTTTCCAGGCTCCATTACAGGTGTCAGGCGATCTGTAACCTGTTTCGATTCTCTCATTATTGGCTGGCTTATTGACCTTTTCTTATCCTTACTTCATCACCGATTTTGACATCAAGCAAGTGAGCTGCGCTGCTGTTCTTTAGGGCTATTTCCAGATATCCGCTGCTGCCAATAAGAGCCAGTAAGCGATTAGCCTGATCGTACGCTGAGCTTAGTGAATCGATTCGTTGTCCGGCGATCTCGAGGCGAAATTTGCTGAGAGGGATGCTTTCTCTCTGGATGTCTGTGATTATATTCCCAAAACGGTCGATATGGAGGACGTGGCCTATCAAGTCTCCGCTTTCTGCAACTTGTGGCTGGGGGATGGGAAAGACGTTAATAGAGCTGATGGGCTTGCCGAATTCCTCAAGAGGTACACCAAGGGAGATATGGGCAACTACTGGAGCGAATATGTCACGGCCGTGAAAGGTAGAGCTAACCGGATGGTGCCAGAATATTGGATTGGTAATCTCGAATGCCAGAAGGCCAGGCGGTAGTCCTTTGGGTTGTGCCTCGGGATGATACCCTATTGGAGAAGCGTGATAGAGAATGTAGCTTAGTACACCGTTGTCCGGGGCAACAAAGATAGACTTTGGGGTCTTAACGATAATCGACCTGCGCTGGCTGCCTACTTCAGGGTCAATGATGACCATATGGATAGTACCGTCGGGGAAATAGGAGTAGGCGGTACTCAGCACGAAAGCTCCCTGGGCGATATTTTGTGGCTCGATAGAGTGGGAAATGTCAACCAGTGTGACTCTGGGGTTTATGCCCAGAATAGTCCCTTTCATAGCTGCCACATAGGCATCTTCGGTGCCAAAATCTGTGGTCAGGGTGATGATTCTTTCCACTGTTGTGCGGGATCTGGGGACTAAGTCAGCCTGAGGCTAACTATGGAAAGGACAACAAATATCAACACCAAGACAATGGTGAATCGGAACAGCGCCTTTTCGAGTCCTCTTCTGGTGCGGAACGTAGAGTCGGGTTGTCCAAAGATGCCCCCCAGTCCTCCTCCTCTTACCTGAAGTAAGATAACCATGATCATTACTATGGCGAGTATTATCTGCGCGATGTCAAAATAGGTTCTCACTAGACTCTTTCAAGCTCCTTTTGCAGTATCTCACTCACCAGCTTGGGATTTGCCCGACCCTTGGTTGCTCTCATAGCCTGACCCACTAAGAAAGTCAGTGCCTGCTCCTTACCCGCCTTGAAGTCTACCACTGCTTGGGTGTTTGCTGCAATTATCTCCCTTACTACTTGTTCCACTGCTGAGGTGTCACTGATTTGCCCCAGCCCTAGCTGGGTCGCAATCTCCTTAGGCCCTTTGCCAGTACGGAACATCTCTTCGAAGACCTTCTTGGCAGCGGGTCCGCTAATAATGCTCCGGTCGGTCATATCTAGCAATTCTGCCAGATGGCTGGGGGCAACCTTGGATTGGTGGATCTCGATATCGGCTGAGTTGAGCCAGTGGGCAAAGTCGCCCAACAGCCAGTTGCTCACGCGCTTGGCTCTCTTTTCTAAGGGTGCATCTTGAGACAATCTCAGGCAGGTTTCGAAATAATCGGCCAGGGCCTTGGAGTTGGTAAGGATATTGGCGTCATAAAGGGGCAAACCATACTGGGACATAAACCGATCTCGCCTCGACTCTGGAAGTTCAGGCAGATTCGACTTGGTCTCCTCTACCCAGGCTGGGCTCAATATCAAAGGGGGAAGATCAGGCTCGGGGAAATAGCGGTAGTCGTGGGCATATTCCTTACTGCGCTGCGATTGGGTTATACCCTTCTCCTCCACCCACCCCCTGGTTTCTTGGGCCAGGCGACCTCCCTCCTCGGCTACTTTTCTCTGACGGTTGGCCTCGAACTCAAGGGCGCGGTAGACTGCCTTGAAGCTGTTCATATTCTTCACTTCGACCTTGGCAAGGGTTTCAGGCGAGCCTGCTGGGCGTATGCTTATGTTGGCGTCGCACCTGAAACTGCCTTCCTCCATGTTTCCTGTAGATACTCCAAGGTACTGCAGTATGGTGCGCAGCTTCATAAGGAACTGTCTAGCCTCTTCGGGTGAACGTAAATCAGGCTCGGTGACAATCTCCATCAAGGGTACCCCGGAGCGGTTGACATCGATCAGGCTATAGGACTCTCCGAAGGAGCTGGTGCGGTGCACCAATTTGGCCACATCCTCCTCTAGGTGTACCCGCCTGATATTCACTAGTCTCTTCTCCCCCTCGGTTTCGAGCAATATCCGGCCCTGAACACTGATAGGGGCGTCGTATTGGGAAATCTGGTATCCCTTCATGAGATCGGGATAGGGATAGTTCTTCCGATCAAATTTGGTGAATTGCGGTATGGTGCAGTTCAGGGCTAACGCAGTCATTACGGTGTACTCCACCGCCCTCTTGTTGATGGTAGGCAATACCCCTGGCATGCCCAAACAGATGGGGCAAACATGGGTGTTGGGTGGAGCATTGGCGTAATCTGCGGAACAGCGGCAGAACATCTTGCTCCGAGTCAGCAGCTGAGTATGAACCTCCAGGCCGATGATGGTTTCATAGGTCATGGCGGGCTTAATATAGCATGGACAAATCAGGTGTGTCTATTTGGAGACGGCCAGCCAACTATAGCTGGCCCGTTGCCTCTCCTGGTGTTATATAATCTGAAGGTGATGGCGACTTATCCTGCGCAAGCTTGAATTTGGGATTATTAGGTGCAAAAGGAAGAAGATCTGGTACGCCGGGCTCAAGGGCAGGATCCGGAGGCCTTTGGGCAGCTCTATGAGGAGCACTTCGACAGGATATACCGGTATATTGTGCTCAGGGTGAGAAACCAGGCGGATGCTGAGGATTTGACCCAGCAGGTCTTCCTCAAGGCCCTGGACCATATCGGTTCCTATCGCCATAAGGGGATGCCCTTTTCCTCCTGGCTTTTCCGGATAGCCCATAATCAGGTGGTGGATCATTGGAAGAAGAAGAGCAGGGAGAAGGCCAGGGTGATTCCTTTGGATGAGATTGACGAAGCAAAAACGTTGCCTTCGGATGACCCCGCAATGCTTGCCGAGCAGAAACTCAGCCTGGAACAGCTAGCTGCAGCTTGTGAGCGGCTTTCTGATGGACAGCGGGAGGTTATCTTCCTGCGCTTTGCTGGTGGATTGTCTGTAGCAGAGGCAGCCAGGGTCATGGGCAAGAGCGAGGGTGCGGTCAAGGTTTTGCAACATGCTGCACTGGTAAAGCTGCGCCGAATCCTTGGCTTAAGCGAAGAGGAATCCGGTGACTAGTGTTTTTGGTGGTGCTCCTTTTTGCTGGGTTCGTATTCGTCTGGCAAAGAGGCTGGGGTTCTTGATCAAGAAGGTGCTAACCTTTGGCGGAGTTTTTCGTTATATAGGTTAGGGAGCGGTGGATAAGCCGATGTCTGAGCGATTTGAGCATATCTTAAACGAGTGTATTGACCGAGTACTCCGGGGGGAGAGTGTAGGGCAATGTCTGGAGCGCTATCCAGAGCATGCAGTGCAATTGGAGCCATTACTTCGAGTTGCGATAGCTGCGCAGAGGACGTCTGCTGTTGAGCCACGCGCGGAGTTCAAGGCGCAGGCCAGGTATCAGATTGAGTCATTGCTCCATGCCAAGAGGCAGAAGGCCGGGCCGAGGAGGCTTCCTCTGGTTAGCTGGGTGCCTCGATGGGCGGCTGTGGTGGCTGCTGTTTTTCTGGTGATTCTTCTGGCTGGCAGTGGCACAGTGGCTGCCTCCTCCAGCAGCCTCCCCGGCGATACCCTCTACCCGGTGAAGACGGCGACTGAGCGGGTGTGGTTGAGTATGACCTTCTCAGATACTGCCAAGGCAAAGCTTCAGGCCGAATTTGCTGGCCGGCGGGTTGCGGAGATGGTGCGAATGGCCGAGCAAGGCCGCACCGAGGGACTGGAAGAACTGGCCGCGCGATTCAGTGCCCATCTGAAGAAAATGGAGGAACTGACTGCGCGCATAAGGGCAGCAAATCCAGGAGATGAGGCGAAGATTGCTGAGCTGAGGAATATCTTGGTGAGCAGTATGAATAGGGACGAGGCTGTTCTTCAGGCTGCAGAAGAACGGGCTCTGTTGAGAGGGAGACCTGCGGTTGAACGGGCCATTGAACTGGCCAAGACCAGGCTAATGGATAGATACGAGGAGGCCCTTAAATCTCTTGATAACAAATAGAGCTGGCGGCCTTCGTGCAGCTTCTTATGAAGTGTTCGCTATTTCCCAATGCAGAAGTTGCTGAAAATAGTCTCCAGGAGGTCTTCCTGAACTGTCTCGCCGGTAATCTCACCGAGGGCGTTGAGGGCGGCAGTCAGATCAATGGTGACGAAGTCGTCAGGCATACCTGAGTCTATGTCTGACAAGGCCTGGATTAGACTCCTCTCGGCTCTTTCCAAGGCATCTTTGTGGCGAGGATTGTTCACAATAGGGGCATCGGAGACAAAAACCTTTCCCCCGAGGGCCATCCTGACCATCCTTTCCTCGAGTTGGGCGATACCCTCCCCCGAAAGGGCTGAGATAAAGACTACCTCCCGTCCTAATTCACCAGGCTTGGCCTGGTGGGGCAAATCACACTTATTGGCCACTATTAAAGCTGCCTTGTTGCCTATGAGATCCAGTATCTCTTTGTCGGCCTTTGTTATCGGCTGACTCATATCAATGACTGCAAGAACAAGGTCAGCCTGCTCTATTGCCTTTTGGCTACGCCCTACCCCCAGGGATTCTATAATATCCTGGCTATGGATAATTCCAGCAGTATCCACCAGGATAAAAGGAACGCCGTCTATATTTGACACCTCTTCTATGGTGTCTCGGGTGGTTCCGGGGATTGGGGTGACAATAGAGCGGTCTTCGCGGAGAAGCTGGTTCAGCAGGCTTGACTTGCCCACGTTGGGGCGTCCTACGATAGCGGTTCTCATGCCCAAGCGATAGACCATGCCGGTATCTGCAGTGGCGAGCAGCTCTCGCAGGCTTTGCAAAGCTTCATTTAATGGTCGAATTACTTCTTGTGGTTCTATCTCATCTTCAGGGAAATCTATTCTGGCGGTGAGATAGGCCAGGACTGACATTAATCTGGTACGGATGGTCTTGATGGCTACGGAGAGGCGACCCTCGAGTCCCTGGATAGCCAGCCGCAGGCTAGCATCAGTCCTGGCACGGACTATATCCAGGACTGACTCAGCCTGAGCCAGATCTATCCTGCCGTTAAGGAAGGCCCTCAATGTGAACTCCCCGGGATAGGCCAGCCTTGCCCCGTGGTGCAGCGCCAGTTTCAGTATTTGCTGAAGGGGCAAGGGCCCCCCATGACAGTTGATCTCCACTACATCTTCTCTGGTATATGTATGAGGTGCGGCCATATAAGAGACCAGCACCTCATCTATCACCTCGCTGGTTTCAGGATCGACAATGTGTCCATAGCTAAGGCGGCGGTTGGAAAGCTTGCCTCGGAAGACAGCCTCCGCAATGCGGCGAGCCTCGGTGCCGCTGAGGCGGACAATCCCCACGCCACCTTCACCTAAGGGTGTGGATATGGCAGCGATGGTATCCTGGTACATCTCACTTCATAATATAGCATCTGATGAACCGGATAAGCACGCTGGTGTGCAGTGCCCGAGCCAGTTCATAGATTGGGGTGGCGTTCCTTGATGTGGAAGCAGAATGTAATTCTCTTAGTCTTCTTGGGCCAAAAGCTTAGTAAAGAGTGTGTTGCGGTAGTGTGGGTTTGGGCTTTTCTTCGGGCTATTCGATGTGCTGGATCTGATAGTGCAGTTCACCTGCCGGGGCGATTACTTTCACCACGGCGCCCTGGGGTTGGTTCAAGAGCGCTTTGCCTATGGGGGAGATGATCGAGATCTTGCCATTTGCCGGGTTAGCCTCGTTCTTAGTGACCAGGGTATAAGTCAGCTCTTTCCCGGAAGCGATATCGCGTAGAACGACCTTGGTTCTCAGCCTCACGGTAACGGTAGGGGTTTCCATTGGTTTGTCTGCCTCGACTATTACTCCGGTGGTGATGGCAGTCTGTATTTCTTTCATTTGGGCTTCTATGTGATCGCGGTGCTCTCTAGCTGCGTGCAGCGGGGCATTTTCGCGAAAATCCTTGTCGGCGGCGGCTATGCGCATCTCCTCTGCGACGTGTACACGCTCTTCCTCCAGGGAAGAAAGTTGTGACTTCAACAGGGCATAGTCCTCGGCTGTCAGAGCGATCTGCTGCTTTGGCTTGGTGGGTATGGGAGTCTTGGACGAGGTCTGTTTTATCCTGAGGTGTGGAGCCAAGCTGGTCTTGATGAGCTTCTCCTTCTTGGCATAGGTTAGCAGGGATCTCACCGGCTCAAGCTTCTTGGTAGCATCACCAGTCGATGCGGCTACCGACTCAGCGTAGTTGGCTACTACCACAGGGGTGACCTGACTGATGAGACGTTCCTTGCCATACCAGAGGACAAATTTATTTACTTCTTGCTGCTTTTCTTTTCTTTCTTCTGGTGGCAGTGAAGTAAGAAAGGCCAGGGCTACCGCTTCCAGGGTAAAGCCTTGTTTCTCCATACCGATACTCTGACTATTTTATCACAACTTGGGAAGATATTACCACCCCACACTCAAACGGTTAGCCAGGCTGAGGGGCAGGTCTGTATCCATCATCTTTTGTTGGGTGAGCGAGATATCATATTCGACGCGGTAGTGATGGAGTAGCCCCTCTTCGATGTCAAGGATGGCGTAGCTGGCCTTGGGGTTACCATCTCTTGGCTGCCCTACTCCACCGCAATTGATGACGAGGCGGTTTCTTCCCTGTTTCAGGGGTAATTCGCCGGGCAGGTGGTGAAGCTGGCAGAGGTTATCCTGATCAAGCTCGAAAACCAGCGGTGCATGGGAGTGGCCTATAAAGCAGAATCTGGTATCAAAGTAGTCGAAGTTGTCCAGCGCGGATTCCGTAGAGAGGATGTACTCCCAGATGGGCTCTCTGGGGCTGCCGTGTACGAGGGTGAAATCGCCCTGGCACAGGGTTAGGGGTAGACTATGCAGGTAAGCGATATCTTCACGGGTCAGCCTTTCAGCAGTCCAGTGACAAGCAGCCGCAGCCTCGGGATTGAAAAATGAGGTATCTATGTTGCCTATGGCTGCCCAGTCGTGATTGCCGGCAACGCAAAGGTGACGATGCTGACGCAGAAGCTGTATGCATTCATGCGGGTCAGGACCGTAGCCGACCACATCGCCGAGGCACCATATTTCCTCAGCTCCGCCCCTATTCTTCAAATCCTCCAGTACGGCCTGGAAAGCTGCCAGGTTACTGTGAATGTCAGCCAGGATAGCATAGCGCATCTCGAAAGCCAGGGTAACTATAGCAGGTTTGGTGCCTCTTGGCCAAGATTACTGGTGGGAGAATCTGTTATGGCTACGATTGAGGTTCAAGCTTCGATTGGCTATAATCTTGCCGATGAAGGTCTCTGAACTCGGTGAATTTGGACTGATTGAGCTTCTTTCGGGGATAGTTCCTCAGGGCGGCAGAGAGCACAAAGTTGTGGTAGGTATTGGTGATGATGCTGCAGCCTGGCGGGGCGATGGTTCCACTGTGCTGGCGACTACCGATGCTCTGGTCCAAGGGGTGCACTTTATGGTAGGGAGTCCTTGGTGGGAGCTGGGCTGGAAGGCTATGGCAGTCAACTTAAGTGATATTGCTGCTATGGGTGGTGTGCCGCGGTATGCTCTGGTGGCGCTTTCTCTGCCAGCAGATACTGAGGTGGATAACGTGGTCCAGCTTTACCGGGGTATGGCGGAGTTGGCAAACCAATTCAACGTGGCTATTGTGGGTGGGAATACTACCAGTGCGCCAGTGGTGATGATCACTGTGACGGTGATAGGACAGGCCCGGAGCGAGGGTATGCTGACCAGATCGGCGGCAGCGCCGGGTGACCTGATAGCTGTCACGGGCTATCTGGGGTCTTCGGCAGGGGGGTTGATGATGCTAACCCACAATCTCCGGTTCGCTCCGGAAACCGCTGACTTTCTGAGGAAGGCCTATCTTCAACCACAGCCGAGGGTTGTTCAAGGGCAGCTTTTGGTGAGACAAGGGGTGCGGGCAGGTATGGACATCAGCGACGGATTGATGGCTGACCTTGGTCATCTGTGCGAAGCGAGCAGGGTTGGTGCCATCGTGAGGGAAGGCCAGATCCCCATCCACCCCACGGTGAAGGCAGCTTTCCCGGAAGACTCCATTAATTTTGCTTTGACTGGTGGTGAAGATTACGAGCTCTTATTTGCTGCCAACAAAGAGACTATCGACAATGTGAGAAATTCGCCTGAGGTCGACTGTCCTGTGACTGTAATTGGTGAGATAATCAGCGGGTTGCAGATGTCTGTGGTTGGAAAGGATGGGAAGCCTTTCCGTGTCGATAAGAAAGGGTGGGACCATTTTAAGAAAGGGGGCTAGAAAGTGCTGAGAACCCTGGTACTGGTTAAACCTGATGGGGTACAAAGGGGCCTCACAGGGGAGATAATTTCACGCCTGGAGAAGAAGGGGCTGAAGATTGTCGCTCTGAGGATGCTCCGGATGGATAAGGCTATGGCCAAACGCCACTATGCTGTCCATGAGGGGAAGCCCTTTTTCCCCGGCTTGGTGGACTTCATAACCTCGGGCCCCATCGTGGCGGCGGTGGTTGAAGGTGAAAGAGCTGTGGAAGTAGTGCGCCAGATGATGGGTGACACAGATCCCATCAAAGCTGCGCCTGGAACAATAAGAGGGGACTTCGGATTGGACATCGGCCAGAACCTGATTCATGGCTCTGATTCTGAAGAGAACGCCCGGAAGGAGATCAAGCTATTTTTCCCTGGATATGAAACGCCGGGCAGGCCGGGTCAATGAGCCAGGGCCAGTATGTCTCATCATGATGATTACTCCGCATTAGATAGACCGGAACTTCTTCAGTTTGTCTTTTATCCGAGGAAGGATTTCACGACCCCTCCTCCCAATGCGACTGATCACCTCATCGCCGTGGATGAGGATGTGTCGATTTCCTGTCGCTTTCATGTGCATGATCGGAGATCACCCTCTGTGCTATTTTTTCACGGCAATGGTGAGGTGGTCAGCGATTATGACTATATTGCTCCTATCTACAATCGACTGGGAGTGAATCTGTTTGTGGCTGACTATCGGGGTTATGGTGCGAGCGGTGGCAGGCCTACCTTCAGCAGTATGGTGGCTGATTCCCATCGCATATTCGAATATTTCATAGCGGCTCTGCTTAAGGGCGGTTACAGCGGTAAGACCTTTGTGATGGGGCGCTCTCTGGGGAGTGTGCCTGCCATTGAGCTAGCCTCGCGTTATGAGGACAAAATCAGTGGCCTGGTTATTGAGAGCGGGTTTGCCAGCACAGTGAGGCTGATGACACGCCTGGGCTTCCCAAGGGACGTACTGGGCATAAAAGACTTCGGATTCCCCAATCTATCGAAGATCCGGACCATCACCCTGCCGACTCTGATCATTCACGCCGAGTGTGACAGCCTCATACCTTTTGAGGAAGCCAAAGACCTCTTTGAGAACGCGGCTGCCAAAGGTAAGCGACTGGTGATCATCCCTGGGGCTGACCACAATGACATCATGATGACGGATACGCAGGCCTATTTCAGAGCTATCGAGGAATTCATCTTCGCCAGATAGCTTTTAGCCCCCATTCCTTGGCCATTATCTGATCATTTCTTAGAAGTGAAGACATCTTGTGATGTGGTGTGCGCAGCACTTGGGATGCCGTTTGACTTTGTGTTTACCCGGTGCTACGCCATTTCGCGGGGGAAGGCCATGACATTGTCGATGGAATTGGCATCACAAAACAGCATGACCAGTCGGTCTACGCCGAGGGCATTGCCTCCGCATGGGGGGAGGTCGGCTACGGCCTTCAGAAAGCGCCGGGGCATAAGGATGTGTTGACTCCCCTCTTGCTCCAGCCGCTCAATCTCTGAATGAAAGCGCTGTTCCAGTTCGGTGGCATTGGTGAGTTCGCTGTAAGCATTAGCTATCTCAAGCCCACCTATAAACACCTCGGCCCGTTCAGCCACCAGTGGATCTGTGGACTTCAGCCGAGCCATGGAGGCATTGGCAGCAGGATAATCCAGGAGTACTGTAGGCCGGTTAGGCGCAAAGTTTGGCATTACCTTGTCGACCAGGTCGATGTCAAACCGCTCCGGGTCGGGGTTGGAAGTGGGATCCCAGCGAGCGTGATCAAGGAAAGCCTGGCGCACAGTCGTGCTGGGCCACGGCGGAGTCAGATCAATGGCTCTGCCCTGGAAGTGGATAGTTGAGCCCAGATGCAGATTAGTGGCAATGGAGAGTACCAGGCATTCAGTATCCTGGATAATCTGCATGTACTCGGCGTTACGGCGGTACCATTCGAGCATGGTGAATTCCGGATTATGTAATCTGCCACGTTCTCCCTTACGGAAACATTGGCAGATCTGAAAGATGTTCCCATAACCAGCGGCAAGCAGGCGCTTCATGTGCATCTCCGGCGACGTTGAAAGGAACCAGCCATTGACTGCAAAGGGTGTGATATATTGTTCCGGGGCGACTGTGGGCACCAGGAGGGGTGTCTCCACTTCTAAGAAGCCTTCGTTCTTGAAGAAGGCGCGAATGGCATCGAGAATAAAGGCACGACGCTCAAGATTGGTCTTGATTTGGATTAGGCGCAGGGATTCCGCCCGAGTCATGACTTATTTTTTACCGGTGCGTTCCACATAGGTGCCTGTTCGGGTATCCACTTTGATGATGTCTCCCTCTTTCACGAAGGGGGGTACCGTTACTGTGGCGCCTGTTTCCAGAACGACCATCTTCTGCTGAGCGGTGACGGTATCCGTCTTAGTGGTAATGGCGCTTTCGACCACTGCCAATTCGACGAACTTCGGCAGGTTTATATCGATAATCTTGCCATGCATACTGAGCGCGGCGACTACGAAGCCTTCCTTGAGGAAGGCCGCTCTTGTTCCGACCTGGTCTTTACTCAGAGAGTGCTGCTCGAAGGTCTCAGTATCCATGAAGGTAAATTGTCCGCCTTCCTCATAGAGATACTGCATATCATGGCTGGTAATGCTGACCTCCTCAACCTTCTCCCCAGAATGATAGGTCAACTCCTTGTTAGTGCTGTCAAAAAGGTTGCGGAGCTTAAGGCGATATATGGCGCGGCCTTTCCCGGGTTTCACAAAATTGACATCCTCTACAGCGAATGGAGCGCCATCGATCAGGAGCTTCGTATTCTTCGTTACCTCTGAGATTTCCATTGCTGCCACACTCCTTATCCTCTCGGGGCGTCCTGCCTCATGATGTTGAAATGTGCTAGACCCTCGCTCGCCTTTGCCAATTTGTTACCAGAGACTTGAAGATAAAATTCCCATCCACTCCGCCGATTATCTCTTCGCAAGAACGCTCGGGGTGAGGCATCATCCCAAGCACATTGCCTTCCTTATTGGTGATACCGGCGATGTTATGCAGAGAGCCGTTGGGGTTTGCCTCCCGGGTTATCTCGCCTTTCGGGCTGGAGTAACGGAAGGCGATCTGTTTATTCGTCTCCAACTCCTGTAGAGTGGCTTCATCGGCGTAGTAATTCCCGTCGTAGTGTGAAATTGGGATGCGAAGTACCTGGCCCTTCCTGCATTGTGAGGTGAAGGGTAAGGAGGTGTTTTCCACCCTCAGGTAAACTGGCTGACATCTATATTGGAGGTGGTTGTTGGTCATAAGGCAGCCGGGGAGCAGCCCTGACTCGCAGAGAATCTGGAAGCCATTGCAGATGCCGAAGACAAGGCCGCCGCGGCTGGCGAAACGCTCCACTTCGGCCATTATAGGTGAGAAGCGGGCAATAGCGCCAGGGCGGAGGTAGTCGCCATAGGAAAAGCCACCGGGGAGGAGAACGCAGTCGTAGCCGGAGAGATCTATATCCCGGTGCCAGATATAGTTCACTGGCTGAGCAAGGATCTTGTCAATGACATAGTAGCAGTCCGTATCGCTCCAGGTGCCGGGGAACACAATTACGCCGAATTTCAACGTATTACTTCCGCCAGCTCAATAGGGGGGATACACGGGCTATTCTCGCAAGAGTGCTTCAACTTCAGGTTGAGTGATTTCATAAGTAAGGAGCTATTCTACAGTCTGATGCTTCATGAACCAGCTAGCAGCTCCGATACTATGTTACCTACTTCAGCGCCCGGTGCCTTTCCCTTGAGTTGAGCCATAAGCTTCGACATCACCTTGCCTTTGTCACCGGGGCCCTGTGCCCCCACCTCTTTGATCACCTGGCGAGCGGCAACCAGGATTTCCTCTCTGGACATCTGTTGAGGCAGATATTCCAGCAGAACGGCAAGCTCACGCTCCTCTTTAGCGACCAGGTCACCACGGTTTCCCTTGCGAAAGGCATCTATGCTTTCCCGATGTTGTTTCGCCTGTTTGTTAATGACGGCTAGAACGTCGCCATCATCCATGGGGGTATCTTTGCCTTTGGCGATCTGAGCGTTGTTAATGTTTGCTATCAACAAACGAAGAACTGAAAGACGGGCTTTATCGCCTGCTTTCAGGGTATGGTTGAGGTCATCTCTCAACCGTTGTAGTAAAGACACTTTACCCTCTTACTGTTCTCGTGGAACGAAGGTCCTTGGGCCTCTGCCGCTCTTGCGTTTCTTGGTAGCCTCTTTTTTCTTGCGCTTTACGCTGGGCTTCTCGTAGGATCCTCGGCGTCTGATCTCAGCGAGGATACCATCCTGCTGCACTCTTCTATTGAACCTGCGCAGCATGCTCTCGAAGCTCTCATTATCACCGATGTTTACGTCGGCCACATATCATCCCCCCTCCCGGTCAGGATTTGATTTTGCTTTGCCTTTATTGTTTTTAGTGTAATGTATTGTATATTCTAGGACAGAAAGCGTCAACTAAGACTAGCTGAGGTCGTTTATCAACTCCTTCAGCCCCCTGTTGTCCCCCAGTCTTGGGGGACATTTAAAGGTGGAGGATACTCCCAATCCCCCAGCAAAGGGGCAGAAGCCCCTCTGCACTCCCCAGTTGCTAAACAGTCTCATTAGTTGAAAAGAGGGTTGCTTATTTGCTCTGTTTCATTCCGGTCGTGCAGATAGGCTGTGCAGATTGCGGCGATTGCCGCATCACAGAGGTCGTGGTTGAAGTTGGCTATGTAGGGAGGGATAAAATCGCCTCCAATCATGGGAGGCTAGTGTGTGGCTATAGGAGATCCGATCTTTCTCAGTATCTCACGGGCGGCTATGACGCCGGAAGCCGAGGCTTGAACCAGTCCGCGGCTGACTCCGGCCCCATCCCCGATAGCAAACACGCCGGGTATCTCAGTCTCCATATTCTGGCTGATCTGAAGTCGGCAAGAGTAAAATTTGACCTCGACTCCATAAAGGAGGGTATGGCGTGAGGCAACCCCGGGGCAGAGTTTATCCATGGCCTGCAGCATCTCTACAATGCCTTTGAGATGGCGGTAAGGGAGGACGAAGCTGAGGTCACCCGGTGTCGCGTTCTTCAGGGTAGGTTGGACAATGCTCCGCTCTAAGCGCTCCGGGGTAGACCTGCGTCCTTCCTGAAGGTCTCCAAGTCGCTGCACGAGTACACCATCACCGAGGATATTGGCCAGACGGGCGAGGTATTTACCGTAGGCTATAGGTTCTCGGAATGGATGAGTGAAGGCGGTGCTGACTAGAAGAGCAAAATTGGTGTTACTCGTCTTGCGGTGAGCGTAACTATGTCCATTTACGGTGACCACGGGATCACTTCCGCCTGTAGACTCCAGAGTCACCTCTCCGCCGGGGCACATGCAGAAGGTCCTCACGCGATCATCAAAGGTATTGGTGAAGAACTCCAGCTTTGGCTCATATAATGTATCGGTCAACTCCTCCAGCACAGCACTGGGTAACTCCACCCTGACGCCCACGTCAACGGGGTTGTTATACAGGGTGAGCTTCAATCGATTGGCTTCCTGAACCAACCAGTCGGCACCCTCTCTGCCTGGAGCGAGGATCAGATAAGCACACTCCATCTGCTCACCGTCTTCAGTCTGGATTCCTTTTACACCGGTGTTGTCTGCCAGGATGATGGATGCTGCCTTCTCTACTTCGATGTCTACCCGGCTGGAAAGAAAGTCGTGCATTGACCTGAGAATCTCACGGCAATGTTCCGTGCCAAGATGGCGGATGGCTACCGGAATAAGGTGCAACTCAGCCAGAATCGCTTTCCGGGACAGTTGCTCTACCTTCTCACCCACGCCGTAGAGTCTGTTCGTTGCCCCAAACCGGAGGTAGATCTCATCTACATAGCGGATGAGTTCAAACGCCTTTTCCTCCCCGAGGTATTCCTTCAGGTGCCCCCCGACGTGTGGGGAGAGGGTCATTTTGCCATCGCTGAAGGCACCTGCTCCTCCCAGACCGCTTACCAGGTTGCAGGGAGCGCAGGAGAGGCATTTAACGTTCTTGTCGTTCTTGTCCGATACAAGGCAATTACGGTTTTCCAGGTCCTTGCCCTTCTCCAGGAGGAGGGTTTTAATCCCTGCTGCCTGGGATAGCTCAAGGGCGGCAAATATACCCGCTGGCCCACCACCGACGATAATGACGTCATATTTTCTTGGCACTTCTCCCTCCAATCGCAGCTAAAGCCTTGTCTATCCTTTTCAGGTCCTGAACTACCGCCCAAGATAGCATAGGATACTTTTACGATGCAAATCTTTGCAATATGAACCTGCTATGGTATCATTACGATGAGGATTTTATGTTTACTGCAGGCGTTCTCACTGTGAGTGACAAGGGATCGAGGGGAGAGCGTGTAGATGAGAGCGGCAAAGTGATTCAGGAATGCCTGGCCTCCCTTGGGATACAGCGGACGAAGTATAGCATTGTGCCTGACGAAAGGGAGGCTATTTCGGATAAGCTCAAGGAGTGGGCCGATGAGGGCCTGGATCTTATTCTCACTACCGGGGGGACCGGATTAGCCCCCAGGGATGTGACCCCGGAAGCTACGCTTGACATACTGGACAGGGTTGCCCCTGGTTTTACCGAGGCAATGCGGGCACAGAGCCTCAAGTTGACCCCTCGGGCCATGCTGAGCCGGGCTGTAGCCGGTATTCGCAAGAAGACCCTGATTATCAATTTGCCCGGCAGTCCTAAAGCGGTAAAGGAATGTCTTGAAGCAATATTGCCTGCCCTCCCTCATGCTGTAGAGACCGTTAGAGGGCAAGCGGCCGAGTGTGCCCAGAGGTAGGCGGACGGGACAGCATGCGCATTGATATAGTCAGCCTGTTTCCAAAGATGTTTGATGGCCCTTTTGGCGAGAGCATTGTGAAGAGGGCGGTTGATAATGGCTTGGTGAACATATCTATTCACAATTTCCGGGATTATGCGCATGATAAGCATCACACAGTAGATGATTGTCCCTATGGTGGCGGAGGAGGAATGGTACTGAAGCCTGAGCCTCTTTTTGAGGCCGTAGAGTCGATTAAGGGAATGATAAATGATAGCTCTGTTCCGGTCATCCTGCTTACACCGCAGGGGCGGCTCTTCTGTCATCAGATTGCTCAGGAGTTGTCAAAGCAAAGAAACCTGATTCTCATTTGCGGGCATTACGAGGGAGTAGATGAGAGGGTAAGGCAGTATCTGGTTACGGATGAGATCAGTATTGGGGAATATGTGATCACTGGTGGAGAACTGGCGGCTATGGTGGTGGTAGATGCTGTAGTCAGGTTGCTACCTGGCGCACTGGGGTCGGAACAAGCGGTAGAGGATGATTCTTATGCCAGGGGTTTTCTGGAATATCCGCAGTATACCCGGCCGCGTGTATATAGGGGATGGGAAATACCGCCGGTGTTGCTTTCAGGAGATCATCAGGAGATTGCCAGATGGCGATGCGAGCAGGCTATCGAACGCACATTGCTGCGTCGTCCCGACCTCTTCAGAAAGGCTGTTTTGTCTGAAGAGGAGAAGAAGCTGGCGGACAGAATAAAGGCGAGAAGGGGGTTCAATTGACCAAGAATATTAGCTGGCTAGTCGAGACTAAACCCAATCCGAATATTCCTCCGATTCACCCTGGTGACAGAGTGAAGGTGAGCGTGAAGGCTAAAGAGGGCGAGAAAGAGCGCACTCAGGTCTTCCAGGGGGTGGTCATTCGGGTGCGGAAGGGTGCCAATAGTGCCAACTTTACAGTGAGGCACGTGGCTCATGGTATAGGGGTGGAGCGAACCTTTTTCCTGAATTCCCCCTATGTGGAGAAGGTAGAAGTGATACAGGAGGGGGACGTGCGTCGGGCGAGGCTCTATTACCTGCGTGGGCTTAGCAGCAAGGCCACTCGCGCCAAGTTGAAGTCCAAGGCCAAAGTAGCGCCGGAGCTGCAAGTGGAGGCGCAAGAGGAACAAGAGCTTATTGTGGAACAACAGCCGGAAGAGCAGCCGGAACCGAAGGAATAATACGAGAATGGGAAGGGAGACATGGGCTATGCCGAAGTTGCCGTTAACTCGCCGATAGCTCAGCGTCGAACCTTCAGTTACAGCATCCCGCCCTCTGTTGATCTCGCTGTCGGACAAGCGCTTTGGGTCCCCTTCGGTTCCAAGGTGCTTCAAGGTATCGTCTTACAACTGACCGACTACCCTGGGGTTGAGGAAACGAGAGAGGTAGTTGGTGTTATAGATCCCCACCCCCTCCTCTCACCCGTTCAGATTGAACTGGCTCGCTGGATAAGCGAGTATTATCTAGCCCCTCTTTTCGATGCCGTTGCTCTGATGCTGCCACCGGGGTTTGAGCGAAGGCTGGTCACTTACTTCCATTTATCTCCCGAGTATTCTTCGGTGGCTTCTGCTTCACTGACCCCTGAAGAAAGGCAAGTGCTGAACCTCCTGGGGAGAGGAGAAAAGGTAGCTCTGGGAGTGTTGGAGAGGGTTCTGGGTAAGAAGAAGGCCGATTTGGCCTTGGGGCAGCTCCTCAGCAAGGGATTGGTGACCAGGAGCCAGGAACTGGAAGGGGTGAGGGTAAAGCCCAGGGTTCTACCTTATTTACACCTGGGAGTTGATGTTGAGGCAGCGAGACAGGAGGCGAGGCACCTGGTTGCTAGAGCCCCGAAGCAAGCGGCACTGCTCGAGTTCCTCGCAAGCAGACGGAAGCCCGTTTCTCTCGCAGAAGTCAGGGAGGCGGCTCATTGTACCCCTGCCATAGCCAAGGCATTGCAGGGTAAAGGGTTGATTTCCATAGAGGGTGTCCAGGTGTGGCGTGATCCCCTTTTGGATCGCAGCTTCTCTCCCAGTGCCCCCCCTCCCCTTACTGCGGCACAGGAGGCAGCTTTAGATCAGATTCGTATCAGTTTGAGGCAGCCAGGGGGGAGCAGCCCGGCGGTGTTTCTTCTTCATGGAGTCACCGGCAGTGGCAAGACAGAGGTCTATATGCAAGCTCTGGCAGAAGCCGTGGCTCTGGGCAAGCGCGCTATTGTCCTAGTGCCGGAGATATCTCTTACGCCGCAGACGATCGAGCGTTTTGCCTCTCGCTTCCCCCATCGAGTGGCTGTTCTCCACAGCAAACTGTCTCTGGGGGAGCAGTTTGATGAGTGGCAAAGGATAAAGGAAGGAGCTTTCGATGTAGTCATCGGTCCTCGCGGGGCGATCTTTGCCCCTCAGCCGGATCTGGGGCTCATTATTATCGATGAGGAACATGAGTGGAATTACAAGCAGCACGAGCAATCGCCCCGCTACCATGCCCGGGAAGTGGCTCTCAAGCTGGCGGAACTCAGTGGTGCGGTGACCATCCTTGGCAGTGCTACCCCCGATGTCGAAAGTTACCATCGCGCTCAGACAGGCAGGTACAGATTGCTGCGACTCCCTCAGCGGATCACCTCGAGGGGGGAGTCACCTCTCCCTGAGGTGAAGCTGGTGGATATGCGTGAGGAGCTTAAGGCAGGAAACCGGAGCATCTTCAGTCGATTGTTGAGTAGGTCCGTAGCCGAGACTTTGTCTGCGGAAGAGCAGGTTATCCTCTTCCTCAATCGGCGGGGCACTGCCACTTTTGTCCAGTGCCGGAATTGCGGTTTTGTAATGAAGTGCCATCGCTGCGACTTAGCACTGACGTATCATGCTGAGGAGGAGACACTGGTCTGTCACCAGTGCAACTACAGAAAGCCGGTTCCCACGGTCTGCCCTGAGTGCTCAAGCAGGCGGATCAGATTCCTGGGTATTGGAACCCAGAGGGTGGCAGAGGAGATAGCCCAAGCCTTCCCTGAGGCAAGGTTACTACGCTGGGACCGGGACGCCACCGGAGGGAAAGACGCACACGAGAGGATCCTGAGCAAGTTCCTCTCTCATCAGGCAGACATCCTTATCGGGACGCAGATGATTGCCAAGGGGCTGGACCTGCCCCTGGTAACCCTGGTGGGGGTAATCTCGGCTGACACGGCGCTTCATTTTCCTGATATTCGCTCCTGTGAGCGCACCTTTCAACTTCTGAGCCAGGTGGCGGGGAGGGCCGGACGTGGTTCCAGTCCGGGGCGGGTTGTGGTGCAGACATATACTCCGGAGCACTATGCCATTACCAGTGGCGCAAAGCATGATTATGCCTCCTTCTACCGTCAGGAGATCGGCTATCGGCGACAGTATAAGAATCCTCCTTTCAGTCGGTTGGTTTCTCTTGTTTATACGCATACTAATGCTGAAGCGTGCCGTCAAGGGGCGGAAAGAATGCATCAGCGACTGATGGCAAAGAGGAAATCTGAGGGCATAGATGTAGACCTGATCGGTCCTTCCCCGATGTTCTTTGGAAGAATACGAGGTCGATACCGGTGGCAGATCATATTGCGGGGCGCTGACCCCACCCGTCTCCTGGACGGCCTGCCTTTGCCACGAGACTGGGCAGTGGACGTCGACCCGATTGGCCTGTTATGATGACCTCTTGTATCCTGTGCGAGTGCAAGTGATTTACAAGGGAGGGTGACGATGTTTTGCAGGAACTGCGGGAAAGAGATAACGGATAATCCGGCATTCTGCTCCAATTGCGGTACAAGGCTGGCGGCAGAGTCGATGGAAGGCGTATCACCGAAATCGAGGTTGGCTACTACTCTGTTTGCCGTGTTCCTGGGGCAATTCGGTGCACATCGGTTCTATACGGGCAAGATCAGCACGGCAGTTGTAATGCTTGTAATGGATATCGTGGGGTGGGCCACCATATGGATCTTTGGCCTGGGATTGATTCTTCTCATACCTGTGTGGATCTGGGCGCTGGTCGACTTCATTTATGCGGTATCAGGATATGCCAAGGATGCTGAAGATAAGATCATTAAGAACTGGTAGGACCAGCCAGGTCTTGCCAGAAGCCATCTCTCAGATATCATTCTAGCCAGTCCGTAGATTTGCGGGTTCGATCGCACGAACCTATAATTCTTCTTGTGAGACTATACATTCCCAGGAGGCTTCAGGATGGCGGTTTTGCCACTCCGTTTTGCTCCTGACCCGGTGCTGCGACGGAAAGCCAAGCGAGTAAGCAACCTCGATGGGTCAGTACAGAGGCTGATTGACGATATGCTGGAGACTATGCCGGCCGCCTGTGGTGCGGGATTGGCTGCTCCACAAGTTGGCATTTCTCTCCGAATAGCTGTGATCGGACTCCCTGAGGAAGAGCCCATCGTGCTGGTTAATCCGGAGATCGTCAAGAGATCAGGGGAGCGCGTTGTAGAGGAAGGCTGCCTCAGCATACCGGGATACAGGGGGGAGATTAAACGCTCAGTTTCAGTGATAGTCAAGGCACGCGATCGCAGTGGGAAAGAGACTCGCATAAGGGGTACAGAGCTCCTGGCCCAGGTTCTGGAACATGAATTAGACCACCTCAATGGTGTGCTGTATATCGACCATCTGGAGAGCCCGGATAAGCTATATAAAATTGAGCCTGAAGAAGAGCAAGGCTTATGACCAGGGTTTCTTTGGGGAGGGATGTCCCTTCGATACTGGCGGGGGCAGCGGACTTCCTTGTTCGACAGGGCATCGATTCTTATCTCGTTGGCGGATACATTCGTGACACGTTGCTCGGTCGGGCTACCAGGGACATTGACATAGCCGTGGCAGAGGCGGCCCCGCAAGTGGCACAGAAGCTGGCGGAGGCGCTTCATGGCAGGTATGTGCTTTTAGATGAGGCCAACGGTATAGCCAGGGTAGTAGTGGCTGCCGGTGATGCAGCCGGAGAGTCTCAGTGGCATCTTGACCTCTCAACTATTCGAGGAAACATTGAGGCAGACCTTTCCCGCCGAGATTTCACCATCGATGCTATGGCGATTGACTTGAGGGAAGTGGGAGAGGACGGCTCTGCTTCCCTGATTGACCCCTTCCAGGGGAAGCGAGACCTGGAGAAGAGGTCAATCAGGGCGGTGGGTGATACTGCCTTTGAAGATGACCCGGCCCGCTTGATACGGGCAGTGAGGCTGGCAGCGGCGTATGGTTTTACGATAGAGGAGGAGACCGAAATCCTGCTCAGCAAACAGGGCCAGCTTATCCGCCAGGTGGCTGGTGAGAGGGTGAGAGAGGAACTCTGCCGCATACTCGCCAGCCGGAATGCGGCCCATTTTCTATTCTATCTGGACCGCCTGGGATTGCTGACTGCCATTATCCCTGAACTGACCGCGACCAAGGGGGTAGAGCAGCCCAGAGAACATTATTGGGACGTATTTCATCACTCGATAGAGGCGGTAGCTGCCCTGGAACGGCTGCTAAACAGGGAGAAAGAAATTGAATTTCTTGCCCTTGCCCCGCACCTGGTGCCCCATATTGAGGGTTTTGAGGAAGAGATCGGCATTGGTGTGACCAGGGCTGTTCTGATGAAGCTGGCTGCCCTTCTCCACGATATTGCCAAGCCACAAACCAAGACTATGGAGGCGGATGGCAGAGCCCGCTTCCTGGGGCACACCAAGGAGGGGGCTTCGATAGCTGGCGATATCCTCCAGCGGCTCAGGTTCAGCAACAGAGAAACAGGAATGGTGCAGAAGATGATAGAGGCCCATCTGCGGCTGTGGCAGATGGGGGGTGACCAGGGAATGCCTACCCGGCGGGCTATCTACCGCTATTTCCGTGATACCGGTGACGTAAGCATCGATATCATGTTCCTCACTCTGGCTGATTTCCTGGCCACTCAGGGACCGAATCTGGACCTGACGGAATGGAGACGGCACTGCGGCATGATGGAGTATGTATTGTCGCAGCGTGAGGAAGATGAAGCTTTAGTGAGGCCCCCGAAGCTGCTCGATGGGGATGACCTGATGAAAATCCTTGGCTTGAAGCCTGGCCCGAAGGTGGGTGAACTTCTGGAAGCAGTGCGCGAAGCCCAGGGGGCAGGCGAGATTGCTACCAGGGAAGAAGCCCTGGCCTTTGCCCAGAGACGGCTGGCTCAAGACAAACCCGCTGAAAAAGTGGTATGATAAACGCAATTTGTACCATTTCCAGGATGCGTATCTGAAATTAAGAACATGCAGATAGCCTCATGATGAAGCGACCAACAAGGACAGCGAAGCGATTTCTCTGGAACCGCTGGTTTCTACTCCTTATCATAGTCATCATCGGCGTATCCATCTGGTTGATGTCTCCCAGCGGCTCTAGTGCTCTTCACCATGAGTCGGACGACCTGGGACTGCGACTGGGGCTGGACCTGAAGGGCGGCGTGCAACTGGTCTATCAGGCTGACTTTTCAAAACTTACAGAGAATTTGACAGATACGCAGAAGGCGGATGCTGTAGACGGCGCTATTAAGAGCATTGAGAGCCGTGTAAATGGCCTGGGCGTAGTTGAGCCCGTCATACAGAAGCAAGGGGCAGACCGTATCCTGGTGGAGTTGCCAGGCATAACCGATGTTGAGACAGCCAAGAGCGTGATAGAAGCGACGGCCTTCCTTGAGTTCAGGGAGGTCGAACGGAAGCCCGCAGATAGCAGTACGGTTACCCTCAATGACTATATGAGTGAAAACTTCGCCGCATTCTTCGAGACGAGTGTCCCGGGCAGCCGTATATTCTACACCTCTGCGAGCCAGGACCCTGTGGCCGTTTTCAATGTAGGGGACAATGGAACTCGTACGTTAACGGACAACAGCGGGAATGTTCTTTACCAGGCTGACGAAGATGGGAACGTCCTAGCCGATAATCTGTCTGCGCTGGGATCGAGCGACACGGCAGCCCTGAGCTGGGAGCCGGCTACCGGGACCCTGAATGGGGTGGTAACACAGCTCACCGGATCATATCTTACAAGCGCCAAGAGGCAGGTAAGCACAAACTCACTAGGCGCTGTCACTTATGCAGTCGGCATTGGTTGGAATAGTGACGGAACCACCATCTTCAACCAGATCGCAGCTCGCCTTAACGCGTACTATAGCTCTGGCTCGGCGGATCCGCGTAGTCTGCTGGGTATTGTGCTTGATGGTAAGTTAATCTCCAGCCCTCAGATGGAAGAGTCGGCATCTGCCGGCAATGACCAGATCACTGGGAACTTCGATGCTAATTCGTCTCAAGATCTGGCGGTCCAGCTGGTCTCAGGCGCTCTGCCGGTTCCCCTGAAGACGCTCTTTGAAAGTCAAATCTCAGCCACCCTCGGCGCAGATTTTGTACGCAAGGCTTTCGTGGCCGGCATGGTTGGGCTGCTGATAGTGGCGTTGTTCATGATCTTGTACTATCGACTGCCAGGTGTTGTAGCCACAGCGGCTCTTATTATCTATACGCTGATCGTTCTGTCCATCTACAAACTGATTCCGGTGACATTAACCTTGGCTGGGATTGCTGGCTTTGTCGTATCCATGGGTATGGCTGTGGACGCCAACGTGCTCATCTTCGAAAGGATGAAAGAGGAGTTGCGGGCGGGGAGCACTCTCAAAGCAGCTATAGACGCTGGCTTCAGCCGAGCGTGGCCTTCGATTCGTGACAGCAATATCAGTACCTTTATCACCTGCATCATCCTATACTGGTTTGGTAGCCATATAGTCGCCAGTTCAACCGTGAAGGGCTTTGCTCTGACGCTGTTTATTGGAGTTGCTGTGAGCATGTTCAGCGCCGTCGTAATCTCACGGACTCTACTTTTGACCTTCCTCTCCGGATCTCGGGCTACCAGGAATCTGAACTGGTTTGGAGTGGAAACGAAGCCTGCGGCAGGGGCAGAAGATGATTGATTTCGTCGGCAAGAGGTACTGGTTCTTCCTTCTCTCAGCCTTGGTTATTATTCCCGGGATAATCTCTCTGGCGGTTTTTGGACTCAAGCCAGGGGTCGACTTCAAGAGTGGCACCTCCATCACGCTCACTTTGGGCGACAATGTCACTGTGTCAGAGGGTGACCTTCGTGGTGAGATGTCGTCTTTGGGATACACTGATTATCTTGTTCAGAATACGGGCGATAACTCGTTCTACATAACGATTCCAGGCATTCTTGCTACTTCGGACGAAGAGAGAATTACAACGGGCATTGAGAGCGAATTCCAGTATACTTTCCCGGCAGATCAACAACCGGAGTACTTGGTTGTGTCTCCCATGGTAGCCAGTGAGACAGCCCGCAATGCAGCCATAGCCGTTGCCATCGCCGCTGTTGGCATTCTACTTTACATCACCTTTGCTTTTAGGAAAATGCCCAGTCCTTTCCGCTGGGGTGTCTGCGCCATCATTGCCTTGATTCACGATATCCTGGTAGTTATGGGCATCTTCTCTATTCTTGGTTGGGTGGTCGGGGTGAAAGTCGATGTAATGTTTATTACCGGAATGCTTACCGTGGCTGGCTACAGCGTTCATGACACGATTGTGGTTTTCGACCGCATTCGAGAGAACATGAGTAAGCATATAGGCAATGACTTCGAGGAAACGGTGAACATTAGTATTGTGCAGACATTGACCCGCTCACTGAATACGTCACTGACCGTGTTCCTGGTTCTCCTAACGCTGCTTCTTCTTGTCGGGGGCACTATTCACAACTTCACTCTTGTTCTTCTGATCGGTGTTGTTACTGGCACCTACAGCTCGGTTTGTAATGCGAGCCAATTGTTAATAGTCTGGGATAAAGGTGAATGGCGGAGATTCTTCTCTTGGTTGCCTTTTGTCCGCAAACCTAGCCCACAAACGTAGCTGATGTCTTTGATTAAGACCAAACGCCACTGGTTCTATCAATTGCCCCCATTAGAGTAGGTGAAGATAAAGGTATGCCTGTTTCCAAAGAAGCCCTCGATGAAGTCGCCCTCAGTGAAGCAGAATACCAGCTCATAGTCCAGAGGCTGGGCAGAGAGCCCACCGAAGTAGAGCTGGGGATGTTCGGCTCACTGTGGAGCGAGCACTGCGGCTACAAGCACTCCAAGCTGCTGCTGAAGCTCTTCCCTACCACAGGCAAGAGGGTCCTGGTTAAGGCGGGGGAGGAGAATGCTGGGGCAGTAGACATCGGTGAGGGACTGTCCGTGGTGATGAAGATGGAGTCCCACAATCATCCCTCGGCTATTGAGCCTTTCCAGGGGGCGGCCACGGGGGTAGGCGGAATTGTGAGAGACATCTTCACCATGGGGGCGCGCCCCATTGCTCTGCTCAACTCCTTGAGATTCGGGCCCCTGAAGGAACCCCGCAACCGCTATCTCTTCAACGGTGTGGTGGGGGGAATCGCTGCCTACGGCAACTGCCTGGGCATCCCGGATGTGGGCGGTGAAATCTATTTCTCTCCCTTCTACTCGGACAATCCCCTGGTGAACGCCATGTGCGTCGGCATTGTCAAAAGCGACAGACTGGTCACGGCAAGAGCTGCTGGCTCCGGCAACCTTTTGATGCTGGTGGGAGCGGACACTGGCCGGGATGGCCTTCACGGTGCCTCCGGCCTGGCGTCACGGACGTTTGAGGAACAAAGGGAGTTGCGCTCTGCCGTGCAGGTAGGCAATCCCTTTCTGGAGAAATTGCTCATTGAGGCCTGCCTGGAACTGGCCGAGACCGACTGGATTGTGGGGGTGCAGGACCTGGGAGCAGCTGGGCTGACCAGCAGTGCTGTGGAATCTGCCTCCAAAGGCGGCAGCGGGATAGAGGTGGATACAGCCAAAGTCCCCCGCCGTGAACAGGGGATGAATCCCTATGAGGTGATGCTCTCCGAGTCCCAGGAACGGATGCTGGTTGTTGTCAGGAGAGGATGCGAAGATAAGGTCAAGGGACTTTTTGATCGTTGGGGTTTGCATTCAGACATCATAGGACAAGTCACTGATGATGGCATAGCGCGGATCAGAGAGGGGAAAAGGGTGGTCGCCGAGGTGCCGGTGAAACTCCTGTCGGAGCCTCCCTTCTACCGTGTCCCCTGCCGTAAACCAGGATGGCTGACAAAACTGCAGCGCTTTGACCTGGAGACTGTCCCCGATCTTTCTCCGAAGGAGTGCCAGCCGGTCCTGCTGAGATTGCTCGAGAGCCCTAATATTGCCAGCAAGGAATGGGTATATCGCCAGTATGATCATCAAGTACAGACCAATACGGTGGTGCCTCCCGGAGGCGATGGGGCGGTGCTGCGCATCAAAGACACTACGAAGGCGATTTCCCTGACCGCTGATGGAAACGGACGATACTGCTATCTGGACCCCTTTAACGGGGGGGCGATGGCAGTGGCTGAAGCGGCCCGTAACCTGGTCTGCACCGGGGCTGAGCCGCTGGCTATTACTGACTGCCTCAATTTTGGCAATCCGGAGAGGGCCGATATCTATTACCAGCTCAAGGAGTGTATAAGGGGAATGGCTGCGGCCTGCCGCCGACTCAATATCCCCGTCATCAGCGGCAATGTGAGCCTGTATAACGAGACGAAGGGCCGGGCTGTTTATCCTACCCCTGTGGTGGGGATGGTGGGTTTGATTGAGGATGTGGATAGATACTGCACCAGCGGCTTTAAGAATGAGGGCGACCTGGTGTTTCTTCTGGGAGACCTGAATGAAGGCGGGCTGGCGGGGAGTGAATATCTGGAGCTGATACACGGGTTAGTGCTCGGCAGACCCTTGATAGACCTGGAACTGGAGAAAGGGGTGCAGCGATGCTGCCTATCGCTGATCCGGAGCGGTGTCATCAAATCTGCTCATGACTGCTCCGATGGCGGGCTGGCAGTGGCCCTGGCTGAGTGCTGCTTCTTCGGAGGCATCGGGTTCAGAGGGGGTTGGAAGATCAAGGGCAGGTTGGACGCCGCCCTTTACGGTGAGATGCCTTCGAGGTTTGTGGTATCGGTGGCCCCGGCGAGGGTGGCTGGCCTGAAGAAGGAAGCAACCCGGCATGGCATCGGTATGAGAAAGTTGGGGGTGGTGGGAGGCAGGAGGTTTGTTGTTGAAGGGCTCATCGACGTCGAGCTGGAGCGGGCTGAGGGGAATGTGGCATGACGGACTGGAGAGGACGTTGAGGGAGACTTCAAAGATGTGAGATGGTGGAGGCGCGGCTTAGTGCCCGCCTATTGCCCGAGCAATCCACAACCCCCGCCTCTAAACACTCTTGCGGAAGGGAGCAGTGTCCGCTTTCTTGACACTTTCTTGACTGCCTGTACTTCTTTCTTGACAACCCTTTGATCTCTAATTTGCTACAATGGGAAACTTGATGGCGGGAAGGGGGTTCCTATGAACGACCTGCTCTTTCTGATCCTCATCGTGCTGTTTTTCCTGGCGACCCTGGGACTGCTACTGGCCACTCTGCGCCTGATGAAGTGAATATGAACGTCCTCTACATTGTTTCAGGCGTAATTTCTGTAGGCCTGCTGGTATACCTCGTCTTAGCGCTTTTGAAACCGGATTGGTTCAAATGACGACCCTCACGTGGCTTCAACTCGGGCTATATCTGGTTGTTCTGCTGTTGCTTGTTAAGCCGCTGGGAGCTTATATGGCGCGCGTCTATGCGGGCGAGCGCACGTTCTTTGGCCGTATTGTCGGACCTGTCGAGCGCCTCATCTATCGTATCGTAGGTATGCGCCCCGATGAAGAGATGGACTGGAAGACTTATGCCATTGCCATGCTGCTCTTCAGTTTTGTGGGGCTGCTGGCGCTATACGGTCTGCAGCGTCTTCAGTCTGTCCTGCCGCTCAATCCCCAGCATTTGGGGGCGGTCAAACCTGATCTGGCCTTCAATACGGCGGCCAGCTTCGTCACCAACACCAACTGGCAGAGTTACAGCGGCGAGACCACTATGAGCTATTTGACCCAGATGGTTGGACTTACGGTGCAAAACTTTGTCTCTGCAGCTATAGGCATGGCGGTACTGATTGCCGTGATACGCGGCTTCGTGAGGCACTCCAGCAAGGTGTTAGGCAATTTTTGGGTTGACATGACTCGAAGCATTCTGTACATCCTGCTGCCTCTCTCGTTTGTGCTGGCGCTGGTCCTGGTATCGCAGGGTGTGGTGCAGACATTAAGTGGCGCTCATGAAGTGACACTTCTACAGTCGACCGACAATGCCAGTGGCCAGAGCGTTAGTGGACAGATCCTGGCGCTGGGCCCGGCTGCTTCTCAGGTTGCCATTAAGATGCTCGGAACGAACGGTGGCGGCTTCTTCAACGTTAACTCGGCGCATCCCTTTGAAAACCCTACCCCCCTCTCGAACTTCCTGGAGATGCTGGCAATCCTGCTCATCCCTGCTGCGCTGTGCTATACCTTCGGCAAGATGGTGGGCGACACACGCAAAGGCTGGGCGATACTGGCCGCCATGACCATTATCTTTGTAGCCTGCCTGTCCGTAACTGTCTGGGCAGAACAGCGCGGTAATCCGACTTTAACCGAACTTGGCGTGGACCAGAAGGCCAGCGACCTGCAGTCCGGTGGCAATATGGAGGGCAAGGAGGTGCGCTTCGGAATCGGCAACTCAGCCTTGTGGGCTACTGCTACCACCTCGGCGTCAAACGGCTCGGTGAACTCCATGCATGACTCATATACACCGCTCGGTGGCTTAGTGCCGATGTGGCTTATGGAGCTGGGAGAAGTGGTGTACGGCGGGGTGGGCTCCGGTCTCTACGGCATGCTGGCTTTTGTCATCATTGCGGTGTTCGTCGCCGGGCTGATGATCGGGCGTACTCCCGAATATCTGGGCAAGAAGATCGGCGCCTACGAAATGAAGATGGCTTCTCTCATGGTACTCGATCCCGGTGCTGATCGTGCTGCTCGGCACGGCGATTGCCGTGTCCATATCTGCGGGTAGGGCGGCGGTGTTTAACCCCGGTGCGCATGGCTTCAGCGAGGTGCTCTATGCCTTTTCTTCAGCAGGTAACAACAACGGCAGTGCCTTCGCCGGTCTCGGGACGAATACCCCCTTCTACAATATCGCCCTGGGCTTTGCCATGCTCATCGGCCGGTACTGGCTGGCCATTCCGGCGCTGGCGATAGCTGGTTCGCTGGTGGGTGAGAAGAAGGTGCCCTCTAGCTCCGGCACGCTCCCCACACACGGGCCACTATTCATCGCCTGGCTTATCGCGGTGGTCATTATTGTGGGTGCCCTGAGCTTCTTGCCTGCCCTGTCTCTGGGACCTATTGTAGAACACCTGATGTTGAGGTAACAGCCGATGGCGCAAGACATACAGATAACAGGTGACAAACCAATCAAAGACACGGCAACCGGGTCTCTGAAAAAGCAAGCTGCTTTCGGATGGCAAATCTATCGCCAGGCGATTATTGATGCTTTCCTGAAACTCAATCCCCGCTACATGGTACGCAACCCGGTCATGTTCGTCACCGAAGTGGGCGGTGTATTGACTCTCATCTTGTTCGTGCAGGCACTTCTCGGGCATGGTGAGGCTAAAGCCAGCTTCATTGGTGGCGTGTCGCTCTGGCTATGGCTTTGTGTGGTCTTCGCCAACTTCTCTGAAGCGTTGGCTGAAGGTCGGGGCAAAGCCCAGGCTGCTGCACTGCGCCGTACACGCCAGGAGACTCAGGCTAAAAAGCTCAGGCGTCCGAAGCACGGGGCTGAATATGATCTGGTTCCTTCTACTCTACTGCGGCAGGACGATACGTTCCTGGTAGAGGCCGGTGATGTTATCCCGGCTGATGGCGCGATAATCGAGGGGATCGCCTCGGTGGATGAGAGCGCTGTCACTGGCGAGAGCGCCCCCGTTATTCGTGAATCGGGTGGGGACCGGAGTGCTGTCACCGGCGGGACGCGCGTGCTGTCAGACTGGCTGGTCGTGCAAGTAACGGCCAATCCTGGAGAAGGCTTCCTCGAGCATATGATCAGCCTTGTGGAGGGAGCAAAGCGGCAGAAGACGCCCAACGAGATCGCTCTCAACATCCTGTTAGCGGCATTTACTATTGTCTTTCTCATTGTCTGCACCACGCTGCTGCCGTACTCACTGTACAGTACTGAAGTGAATCATCAGGGCACACCGATCACCATCACGGTGCTCGTGGCATTACTGGTCTGCCTTATCCCAACCACCATCGGCGGGTTGCTGCCGGCCATCGGCATTGCCGGGATGGATCGCCTTATCCGCCGCAATGTCATTGCCCTATCCGGCCGTGCGGTGGAAGCAGCGGGAGACGTGGATGTACTGTTGCTGGACAAGACAGGCACTATCACTCTGGGTAACCGCCAGGCGGTGGCATTCATACCAGTTGAGGGTGTGAGCGACCATGAACTGGCCGAAGTGGCGCAACTGGCTTCACTGGCTGACGAAACCCCTGAGGGTCGCAGCATAGTGCTGTTGGCAAAGGAAAGGTATGGGCTGCGAGGAGGTGCCGATGGCGTTGGACCTCAGGACATGCATTTTACGCCGTTCTCGGCGCAGACTCGTATGAGTGGTGTGGATATGGAGGGACTGAGCATCCGCAAAGGCGCTGTTGATGCCATCAGGGCTTACCTTGAAGGGCAGGGAAAACAAATGCCGCCGGAAGTGCAAACCAGAGTGGATCACATTGCCCGTGCCGGTGGCACACCGCTGGTGGTGACACGCAACGGTGAAGTCGTGGGGATAGTTCATCTGAGGGATATTGTCAAAGGCGGCATCAAGGAACGTTTTGCGCAACTGCGAAGGATGGGCATAAAAACAGTTATGATTACCGGCGATAATCCACTCACGGCAACTGCGATTGCTGCTGAAGCGGGAGTGGATGACTTCCTGGCGCAGGCCACTCCTGAGACTAAGCTCCAGTTGATACGTGAGCATCAGACTGGCGGACGGCTTGTAGCTATGACCGGCGACGGCACGAACGATGCTCCGGCATTGGCACAGGCCGACGTGGGTGTGGCAATGCATACCGGGACACAGCCGGCTCGCGAAGCTGCCAATATGATCGATCTGGATAGCAATCCCACCAAGTTGATCGACATTGTGGAGACAGGCAAGCAACTGCTGATGACGCGGGGGGCTTTGACCACGTTTAGCATCGCCAATGACGTGTCCAAGTATTTTGCCATTATCCCGGCAGCCTTTGCCAGCACTTACCCCGCCCTGAAAACGCTGAATTTCATGCATTTGGCCACGCCGCAGAGTGCTGTCTATGTCGGCGGTGATATTCAATGCTCTGATTATCATGGCACTCATTCCATTAGCCCTGCGTGGTGTGGCCTATCGTCCGCTCGGGGCGGCCAGGCTCTTGCGTAGAAACCTGTTGGTCTACGGAGTGGGAGGATTAATCGCGCCATTCATCGGTATCAAACTGATTGACATGACCTTAGTAGCTTTACGGTTGTCATAGCTGCGAAGATGGGAGGGTCGTTGCCATGCGGCGTCAACTTCGATATGCCGTAGTATTCCTGGTACTGCTAACTGTGCTCACTGGAGTCATCTATCCCCTGGCCGTGACCGGTCTTGCGCAAGCCTTTTTTCATCATCAGGCCAATGGAAGCCTGATTACGGAAAATGGAACGGCTGTCGGCTCTGAACTCATAGGCCAGCCGTTCAGTGATCCCCGCTATTTCTGGGGCCGGCTCTCAGCAACAACGCCCCCCTATGACGCCTCGGCCTCCTCCGGCTCCAACTACGGACCATCGAGCCCGGCGCTGCAACAGGAGATTCAAGCGCGGATAGATGCGCTGAAGGCGGTGGACCCGGATAACAACCAGCCTATTCCTGTGGACCTGGTGACCTCCTCAGCAAGCGGCCTTGACCCAGACATCAGCCCAGCCGCGGCGCTGTATCAGGTTCCTCGTGTAGCGCGATACCGCGGGTTAAGCGAGGAGCAAGTCTATGCACTTGTAGCTCGTTTTACCGAAGGCCGTCAGTTCTACATCTTCGGAGAGCGGCGGGTAAATGTCTTGAAGCTCGATCTGGCATTGGACGAAGTGAAATAGACTTGCCCAGCAGCGAGAGTGTAATATGTGGCTTGCAGAGAGAAATCACATGGCCAAAGACGACTTTCGCCCCAATCCAGATGAATTGCTGGCACAAGTCAAGGCCGAGGAAGAACAGAAAAAGCGCGGCAAGCTAAAAATCTTTCTCGGCTATTGTGCCGGTGTCGGGAAGACTTATGCCATGTTGGAGGCGGCCCGCCAGCGGAAAAGAGAGTTGGATGTTGTCGTCGCCTATGTGGAAACGCATGGTCGTCCTGAAACCGAGGCTCTTCTCGAAGGTCTGGAGATTGTTCCTCGCAGAGGGGTGGAATACCGCGGTGTAATGCTACAGGAAATGGACCTGGATGCAGTGCTAGCGCGTCGGCCGCAGCTGGCACTGGTAGATGAACTTGCGCACACGAATGCCCCGGAATCGCGCCACCCAAAGCGGTATCAGGATGTGGAGGAACTCATAGAGGCCGGCATCGATGTCTATACTACGCTCAATGTGCAGCATCTGGAGAGTCTGCGGAATGTGGTGATGCAAGTCACCAATATCTGGATGCACGAGACAGTGCCCGACAGTGTAATTGACAAGGCGACAGAGATCGAGCTGGTTGACCTGCCTCCTGATGAGTTGTTAAAGCGGCTCAAGGAAGGCAAGGTTTATGTTCCCGATGAAGTAACACGTGCCACTGCGGGCTTCTTCCGGGAGGGTAATCTCATCGCATTGCGTGATTTGACCATGCGGACTGCCGCAGAACGTGTCGATGAACAAATGCGGGCTTACATGCAGATCCATGCCATCCGCGGCCCCTGGCCCACCGGGGAACGCCTTCTGGTGTGTATAAGCCCCAGCCCTCTAGGCGCTCGCTTGGTGCGTACTGCTCGCAGGCTGGCTTTCCAATTGAACGCCGAATGGTTTGCCATCTATGTTGAGACATCTGATGATGTTCGGCTGTCTCCTGACCAACGCGACCGACTAACTGATGCGTTGCGATTGGCGGAGCGTATGGGAGCCAAGACCGTAACTGTCCAAGGGGAATCTGTTGCTGCGACTGTGACACAGTTCGCCAGGAAGAACAACATCACCAAGATAGTAGTGGGCAAACCGCAAAACCGCTGGCGGAAGCTGTTGGGCAGAGCCGTGGTGGATCAAATCATTCGCCAAAGCGATCATGTCGATGTCTTTGTGGCTACCGCCGAGGAGGAGCCTCTGAAGCGAGAGAAGGCGCCGACCGGGCAGGTATTCGGCAGTTGGCGGGGCTACCTGCAGGCTTTGCTGTTAGTGACATTGGCTAGCTTGCTGGGTGAACTGGTACACCAGTTCTTTGATCCCACCAACATAATAATGATCTACTTGGTGTGTGTTGTTATCACAGCTATTCTCTGGGGGTTTGGGCCATCCATTATGGTCTGCATTGTGAGTGTATTGGCCTGGGATTTCTTTTTTGTCTCACCGAATCTGACTTTTAAGGTATCCGATACGCAGTATGTCTTCACATTTATTACATTGCTTGTGGTTAGTCTGATACTTAGCTATCTGACAATACGGATTCGTCAGCAAACCGAGGCGGCCCAGAGCCGCGAATCCGAAACAGCTACTCTGTATGCTCTAAGCCGAAAACTGGCTGGCACCATCGGGCTGAAGGCTACCATCAGTGTTATTATCAGCGGTGCAAAGGAGACTTTTGGGAGTGATGTCGTAGTCTTCTTGCCTGACGCTCAGAATAAGGGAACACTCAAGCCACATGTAGAGAATCAGAACATCACTGTTGCTGAAAATGATGTCGCGGCGGCATTCTGGTCCTTTCAGCACCAAAAGATAGTGGGGCATGGCACGGATACACTCCCCAATGCTAAAGCACAATACTTGCCCATGGGTACAGCCAGAAGACCGGTGGGAGTAATGGCTCTGTGGGTAGATGATGCTACCAGCCGGTTCACCATCCAACAAACGCGGCTCTTGGAGGCCTTTGCCGACCTCGCAGCAGTGGCCATTGAGCGCACTCAATTGGCCGAGGAGGTGCGTAATACCGAGATTTTGCAGGCCACAGAGAAACTGCAGACCGCCCTTCTCAATTCGATCTCGCACGACTTGCGCACACCGCTGGTGTCTGTCATCGGCGTACTGAGCAGTCTACAGGAAGAAGGCATAGGCCTGGACGACACCGCCAGGCGGAATCTAATCCAGGTGGCCCGTGAGGAAGCAGAAAGGCTGAACCACTTGATAACCAACCTTCTTGATGTGACCAGAATTGAAGCCGGTGCGATGAGAGTATCCAGACAACCATCCGATGTGGAGGACATGATCGGCGCAGCTTTGCAACAGTTGGGTAGCCGCTCCGACAACCGTCCGATCAAAACAGACATCCCTGCAGAGCTGCCTTTCGTGTCTGTGGACTTTGGTCTCATTGTACAGGTGCTGGTTAACATTCTGGATAATGCCCTTAAGTATTCACCACCGAGCTCATCTGTTGAAATCAGTGGACGGCAGACTGCCCAGCAGGTTGAGATCGAGGTGGCAGATCGCGGGGTTGGTATCCCTCCGGAAGACTTGCTGCGTGTTTTCGACAAGTTCTATCGTGTACAGCGTCCGGATAATGTGGCTGGCACCGGATTAGGTTTGGCTATCTGCAAAGGAGTTGTTGAGGCCCATGGCGGTTTTATCACAGCCGAGAACCGTCCGGGCGGTGGTACGATTATCAAGCTGACACTGCCGGTGGCTGAGGCTACTCCGGAGGGCAGGGGGCGGAGGATATGAGCGGGGATAGGTTACGCGTGCTGGTAGTTGACGATGAAGAGCCTATCCGGCGATTCCTGCATGTCGCGTTGACATCTCAGGGCTACACGGTTTTTGAAGCTGCCTCCGGTCAAGAAGCGCTTTCGGATGCTGTTGCTCACAAGCCAGACATGGTCATTCTTGACTTGGGCTTACCGGATATCGATGGTGTTGAAGTCACGCGCCTGCTGCGGCAGTGGACGCAGATTCCAATCATTATACTGTCCGTTCGAGGCTCAGAAAGGGACAAGATTGCTGCCCTTGATGCCGGGGCAGATGATTACCTGACCAAGCCATTCGGTGCAGGTGAATTGCTGGCTCGGCTGCGAGCCGCCCTGCGCCATGCGACTCAACCCACAGGTGAATCAGTCTTCACGAACGGTGACCTAAGAATTGACCTATCACGACGGCTAGTGACAGTGGCAGACCGTGAGGTACAGTTGACGCCTACTGAGTATAATATGCTTCGAGTGCTTACCACTCATGCAGGGAAAGTATTAACCCATCATCAACTGGTGCGTGAAGTGTGGGGGGCAGGCTACGAGCAGGAATTCCACATCTTACATGTGAACATCAGCAATCTGCGCCGCAAAATAGAGCACGACCCAACACGCCCGCAGTTCATTATTACCGAGCCTGGAGTAGGCTATCGCCTGAGGACCACCTAGGGATCTACAATTGTATCATCAACGGGAGGCGTTACCTCAGCCTCAACCGCGAACTTGATCAGCTCAGTAAGATAGTTGACCCTTCACCGGTCTTGGTGACCTCGATACGTACGGGGAAGGCGTCTTTGAGTTCATCAAGGTGAGTGATGACGATTATCTTTTTGAAGTCGTCCTGAATGGAGTTGATAGACTCTACCAGCTTCTGGAGCCCGCTGGTGTCCTGGGTGCCGAAGCCTTCGTCGATGAAAAGTGTAGGCAGGGGGGCTCCAGCCCGGCGGGCCAGCAGTTTGGAGAGGGCGATGCGCAAAGCCAGATTGATACGGAAAGCCTCCCCGCCACTATACATTTCATAGCTGCGCGTGCCCAGTTCGTCGGAGATTCTGATATCCAGTGTCTCAATACTGGTGCTACCTCTCTTTGCCTCCCGCTGGGTCTCGATATTGACCTGCATTCTGCCGTCAGTCATTCGACCCAAGAGATCATTGGTTTCCCTTTCCAACTCTGGAAGAGCTGATTCAATGAGGAATACCTGTACTCCCCTTTTGCCGAAGGCCTGGGACAGCTCTTCGTAGACTTCCTTCTCCTTCAGGGTTTGGAGCAAGGCCTGCTCCCTTTCCCGCTTCTTGCTTTCCAGTTCAGAGCAGCGGGCCAGCCTTTCCTGCATGGCTACCATCTTGTCCCTTACTGCGGTCTGCTGCTTTCGTGAGGCACTGCAGGCCTGCTCGGCATCATTCAGCCTCTGGGCCAACTCGGGAAGAACGGTGATTTCCTCAGCCAGGGTTGCCTCCTTCTCCTGGGCATTTTTCAGTGTCGATGCCCAGTTGGCCGTAGCCTTCTCCGCTTGTTGGAGGGAGGCTTTCTCTGAAGGGAGATTCCTTTCGGCTTCCTCCAGTTTGCGCTGCAGTTTCTCGTATTTCTCCAGCTTCGCCAGGAGATCCCTTACCTGTTTATGTCTCTCAGTATCATAACCCAGATCCGCTAGCTGCTGCCTGACTTCCGACAGCTTTTGTTGTTCCGCGGAAGCGAATTCTTCCTTGGTCAGTTGCTCCTCGATCCGGGCGAGGTGAAGTTGTACCTTAGCCAGCTCTGTTTCAGCCTCTTTGCTCTGAGCGATCTCCTTCTCCAGGCTGACTATCTGGCTCTGGTTGGAGACGCGTTCCCGGTCTATCCTGGGCTCCAACTGGCTGATCAGGCGGCTGATCTCCTGATGCTCGCTCTCCTTCACCTTCATTTCTGCCTCATAGCCGTGTCCCGTGGTCATATTGGCATTCAGATCTGCCCGGTATTTCTCCTCTATGCTTTGCTTTCCGGCTGCTCCCAGTTCTGTCTCACATAGAGGGCACCTGGCATCACCCTGCGCCAGCAGGGCCAGTTTGTCTTTCAACTCCTTCACCTGCTGTTTTATCTGGGCATTGGCCGACTTCAGATACTGGATGCGGAGGGTCAGTTCCTGGGCCTGCACCTTTTTCTGCGATAACTCCTTTTCCTCGGAGGCAATGCTGCTGAGCCTGGCTCTGGTTGCTGCCAACTCCTCTTCAAGCTGGGCTATCTTTCCGGCCCTGGCTTCTAATTGCTCTGCCTTGCTCTGAAGTCGCCCCCGCTCCTCCAGCTTCTTTCCCCTGGCTTCATTGATAGCCTGCACCAGTTGATCTTGGCGTTTGGTGAGGGCGAAGGATTCTCGCAGTTTGGCATTCAGCTCTTCGCTCCTCTGTTTCACCTGTTGTAGCTGAGCATAGCCCTCCTCTACCTCTGGTTTCTGCTCCAGCACCTTCTCATAGTCAGTAATCCTGCGGGTGTGTTCTTTGACTCTGGTCTGCCAGCGACCGGATTCTGCTCTTGGCCTGCTCTGCGGTCTTTTGCAGTTCCGTTAACCGCTCCTGTTTGAAGTCCAGAGCCTTCTTCTTTTCCCTTAAGATGGCTATTTCGGACTCCTGTTTTTCGACCTGCTCATTGAGCTCTGCCAGTGTCTCTTTTATCTGTGCCAGTGCTGTTTCATATTCTGGCCGATGGTCGAGCTCCTTCTGGATTTCGTCCAGGGTATTCTGAATAGCACGCTGCTCCTGCTCTCTGGTGCGGGCATACTCCCTGGCACGCGCCTCCAGTTCATCATAGTAGGAGAGCCCCAGTATGTCTGCCAGGACCTTTTTCCGCTCGCCCGGAGGTTTGATGGTGAATTCATCGGCATGCCCCTGACGCAGGAGAGCGCTGTTGATGAAGGTGGGGTAGTCTATGTGCAGGGTGCCGATGATCTTCTGTTGCGTCTGAGCCAGGCTGTCGCCGCTGATCGAAGTAAAGCCATCCTGTGCGGCCACCTGGAACTCCAGGAGCGTTTGACCGGGGCGGTCGAGCCTGGCCTTGGTGCGCTTGCGTATCACTCTATAGCGGGTTTCCTCTACCTGGAAGTCGAACTCCACCTCCATGTCTCTCTGTCCCAGATGGATGAGATCGTCGTCACTCTTGGCCCGGGATTTTCCCCATAGTGCCCAGGTAATGGCATCGATCAGGGCGGACTTGCCATGGCCGTTATCTCCACAAAGGCAGGCCAGCTGAATGCCATCAAAGTGGAGTGCGGGCACATTATCCCGATAGCACATGAAGTTGCGCAGGAGGAGCTTTGAGGGTATCATGTCTGGTTCTCAGATCCTGGGGTTATTATATCCCTGTGTTACCGCATGTGCTATTGGGAATCGGATCTTTTCGCCCGCAGAAGTTGCAGCACCATTTCTTTCATTTCCGACTGACAACGACTAAAATGTTAATCGGCGTTCATTATGGATCAAGAGCGATGATTGTGGCGATGAGAAATGTTTGAGCTTTTGTCTGAGAAGATAGGGGCCGTTTTCAAGAAGCTGAGCGGTAAGGGCGGGCTCACTGAGAAGGATGTGGATGAAGCGCTACGGCAGGTGAGGCTGGCGCTTTTGGAGGCAGATGTTAACCTGAAGGTAGTGAAGGAGTTCACTGCCAAAGTGAGAGAGCGTGTGCTTACCAGCCAGGTCTTACAGAGCTTGTCTCCAACGCAGCAGGTGGTGAAGATCGTTCATGAAGAGCTTACGGCTATCCTTGGTGGAGGACAGAGCACACTGACCACAGCAGGCCATCCTCCTTCTGTTTTGATGCTGGTGGGGCTTCAGGGCAGTGGTAAAACTACCACGGCGGCAAAGCTGGGTCTGTACCTGAGGCACTCAGGGCAACGTCCTTTGCTGGTAGCTGCTGATACACGCCGGCCGGCGGCCATAGACCAACTTGTTATTCTGGGGAAGCAGCTTGACATCCCTGTCTATGCTGAGGACCAGAAGGCAGCACCGCCGAATATCTGTGTCCACTCTATCCAGCGGGCTAAGGAACTGGCAGCTACCTGGCTGGTGGTAGATACCCAGGGCCGTCTCCATATCGATGAGGCGCTGATGAAGGAGTTGGTGGAGGTGAAGAAGGTGCTCGAGCCTTCTGAGATACTTTTGGTGGTTGATGCCATGACAGGTCAGGAGGCGGTACGAGTGGCTGAAGAATTCAACACCAAGGTAGGCCTGACCGGCTTGATACTCACCAAGATGGATGGTGATGCCAGAGGTGGCGCGGCTCTATCCATAAAGTCAGTCACCGGAGTCCCTATCAAGTTTATTGGAACAGGGGAGAAGGTTGATGCTCTGGAGCCTTTCTATCCCGATCGCATGTCTTCTCGCATCCTGGGCATGGGGGATATGCTTACCCTGATCGAGAAAGCAGAGAAGGTAGTTGATGAGAAGTGGGCCAAGGATATGGAGAAGAAGCTGCGTACAGCCACCTTCACCCTGGAGGACTTTCTGAGTCAGCTACAGCAAGTCAAGAAGATAGGTTCACTGGGGCAGTTGATGGAGATGGTCCCCGGGCTTTCTTCCCTGGCCCGCCGGTTGCCCGAGGGAGTGGATGAGAAGCAGCTAAAGAAGGTGGAAGCGATAGTACTCTCTATGACAAAGGAAGAGCGCCAGCGCCCTGAGATAATAGATGGCAGCCGAAGGAAACGTATTGCTCAAGGCAGTGGAACCACTCCCCAGGATGTAAACCAGCTTCTCAATCAATTCCGTCAGGTACAGAAGCTGATGAAGCAAATGGATTCTGGTAAGGCCAAGCGGTTGCTCTCGGGGTTGAAGTAACCCCGTCGCTCTCCTATTTCTTATGTTTCACCGGGGCATGCTGGGTGCTAAGCCAGCTTGCCCGAAGGAGTTCCCAGTGGCTCGTAAGGTTAGGCGCGAGAGGTATTGTTTACTCCAGGTAGTCCTTCAGTTTCCTGCTACGGGTAGGATGACGCAGTTTGCGCAGTGCCTTAGCTTCGATTTGCCTGATTCGCTCTCGGGTTACCTTGAACTCCTTGCCCACCTCTTCCAGGGTACGGGCTCTCCCGTCTTCAAGCCCAAACCTCAATCTGAGCACTCTCTGCTCCCTGGGAGTTAGGGTGTCCAGTACGCCGGATATCTGGTCCTTGAGCAGTTCATAAGAGGCGGTATCGACGGGGGACATTATCTTGCGGTCCTCGATAAAATCTCCCAGGTGGCTATCCTCTTCCTCTCCGATGGGGGTTTCCAATGAGATGGGTTCCTGGGATATCTTCATGATCTCCTCCACCTTTTCTGGAGGCATTTCCATCTCGGTGCTGATCTCCTCAATGGTTGGCTCACGCCCAAATTCCTGGGCTAGACGGCGGGTGGTCCGATAAAGCTTGGTGATGGTCTCTACCATATGCACGGGTATGCGTATGGTGCGAGCTTGGTCGGCGATAGCTCTGGTGATCGACTGACGGATCCACCATGTTGCATAGGTGCTGAATTTGTAGCCCCGACGGTAATCAAATTTCTCCACGGCGCGAAGGAGACCGATGTTTCCCTCCTGGATAACGTCGAGGAATGACATCCCCCGTTCTGCATATTTCTTGGCTACGCTGACTACCAACCTCAGGTTAGCTTCAACCAGGCGTTCTTCTGCCGCCCTTCCTTCTTGCTCGATGACTTCGAAATACTTATCGATTTGTTCCTCAAAGGGCTTGAGAGTGTTGGGGAAGTCGGGGTCGTGTATCAGGCCACTTAATGCAGCTAGCGATTTCTTGCCTGTAATATCGAGGACGTCTTGGGGCAAGAGGGAGCTGGCAAGTGAAAGGTCTTTTAAGGACTGCTCCACTTTAGTGGGATTTTCTTCCATTGTGCGGGACAGAGCTTCTATCATTTGTTCGCTTAGTTCCCTATCCAGAGCAGCTCGCAACTGCGGATTTGAAAGTCTCTTGTCCAGACGTTTGTGCGGAGCAAGGGCGATTTGCTTCTCTACTGCGTTCAGAAGAGGAATAGTCTGCTCTAGCCGATCCAGCAGAACAATGACGACATCAATAGCTGTTGCTGTAGCCGTTGTCCCTGACTTCCGGGAGTATTCCTCTTTTATGGCATTGATATAGTCTTTTTCCTCTTTGTTTCTGGCCAGGACCTTCTCCTCATCCGCAGTGAGGAGAGGTACCCTGCCGATTTGGCGTAGATACATGCGCACAGGGTCATCGGCTATTTCCAGTTCGTCAAGCGCTGCCTTCGGTAGCGCAGGTTCAAGTCCGACACCAGCCTTCTTCTCCAGGGAAACTACCTCAGGCGACTCCTCTTCGTCTTCCTCACCTGCAATGGCGTAGATGTCCTGTAAGGGCTCCGGCTCAAAGCCAGCCCCCATGTCTTCAAAAGACCAGTACTCAGACCCTGCATATGAGAGGCCGGAGGATGGTTTCCCTTTTCGTGGTGTTGAAGGCTTGGTCTCTGCGGCTTCAGCACTCTTGCCTTTAGGTCGTCCTCGGCCTTTGGCCTTTATCGTCTCCGGAGCCACTGCTTCAGGTGGTGCCTGCGCCTTCCCCTCAGCCCCTTTTGGTTTTGGGGACGGTTTGGCCTTAGTAGTATCCTCCACCGTCTTGGTTTTGGGCTCAGGTGTTGCCTGGGGAAGCACTGATGACTTCTTACCTTTAGGTCGTCCTCGGCCTCTGGCCTTTATCGTCTCCGAAGCCACTGCTTCAGGTGGTGCCTGCGCCTTCCCCTCAGCCCCTTTTGGTTTTGGGGACGGTTTGGCCTTAGTAGTATCCTCCACCGTCTTGGTTTTGGGCTCAGGTGCTGCCTGGGGAAGCACTGATGACATCTTACCTTTAGGTCGTCCTCGGCCTTTGGCCTTTATCGTCTCCGAAGCCACTGCTTCGGGTGGTGCCTGCGCCTCCCCCTTAGCTCTTTTCACTTTTACGGATGGTCTGGCCTTAGTATCTTCCACCGTCTCAGGTGCTGCTTGGGGAAGCACTGATGACTCCTTGCCTCTTTTTGGCATCTTCACTTCTTCCGGGTTCTTAACCCTTTTATTCTTACTTCTAGCTCGTCCTTTTGTTTTTTCTCGGTCTGCCATGAAGAAAAACCTCTCCTAATTCAGTATCTCGCCTTACTGCGGATTGCTGTATCTCTTTCAAATCGGTGTTGCTGCCCTCGGCCTCGATCTCTGTAATCAGGACCTCCTCTTTTGTCTTCAAGTCCTTCAACCATCGCTCGCGCAAGCGGTAGATGCACTCACGAATGGCACGTTCCTTTTCCTCTTCGCGCAGTGGGGGTGAGGGTTTTGTTAGGATGGTGTCCAGATGCTCCTTGAGGGTCTCATCCAGCCCTTGGCGCATTGAATCGAGATCAGCAGCCCCCTGCCACGCAAGAAAGAGTTCACGATGTTGGGTGTGGGGAAAGAAATCAGCCGACAGCCCTGAAGCATGGTTTCTGAGCTCCGGATAGCGAAGCAGCAGCGTAAGGCAGTACTCGGCCTGTGGATCGTTCGAAGACAGGTGCGACATGAGCCAGGAAGGCTGTTTCAAGTTACCACCTCGTTTTGAGGCGCTCGGTTTCTGCCCCAGATGGCTGAGTGCTGAAACCATGATTTGTTCATCCACAGCTACAGCACTGGCCAGCTTCTGAATGTAGTGAGCTTGACGGACCGGATGCTTAATCCCAGCAATGAGAGGCAGTAACTGGTCTACAGCCTGAGTTTTGTCTTTCAGCCTCGTCATGTCTAATTTGGAAACCACAAGCTGGAAGGTGTAATCGACTACCGGCGGTGCCTCTTTGAGTAGACGCTCCCATTCCTCAGGTCTTTCCTTAATGATATCGTCAGGATCATTGCCTGGGGGCAAGACCATGACGCTTATCTCCGCATCGAGAAGATCCTCATATCTCACCAGACCCGCTGAGGTTGGCAGTGGTACTACCTTCCGATCAAAGGTTTGACTGGCCACCTCGATTCCTCGCAGTGTTGCCATTTCGCCAGCAGCATCAGCATCGAGGGCCAGAGTGAGACGTTTTGTCAGCCTCTTGATGATACTCACCTGTTTCTCGGTGAGGGCTGTGCCCAGGGAAGCCACTACGTTGTTGAAGCCATACTGATGGGCGATGATGACGTCCATGTAGCCTTCTACCACTACTGCCAGATCCTGCTTCCTTATGGCTGGTTTGGCCCGGTCAATGCCGTAGAGGGCGTTACTCTTATCAAAGATGAGCGTCTGGGGCGAGTTGAGGTATTTGGGCAGAGAATCATCGAGCGCTCGTGCTCCAAAGCCCAAGACTCTTCCGGCTGTATCTCGAATAGGGAACATCAATCGGTTGCGGAAGCGGTCATATGTGCCCGGCTCTCGCTCCCTTTCTACCAACAGGCCGGCAGCTTTCAGATCATCCTCTCGGTGGCCACCCTTTATCATTTCCTGACGTAGTGAGTCCCAGCTATCAGGGCTGTAGCCCAATTGGAAGTCGCTGATTGTTTTTTCTGAGACTCCCCGCTGTGCCAGGTAGGTTCGGGCCTGCTGGCCGCTTGGAGAGCGGAGGAGCAAGTTATGGTAGTATTCAGAAGCGGTCTCGTTTATCTTCTTGAGTTTCTCTGCCTCTGTTTCACCCTCATCGGCTTTCCTCGAAGTAAGAGTGACTCCTGCCCTTTGTGCCAGAATTCGTAATGCTTCCCCGAAGTCAATGCCTTCCTTTTTCATAACGAAGGAGAAAACATCGCCCCCTGTACCGCAGGCTCCAAAGCAATGCCAGCCCTGACGCTCTGGAAAGACATAAAAGGATGGAGTTTTCTCCGAGTGGAATGGACACAGGGCTTTGAAGTTTCGTCCGGCCTTCTTCAAATCAGGCACGTAGCCGGAGACTATCTCCACAATGTCTAATCTCTGTTTTATTTCGTCAATATCGTCCATATCAAATCAAGCGAAACCCTGCGCAAAGGGGATTAGCATAACAAGCCCAGGTTCTCGGACATCCTGATAGCATATTGATCGGTCATGCCGGCCACATAATCCACCACTCTTCTGGGAAGAGGTTCATTGCAGAGAGCATATTCCCTGGGCAGACCATCTTCGTGTTCCATGAAATATTCGTAAAGTAGGCAAACTATCTTCTTGGCCTTCTCTGCTTCTTGGTTTACCAGGTCGGAGTTATAGACTCTCTCGAAAAGGAAGTTTCTCAGGGTGTTCATAGCCTCGCTGACCGCAGGGCTGATGCCAATAATCGGCCGTATTTGATTGCTTGTCAAGTCCTCTCCTCTGGCGGCCCATGAATAGTCTAATATGTCGCAGACCACCGTATTTATCCGCTTGGAATGAGATTCCCCCAGCAGGAGGGTGGTGGTGCAGGGGATGTCGCTCTCCTTGATAACTCCAGCGCGTAGAGCATCATCGATGTCGTGGTTGATGTAGGCGATGATGTCGGCGATTTTGCATATCTGCCCTTCAAGTGTGTCTACTGGCTCCCACCCTTCGCCAAGAACGTCTACCCTTGACTTGGAGTGCTTCAATATGCCCTCTCTTACTTCCCAGGTGAGATTAAGCCCTTCGCCACCTTTCTCCAAGAAGTCAACGACCCGCAGACTCTGCTCATTGTGCCTGAATCCCAGAGGCGAGATTTCATTCAGTACATCCTCTCCCGTATGACCAAAAGGGGTGTGCCCCAGGTCATGTCCAAGGGCAATTGCCTCTGTCAGGTCCTCATTGAGGTTAAGGCCTCGTGATATGGAACGGGCGATTTGGGCAACCTCCAGCGTATGGGTTAATCGGGTTACGTAATGGTCTCCCAAGGGAGCAATAAAGACCTGGGTCTTGTGTTTCAGGCGACGGAAAGATTTGCAGTGAATTATGCGGTCCCGATCACGCTGAAACGCAGTGCGAGTGGGGCAGGGCTCTTCGGGTTTGAGCCTTCCCTTGGAGAGCCTGCTCCTCGTGGCGTGGGGGGAGAGATGCTCCTCCTTCTCTTCCAGCCAAAGACGGATATTCTGATGGGGTCTGTTCACTGCTTGCCATCTGCCGGGACAACTCTAGGGTTAAGTATCGGTGGGTCGAATTCCCAGCTCGTCCTCTGCCTTAGCTATTATGCCCCTGGTTTGCTCAATCATGTCAGGATTGACTGAAACAGAGGTAATTCCCCACTTTACCAGCTTGGTAGTAAGTTCGGGGTACACGGACGGCGCCTGCCCGCAGATGGAGGAAGTGACTCTTCTCTTCTTAGTAGTGCTGATCGCCTTCTCCAAAGACCAGAGAACAGCTTCATCCCGCTCGTCAAATATCTCAGCGAGTTTAGGACTGTCCCGGTCTACGCCGAGGGTGAGCTGGGTCAGGTCGTTGGAGCCGATGGAGATGCCATCAATGCCGACGTCGAGAAACTTGTTCATCAGGATGATATTGGAGGGCACCTCAACCATCATCCAAAGCTTGAAATCCTTCGAGCGAACCAAGCCCAGGGATTCTAGGATATCACTGGTTTCAGCCAGCTCTTTCACAGTGCGCACAAAAGGTATCATCACCCACAGGTTGGTGAAGCTCTCCCGCACCTTTTTCAGTGCCTCTATTTCCAGTTTGAAGATATCGAGTTCCTTGACGTAGCGGGAACATCCTCGGTAGCCGAGCATGGGGTTCTCTTCCATCTCTTCATATTTATCCCCGCCCTTGAGGTTGCGATATTCATTGGTCTTGAAATCAGTGGTTCGATAGACCACCGGTCTCGGGTTGAAGGCTTTGGCGAAGATATTAACGTCGTGAGCGAGTTTGTCCGCAAACTTGTTGCCCCTCTTCTGTTCTATCATGTAGCGGGGGTGCTCACCAATGTTAGCAATCATAAACTCGGCTCGTAGAAGTCCTACGCCATCCACATCACGGGCAGCTACTTTACCAGCCAGGTCTGGGTCTGCCAGGTTGACATAGAGCTTTGTAGCTGTCTTCAGCCGCTGTCTTATCACAGCGGGAGCCTCCACTTTTCTGTTACTGATCACCTTGCCTTTATAGATTTTCCCCTGGTAACCATCTACGGTAACCATTTGTTTCTCTTTCAGTAACTTGGTGGCAGTGCCGGTACCTACTACGCAAGGTACCCCCAGCTCTCTGCTTACTATGGCAGCATGGCATGTTCTGCCGCCGCGGTCAGTAATGATAGCCGCAGCTCGCTTCATAGCTGGCACGAAGTCAGGCGTGGTCATCTCAGCTATGAGGACCTCGCCTTCCTTCAGCTTGACTATTTCAGAGGGATGAAGAATGATCTCAGTTCGGCCAGCGGCCATGCCGGGGCTGGCTGGTATCCCGCTCAGAATCTCGACACCTTTGATTTCTTCGGTTGGCCCTTCCTTGGCTTTCAAAGTAGTTATCGGGCGAGCTTGGACGATGTAGATCTTGCCATGCTCCTTGGCCCATTCAATGTCCTGGGGGCATTTGTACAAGGCCTCTATCATCTTTGCGACTTTGGCCAAGGCTAAAACATCTTTATCTGGAAGTTTCTGATGAGCCTGATCAGCGGCAGCAATTGGTACCTTGGTGTTCTTTCGTTGTCGATCTTTGGCGTTCGGGTTTCTTATCAGTTGCCAGTCCTGCACAGCGATCTTTTTCTCCAGAAGCCGCAGCGGATCCTTGTCCAGTAGATACATATCAGGTGTCAGCTCACCTGAAACCACCGCTTCTCCCAGTCCGTAGACGGCTTCGATAACGATCTTCTTCTCATCACTGCTCAGAGGCTCTGCTGTGAAGGCAACACCCGACACTTCTGATTGCACCATTCTCTGCACTACCACGGCAATGCCGACCTTGAAATGATCAAAATGCTGTTCATTTCGATAGAAAATGGCCCGGGCTTCGAAGAGGGAGGCCCAGCAATTTTGCACGGCGGTAACGACGTTGGATTCACCCTGCACGTTGAGAAAAGTGCTCTGCTGCCCGGCGAAGGAGGCCTCCGGCAGGTCTTCAGCAGTAGCGGAGGATCTTACTGCTACCATTCCCTGGTGCATTCTCCGATAGGCCTGTTTTATCTCATCAGCCATGCTGGGAGGCATAGGTGCTTGGCTGATCATCTGCTTGATCCGGAAGGCGGTCTCCTGGAGCATGTCGCTGTCTTTGGGATCCAGGGCCTTGAGATAGCTGCTGATTCTCTGGGTGAGACGGGCTTCATTGATGAAATGGGAGTAGGCATCAGCGGTGACAATGAAGCCGGGGGGGACAGGGACCCGGGCCCTGGTTAATTCTCCAAGATTGGCTCCTTTGCCACCGGCGATGGGAATGTCTGCTTTACCAATCTCCTCAAACCAGGCGATTACCTTTAAGGGTTTCTTCATTAGAGCGGATCCTCCTCAATTTCATTTCGGCGCTTTGACAGGCAGGTCAATGCGGTAGCCCTTTAAGGCGGACTCGATTGCAGCTTTGGTTTTGTCATCTGGCTCCGTGAGAGGGAGGCGTAGTTTGCCTACATTGAAGCCTATATGGTTAAGGGCGTGCTTGACTGGTATGGGGTTAGAGACAATAAACAGAGCATTCACCAGAGGCAGCAGGTTCCGGTGAATCTGGGCGGCCTCTTCTGTTTTGCCGCCGAGGAATTTATCCATCATTTCCCTGATTTGATTGCCTACCAAGTGAGAGGCGACACTGATGACCCCGTAGCCTCCCAAGGCTAGAATGGGCAGGGTATCGCTATCGTTGCCACTGTAGACTAGGAAATCACTTTTGGCACCTTGCACGATCCTGGCGATCTGCTCTAGGTTACCGCTGGCCTCCTTTACCCCTACAATGTTGTCGATCTGAGACAAACGGATAACCGTGTCGGCCGAGATGTTGGTAACAGTCCTGCTGGGCACATTGTATATGATGCAGGGCAAACTCGTACTTTGAGCAATACTTTTGAAGTGCTGGAACAGACCGTCCTGAGTTGGCTTGTTGTAGTAGGGAACAACCAGTAGTATTGCATCAACTCCGACCCGCTCGGCTTCTCTTGTCAACTCGATACTCTCTCTGGTGCTGTAGTTGCCGGTGTTGGCCACTACACCTTGTTTTGCAACTGACCTTACTTCAGCAAATAGGCGTAACTTTTCTTCCTTGGTCAGGGTAGGAGACTCGCCGGTGGTCCCTGAGACTATCAATCCTTGGCTACCAGACTTGAGCAAGGCCTGGGCCAACCTTTTTGCCTGTGGATAGTCTAGCTCTCCCTTTTCATCAAATGGGGTTACCATGGCTGTCAGAAGGCGACCTAAATTGATCATAGTTGGCTCCTTAGGATATTTTTATAGATTATGCTGTGCTACAGCACCCGTATAAGGCCCCCCACGTTTTCCCGCCGGATAAATCGAGTCAGTCTGACCAGGCAGATTGCCAGGTGGCAATCTCTAAAACGTTAGCAAGGTTCGAAATCTAAACCAAGCCTATTCAGTCTTAATGAACGAGCCTCTCAGCTATCTGAACTGCGTTAAGGGCAGCCCCTTTGCGCAGGTTATCACCCACGATCCAGAGGACCAACCCATTGGGATGAGAGGCATCCTTCCGAATCCGGCCCACATACACATCGTCCTGTCCGGCTACCATCAATGGATAAGGATAGAGCCTAGCAGCAGGGTCATCCATCAACTTTACTCCGGGGGATTTGGATAGGATGCGTTTTGCTTCCTCGGGAGACATAGGGTGACTGAATTCTACCTGAACAGCTTCGCTATGTCCAATCCTTACCGGTACCCGCGCGCAGGTAGCCGATATGGCAATATCCGGCGCATGCATAATCTTGTGCGTTTCCTCAACCATTTTCCATTCCTCTTTTGTGTAGCCATTCTGGAGGAAAACGTCAATTTCCGGCAAGACATTAAAGGCAATCTGGTACGGATACACTTGAGGTTTGGTCTTCTGTCCTTCAAGTGCAAGCCTGGACTGGGTGGTCAACTCCTCTATAGCGGCTAAACCGGTTCCCGAGACAGACTGGTAAGTAGCCACAGTGATCCGCTTGATGGGGTTGACCTTATGTAATGGGTACAGGACAACCACCATCTGGATGGTGGAGCAGTTGGGGTTGGCGATGATACCATGATGCATCTTTATATCCTCGGGGTTCACCTCGGGTACCACAAGAGGCACGTCTGGCTCCATTCTGAAAGCAGCACTATTGTCGATTACAGTTGCTCCAGCCTGCGCAGCAATAGGGGAGAACTGGCGGCTGATATCAGCGCCGGCAGAGAAAAGGGCAATATCAATACCATCGAAGGATTTTGCAGTTGTCTCTTTGACCTCTAGCTCCTCGCCGTGGACCTTCATCTTTCTCCCGTGCGAGCGGTCGGAGGCGTAAAGCTGTACAGAGGTCATAGGGAAGCGACGCTGCTCCAATATCTTGATGAACTCTTGCCCCACCATTCCGGTGGCACCAACGATAGCAACATTCGATTTTTTCATTATTCCTTCTGGTCTTCTACAAACCTAATAATGCGTCCAGGCCATAAGTTAGTCCTTTCAGTTCGACCACCTTCTTTATGGCCAGGACTACACCCGGCATATAACATTCCCTGTTGATGGTGTCGTGGCGAATGGTAAGTGTCTGCCCTGATATTCCGAATATTACCTCCTGGTGGGCCATCAGTCCTGGCAAACGCACGCTGTGGATAGCAATACCCTGAAATTCCCCTCCTCTGGTTCCACTGAGAGTCTCCTTTTGCGTTCTTGAATAGAGGAAAGGTTTTCCTCTTGCCTCTGCAATTGCTCTGGCAGTAGAGAGAGCCGTTCCTGAAGGAGCATCAAGTTTCTGCTCATGGTGCAATTCTATGATTTCAGCGTAGTCGAAGTATTTTGCCGCTATCTTGGCCAAATGGGTCATCACTACAGCCCCTAGAGCGAAGTTGGGGGCTACTATGGCACCTACGTCATTAGCCTTGGCTAGCCGATCGATCTCGCCCAATGCATCTGCGGAGAGACCGGTAGTGCCAATCACCAAGCTGACCTTCCGTTTTGTGGCCAGCCTCACTGCATTCATGGTAGCCTCGGCCACACTGAAATCTACGAGAACCTGGGGCTGTGTTTGCGTCAAAATGGTCTCCAGGTTTGAGGAGAGGGGGATAGAGCCGGCTCTGTTAGGCAAAAGGAGGCTTTTTTCATCAGCCTTCGCATCCACCGCTCCCACTGGCTGCAGGTGAGGATCCTTGCAGGCAGCATTTATTGCCTCCTGCCCCACCCTCCCCAAGGCACCTTGGACTACTACTCTGATTGGCATTCTGCTTTGCTCCCTAGTCATTCTTGTTCTGGGGAGAATCACCTCTAGGGCGATGGTAGCGAGGGCCTTCGGTGGGCTTCCTTTCGGTGCGTTGACCATCGGGAGGTCTTCTGGGAGTATGGCCTCGGGTTGGCGGGCCACCCTCGCCTTGCTTTGGCTCGTTGCCTGCTTGGGATTGTTCCTGGAATACGGCGCGTCGTGAAAGGCTAATTTTCCCCTGGCGGTCAATTTCAGTCACCTTAACCATGATCTCGTCACCTAGTTTGACCACCTCTTCCACGCTGGGTACGCGGTAATCGGCGAGTTCGCTTATGTGAACCAGGCCCTCCTTCCCGGGGAGGATTTCCACCAAAGCTCCAAAGCCGAATATACGGGTCACCTTTCCAGTGTAGACAGCGTTAACCTCGATATCTCTCGTCAGGTTTTGGACGATGGCGATGGCTTTCTGGGCTGCCTCTGGATCGACTGAACCGATAAGCACAGTCCCATCATCCTCAATATCTATGGTTGTCTTTGTTTGTTCGATGATCGACCTTATTGTTTTACCACCGGGGCCAATGACGCTCCCGATCTTGCTGGGGTCGATGTTCAGCTTGATCATTCGGGGTGCATATTTGCTCAACTCAGGCCGGCTGGTGGCGATGGTTTTCTGTATTGTGGTAAGGATGAACAGGCGAGCCTGGTGAGCGTCGTCCAAGGCTTTCTCCAAGATCTCAGGGCTCAGGCCTTTGAGTTTGGTGTCCAGTTGCAACGCTGTTATTCCGGCTGCGGTGCCCGCCACCTTGAAATCCATGTCGCCATAGGCATCCTCCATGCCCTCGAGGTCGGTGAGAACAGCGAATTCACCGTTTTCACCAGTGACAAGGCCCATGGCTATTCCAGACACTGGAGCCTTGATGGGGATACCAGCGTCCATTAGAGACAGCGTACTGGCGCAGACAGAAGCCATAGAGGTACTCCCGTTGGAACTGAGAACTTCGGAGACCAGTCGAATAGTATAGGGGAAGTCATTCTCGGATGGAAGCACAGGAATAAGAGCCTTTTCCACCAGAGCGCCATGCCCAACCTCACGACGTCCTGGGGTGCCAATACGTTTCACCTCCCCAGTGGAGTATGGAGGGAAGTTATAGTGATGCATGAAACGCTTGCTCTCTTCCAACGTAAGGCCATCCAACCTCTGTTCTTCCCGTGCTGAACCAAGGGTAGCGATATTCAGGACTTGAGTCAGGCCTCGGGTGAACAAGCCTGAGCCATGGGTGCGGGGAAGGAGCCCCACGGCACACTCTATAGGACGTATCTCTGTCACGTGGCGTCCATCAGGACGGGCGCCCTTCTCCAAGATGCGGGTTCTCAATGCTGCCTTCAGTCTCGCTTCGAACAAAGGGAGTATTTCCTGACGGGGATACTTCTCCCCCAGCTTCTCCAGCAATTCTTCCTTCAAAGCTGATATCGCCTGATCTCGCTCTATTTTCCCCTGGCCAAACAGCTGGGAGACCTTATCACCAAGAGCAGATGAGACGGCTGACTCCAACTCAGGGTCAACTGCATGTGCCTCGAATCTTGCTTTGGTCTTGCCGCACATGCCGACTAGTTGTTCCTGCAGTGCGATGACCTCCTGGTTAATTCGCTGACCAAACTTAATTCCCTCCATGATAAGCTTCTCAGAAGCCTCTTTAGCCCCTGCCTCCACCATGGCTATTTTCTCTTTGGTACTGACAACAACGAGGTCGATAAGACTCTCTTGAAGTTGACTGAAGGTGGGGTTAATCAGGAATTCCCCATTGATAAAGCCCACACGGACGGCTCCCACTGGCCCTTCGAAGGGGATTTCAGATATGGAAAGCGCAGTGGAGGCACCGATAAGGCCCAATATGTCGGGCGAGTTCTCCTGGTCTGCTGAGAGAACGGTAACGATGATCTGTACCTCATGACGTAAGCCTTTGGGAAAGAGAGGGCGCAGAGGGCGGTCAGCGAGGCGACTGGCCAGGGTTGCCTGTTGACCCGGACGTCCTTCTCTTCTGAAGAAGCTTCCTGGAATTTTGCCAGCGGCATAGAGCCTCTCCTCATAGTCTATGGTTAATGGAAGGAAATCAATTGACTCTCTGGGCTCTTTATCCATACAGGCTGTGACCAACACCACTGTATCACCGTAACTAACGGTAACAGCACTGGCTTGCATAGCCAAGTCTCCTGTTTTCAGAGTTAGTAGCCTTCCCCCGAACCCTCTTTCAACCTTATGTAACATATTAGCCAATACAAACCTCCTAACGGGACTACCAGTGGAAGCACTTGTGGGGGGATTGCCAGAAAAAGGCTATCTCCGCAGGCCAAGCTTGGTTATAAGCGCCTGATATCGTGCCACGTCTTCTCTTTTCAGATGGGCCAGCAGACTCCTCCGTTGCCCTACTAACATAAGCAGCCCCCGTTGAGAGTGGTGATCGTGGCGGTGTATTTTCATGTGCTCAGTTAGCCCGTTTATCCTTTCTGTGAGCAAGGCTACCTGAACCTCTGTCGAGCCAGTGTCCTTCTCGCCGGACCTGAATTGCTCTATAATGGCGCTCTTTTTCTCCTTCTCCACCTCATACTCCATTATTCATTTAATCGGCTACATTATAGCATGAGTCCAGTGGGGTGCAAAGTAGTCATCGTGATTGGTGAATAATCTGGGGGTGGAGGTGGGGACATTGAATCAGGGCCTAGTCCCTGTTAGGCCAGCCGTTTCTCGAGGAATAGTTTGTCATCCCCAGGCGCGTAGAAGTCGGCGATCTGGCCGACCAGCTTGTAGTTCAGTGAAGAATAGAAACCTCTGGTTTTCTCATATTCCGGTTTACCGGATGTCTCAACAATGATCAATCTGCCTTGATTCTCCCCGATCTTGCCCTCGGCGAATGCCATCAGAGCATGCCCCAAACCATGTCCCTGCCTCTTAATATCTACTGCCACCCAGTAAATATCCCAGGTTCCTTTGGTCAATGGTGTTGGGCCGTAACAGATGTATCCTGCCACTGATGAACTGATCTCAGCTACAAAGGCGTGGTAGCCCGAGCCGGACAGATCCTGCAAATAGCAGTCGATGACTTCCTCGGCCACGATTACTTCCTCAGGGGTGAATTCAGGTATAGCCCGCAGGATCTGCATTATTGCCGGTTTGTCCTCATTGGTCATCGGCCTGATCATGGGTCTCATAGCCATTACTTCTGAATGGTGAGCGTTATGATTTTCTCAATAAACTGGCTGTAGGTCATCGAAGCGGCCTTGGCCTGGCGAGCTGCGCCAGTGCCGGGAGATATATCAGGGTTGGGATTTACTTCCAGGACGTTGACTTTATCCTTGGCGTCCATCCGCATGTCTACCCTGGCGTACCCGTGGCCGATCAGTAGCCTGAAGGCAGCCAGGGCGGTCTCGATTATTTGCGCCTGCTCTCCGGCCCCTATTTGGGCTGGGCAGACAGGCTTCGTGTGCTGGAAATAGACGCTATCCAGTTCCCACTTGGCGGCAAAAGTAAGAACACGAGGCATTGAAGGTGGCAGTGAATAGACTATCTCTGAAATGGGCAGAACAGCTGCCTCTCCATTGCTCAAGACGGTGGCGTTGAACTCGCGGCCTTCGATGAACTCCTCCACCAGCGCCCTTCCTCCGAAAAGCTGGCTCACGCGGGTCACTTGTTTCTGCAGCGAGTCGTAGTCGTGTACTACGCTATCCTGGGACAGGCCGTGGCTGGCATCTTCTCCGCATGGTTTTATAATGCAGGGGTAGCTCAAGTGGAATTCGGAGAGGGTTTCCGGGCTTACTACTTGGTATCTGGGTGTGCTTATTCCGGAGGCTTCCATAATAGCCTTGGCCTTTGCCTTGTCGAGGGCCAAGGCTATGGCTGTGCTTGAGCAGCCTGTATAAGGCAAGCCAACCTCGGACAGCATATTGGTTATAATAGCTTCCGTTTCCGGGCAACCATCAAAGCCTTCGAAAAGATTAAATAGCAGCTCTGCATCTATATTCTGCAGGCTCTTGGCGGCGTTCTCGAGGGGTGGCTGCAAAGGTACCCGCATTACCGCGTAGCCTAACTCGACGAGGGCCCGGTGCACTGCCTTCACTGCATCGAGGACGCCAACGACTGCCTTTTCCTCACCCATGTTCCCGTAGCGGCTGAGGCTTGGCTCGTTATAGACAATGGCTACTTTGCGGCGCACTGGGGGTACCTCCCTAAGGCAGCTTTGAGGATGGCTGATATCAATGCCTGGTGAGTCCACCCCATCCTGCCGGCCATGATGGGCAGGTCGCCTGACTTAGGGTTAAGTCCCGGCAGGGGGTTTATCTCCAGGAAATAGGGTATTCCGTTGGGACTGACTCTGAAATCCAGCCTGGCAAAGTCCCGGCAACCCAAGACCTCAAAAGCCTTTAGACTGGAGTCCGTGATACTCTTCAGAATACCTGTCTCGAGTTGAGCAGGACATTCGTAGTTCACGAGAGACTCCCAATCTCGCTTTACCTCTAAGGAGTAGATGAAATAGTCCGACTTTTTCTTGGGAACAATGCGCATGATCCCCACCACTTGGGGTGGAGACTTGCCGACCAGCCCTACCGTAACTTCATCTCCAGTGATGAATTCCTCCACCATCACCGGCTGTTGGTAGTGCTGCAATAGTCTCTTGACTGCTGTAGTGATCTGTTCTGGGCTCTCTGCTCTGGAAGCGAGGCGGATGCCTTTGCTGGAACCCTCATGGGCTGGCTTAACAAAGACGGGGGTGGGGAAATCCCCCCAATCCATTTCTTCTAGCTGCTGTCTATGGCTGATTACTTGGCATCTTGGGGTGGCGACGCCAGCCATGGCCACTATTTTTTTGGTCAGCGGCTTGTCCAGACATATCGCCAGGCACAGAGGGTCTGAGCCTGAATAGGGTATATTGAGCATCTCCAGAACGGAGGGCACCTGGGCCTCTCTGCTTCTGTAATTGCCCAGCCCCTCGGCGATGTTGAAGACAAACTCAACATTCTCCTGAAGAATGTTGGTGAGAAAGTCTTTACCCCCGCCCAACCTGACTACTGTGTGGGATTGAGCCTCAATCGCCTTTGCGATAGCCTCAACCGTTTCCAGGGAATCGTACTCTTCGAGGGCGTCCTCAGGGTAGCCCTGGGTTGCGGGAACCTTTTCCTTGAGGTCGTAGGATAGCCCTATCTTCATCCTACAAAAAAGAGACAACCTGGACGACCCTATCCATTCGCCGGTTAGAGGCAATAAGCTGATTCTTCAAGACGCGCTTGAACCCTATTGCACCTTAACGTCGACCTTGGATGATGATGCCAATGCAGGAAAGGCCAACTGATTTACGTTGCCGTTGCGGCGGCCATTATTGCCACCAACCTTCGCTGGACCTGATTTTGAGCTCTTGGGGTTTCGGTAATGAAAGAGACGCCCCTGGTAGTTCCTTATCAGTAGCTCTTCAGTAGTTTGGAGCACCACATAGTTTGGCTGAAGGGGAACTTTACCTCCACCCTGAGGCAGGTCAACCACGAAGGTGGGAATAGCCAAGCCCGACGTGTGCCCTCGCAGTCCCTCAATGATCTTTATACCGGTTTCCACCGGTGTTCGGAGGTGCTCTGTGCCCCGTACCTCGTCACACTGGAAGAGGTAATAAGGGCGCACCTTTATTTTAAGAAGCTCATGGCAGAGCTTCGTCTGTATTTCTACGCTATCGTTTACTCCACGAAGGAGCACAGACTGGTTGTTCACAGGGATTCCAGCCCGCAGCAGCTTGTCACAGGCAACGGCAGCCTCCGGTGTTACCTCACGTGGATGGTTGAAATGGGTATTGACCCATATTGGCCCGTATTTTGATAACATCGAACATAGCTCGTCATCTATACGTTGCGGCAATACTACAGGGAACCTGGTCCCGATACGTATTATCTCCACGTGCTCAATCTGTCGCAGGCCGGCTAGTACCTCCTCTAAACGTCTGGTGGAGAGGGTCAATGGATCACCGCCGGAGATAACGACATCACGGACCTTTTTGTTCTGGCGGATATAATCCATCATCCGGTTGATCTCGTCACTGTTGTGCACCCATCCACCCTTCCGCCATTCCCGTTTCCGGGTGCAGTGACGGCAGAGCATAGGGCAGATGTCAGTAAGTACCATCAATACCCGGTCAGGATACCTGTGAACAAGTCCAGGGACGACAGAGTGCCCATTCTCATCAAGAGGGTCGTCCATGCCAATGCCAGATAGGCCTATTTCCTTAAAGCAGGGTATGGCCTGAATCCTGATGGGGTCATCGGGGTCATCAAAGTTGATGAGAGAGAAATAGTATGGTGTTACTGAAAGAGGATATTTAGTTATGACCAACCGGATCTGCTCTTGATCCTTGGCTGATAAAGAGATATACCTTGTCAGTTCGTCAACAGTGGTGATACGGTTGCGGAAATGCCATTTCCAGTCGTTCCAGCTTTCTTTTGAAACATGCCCGAAGAACCTACTCCTGTTCTTCAGGGCCACTCTACCTGGGGGCTCTTCTTCTACCTCGCTTCTAACAGCGGTAGTACTTGGAGGTTCCTCCTCTATAAGGCCTTCCATAATCGCTGGCGACTTTTTCATTCTATTTTATGCGCCTCCTTTTTCGTTTAGTTTTCCGGTTTCTGACCGAGAATTATGTGACTAAAGTTACGCCCCTTATGCTTTATGAATAACCAATAATATCATTGGTGCATTTATATATCACCAGGGGGAACCCATGTCAAGTGGTTTTGGCGTGGTGTCCCTCACATACCAATGTTAACATTTTATTAACATTTTGCAATCTCTTGCCTTCAAGATCAAGGTTACGATGAATCACCTCCATAACAGGCTACAGATATAAATGCTCAGGGCACCGACGATGAGTATTACGGGAGTGATGATGAGCCCCAGCTTCAGATATTGAAGGGGATGAATGTCAAGCCCTCTACGCCTCAGGAGCACCAGCCAGAGCATGGATGACAACGAACCCAAGATTGAGATGTTCGGCCCCATGTCGGCTCCCATGATGCTGGAGTAGATAATGCTTTGACTGAATGATGACACCGGGTGGCCGATACTTCCCAGGCTGGACACTGAAATCATCATCATTGACCAGTTGTTGACCAGGTTTGAGCCAAGGGCTGTGCTGAATGAAATGGCCAGGATTGCCCCTAGGGTGCCTTTGGAAGAAAGGCTGGTCACTGCCTCGCCCAGATAATGGGTGACCCCAGCGTTATCTAATCCCTTCACTATCAGTGCCAGGCTAAAAATAAAGAGGAAGATGGACCATGAAATACCTGAGCCTACGCTGGCTGGCTTAAGACGTCGGAAGGCAAAGCCGCCTGTAAGGAGGATAGCCGCGCCTGCCAGCGCTGGCCAGGAAAGCGGCTTCCCATACAGAGAGGCGAGTAGGTAGCCAACAGCAGTTAGTGCCAAACAGGAGCAGACAAACAGGAAAAAGGCATCAATCTTGACAGGAGATTCTGGTTGCTCATCCTTGAAGGAGACTGAAATATCCTTTCGGAATATGAGAAAAAAGATCAATATGTTTATAGAGACTGCCAGGAAGCTGGGCAGCAGAGAGAATCGAAGATATTCACCTAGAGTAATCCCGAACTTGTCCACCGCCAGTAGATTCACTGGATTGGAAACAGGCAAGAACATGGAAGCGGTGTTGGCGATAAAAGCGCAGGCAAAGACATAGGGCAGCGGCCTAAGTTTCAGTCTGGTAACCAACACGAAGACGATCGGCGTCAGTATCAGGGCCGTGGCATCATTGGAGAAGAAGATGGTAATCACTGTTCCCAGTCCAAACACGACGAGGAGTAATATGCGCCCGTTGCCTCTGGCTAGCCTGACGGCCTTGAAAGCGCTCCACTTGAAGAATCCTGCCTGGTCCGCCACGGTGCTGATTACCATTAGGCCCAGGAAGAACAGGAGGATGTTCGCCGTGTTCCGGAGCACCTCGTAGCCCTCAGCGGGCAATATGATGCGAGTGATGAGCATAGCGACAGCGCCCAGCGCTGCCGCTGTAGCTTCGTTCAGGGGCTTTGGCCTGGTCATGATCAATACCACGGTCAAAGCAAAGATACATAAGCTCAGGGTCAGGGTCATGAAAACCTTTTTCTCATAAAAAGCGGAAGAGCTCCCCTCTTGGAAGCGAGCCCCTCCGCATTGCTGAACCGAGTGTCAGGGCATCAACTACTTTTTCTTAGAAGGCGATGACGGCTTTGCTTTGTTTGGCTTGGATGGTGTGGAGCAAGGCTGTTTTTTAGTCTTGCAGGGCATTGGGGCACCTCCTTTCTCAATGAACTGTCCGTAGTCTAACGGAGACCTATTCGAAATGATGAGTCAGGTGGCATTTATGTCATACTACCGCATGTCCATGCCCCAGTAAAGTCGTCAGTCGGGGAAATAGATCAACTTGCTTGTGCCGAGATGGGATAGTAACAGGCGCATAGTTTTGTGATATCATCGTCAAGAGAGGTTGTCAAGGCATTTTCTGGAAGAACCTTGATCTCTGGCCGTTTTACGGCGCGCGCAGGTCTGCTGATATCGGCGAGCTACTGAAGACTCCGGGCTGGAAGCGAAGGGAAGCTTCCGATTCAGACGGGTGAAGTGTGGAGGTAGGAAGATGATCTATCTGGCACCGCTATTACATTTCTATCAGCCGCCAACTCAGTTCCACCGGATATTGAAGAAGGTTTGCAATGAGTCCTACCGACCGCTGGTGAACCTGTTTCATGAACAATCTCATGCTCGGGTTACGGTAAACATTAACGCTGTGCTTACCGAGATGCTGGATGAGCATGGGATGTCAGATGTAATTGATGGATTGCGAGAGCTGGCTGAGGCGGGGCGGTTGGAGTTTGTAGGTTCGGCGAAGTATCACCCTATCCTGCCCCTCATACCTCAGGATGAGATGCTGCGGCAGATAATGCTGAACTATCAGACCAACAGGCGGTTCTTTGGCAAGAGCTATTCGCCTCAAGGGTTCTTTACTCCGGAGATGTGCTACAGTCACGAAATCGTGAAACCGATACTGGAAGCGGGGCACAAGTGGATCATCGTGAGCGGGCTGGCCTGTCCTGTGGCCTGGCCTACCGATGTCATCTATCAGATAAAAGCTGGTAGCCAAAAGCTGGCAGTATTCTTTCGTGATGACATCTTGAGCAACCGCATATCTTTTAAGCAGACTGATGCCAGAGGGTTTATTGAACAACTGAAGGGGCTTGGCCGTAAGGGAGAGGATATCTACGTGGTAATAGCTATGGATGCCGAGACCTTTGGCCACCATATACGCCACTGGGAGGAACTTTTCCTGGCTGAGGTGTATGAGGCGCTACAACCAGAAACAGGCACTGGAGGCCATGGAGCAAGCCGAACGGGTGTTGAGAAGGCCGGTGATGGGGTTCAAAAATTGGTGCAGTCTGTTGATCCGGCAAAGGAACAGGTTGAACTGCTGCGCACTACTGCTGAGACGGGCGAAATCCAGGTGGTCACTATGAGCGAGCTTCTGAAGCATTTTCCTGCTGGCGAGTTTGTTGAACCCCGACCCTTGTCATGGAGCACTACCATGGATGATGTCCAAGCCGGGAACCCCTATCCTCTGTGGAACTCAAAGGACAACCTGATCCATCAGTTGCAGTGGCAGCACCTCAAGATAGCCATCGAACTGACCAGGAAGGCCATGGAAGGCGCTACCACCGAGTCCTGTCAAGTATTATGCTGATATAGCCAGAGGGCTGTTGGACAGGGCAATGCACAGTGACCAATTCTGGTGGGCCAGCCGCAGGCCGATGTGGGACATAAACCTGGTCAACCGAGGCCTGATGCAGCAGCGCGAGGTGGTCTTTAATGCCTACAAGGCTATCAGGATGAGCGATTTAAGCGAGGATGAGAAAACGGAGGCGTATTACCGGGTTATTGTCTCCCGTGATCTAAGGACCAAGATCATGGACCAATTATTCATTCTTTGAGTTCAGATTCGGGTTCTCTTCTTGTTGGCTATAGCCTCACCTACAGAGGCTTACAGATGATCTCGCGAACGTGAAGGTCGGCAGCCTGGTTGTAGGTGCAGAGGTAACAACCACAGCAGTGTCGACCCCCAATCCAGTACCGGCCACTTTATAGCTCCTTTTGTGTCTAGCCATGTAGCTTTTTGAGCAGCCAGGCCATGTTCTGAGCCAGGACTTGCATGGTCTGAATGCCTTCCGCGTCCTTATCAACGTCACCCTTTTCCAGGCCAAAGGCGAAATTCCAGTAGGAGGATCCCGGCACAATCATCTCGCTAATCAAGAAGAAGTGATTCATGGTATCCAGCGCATGTACTTGACCGCCGCGACGCACAGCAACTATGGCAGCGCCAGCCTTGTGCCGGAGGAGGCCGCTGTTAGCTTTGCAGACCATGACAGCACGGTCGATCAGAGCCTTCATGTTTGGAGATACACTGGCGACATAGACGGGCGAAGCCATGATTATGCCATCCGCTTGCGTCATCTTTTCGATATACGTGTTCAGGGCATCGTTCTCTTGAATGCAGCGCTTGTTGACGTTGACGTAGCACTTATAACAGGCAAGGCAACCTCCAAGTTGTTTGCCGGCAAGCTGTATCATTTCTGTTTCAATACCCTTTTTTTCAAGCTCAGCGAAGACGTGCTTCACCAGAATTGCGGTGTTGCCATCCTTACGGGTGCTGCCGTTGAAGGCTACTACTTTCATCGGGGCTCCTCCCTTAGACGAAGTATCACGATAGTGAGCGGGGTAATCCCGGTGTTGGCCGAGTCGGCCTGACCACGCTATTCCCTGTATCTTAACAGCCTGTCAGGTGAGGGGCAACCTGCTTCATATTGCCAGATGCGGTACCCCTATTGCCCCGATGCTTGATTTGACTATAAGCGGGTGCTACTATTGCTCCCGTAGACGACTGAGAGGCCAGCCGGCTGATGGTAAGCAACGCTGGCTGTGACATAGTCATGTGACAAGCGGTTCTTCTGAGGGGAAAAGAGTACCCGGATATATTCCTCTGGGAGGGAGGATGGTGCTGATGGAAGGCAACTACCAGGGTATTATCAAAGGCCTTGTCGATAGTTACGGCAGGTGGTTCCAGGACGAGAAGCGCCTGGAAGATGGCAGAATGACCGACCGTTTGTATCCCTACGACCATCTGTTCTCTCCAATCCAGGTTAACGCTATCAAGATCAAGAACCGCATCGTGATGGGCCCTATGGGCAATGTGGGAGTGGCCGAGGAGACCGGCCGGCCAAGCAACAAGATGATCCAGTACTACACCGACCGCGCCAAAGGGGGCGTGGGCCTGATTACCTCAGGAGTTGGTGTCGGTGAGCATGAATGTTGAGGCTTCAATGACGGAGCCGGGTGACCTCAGCATTCTCCCACGCATTGATCGCTCGCGCACAGTCTTTCCCGGCTGGCGGGAGTTGGCCGAGGGCATCCACGCTTATGGAGCCAAGTTTTTCATCCAGCTCAGTGCCGGAGTGGGCCGTGTTGGTTCCCCGGAATGTCTGGTGAAGAGGTTCAGGCTGCCCGTATCGGCCTCCTGGAATCCCAATTTCTATTTGCCCGCTATACCATGCCGCCCCTTGCGGGATGGCGAGTGCTGGAAAATCATTAAGAACGCGGGCCAGGCAGCCGCTGACGCCAAGGCGTTGCTGATTGATGGCGTCTATCTGCATGGGCATGAGGGATATCTGCTGGAACAGATGACCAACCCTGCCTTCAACCGCCGCAGGTTCGGCCACTTTGCCAACTGGCAGGTCTTTGGCCTTGAAATGGTGAAGCAGATCCGCCAGCGCTGCGGTGACCACTACCCGATAATGTACCGCATTGACCTTTCTCTGGCCTTAAACGAGACCTATGGCCAGCGGATGCGGGAGGTTGGTTCGTTGAAGAAGTTTACCAGGGAACGTACTGCCGAGATGACGCTGGAATACATGACTAACCTGGTCAAGGCTGGCGTAGACATGTTTGATGTGGATCTGGGCTGCTATGACAACTGGTGGCTGCCGCATCCGCCCACTCCGATGCCACCGGGGTGCTATCTGGCGGTGGCCAAGCTGGTTAAAGATTACTTTGTCAGTCAGGGGATTAAGTCAAATGCTGGTATGCCTGTGCCTGTTGTGGCTGTTGGGAAGCTAGGTTATCCCGACTTGGCGGAACGCGCCCTGCGCGATGGGTTGTGTGACATGATCATGCTGGCACGTCCTTTGTTGGCCGATCCGGAGTGGCCCAACAAGACCTTCGCTGGTCGGGTGTGCGAGATCTGCCCGTGCATTGGTGATCAGGAAGCCTGCCTGAATGAGTTTCTGGAGGGTGGGCATCCCCAGTGTGCCGTGAATCCGCGTGCTGGGTTTGAGGATGTGTTATCCGCCGAGGTTGTCCCTGCTGCCAAGGTAAAGAGAGTAGCTGTTGTAGGTGCCGGGCCGGCGGGAATACTATGTGCCTGCACTGCGGCGCAGCGGGGGCACCGGGTGACCTTATTTGAGAAACTGGACCGGGCGGGTGGGGAGCTGATTCCAGGTGCTGCGCCCAGGATAAAGTACGATGTAGCTAACTATCTACAGTACCTGACCAACCTGCTGAAGCAGACAGCCCAGGCCCGTGAGCTCATATTGCGCTTTGGGGTAGAGGCTACACCAGCGCTGCTCAGAGACGAGGGATTTGATGCTGTCGTCACCTGTACTGGGGCGCAGCCGATCCCCCTGTCCGTTGAAGGAATCAATCTGCCGCATGTGGTGCAGGCGGTGGACTTCCTGCGCCACCCTTCTGTGGCCGAGAAAGTGCGAAAGGTGGTTATCGTCGGTGGCGGCTCGGTGGGCTGCGAGACGGCCTGCATGTTGGCCTACGAGATGGGCAGGCAGGTTACGGTCGTAGAGATGTTGCCCTACTTCATGAAAGGGGTATGCACTGCCAATCGGGGCTACCTCATTCACTACCTGGAAAAGGCAAACGTGCTGCTAATGAATTGCACCAGGCTCAAGAGCGTCAGCCAGGGCTCAGTCAGGCTGATAAGGAATATCTCTCCCACAGTACCTGACCCGTACAACACCTGGTCACCGCTTCTGCCTGAGAATGTGAAGAACCCTCTCGCGAAGAAGATCAAGGTCAAGGAGCAGGAGGTAGAGGTTGAGGCAGACCTGGTGGTGCTGGCGGTCGGCCTGCGACTTGATGACAGTCTTTACGAGGCATGCGTCAGAGAGCGCGTGGCGCCGGATATTCGCAATATCGGCGATTCCTTCAGCGTAGGGCGGGTCTTCGAGGCCACGAAGGCCGGCTATGCGGTGGGGAATGCGCTTTAGACAGTTGGGTGATGGACGAGCGCATCAGATTGCATCTGATATATCCTCCATGTTACGATTCAAACTGCCAGCAGAAGCGACAAAGTGCCAATATGAGGAAAGATTCTCCTGGTGCTGATACCCTTGGTCGAGGAGTTGCCCATGCCAGAACAGGGAGATAAGGGAGGGATGTCCCCACAGGAATGGGGTGAGCTTGTAACATCGGTTCTTAGCAACAAACTGGTTAGAACTTTGCTTGAAGTGGATGCGGATGTCCTTAGCAGAGCAGACATTGTTGCTATACTGGAAGGGGAACTCCGAGACTTCCTGGCGTTGAAAGCAAAAGCAAACTCCAAACAACCGGAAGCAATTGTGCTGCGGCAGGCTCATCTGAAGCTAACGGAACTAATTCAGAGGTCGTTCATGGTCACCCAACTGGTCTTGTTGGACAGGCCGACAGTTGAGAGTAAAAAGGAACAAGACTCAAAGAATGAGCCGTTAATCCAGATGCAAGGTGAACCTATTACAAAATATTTGCTTAAATGGCATGCTACGAGGATGAACGACATTGGCTTGCAGTTTGTCTCTGCCCTGGTGGAAGTAGCTCAAGACCACGGTGATGTATACAAGCAACTTGACTTGCCTGCTGAGATTGAGTCTAGATTGAAGGCCGTTGGTTATAGACATGCCTGAGATTAAATGAGATAGGCAGGGGCAAATCGTGAGCCAGATCGATATTCTAAGGTCGGTAGAAAAGTAATGGCAACTCCGGTCAGGGGCAAGATAGGCTATGCACTGGGTGGTGGTGGTGCGCGGGGCATGTCTCACATTGGTGTGATCAAGGTTCTCGAGGAGCATGGGCTCTTCCCGGAGGTTATCGCGGGAACCAGTATCGGCGCGCTGATCGGCGCTCTCTACGCTGGGGGACTCAAAGCCAGTGAGATAGAGCAGTGGGCATTGGGGGTGGGCTGGAAACGTATGGCGCTTCTGGTCGATCCCACTCTATCTGTAAGTGGCTTCGTTCATGGCAAGAGAATCACATCAATGCTCAAGTCCCTCCTGGGGGATGTGACGTTCTCTGATCTGAAGCTTGGTTTTGCCTGTGTAGCGACGGACATCCTGAATGGTCAAGCAGTGGTATTGGACAGTGGTTCAGTAATTAAAGCTGTCCGGGCCAGCATCTCTGTTCCTGGCATTTTGACCCCAGTCAAAGTGGATGGGCGATACCTTGTCGATGGGGGTCTGGTGAATGAAGTTCCTGTGAGTACGTGCCGTAATATGGGTGCAGGGTATGTTGTGGGAGTGAATGTCGTACCTGACCCAGCCGACATGCTCCAGGAGTCGGAGAGTAAACGCCCTCCGACTCTGGTCAAGGTACTGAGTCAGTCTCTGCTTATCGCTGGGCACCGAGTGGCTATGCAGAATCTGGAGGATGCTGACTTAGCTATCAGTCCAGCAGTAGGGAAAATAGGCTTCTTCCAGTTCGACAAAGCGGCTGAGGCTATTGCTGCTGGCGAGGAAGCGGCGCACCATGCTCTTCATCAATCCGGAATGCCATATGGCAGCTAGCATCCTGGTTGCCAACAAGGTGAGATGCTGCAGACAAGCACCTCCAGATAGTTTCCATAGAGAAAGGGGGGTTAAGGTATGAATGACAAGCCGAGTTTCTCTCAGTCAGTAGGTGAATTCTTCGTTTTCCGACGGATGCTGGGTACCAGTTTTATCAGGCTGCTCTGGGTTATTGGCGCAATCTGGCTCACCGTCGGTGCTGTTCCGCTCGTGTTGCGGTCTCTTGACACCCACAATCAGTGGCGTATATGGGGTGTCGTCTTGAGCATTTTCCTCGTCATTTTTGGCAACATGGTCTGGCGGATTGTCTGTGAAATAGTAATGGCGTTCTTTACTATGTTCTTTACCATGCAAGAATCTTTGATGTCAATCGACAAGTCCCTGAAACAACAGAAATAGTCTCTATCATCATTCTCAAACGGCTTGCCCGCCCAGAAAAAGGTCGCTGAAAACCGCAGGTGAGCCTCTTCAAGCTGAGAGGCGAAACAATCTGCCGCCAGGGGGTGTGAACTATGCAGGCAAACCTAAGTGGCAAAGTAGCATTAATTACGGGCTCAAGCAAGGGCATTGGCAGGACCATAGCCCTAAGGTTTGCGGAGAATGGGGCGGATATCGTGGTAAATGCAAGGAGCCAAGGCCCTGCTTTACAGGTGGTGGAGCAGATCGAGGGCTTGGGGCGGAAAGCTGGATTTGAGCGGGCAGACATATGGAACTACCAGGAAGTAAAGCAGATGGTGGATAGTGCGGTGCAAAAGTTTGGCAAGGTCGATATACTGGTTGCCAGCGGTGGGGGAGGTGGTGCTCCTCCTGAATCCTTCTACAAGATTGCTCCTGAATCATACATGGATGTCATGAGAAGCCATTTGTTCTCCAGGCTCTACTGCGTAAGGGCCGTCCTTGACCACATGATGGAGAGGCAAACCGGGAAGATCATTATTATCACCTCAGACGCAGGCAGAACACCTACCCCGGGGGAATCCTTGATCGGTGGTGCTGCGGCTGCTCTCGTGCTTATGACTAAGGCGCTGGCACAGGAAATTGCTCGCTGGCAGATACGGATAAACACCATATGTACTACTGTGACCAAAGATACGCCAGGCTATGAATACGCTATGGCAAACCCCGATAGCCGCATATTTAAGATATTCAAAAAGGCAGAGGAGCGGATGCCCTTTGGCATGAACCGACCGGATGATATCGCGCAACTGGCGTTATTTCTCGCCTCAGAGGACTCAAATCAGATCACGGGACAGACCTTCAGCATAAGCGGAGGGCTGTCCTTCCCGGGTTGAACATAGACCACCTAAATATAGGTAGTATCCCTACCAGAGTAAGGGCTCTGCCTCAGCCAGTCTCCCTACCATCTCATCAGCCAACCTCTCGGCATCAGCGCCATATTCTTGGAGAAGACTCTCCTTCGCCCATATGGCAAACAGATATCGTATACAACGTGGGTCCTGCCTCTGGGCAAGCATGAATTCCTCGTGCTCCCGGTTGATGCAGATGCATTCACTTCGGGGATCGTACCAGCTTCTTAATTCGGCCTTGGCATGCGGCGGAGGTCGCAGTTCAATATGAGGTGCCCTTGTATAGACAGACGCCCGCTGGCCGATTGGCTTCCCGTCTGATGGCTCAGGGTTGGCCGGGGACTTCGCCGGTGTTTTCTCGGCTGCACCCCTGCCGTCATGTCTGGGAACAGATGAACGGTAGGAAAGTTCTGCCAGCAATCCCCTGTCGCGGTAGCGAAGGAACTTGTCTATCAGTTTACCCGTCTTGCTCATCACTACCTGAAAACGCCGGTCCTGAGATTCGGCGCTTATTCTGGCTATCATATCTTTGATCTCAGGCTCTGTGTGGCGAAGGCTGGCAACAAACGCTTGGTAGACTTGGTCCTGGACCACTGCTGTCTTGTCAGCCGTGCGTTTCAGGTGATCACAGCGAACATAGCCCTCAAGGCGCCTGTCAGTCCAGGGAGGGGATTTGAAATCATCAAGGTCAGTCAAAAGACAGATGCGTGTGCCACCACGACCGTAAAGACTCACGGTGGCATCTGTCATCTCCCAGGGCAGGACGTGTAACTCAACAAATACCGAACCTGGGCGTCCCAGCGATATGGTGGCAGCCATAGCTTTAATACCGCGATATCGCTGAGGAGGCACCGGCTCGAATTCACGACCATCGGAGATGGACATGGCATAGAGGCCCTGCCTGAGGTCACTGGCAAACTCACGCCCCAGGTATTCCTTTAGACTCTCTTTTGTGAGCTTGTCGGCTATTTCAGGCAGGATGTTCTCCAGATAGGCGATAGTACCGCGCTCACTATGAGTATGTCTGGGACAGCGTTGGGCGATTTCAGCTTGGCCTGTCTTCAACCAGGGGCGCTTCAACACCACACAGCTTGAGGAAACACCATCAGCGGCGGTGGAGGCAAGGTGCAATTCTTCGGCAATGAGCGAAAAGGCAAGTATGCCAATGCCTTTCTCGCCCCTGAGCGCCAGTTCCACCTTTTCGGAGTCGCCGACACGCTGCAGAATGGCCTTCATCTTGTTCCTGTCCATGCCGATGCCATTGTCGGCAACGGCAATCCTTTTCAGGGTTCTGCCGTGCTCATTGCCCGAGGCTGCGTACTCCAGGATGATGGTGATGCGCCCTTCATCACCGCAAAGCTGCTGGATAGCATCAGCCGCGTTTTCTACAAATTGTTTCACGGCTTCCTGGTGACTCCGGCAGACATGAGCGAGAACCTCGAAGACGCCTGGACCGGTTTGAAGCGTTAATTTGGCCAAGTGGCACCTCCTCTATGTCTCCTGAAACAGTCTGCGGAGCCTTAAGGCTCCGCAGAGAAGTCAGTGAATATCCCGCCGGATATCATGTTGACCTAGAGTTCCAGTTCTAACCGACGTCACTCTTTCTGTGCGCTAAATTGACCTGGTAGGGCCATAGGCACCGCTCCCTGGCGTGATTATATCGCAAAAGAAGTCCCTGTCAAGAGTCCTATTCTTGGATCGACTTCCGAGCGACCTATCCAAACAGGTAATCACTGAATTATTCTGAGGAAAAGAAAATCTGAGACAGAGAAAGAGGGGGGCGGTGAGAACAGTGAGGGTTTGTCAGAGACTTTTCGCAGAACCTTCAACCGGATCTTGCCTGTTATCGTCAACTATCAGGACTATCCCCATGATCAATCATATCTCCTGAGTGATCGGACAGGTATCGCTCAATTTCGGCAGTGAACATCTCTGGGTTTATCGGCTTCTCGATGTAGCCCGTGCAACCGGCCGCCAGTATCCGCTCCCGGTCACCGGACATAGCGTAGGAAGTCACGGCTACAATAGGGACTGCGGCAAGCGCCGGGTTTTTCCTTAATTCCTGCGCCGCAGCGTAGCCGCCCATGATGGGCAGCTGGATATCCAGGAGAATCAGCGCTGGTTCAACCTGGCTGGCAAGCTCAATGCCCCGACGGCCATTGCATGCCGGCACCACCTCATATCCCTTCTTTTCCAGAATGAATGTCATCAGATACAGATTCTGGTCACTGTCTTCGATGATGAGTATCCTTTTCACCCTATCCGCCTTCTCCGCCGATGAGCAGAACAGGGCTGGTTCTGGCGCATATCCTGCAAAGCCCGGATGTCTCCTACAGTTGAGTCTATCTATTTAGCAGTCTCCCTTGCAGGTCTGGGTCTGAGGAAGTGTGGATCGGCGTAGGACCCCTGCACTTGCTATTGGTAGATGATAAGAAGATAAGAAGACGAGGCGAACAAGCATCAGCAGTGACAATGCTGTTCTTCTCCCGCTGTCCTTTGAAGGACTGAACCTGTACTCATCAGTTGGTGTGCCCTTGGGGTAAAGGCATACCAACTTTGTCGAGAATGTGTTCTGGTACTCGGATAGCGTTGTCACCTCAAAAGTCCCAAGAGTCAAAGTTACATCCTAAGGGGCTGTTTTCAGGCAGATCCCAAACGGTGTTTCACCTTAATGGGCAGTGTGAAGAAGAAGGTAGTGCCATGGCCGAGTTTCGACTCCACCCAAATTTGACCACCTTGAGCTTCTACCAATCTCCGACATACCAGAAGTCCTAGCCCGACTCCCTTGACTCGATTGAGTCTGGGGTCTCCTAATCGGTGGAAAGGCTGGAATAACTTAGCCTGGTCTTCAGGAGATATGCCAATCCCCTGGTCACTGACCCTGATAATCAGATGTTTACCGTCTCTTCTGGCAGAGACTCGGACCTCACCACCGCCGGGCGAATAATTGATTCCGTTTTCCATGAGGTTATATAGGATGCGTTCCAGCCTCACCTCATCAGCTTGGACTGGTGGCAGTCTCTTGGGCAGGTCTAGAACCAGACGGTGGGCTGAGGATTGGCCCCTTAGATTATCCACCACTTTCCAGGCTATTTTTTCCAAGTTCACTGGCTCGATATGAAGGAACGGACGGTTTGCCTGGGCTCTAGAGAGTTCCAACAGGTTCCCCAGGATGTGAGACAGGTTCTCTGATTCCGAAGCTGCGTCTTGCAGAAGTTGACGCATTTCATATGGGGGCAAGTGTTCTCCTTCGGTCAAGGCGGTGTTGATGACCCCTGTGATCACTGTCAAGGGGCTGCGAAGTTCATGGGAGATAAAGCTAATGAACTCGTCTTTGAGCTGTTCAACCCTTTTATGCTCCGCGATATCGCGAAGGTAGATAACGCTTTGTATATCGCCCGGATTTGCATCACGCAGCCTTACTTCTTTGGCCCAAACTGGGATTGGTTGACTGTCTTGGCGAACTAATTCGAACTCGCCTTCAAGCAATCCAGGTTGGTCGAGACTTGCTCGATAGGATGGGCCTGCCTGCATTGCTGAGTCTGCGATCAACTCACGAACATCCCTGCCTTGTAGATACTCCCTTTTGTAGCCCAATAATCGACATACCGCTTTGTTGCAGTCGACTATATGCCCCCTGGAATCCACGGAGAGAATCCCGTCCGGCGATGATTCCACCAGGGTTCGATATTTCTTGTCATCAGATTGCCCCACTGCCCCCTCCAAGTGATCGGCTCACTGATAATCGCGCGTGCTAGAATACGGCGGAGCCATAATATTCCTGCCAACCTGCAAAGCCGATTGCTTAAAGTAAAGACAACGCTCTAGGCTCTGGGTCGAAGCCTTAATAGTATACTTGCGATTCTAACCATGCTTGGCGGCATGAATGCAGCCCATCGTATGCTTTGCACAATAGCAGACTTTGTCACATCTTGCATTGTGGTGGCCGAGCAAAGTTCGTAAGTGGAAACACGTATTCCCTGAGGCCACAACAAATCTACGACTTCCCTTAGACCACAGAATATTGTGAACCTGTTTGTTTCGTGTGGCGGGATGCCGCATACACTCTGTTGATATGGTTATGAGGTACCTTCTACGCCCTTTTGAGGAGCTCGCCAAGTGTGTGACTGGAGTGCCAGATCCTCTGCATCTTCTTCTGCTGGTCCAGCGGGCACAGCGATCCCCTGTAAGTATCCGAGCCGCAGTGACTTCAGTATGGCCTGGGTTCGGTTCTTGGCACCCAGCTTCAGAAGGATTCTGTGCATATGGATCTCCACCGTTTTTGGGGCAATGCCCATGGCGTCGGCTATGTCACTATTCTTCAGGCCGTGAAACAGGTGTTCCAGTACCTCCGTCTCCCTGGCTGTGAGACTCTCGCTGTCCTGCAGCGCTTCAGGGAGTTCTTTGTGCCCTTTAGTATTTCCCTTAGCTTTACTAAACGAATCCCTGCCGTTCTTCCGAAGCAGGTTGGCCAACTTGCCGGCGATTTCAGGTGAAAATACAGTCCACCCTTTGGCAGTATAATGAACCGCCCTTATCACCTCCTCAGCAGAAGAGGTTTTTATCAGATAGCCATTCACTCCGAGCTTGACCAGCGAGACTATGTATTGATTATCGTCATATGCCGTAAGGACCAATATTCTGGTGTTCGGTGCCAGTCTTTTGATAGCTTTACTAACCTCAATGCCGTTGCTCTGACGGAGTCGGATATCAAGTATGACAACTTCCGGTTGAAGCCGGGTGATCAGGGAGATGGCTCCGCAACTGTTCTCAGCTTCGCCCACCACTTCGATGCTGGCATCGCCGCTGAGGATTTTCCTGACCCCATGACGTGCCAGTTCATGGTCATCAACAAGGATCACTCTAATCGGATCTCGCGCCGCATCTTTTTCGTTGGAATTCAGATCCGCGTCCAACATAAAGTCCTTCCTGTCCTGCTGTTCTTTGTTGCCGCACGTTTTGAGAAATATCGTCCTGGCATCTCAGCTCCCCAAAGCATGATAGTCCGACTGACGGGGGCGGTGCATCAGTGGTAGTGGGGCAACTATCTACGTAAAAACCCCTATTGGCCTGTCGGCGTTGATGAAGTGGGATCTTGTGGCTGGCGGCCCATCAGGAGACATTAACGACTAAGTGTTTCTTGCACACAGCAGAGTCTGCCGATTCTCTTAGCCCGAATGGCGGTGATCCGGTGCGCTCCTGG
>CAVRFM010000014.1:0-32426 GCA_963720375.1 uncultured Chloroflexia bacterium | reverse complement strand
AAAGTGACCCGACATGGACCACGGGTTGAAGTCGAAGGCGGTGTTGGCCCGGTGCTAGCCCTGGTGGCAGCCTCGCTCGTTGAACATCGCATTGTACCAGCCGACCTCCGGATCGAACAGCCCACGCTGGAGGATGTATTCCTGAATATTACGGGGCAAGCCACCAAAAGCTCAGACAAACCTGTGCGCATGCTGTTGAAATTGACCTGGGTGGAGATCACGCTTTTCGTGCGTGAACCCATCACTATGGTCTTCACCTCGTTCTGCCACTCATATTCCTCTTTGTTATGGGAGGGGTTTTCGAGGCAATCCCGATTTCTAGACGACCGCATTGCGAGGCGTCGCTCCTATGGATTTCTACACGCCGGCGTACATCGGACTGGTCATCGCCTCTATCGGCGTGGTCGGACTGCCGGTGCATTTTACCAGCTACCGCGAGCGTGGTGTGCTGCGCCGTCTCCGCGCCTCACCCATTCCCCTCTGGAGCATCTTCGGCTCACAGATAATCGTCAATTTCATGATAGCTATTTTGGTGGTGTCCTTCTCACCATTGTGGCCCTGCTCGTTTACGATGTCAGACTTCCAGCGTCACCTGCTCTTGTTATCGCTGCCTTCGCTGTGAGCCTTCTCAGCTTCTGCGCTCTGGGAACCCTGCTAGGAGCCGTGCTACCAACCACACGGGCAGCACAAGGGCTGGGGCTGATTCTGTTCATTGTGATGATGCTCCTTTCAGGATGCGGGCCTCCCCCAGGGATGATGACCAAAGCCATGCAGTGGGTCGGAGATGCCACGCCACTACGCTATGTCGTCGGGCTCATACAAGATCCCTGGCTTGGCTTCGGCTGGAACATGCCTGACTTCCTGATCGTTACTGGTATTATGGTAGTGGCGTTATTACTCTCAGTCCGCTTCTTCCGCTGGGAGTAAGAAGCTTCGTCATAGTCAGAATGGAGGTTCCGTTTATGGGAAAGGTAAAAAGGATTGCTATTCTTACAGGAGGAGGGGATTGCCCGGGCATAAATGCCGTCATCCGGGCAACTACCAAGAAGGCTATTCTCGAATATGGTATAGAGGTCATTGGCATCAAAGACGGCTACGAAGGGATAATAAACAATCAATATAGAAAACTCGACTATGACGATGTCTCAGGAATACTTACGTCAGGTGGAACAATACTTGGTACCTCGAATACAGCCAATCCCTATAGATATCCTGTAAGAAAGGGCAATCAATTGGCCTTCGAGGATATGTCGGAAACCACACTCAAGAACGTGGAGAAGCTCAATATCGATTGCCTCGTATGCATCGGAGGGGACGGCACATTAGACATAGCGCATAGACTCTCGAGAAACGGAGTCCCTATCGTGGGGATACCCAAGACAATTGATAACGATCTAAGAGGCACCGACATCGCCTTCGGCTTTGATTCCGCCGTGTACATTGCCACAGAGGGTATTGACAGAGTCCATACCACTGCACAATCGCACCACCGGGTTATGATCGTCGAAGTCATGGGGCGCAATGCCGGATGGATCGCCCTCCATTCAGGCATAGGGGGAGGAGGAGACATCATACTGCTTCCAGAAATTCCCTACGATATTGACATCGTAGTCGAGAAGGTAAAGGAAAGAAACAAGAGAGGGAAGCGATTCAGCATAGCGGTAGTTGCCGAAGGAGCCAAACCGAAAGGCGGAGATATAGTCATACAGAGAATAGTGAAAGAAAGCTCAGACCCGATCCGCCTCGGCGGCATAGGTTTCGTTCTCGGGGCCCAGATTGAGGAGAGAACAGGGATTGAGACCCGCACAGTGGTGATGGGGCATCTCCTGAGGGGAGGCTCTCCAACACCCTTCGATAGAGTACTGGCAACAAGGCTGGGCACCAAAGCAGTCGACATGATAAAGAATAAGCAATTCGGGTATATGGTCGGAGTCAAAGGTAACTCTCTCGTCAAAGTTCCCCTGGAGGACGTAGCCACGGGGCCAAGAACAGTTCCATTGAATGATCCACTGATACAGGCTGCCCGTGCCGTGGGCACCTGCTTTGGCAACTGATGACCTTCGCATTGTTGCGCCTGAAAATATGCAGTTTAAGCAGCGAAGAGGCCGAGCCTCATTTGTTTCGCAATATCGACCTTCTCCAATGAAATCTCTCGACTGTGAACCCTTCCGGTGCACAAGGAGATAAGGTGGGATTTTGAAACAGAGGCTCTTCTTCTACAGGATAGGGCGAGGCTTTCCGGGCCGCCTCCCATATTCTCGTTCCAGGGATGGGTGAGAACTCAGACAGGTAAGGCCTGGCACCAGCTTCCTTAACCTTCCTCATTGACTCTTCAACTTCTTCCCTGGTCTGTCCAGGGAGCCCTGAAAGCAAATAGACACCTATTTCAGAACTCCGAAAGCCGGCATTCCCCAGAGCTGAAATGGCCTGTAAAAGTTCTTCATAAGATGTCTTACGGTCTATCACCCGCTCGCTACCTGATTCGACAGTCTCCAGCCCTAACCTTATTGTCTTGAACCCGGAATTCTTAAGCACCCCAGCTACCTCTGAAGTAATCCCCCTTGTATGGAGGCCGTTGGGAACATGGAATTGAATATCAAGACCACTCCGGCCGATCTTTTCCATAAGAGGGATAAAATGAGACCGGGCAGAGATAAGCAGTGCATCATCATAGAAAGCTATATCTCTCAGGCCTAAGGTCCTGTGCATCCAAAGGAGTTCCTCAAAACAACTTTCATAGCTCTTCTGTCTGAAACAGGGGCTAAGCACACTGGAAGCGCAGTAGCTGCAATCAAAAGGGCAGCCTTCAGATGTTGTGAGAATGCCGTATCCGGGATTGGCTGCCAGATCAATAGCAGGATGGCAATCCATTACAGGATCTTCCCTTTCCCGGACATCTATGGGTATGTAGCGAGCTACCAGTTGAAAGAAATCCCTCCCGGCCTTCCCCTGATAAACATGATCAGCACCGGAAAACCTCCTTGCATGATCGTGACATAAGGTAGCATAGATTCCCCCGAGAATAATCGGCGTATTCGGAAGGTGCTCACGCACAAGTTCGATGACGCGGAATGCTCCGGGGTACCAATAGGTCATGATCGCAGTAACAAGAACTACATCCGGTTTGGGGGAAGATCCCAGATCTTGTAGAAAAGCCTGCTCAGAGATGCCATAACGGCTGTATCTTCTCGGTATACCTTTAAGAGCCTCCGGCTTCGGGATCTCCTGCTTTACAAAGTGACCTGTTCCATACTTCTTTCCCCTGCTTATATCCAGGCAGTCAATGAGAGTTATATCTACCCCTTTCCTTCTTAGACTCTCGGCGATATATAGAAGTCCCAGCGGTTTGGCCCAAAAATCGAAGGCCGCAAAGTCATATATCCACGGATTGATGAGTAACATTCGGGGTACTGCCACTGTTCGGCTACCTTTCCTTGCTCCCCATACTTCGAAGGAGGGCATTACAGTTGAATTCTATCACGTCCCACTGAACAACCGGATGAGTCATTTGCGGGCTCATGGACAGGCACTGCAAGACATGCTAGGATTGCCTTTGTTCATGTGGAAACCAGCTTTGCATCAGCCATGCTATGATGTCTGCCGATATGATTGACAAGACAGAAGTCTACAAGAAGGAATACCAGGTAGAGGGGCATGAACTTGAAGCCGACGCGGCAACCCCAAGTCGCTTTAGCACGATGATGAACACTCTGCTGTCCGCCATTCGCTTCATGCGGAATTTTCTAACGTACCCTGTGACCGGAAGAAAGAGGCTCAACGACACGTATGAACTGGTGGGAAGGAACTCCCGGGCTCTGAAAGCCGAGCACCTACTGCCGCACCGCCCTTCCCATCAATACTATCATTTGAGACAGGAAGACTACTTGATCCGAAATGCAATAAACAAGGGGAACCATGTCTTGGTGGTAGGTCATCCGCTGAGTGGTAAGACCAGAGCAATATACGAGGCCCTAAAAGCGGCCAGTCCTCCTCTGAGTGTTACTATACCTCGCTGTCACGATGTCAACGTGGAGACCCTGCCAATGCCCGTCAACCTGCCCTGGCGGAGAAGACATGTTCTCATACTGGATGACGCGGACAAATTCATTGAAAAAAACGGCCATGATTTCCTGATCAAAGCCTTTCTCCGCAGAGGAGCCATCATTGTTGCCACATGTCGTTCCGGTACTGAACTGGAGAAGCTCAGGAAGGGCGCAGAGTGGCTCTATTCTCTGTTCCATGGGAGCCTGCAAGATAACGTGATAGAACTAACGGACATGCCCGACAAAGACGGAAAGATGATTGCCGATATGACCGGCCATCCCTGGGATCAAACGGGGTTCGACGGAAAACCAGGCTCTGTGTTCATGAACATGGAGTCGATGAGAGACCGATTTGACGAGAGCAGTCCTGAGGAAAAGGCCATTCTCCGTGCTGCCGGACTGCTTTACCTCGCAGGGATTACTGAGCAGAGGGAGGTTTTCTCAACCGGAAGGATTCTCCATGCTTGCATAACCATCTACGGCCTGAGAGGTATTCCCCAATATCAGCAGGCAGAACTGCTGAACAGCCTTGAGGCGAAGGGCTTCGTCAAGATGAGGGATGAGGAAGAGGTTTGGGCTGAAGAGGCTTACCTGGGCCTGGCAACTGAGCCGGAGTTAAGGAACAGCAGTAACCTCGATGTCCTCAGAAAAGTACATGCCATCTTTGAGAACAACCCGGATGCTCAACTGCTCCTTGGAAATCGTGCCCTCATCCTGGGAGCAGGGCAAAGCAACAGGGCGGAATATATTAAACTCTCCATAACGGCCTATTGCATGGTCCTCAGGAACCGCACTCCGGATCGCTTACCTATGGCCTATGCCGGGGCTCAGAACAACCTGGGAATTGCCTATGTCGCTCTGGCCCGGGTAGAAGACAAGGAAGAGAACTGCCGAAAAGCTATCGAGGCGTACCGGGAGGCACTACACATCTACACCCTCCGGCATTCCCCTGTCAGCTATGCGGCGACCCACTATAACATGGGGGTTGCTTATGCCGCCATGGCCGGGATCGAGAATACAAATAGAATTGAGAACTGCCGGAAAGCCATCCGGGCGTATGAAGAGGCACTCCGGGTCCGCACGGTTGAACATCTCCCTATTGACTACGCTGTGACCCAGGACAATCTGGGTAATGCTTATCGCGCTCTTGCCGGGGCAGATGCGCACGACCACGATAGAGTGGAGAACTGTAAGAAGGCGATCCAGGCATACCTGAGGGCACTTGAGATTTTCACAATCAAACGCTTTCCTGTGGACTATGCTGCAACACAGAACAACCTTGGAAAAGCATTCCGCACTCTCGCTGAGAAGGAAAACCCCGTAGAGAATTGTAAGAAGGCAATACAAGCATATCACGAGGCACTCCATGTCTATACCTTTGAGCATCTCTCTGTGGACTATGCTGAGACCCAGGATAATCTAGGTCAAGCTTACCAAACGCTTGCCGAGGCACAGACAGAATATTCGGTCGGGAATTGCAGGGGCGCGATTCAGGCATACAGCGAAGCACTGCGCGTCCGCAACTTCGAGCAGATGCCCGAGGACTATGCCGCTACTCAGAATAACCTGGGTGTTGCCTATGCCACACTCGCCCAAGTGCAGGATAGCGCTGAGAACTGTGAGAACGCAATTCAGGCATACCGCGAGGCGTTGCGCGTCCGCACTATTGACCGCTTCCCTTCCGATTATGCAGTCACCCAGAATAATCTAGGTAATGCCCATACCATCCTTGCCCGAGTGGTGAGCAGGGCTAGGAACTGCAAGAGGGCCATTAAGGCATACCGTGAGGCGTTACGCGTCCGCACTATCGATCACTCCCCTTCCGATTACGCCGCTACCCAGAATAACCTCGGAGTTGCCCACGGAACACTCGCCCAAGAAGAGGACAAGGCCAAGAACTGTAAGAAAGCCATCCAGGCATACAATGAGGCGCTTCGGGTGTACACTCCTGACCACTTCTCTGCCGACTATGCCGGGACTCAGAACAACTTAGGGACTGCATATGAAACCCTCGCCGAGGTGGAGGATAAGATTGAGAATTCCAGAAGGGCCATTCAAGCCTATGACAAGGCGCTCCGGGCTCTCAGCGAAGAAACGTTTCCACAAAAGTACCGCGGAGTGATGGCAAACGTGCAAAGGGCACTCCAATCCTTCTCCTGAAGCACCCCGGCCCGATATCGCCCATTCCTCGCCCTTGTATCAATACACCTCTTGACCAATTTCTCTACAGCTGAGTTAATGCGGAGCACGACGCTTTTGACAGGAACGTCAATTTGTGATATAAAAGTTATAGTCTCTTATAAAGCGAAAAAGGCAAACCTGCAGTAATGCAGGGACGCAAAGCCACAAGTCCAACAGGGATAGTTGGGTTACCGCTTTAGCTAGGCTAGCGGTCAATGTGGCTCTTTGGCGTTGCTCAGCCAAAGAGCCATTTTTCTTTTTGTGCGATTGGCTCTTTCAAGAAGGAGTGTGACCAGGGCTCGGCAGAATTATGGGGGGACAAAGATATGAAAGAGATGATAAGAAAAGCCAGACGAATGCTGGGGTGCCTTAACAGGGAGGAATCGGGGTTCGGTACCCTGATGGTAGTGCTGGCCATGGTGATACTGGGTGCTCTGATCCTCACGCCGTTGCTCGCCTTTACGATCAGTGGAATGGATCAAGGCCAGACCCATCAGGAAAGAACCGATGAGTATTACGCTGCCGACACCGGTGTCGAAGATGCCCTGTGGAAAGTAAGGAACGATGCCCTGCCTGAGTGGATGAAGGAAACCTGGGGGGAGTATGCCTTCAGTCATGATTTTACATATAACCTGGGGTCTGCAATCAATGAGAAAGATGTCTCCGTAACCCTTCAGCCGATCTGGGTGTTGGAAGGACTGGAAACCCCAAATGCCACACAGCAGAGGGAGCCCAATCAGAACCTGATTACTGTGGGCAATGTTATTGGTACAGGCCAGTTCCAGGTCGCGATAATCCGGAGTGACACATTCTCAGGTGAGTTGAAAATCGAAAGGATAGGCTGCTGGCTTCCCGCGGGGTTCAGCTACGTCGCTGGCTCCAGCAATATGGAGCAGGATGTCAGTGCTCCCTACTACTGCAAGCCGACGATCTCTTCCTACAATAACGGCACTCTGGTAACCTGGGAGTATACTGGGAGTATCAACTTCGATACACTGCCAGGTGATCCCAAATTCCCTCTGAACAGGAAGATCGTCACCTTCAATTTCACCCCGCAGCAGAACATGAAGGATAGCTTCTGCTGGGTCAAGACTACAGACCCGAACGTTTGGCTTTCCTGGGATACAAGCCTGAAGCTTTATCAGATAAAGTCTACAAGTATCGACCCCGTTACGAACAAGAATACTACCGTCACCACATCCACTTCCAGAAGTGAGTTCAGCAAGACAGGGGCCGTGGCCGGGGATTACCAGGCAACGGGCAATGCCTTGTTAAGAGATCCCAACATTGCTGATGGAAGGTTTAAGGGAACGCGATACCAGGAGACACCTGCCCAAATCACCGATATACCCGCCAGCGCCAGTGTAGAGAAAGTCATGATCTACTGGTCGGGGTGGATAAATGATCCCTGGAATGTCTGGTATGAGAACAAGCCAGTGGACCAGTGGACTTCGGCCGATCAGCAGGCTCTGCTGAACCTGGTGAGCACCAAGAAGGTTAACCAGGTACAGCTTAAGGTAGAGGTGGCCGGAGAACCTACTGCAATATTCAACCAGACGGTCACTGCTTCTCTATCCCAGGTGCTGCCCAATGGCCATTATGGGAGCCCACATGGCTGGTCCTATTCCTGCTATGCTGATGTCACCGATATTGTGGCAGCCTATTTTAACGACCAAGGCATCAGTTTCATGGGGAATGCCAAATATACGGTGGGGCATGCTTCCTCCGTTCTGAAAGATAGCAGCCAAACCGGCTGCGCACTCTATGGGTGGAAGGACAACCATGCCGGTGAAACCGTGGTTTACAGGACAGACTACCCCCTGGCGAACACTACCCGATCCATCGGGGATCCCAGTTCGGCAGCCATTGACGAGTGGGCCAATGGCGGTTGGTCAGTAGTGGTCATCTACAGCAGCCCGGAAACCAAGGGGCACCAGCTTTACCTCTATGACACCTTCCGCTATTGCGACAGTAACCAGACGCTCGTTTTCGACATTGAGAACTTCCTGGCTCCCCAGGATGTTCTTAATGACTCGCAGGCCGCCCGGCTGACCTGCTTTGTTGGTGAGGGTGACATAGCTTATACAGGGGACAGCCTTTCAGTCAACGGCTATAACCTGTCTGATGCAATTAACCCATGGAACAATGTTTGGAATTCGAGGTCCAATGTCTTACCTCCTGCTGCCAATGATGGTGTCGATATCGATACCTTCAGCGCCGGGAATGGCATTATCCAGCCGGGAGATACCCAGGCTCAGATAAGGCTGCCTACCGGCACTGATGTCTGGAACCTGGTGTACATCATCCTTTCATTCCGCAGCGAGGTGACCAGCGGTGGCCTGAATCTCTACAGGATACAGGTAGGCGGCTGATACCCGGTTTTGAGAAAAGCTAACCGAGGTTTTTAATGTGCAACTGCCCACGTGGGCAGTTGCACTGACCCGGTTGCCGGATCCGTGCTTAAACCTCTACCCGTGCATTGTCCATTGTCCTTCCCTTTCCGGAGCATTACGTGCTGAAATCTTGACAAGAAGCATGCCAGGGGGCAGTATTTGGGGGGAGGCATCTTGAGTACATCCGGTAAATTTGTCCATTCTGTCCAGTTTGTCCACCTTGTCCAAAGAGCTGTCATAGTCATCCTGCTTTTGGCAGCGGTCGTATCGATCGTCATTGTGAGAAATATGTCTCTCCCCGCAGTGGCGGTGCAGGAAGAGATGCTTCAGCCGGGTGACATCCTCTTCGTTGATATCTACAAGGGGTGGAGCCATCCCGGATACTGGGACCACCTGGCGCTCTATGTGGGGGAGCAACCCTACGCGGGAGTGATAGAGGCCACCTATAATCTCGGGGTTTACTACACGCCCCTGCCGGTATTCCTTGACCGAGACCAGCCCGCGGATATCACTGTCAGAAGGCTCAAGGATATCCCTGATCGTGAGGAGATAATCCGGAAGGCTATCGACTATGCAATGGCCCAGGTAGGCAAGCCGTTTGACTTCACAGCCACTGCCACCATACCGCTCAAGGTCAACGCTGAGAATCTACACTGTGCAGAGGTGATATGGAGGTCCTACATGGCGGCAGGGATAGACCTCGACAGCAATGACGGGCTATTCCTGTTTCCTGACGATATCTACTACAGCCCGAAGCTCGGGCCAATCTAAGCAAAACGGCCTCAGCCGCCGACTGACCAGTGCTTAGTTGCAAGAATAGGCGTCATTCGCTTTGTGAGGGGAGACCCTCCGGCTTCGCTCAGGGTGACAAACTGCGTGAGTGCCAGGTGCCCGGAAGCTGTCTCCTAAGTCCACACTGTTGTCATTGCGAGGAGTCCTTCATCAGAAGGACGACGAAGCAATCCCGGGGTGGTTGTGATGCGGTCAGACAAATGTATGGATTGCCGCGCCTTCTCCTCGCTCGGTTTGGAGAATGGCTCGCAATGACATGATGCGGTGTGCATTGTCACTCCAGAAGAGCGAGCCTTGAAACACCCTCTCTCGACCAGACCTTCGGATTGCGGGAAATACCAAGCGTCGGGTCGGGGATCCGACGGCCACTTCTTCAAACTCTAAATCCTAAGTTCGAAATCCGAAACAATACACAAATTCGAAATAGCTCGTGGTTGATAGCCTCATAGTTCATAGGTGATGGCTCATGGGTGATAGTTGATAGGTGATAGCTCATCTCTGAGATTGCTTCGTCGCTTCGCTCCTCGCAATGACACGGCGTGGGGTGTCTCTGGATTCCCGTTTGCACGGGAATGACAGAGAGAAGGGGTGAGCCACCAGCTTATTTACCCCAAGCCCGGCCTACAGGAAGAAGCCAGGGAGCAGTGAAGGCGGGAGAGATGGCTGACTCTCTGCAAACAAAAGCAGCCACAATGCGATTGAACTTTCCAGGCTTCTGTGACCTACTGCACTTTCCGAGCTTCTGTGTGATGCAGCAGACTGGACAAGTTGAGTTGCAGGCATTCTGCCTCATGGTGCAGCTCAGACAGCATACTATCCTCCCTTGCGGCGCAAGCCCATCCTCCACCATGCAATCGCACCGAAGAGAATAACCACAGCAATGATGATGCCGCCGACCAGCCACCAGTTGACCGATCCCGCAGGCAGGGGGAAGTCATGTGCGCTGGTGGCAGTGCCTTCCGCAGTGGTCACGGTTATCTTGCCGCTGGTACCAGAGCTCACCACAGCAGTAATCCGGGTGTCCGAATCAACAGTGAAGCTCAAGGCATCCGTGTCCCCGAATTTGACTGCTGTTGCCCCGGTGAAGTTGGTACCGGTAATGATCACCGAATCGCCCTCATCAGTCGAGGACGTCGTGAAGGAAGTTATGGTCGGGAGAGTGTCATAGGTAACGCTGTACTGGGTGGCAGCGGTATTCCCGTTGCCGGCGGCGTCCTGGGCCAGGTCGGCGGCCACATCCACGGTGACCGCGCCCTGCCCTGCGGGAGTCACATCGAAGGTATAGACGGTGGTGCTCACCGCCACGAAGTTGCCCGCGGTGCCGTTGCCCACCGTGATATCACCTACCACAAAGCCGGTGACGGCCTCGCTGAAGGTGGCGGTCATGGGAATGGGCGACACCTTGGTGGGAGAGGTGGCAGTCGAGGTAAGGGTCACTGTGGGAGGCGTAGCGTCGGAGTGCAGATTCCCAGTGGACTCCACCCTCTGAGCATAGATGTCCCAGTTGCCGCTGCGGCTGTCGTCCCAGGTGATGATGGCTCCCCCCGATTCATCGGAGGTCATCTGGGGGCTGTCCTGGCTGCCCGAAGCGGTAGAGATGGCTACGCCGTTGGCAGTCCACTGGACCGCGCCGTCGGAGTTCGCTCTCTGGGCGTAGACATCCCAGCCGCTGCCGCTGCGGTCGTCGTCCCAGATGATGATGGCTCCCCCCGACCCATCGGAGATCATCTGGGGGGAGTATTGGTCGCCCGGGGCGGTGCAGATGGCTACGCCATCGGCGGTCCACTGGACCGCGCCGACGGAGTCCACCCTCTGGGCATAGATATCCCAGTTGCCGCTGCGGTCGTCATGCCAGGTGATGATGGCCCCCGCCGATCCGTCGGAGATGATCTGGGGCCATTCTTGATTGCCCGGATTGGTGCAGATGGCTACGCCGTCGGCGGTCCACTGGACAACGCCGGCGGAGTCCACCCTCTGGGCATAGATATCATAGTTGCTGCCGCTGCGGTAGTCATACCACGTGATGATAGCCCCCGCTGATCCGTCGGAGATGATCTGGAGGGGGGGACGGGGGTGGGGTCCAACGCTCGAAGAGGTGCAGACAGCTACTCCATTGGCGATCCACTGGACAACGCCGGCGGAGTTCACCCTCTGGGCGTAGATATCATTGTTGCTGCCGCTGCGGTAGTCATACCAGGCGATGATGGCGCCCCCCGAGCCATCGGAGGTAATCTGGGGTCCCATTTGAACGCCCGAAGCGGTGCAGATAGCTACGCCGTCGGCGGTCCACTGGACAGCGCCGGCGGAGTCCACCCTCTGGGCGTAGTAATCATAACTGCCGCTGCGGTTGTCATACCAGGTGATGATGGCTCCTCCCGAGCCATCGGAGGTCATCCGGGGGGAGTTTTGGTCGCCCGAAGCGGTGCAGATGGCTACGCCGTCGGCGGTCCACTGGGCAGCGCCGTCAGAGTTCACCCTCTGGGCGTAGATATCCCTGTTGCCGCTGCGGTTGTCATACCAGGTGATGATGGCTCCCCCCGACGCCATCGGGGATGATGTCGCAGGGGTATTGATCGCCCGAAGCAGTGCAGATGGCTACGCCGTCGGCGGTCCACTGGGCAGCGCCGTCAGAGTTCACCCTCTGGGCGTAGATATCCCTGTTGCCGCTGCGGTTGTCATACCAGGTGATGATGGCCCCCCCCGAGCCATCGGAGGTGATCAGGGGAACTTGTTGATCGCCCGAAGCGGTGCAAACGGCAGTATTCACGGTGGAGTCTCCCGACCACGCCAGGACTCCTCCGCTCTGTGCCACCACCAGCGCTGCCATGACCAGACACAGCAACCCTATCAGTATCAGACTCTGTACCTTGACCATCAGCTCTATCTCCCTCCCTCTATAAATGGCCGGAGCAGGCTTCCGGCCTGTAGGCCATTGGAGACTGCAATAGTATACTACAGCCGGAGCTTATCCACACGTTCGCGCCTAGCCTTCACAAACGTGAAACACTGGCGGCGACGCGCTTAAACAACGAATCCAGCTACAGACAAGGCTCCTGCGTCGTGCAAGTCAGAGAACAGAGAATATAGAGAGTGCTTAAGACAGGATGAACGGTTTGCCCGTGGCAGCCGTGTACTCTCATTCAAGGTGGTACTAAGAAAGGCGTAAGGTCACTATCAGCAGACGATCAAGCAGGAGGTAATGGGGATTGCCTGCGTCTGCGGAGCCATAGTACAGCCGCAGAAACTGCAGCAATCATTGAGACAAGGATGGCTATCTTCTGGAGCGAAGTGGTCTTGGTGACCAGGGTGGCAAGCCAGATGACCGGCGTAAGGCCAACACGCACGAGAGCCCGCAGTGAATCATGGTTGGCAATAAATCTGGCGAGTGGTGGACTGAGCCTGTAGTACGTAGAAACGAACCAGCGTCCTGCCGGGTTTGTCATCAGGTATTCATCACGGAAGTCGCGTAGCACCTGTATCTGGTGAATCATGGGTGTCCCGTAGGCGGCGGTGGCGATGAAGCAGCGGAAGTCCTGGATGGTGTAAGGAGCGCTATCTACCTGGTTGCCATCGGCGTCAGTTGCGCTAATGATGATGCTTTCAGAGGTTGATACGGCCTTGGCCTGGATATTTAACGTGCCAGCGGTCAATACGCCGACATCGTCTCCCGTCTCCCCGTAGACTCCGTTGGCGTTGCCATCGAAGATGATGCCTGGGGGGGTCGAGCTCATGGTCATCGTAACGTTGTCTGCCGGCACGAGATTGCCAAGGGCATCGTAAGCGGTTACGGTCGCAGTGAAAGGCACGGTCACTTGCTGTGTGTAGTTGTCCGATGTCACGGTGTAGTGATCAATAGTGCCTGCGTTTGCGGATGCTCCCGAGGGAGTGAAGGTGAAACCAGTAATCACAGCCTCCACTTCATTGCCATCGGAAGGCGCATGACCATTGTAGAGTCCCAGCCCCATGTAGACCAAAAGATCATCCTGGGGTATTTTCGTCGAGTCCCCCGGGGCGTATGTCCAGCTGGCCAGTTCCGTACCTCCCTGGAGGGTCTGAAAGGATATATTATCGCTGGTTCTGGTAAATATGTTTGTGGTCGCGCCAGAGTAGGAATAGGTAAAGGAGTAGTCTGATTCAGCCCCATCTGAGATATCAGGGAAGACCGTGTACTTCGCTTTGTTGGCATATTCAGGGATACCCCATTGGGCGAACTCTATGTCTATTTCATCGTGGTGGTTCCCCCCGGGGTTGTATTTCGGATATTGGTAAAGGCCAAGATCAACATATGGGTCCAGGTTATCGACGCTGCTTTGCACTTCCCACTGATAAGTTCCAAATCCCAAAGACTGGGTAGTCCTGACTCCTCCACAATACCAGCTCCCCCCTACATAGCTGATCTTCAGGTGCATATAGCCGTTACTATCGACCCAGGCGTTATTCTCTGCATACACCTTGCCGCCGGAAGTGTAGGTGCGTACCTCCCAAGTGTATCCCGCAAAGGTCAAATATGTGGTGGCGAAGACAGGTTTAGGGGGAATGGCTAGAATCCCGATCAGCGGGGACAGTAGAAGCAAGCAGAACAAAGCAACGATTAGTCTCTTCATGCTCCCGACACCTCACCATGCGTCCATGTCTCCCCGGGATCATCAGAGCAGGCAAAGTCACTTGATCCATCCAAATCGACCCGCCAGTTGACCCATTCGCTGGCAGATGGGGCATAGGTTACCCGAATCGCATAGTCGTGACTAGACATTATGACACCATATGGCAACATATTGATGGTTTCCCAATCCCCTTGACGTGCCGAAAATTGTACCACTACAAAGTTAGAGTTGCGAGTTTTGAGGCTGCTCCCTCCTTTGTACCAGTCATAATGTTAGTTTTATGGGTCATTTCACTGATTGCGCGTACCCCAGGGGTGCCAGATCCCCAGCGCACCATGGGGGCGCTCTCTATTATAGTCCATTCTCCATGCTTCGATTTTCTCCCTGGCATCTTCCAGGGATAGAAACCAGCTTTCGTTGAGACACTCCTGGCGCAGGCGTCCGTTGAAGGCCTCGATCAACCCGTTGTCAGTGGGCTTCCCAGGCCTGCAGGAATCCAGAGAAGTGTTACCATATCCTCCGACCCCCACCTGGATTCCCGTTGGCACGGGAATGACATGGTCAGGTCGGGGAGCCGACAGCCACTTCTTCAAACTCTAAATCCTAAGTTCGAAATAGCTAATGGTTGATAGCTCATAGTTCATAGGTGATGGCTCATGGGTGATAGTTGATAGGTGATAGCTCATCTCTGAGATTGCTTCGTCGGAGGGCGGTTCTCGAACCGCCCCTACAGCCTCCTCGCAATGACACAGGGTGACGAAAGGATCCCACTCACGGATTAAGGGAGCAGCCCAAATCCGTGGATCCTCAAAGGTAGGGGGCAGGTCCCCGACAGCCACCAGGGGAGACCCTTCGGCTTCGCTCAGGGTGACAAACTGTATAAAAGCCATGGGTGACAAACTGCATGAGTGTCAGGGTAACATATTGCCCACTGCGTCATCTCCGAAAAAGCCGACCACGTCATTCCTGCGAAGCTTGTCCCCGTGAAAACAGGGGGCAGGATGGCGTCTTGACAAAAAACGGGGGAATATTTTACCATTTCTTTACTTTACTATACCTCGGCATACGATGTACCATAGAGGTAATGGGTTCCATTTGGTTTTCATCGAGGATTCCAGCAACTTGATCTCACGCTTTGGCTGTTTTCAACCAAACGAGAACGATATGGTAATGGAAAAACCCGGTGTCCGCTGACAAAATATGCGCGTCTCCCAGCATCATGGAGCGCTTCCAGGAAATAAACAGGACCTTCCCCAAGTCCCCCGATATCCTTTCCGCCAAGGCCTCCGGACAGAAAGTTATCGGTTGGGTATGTACCTACGTCCCTGAAGAGCTCCTGCACGCCGCCGGTGCTCTGCCTGTCAGGATATCGGGGTACGCCGGGGAAACAGACCTTCAGGACGGCACCGCCTATTTCTACGTTAATAACTGCTCTTTCGCGCGGAGCTGCCTGCAGCTGGCCCTCAGGGGGAATACGGGTACCTGGACGGCCTGGTCGCCGGCTCCACCTGCGACGGTGCCCGCCGCCTGTTCGATCTCTGGCGACACTACGTGCCGGTGCCCTTTCACCATATCCTGACGGTGCCCCGCAAATACTCCGAGAGAGCTGTCGCCCTCTACCTGAGCCAGGTAGTCCTGCTCAAGAAGCAGCTGGAAGACTACCTCAACGTAGAGATTACCGAGGAGTCCCTGAGGAAATCCATCGACCTCTACAATGAGTCCCGCTCTCTCCTCAAAGCGCTTAACGACCTGAGAAAGGCGGATGAGCCTCCAATAGACGGGAGCCAGACCATGGAGGTGCTCAACGCCAGCTCACGCATGCCGAAGGAGACCTTCAACGACTGCTTGAGAGGACTCCTCCGGGACCTGGAACGTTCGGGGCGCAGGTGCAAAGGGAGAGCCAGAATCATGATCGCCGGCAGCGCTCTCAACAATGCCGAATTCATCCGGTCCATCGAGGAGACCGGAGGGCTGGTCGTCACCGACGAGCTATGTACCAGCACCAGATACTGGTATAATCAGGTGGCTACCGGCGGCCGCGATGATCCTCTCAAGGCCATCGCCCACAGGTACCTGAACAACTTCCCCTGCGCCCGCATGTTTCCCTCAGAAGAACGGTTTAAGAGGATGCTGGACCTCATCCGGGAATTCCGGGTGGACGGAGTGATCAGCCAGACGATAAGATATTGCTCACCCTATTCCAACGATCTGCCGCTCCTCACCGAGACACTGAACCGGAGCGGCATACCAATGCTGTCACTGGACGTGGAATACGGCACTTCGGGGTCAGGCCAGATCATGACGAGGGTGCAGGCCTTTCTGGAGATGCTGGAGGCAAAGCGGAAATGACTACCTCCGTAAAGAGGCAAGACAGAATAGACGCCATTCTGCGCGCCTGCCGTCTGATGCTGCGGATGAACAAGGCGCGTCCGGAGGCGAGAAAGAGCGAAGTCCTCTACTATGAGATGCTCATCGACTACTACACCGAGCTGGCCAGCGCCAGGGAGCAAGGGAAGTTCATCGCCGCCCACACTGTCTTCTTCCCCAGCGAGATCCTCTACGCCATGGGCATCGTTCCCTTACACACGGAGACCACCTCGTGGATGACGGCCCTCTTTCTCGGCCAGTATGCCGACCTTCTGGCGGCCGGCGCCGAGCTGGGCCTGGCCTCGGAGATATGCTCACCGCACCGCGGCCTGGCCGGTGCACTGGCCATCGGAGCCCTGCCCCGCCCCGACGTCGTGCTGTGGTCAAACATGGTATGCGACAACACCGCCAAATGCGGTGAGCTCCTGATGAAGATTACGGGCCGTCCGGGGTTCTTCCTCGACCGCCCGTTTCAGCAGAAGTGAAGAAGAGGTGAAATACTTCGTCGACGAACTGCGGGACATGATAGCCTTCCTGGAGCAGGCGTCCGGACGCAAGATGGACTGGGACAAACTCTCGGAGACGGTTTCCCGCATGGACGAGCAGATCGAGCTCTTCAGAGAGATCAACAAGCTGCGTGAGGCAGTGCCGTCTCCCTTCCATCCGCAGGGGTTCCTGGAGCTCATCACCGTGGACTACCTCTTTCCCGGCCGTCCCAAAGCCACCGAGTACCTGCGGACGCTGCGGGATGAGCTGGCTGCCGCAGTATCCGAACACAGAGGGGCGGTAGCAAAGGAGCGCTACCGGCTGATGACCCTCTTCCTGCCGCCCATGTACCTCATAGGTTTCCTGGAAAAGCTTTCCCAGGAATACGGCGCGGTGAGCGCCACCGAGCCCTTCTTCTGCAACTGGGGCGAAGGAAGACTGGACCCCACGAAGCCCCTGGAGAGCATCGCCCGGAAGTCCTATATGCTGCCCGAAAGCCACATGTTCGGGCCCATGAGCGACGACGCCATCCGCGAGATAGCGGACAGCGCCAGGCGGTACAAGATAGACGGCGCCATATACTATGCCGACGTCGGCTGCCGGCATACGTGCGCTACCATCAAGCTCTTCAAGGACACGTTATCCGAGATGGATATCCCGGTGCTGACCGTCGATTGCGACGTGGTGGACCCTACCATGACCTCCGAGGAGGAGATCAGAGCGAAGCTGGAACGGTTCTTCGAACTCCTCGAAGACCGGGACTAAGACAGATGATGAAAGCAGTCGGCCTCGACATAGGGAGCCTCAGCACGAAGGCGGTGGTGATGGACGATCAAGGTATCCTTTCGTCTGCCACCGTCCTGTCATCCGATTCAGCCGAGTCCGGGGCTGAAGCAGCCCTGCAGCAAGCCCTGGCCCAGGCGGGAATAGACCACGACGGGGATATATATGTGGTCTCTACCGGAGCAGGGGGAAAATCCATCTCCTTCAGCCGGCAACAGAAAGCCATGACCACCTGCCTGGCCCGGGGCGTCCACTACCTCCTGCCCGCCGCCCGCACGGTGATAGACATGGGTGCGGAGACCATAACGGTGGTCAGGATCAACGAGCGGGGCAGGGTGGCCGACTATGGAGACCAGGACAAGTGCGCTGCCGGCACCGGCATTTTCCTGCAACAGATGGCCAAGCTCCTCCAGATACCCCTGGAAGAAATGGCCCGTGTCTCTTCCAGAGCCAAGGCCAGGGCCGACATCAGCAGCACCTGTGCCGTTTTCGCCGAATCGGAGGTCATATCCCACATCCACCGTGATCCCCCCACACCGACAGAGGACATCGTGGCCGGTATCTACGGCTCGATGGTGAACCGGATCATGGCGCTGCTGAAGAGAATAGGCATAGAGAAGGAAGTGGCCGTCACCGGCGGTGTCGGGTCGAACAGCGGCCTGGTCAGTATCCTGGCGGAAGAGATCGGTTATAGCGTCCTTGTTCCGGCAACGCCCCATCTGGCGGGGGCCATCGGCGCCGCCATCATAGCGAGAGAGAACATGGCCAAAGGTGGCAGTTAGATGATAGTCGCCGGCATAGATATCGGCTCACGGGCTGCCAAGGCGGTGCTGCTGGACGGGAGCGGCATGATCTCGTCGGTCATCCGTGACACCGGCCCTGAAAGCATCAAAACATCAGAGGCCACCATGCAGGCATTGCTGAAAGGCACCGGCCTGACGCTCAAGGATGTGGAATATACGGTAGCCACAGGCTACGGGCGGATCCTGGTGCCCTTTGCCAACGAGAACATATCGGAGATCAGCTGCCACGCCCGCGGCGTCAACCACTGCTTCCCCTCGGTCAGGACCATACTGGACATGGGAGGCCAGGACTGCAAAGCCATCCGCTGTGACGAGCACGGCAGGGTGGTCAATTTCATCATGAATGACAAGTGCGCGGGAGGCACGGGGAGATTCCTGGAAATAATAGCGGAGGTGCTGGAGGTACCGCTCTCGGACATCGGAGAGGTGGCACTGGAGTCCAGGAACAGTATTCCCTTCAACACTATCTGCGCGGTTTTTGCCAAGAGCGAAGCCATGGCCTACCGGAGAAAGGGGCAATCCAAGAGCGATATCCTGTCGGGCCTTCACGAGGCTATAGCGACCAGAAGCGTGAGCCTTCTGAAGAGGGTCTCCATAGAAAAGGACTTCAGCATCAGCGGAGGAATCGCCAAGAACAGGGGAATGGTGCAGAAACTGAAGGAGAAGGCGGGCCTGGAACCGCTGCTTGCCGAGGACCCGCAGATCATCGGCGCTCTCGGCGCTGCCTTGTTTGCCAAGGAGCGGGGGCAAAGCAGGGTCAGCGCGGAACTGAAAATCCAATACGGCTACACTGACGCCACGGGGAGCTATTTCATCATCATCGATCAGGCCCACTGCGACGGCTGCGGTGAGTGTACCAGGGTGTGTCCTTCCGGTGTTTTCGACATTGCCGGAGAAAACGGGGCGCAGCCCAAAGCAATCGTGAGGGAAGAAGCCAGGAAGAAGCTGGCACTTCTCTGCCCCGGCTATGGCTCCTGCGCCGGATCCCTGAAAACAAACTGCCACAGCGTATGCCGGATGAACGCCATAAGCCACACCTGGGACAACTGCCGATGACAGGCCAGCCATGGGATAAGGAGGAATAGAAAGTGACCAAGCGGAACAGCAATACCGCCAGGAAGATCAGGATCGCCATAGACGGAATGGGCGGCGACCATGCCCCCGGCGAAGTAGTGAGCGGAGCAGCGCGGGCTGCCAGGGAGACGGGCGTAGAGGTTATCATCACCGGCATCAAAGCCGACCTGGGGGCCGAGCTTTCCAAGTATGACTCCCGCAAGCTGTCGATTCAGATCGTGGAAGCTACTGAGATCGTCAAAGACGGCGAGAGCCCCATCATTGCCGCCCTGCGAAAACCCAACAGCTCCATGGCGATAGCTGTCAAGCTCGTCAAGGAGGGCAAGGCCGATGCGGTTATCAGTGCCGGCTCGACCGGCGCCTTCATGGTCAACGCCTATCAGCATCTGGGGACCCTGCCGGGCATAGAGCGTCCTATCATCGGCGGCCCCTTCCTGCAGCTGGCTCCGAATACCTTTGTGCTAGACATGGGAGCCAACGTAGGCTGCCAGGCCAGTGATTTCCTGAACTTTGCGGTGGCCGGAAGCGTCTTTGTGAAGAAGTTCCACGGCATAGACAACCCCACGGTGGGCCTTCTCAACGTAGGATCAGAAGAGGGCAAGGGCAACGAGGTAGTCAAGGAAGCCTACCACCTGCTCAAAGAAAGCGGGCTCAATTTCATAGGCAACGTGGAAGGCATGGACATCCCTAACGGAAAGGCCAACGTCATTGTTTGCGACGGCTTTGTGGGCAACATAATGCTGAAGTTCTCGGAGGGACTGGGGCAAGCCATCAGCCGCTTTCTCTCTCAGGAACTGGCGGACAGTCTGCCCCAGCCCAGGGTTGCGGCTATCACCGCGAAACTAAGGAAGCTCATCAGCCCGGCGGAAGCGGCGGGCGGCGGCCCGATCTGGGGAATAAACGGCGTGGCCATAGTCTGCCACGGGGCCAGCAGTGCGGAACAGATCGCCGCGGCGATAGGGGAGGCCAAACAAGCCGTAGAAGCCGACTTCATCGGAACGCTGCGCCTGGAACTGGAGAAGGCCCGTAAAGGTGGCGCTGCTTAGGCGGGCACAATCCGGGGATCCGTAGGGGCTCCCTTGCGATGCTAAGCCGGATGTCCGGGCATGCGACTGTTACCTGTCAGGAGGCCTGAGTTGTCAGTATTCGACGAGCTAAAGCAAATAATCGCCAGGGTGGCCCATCGCAGTGAGCAGGAACTCACCACTGAGACGCCGCTGGCCAGTCTCCATTTAGACTCCTTGAACTGGGTGCAGGTAATCGTGGGAGTAGAGAGCACGTTTGATATAGAAGTGGACATCGACAAGATGAAAAAATTCGTCACCCTCGGCGACCTGTTGAAGCACATAGAGGAGCGCATGGAGTAGCAGAGGGCGTCGGGGCACTGATAGCTCATAGTTCATAGCTCATAGGTGATGGCTCATGGGTGATAGTTGATAGGTCATAGCTGAGATTGCTTCGCCGGAGGGCGGTTCTCGAACCGCCCCTACAGCCTCCTCTCAATGACACAAGGTGACGAGAGGACTCCACTCACGGATTAAGGGAGCAGGAATCCACCCATTCTCCCTCCCCTGGCAGGAGGGAGTCAGAGGGAGGGGGACACATCACCCTCACCCCAACCCTCTCCCATCAAAGGGAGAGGCAATTGCAGATACCCCCACCTGGATTCCCGTTTGCACGGGAATGACATGGCGTGGGGCGGTTCCGGATTCCCACTTGCGTGGGGATGACATGGCGGAGGGCGGTTCTCGAACCGCCCCTACAGGCTCCTCGCAATGACACAAGGTGACCAGAGGATTCCACTCACGGATTAAGGGAGCAGTATTGCGTCCGGCCGGCTAGGCTTTCAGTTTAATTTCGGGATGGCGTGCTGCAATCATCTTACGCATCCCCTCCCGCCATTTCACCTGGCAATCCCCGGCCAGCTCCCTGCGGCGAGTACTGTCGCTCACTATTACTTTGGCAGCCAGCGGGTCATCGGCGGCGGGCTGAAACTGTGCTTTCAGGCCTGCGATCTCTGCCATGTAAGTGCAATAGGTCTGCACATCCACGGCATCGTCCCCTCCCCAGTTAACGATGGTGGCGGGCACGCTCGCTGCGGCAAGCAATCCGCCAACATGGTTATTGATGTCATCCTGGTGAATAGGACTGCAGATGGAAGCACGATTCGGCTGGACCGGCACCGGCATACCGGCGAGCATCCACTCGAACTGCCAGGGGGGCAGCCCTCCGTAGACCCCGTAGTACACGTTCATCCGCGCGATGGTGGTGGGGATGACCCAGTTGACGGGCACACCAATCTCGCTGCCGCTTCCTGCGTCGTCTTCGATATGGCATACGTGGGACAATGCATCGATTTATCCCCGCCGAGGGGGTCGGTCTCTTTGACGGGGTGGTGAGGATCCTTGGGCAGCTCATAGACGGCGCAGCTCGACATTACCAGGACGCCGCGTGCCCTGCGGCAATGGCTCATGAGAAGGCCGGTTCCCTCGGCATTAACGCGCAGGGCCTGATCGAAGTCCGGGGCGCTTTCCTGATAAACGGCAAAGTGAATCACGTAGGTGAAGTCATCCGGCAGTCCATGAAAATCCGGAGCTCCCAGGTCGATGGCACGCGTGGTGACTCCCATTGCCTCCAGCTGTTGCCGCTTGGTCTCGTCCCTGAAGCGGGCGAGGCCCCAAACCTGATTATTCTTGGCAAGATAGGAAGCCAGGGGAAAGCCGATCTGCCCTGTGAGGCCGGCGAACAAGATCTTCTCATTTCGAAGCGTCGTCATCTCTTCATTCCTCCATTACGTACTTAATTTCGGGATGTAAGCGCCCCTCCATATCCGGGCAACATCCCTTTCATGGGTGTACATTATATACTCTCCGGCGAGGGTCAGGCCAACCGCCAGTGGGCAAAGCCGCAGCTCCATTTTGGGCAACCACAACCCAAGAAAGTGGTATAACTATTGCAGGCAGGTCAAAGTAATGGACATTATATCTAAGCTGCATCCCAGGCCAAGGCTGGTGGTTAAGAACGTCAGGGTAGATGCATGCCAACTGATCAGCTTCAAGGATGGCAAGTGGCTGGTGAAAATGCAGTTCACGCCGGAAATCTACAACGAGGGGACCGCCCTGGCTACGATTACCGATGCCTGGATTACCCTCGAATGGAAGACCGGAAACGGCGACAGCAAGCACGTGAGGCTGGATGACGTGAAGAAGATAGACATTAGAACCAACAAGATGCCATTTTCACTGAAAGGCAGGGAGATAGACGCGGGCAAACAACTGGAGAACTGCAACCATCTTCTCTTCGAATCTGCGATGTTCAACCGCGAGGACGACAGGCCGTCAACGGATGCTGCCCTGCAGGCCGAACTTATCATTCACCACACCCGACATGCACGGCCATTGAAATTCGGATTTCAGACCAGCATTAAGGCCGATGTTTCTCAGTAGCCTCAGAGCCACGTCATTTGAGAACGGGAACCAGCAAGATCAAGCCATTTGTCTGATAACGATTAGTAATGGTGCAAGCCCAAGGGAAGGCCACCTCTTGCGGTAAGCGCTTCTGGTTTTTATATGGCTCCTGGCAGCAGGCAGAGCTTTCGCAGACCTGTATGCTGGCAAACGTTGCGTAGCTCAGCGGGTGTGACTTTATCCTTGATTCGGCAATCAAATGCATTCTTCAATGACTGAGAGTAGGGTTGGCGGAAGCGAGGCCGTGAATGGATGAAAGTGCGCCCAGACAGATCGATGCTTATCAATCCAACATTGGATCTGTCGAAGAGATCAATATGCTGTTCCGCCCTTGTCACGTGCTTGTGATCCATGACGACGAATGAGTAGTGTGCAAAAGCGGTGTATTTGTATGCCTGAGTCAAGGCCCGCTTCCAATCATGCAGTTTCATCTCAAACGCAAACGTCCGAAGGATCAGACCTCCATTGGCGTTGGTTTTGGCAAAGCACAGAACCAGATCCGGGACACCGAAGAGGCCCGATGGCTCTGTGTCTTGCCAGCAAAGCCAGTCTTCATAGCCAAGAAGATCGTAGAAAGTCTCACTACTCAAAGCCATCGCAGTCAATTCTGCTTCCTTGTCAAAGCTATGCATCAGCTGAGTCCATGATCCTTTCCGAATTGGTTGAGTACCGTTAGCCAGCGCGGCAGATGATGGCCATCGCTATCTCTGTCAAAGATGATTCCCCGCTGTTCAAGTTCCATGAACCTGCTGTATGCATTTTCGCACACCTCTCGAAGACTGACAAATCTCTGGGACATCGTCAAATTGGCAAAGTAGCGAAGCTGAGGAGCGAAAACCGCGAAGTAATGCCGGTATGGCTCTGCCTTGGTGAAATGCCAATTGTAGGAGGGTTCGAACATCTGTATCCGATAGCGAGTGTGGTCGAAGAATTCCTCTGGTGGTATCTCTCTAGTGATAGCTCCGATGTATTGATGCTCAATCCACTGAAGTAATGTGGAAACATAGATGCGGGCACTTGGCCCATGCATTGGCCCCTGGTCATCCTCCTCAAATGCTCTCAAATTGAACATCCGGAGATTCTCGTAGGAGCCGACGGTTAGACCAGTAGGATCAGCTGCCAAAAGTAACAACGCTTCTGTGTTGACGTATCCCACAATCACCTCCAGGTCGTTTTGCCGGAGGGCATGAATGAGCTGTAGTAGTGACAGAAGACTGTCTATATCATCGATTTGTTTGGAGGTTCTGTGTATTTCGGGAATGAGATATATACCAGCAAGTTCATCAATTCCAGTGACCCAATTCAGAATATGGTTGGAGAATTGAGGGTCTTTTAGCATGGTATCGTTTAGAATCAGCTGTAGCAGCAATGGTTTGCCTGACGCTTGTTGATTATATGACAGCAAGAATGGCTCAACAAAAGTCACCATTTGTGAGTCTATGTAGTCTGCTGGTGAACCTTCTCGATGGCGCGTGGGAATGACACAGTACTTGAAGCCATTTTGGCACTGGAATTGCATACAGGCGTGGGCACTTTCCTGAGCGAACTCAGGACCATAATCAGATGTGGAAAAGCCATCAGCAACAACGGCAGGGAAGAAGGAGAAGTCTGCTAGGCTCCCCTTCTTTGCACCTGGGAGAAAGAATTGAGGGTCAAAGAACGATGTTGAACGAAGACTCACAGGCAAGCCTTGTACAGCCTCAGGGGTCATATAGCGTGGGGCGCAAATGACTCCATCACCCGAGTTGTCGTCGTTAATGCTTTGCAGACTCCATCCATACCTGTACCCAAGTTGATGATAGATCGCAAACATGCTGCATCTCCTCACGCAATTTCGGCAAGAGCTGCACGCAGAGCCTCCGGAGAGCGGTAACGCCTGTGCGGCTCAGTGGCAAGCATCTTGGACAATACGGGCAAGACTGTGGCGAAATCTGCCGATTGGAGACTGTCCCTTGCCCATTTCCCGTTCATGATGTTGTCAACTATTGACTGCCCTTGCCCCACGATGCTCGGATCAAAGGGATGGCAACCACCAAGTAACAGTTGACCGTAGATAATCCCTATGCAGAATTGGTCGGCGCGGTGGTTGATTTCGTGCTTTCTGTTTTGTAGTTGCTCTGGCGACGCGTAATTCGGAGTACATGGACCGAGAGGCGCCAAGGAGTGAGTCAATGAAGCAAGGTCAAGGAGGCGTGCTATCCCCAGATCGATGATTCTAGGGTTACCTGCAGGCGTAATTATGATGTTGGCGGGTTTGACATCTCGATGGACGATTCGGCGGTCCCACAGCAACATAAGGCCGTCCACGATTTCTAAAGTGAGTGTGGTAGCAGCAGAGACAGTGGCAAAATCGCATATTTTGGCCGACAACGGTTTCCCGTCGATCTTCTCTTCAAGAATATAAAAACGATGATCATCAACTACCTTAAACGCAAACTGTTGTGGATAGTAGTCAGATGATATGGCTTGCAGAGTCTCGACCTCACGATTAACGCGCTCAAGTGATACCGAACTTTTGAAGATTCCTATCTTCAGGACACAGGGCCCATGTTGTGGATGGTCCACTTCAAATACGATCTTCTGGCCACCATGCCCCAGAGTTGCCACGACATTGTATCGAGCAATAATGTCTTCATAATTGAATTCAGGCATGAATTCCTCTCGTGGCTACCAGAATACCGTGTGTTATCAATGAACAGGCAGAACCTCGATCTGCCTCTCTAGCTGCAACGGCTGTGTGAATCGTACAGTGGAATAGGGAAGAATGTCAAGAGCGACGATCCGTTTGGTTCCGTTTGGTTTTTGTTGATGATTCCACAGCAACTTGATCTCACGCTTTGGCTATTTTCAACCAAACGAGAACGATATCCCTAGGTCAGAAGCTGTTTGGCAATGGTCTGCCGCTGCATCTCCGACGTTCCCTCGTATATCTCGGTTATCTTGGCATCCCGAAAGAAGCGCTCCACGGGATAGTCTTTGACATAGCCGTATCCCCCGTGAAGCTGGACTGCCTTGTTGGTGACCTTCATGGCCGTTTCTGCCGCAAACAGCTTGGCCATGGCGGATTCCTTGACATACGGAAGGCCCTGGTTCTTCAGATACGCTGCCCGGTACGTCAGCAGACGTGCAGCGTCAATTTCAGTGGCCATATCGGCCAGCATCCATTGCACGGCCTGAAAGCCGGAGATCGCTTGTCCGAACTGCTGACGGCTCTGAGTGTAGCTCAAAGCTGCCTCAAGGGCAGCACGGGCAATGCCCACGGCCTGTGCGGCCACACTGATGCGGCTGGAGTCGATGGCCCCCATGGCCACCTTGAAGCCCTCACCTTCCTTCCCGAGGCGATTGTCAGCAGGCACTTTGCAGCCTTCGAAGATGAGCTCCGCTGTAGAGGAAGCTCTGATGCCCAACTTCTTCTCCTTCTTGCCCACCGAGAAGCCAGGCGTGCCCTTCTCGATTACCAGGGCCACGATTCCCCTGTGACGCAGAGACTTATCTGCAGTAGCGAAGACGACGGCGATATCGGCTTCGGCACCGTTGGTGATGAAGACCTTGGTGCCATCGACGACATAGTGATCTCCATGCTTGGCCGCAGTGGTCTGCAGGGCAAAGGCATCACTGCCGGCACTGGGCTCGGTCAGGGCAAAGCAAGCCAGCTTCTCACCCCTGGCCAACGGGACAACAAAACGACACTTCTGTTCTTCGTTGCCGAACTTGAATATGGGATAGCAGGCCAGTGACACAGAGGCCAGAAAGACGGCGCTGGTTCCGGCGCAGGCGCGGGCTATCTCTTCCGTGGCGATAGCCACATGGATGGCATCTCCGCCGCTGCCACCATACTCCTCCGGGATGGCCACGCCCATCAGGCCGAGCTCTGCCATCTTCCGGACGGTCTCGGCCGGGAACCTCTCTTCCTCGTCAACCTGGGCCGCCAGCGGCTCCAGTTCCTTCGTGGCAAAGTCTCTCACCATTGCCTGAAACATCTGTTGCTCTTCAGTCAGGGCAAAATCCATCGTTTTCTCCTTTGATAGTCATTAGCAGACAAGACGTACAAACATTGCCCGCCGGTCATCGTGAACTCAGCCTGGTCTCCAGACCAGATGCGTCCAGACGGGTTTGTTCAGCTTCTTAAACTCCTCTATAAGACAGGGGAGAATCTCACGCAGATCACCAACGATGCCGATATCGGCGACCTGGAAGATAGGCGCTTGAGGATTCTGATCCACGGCCAGGACAAACTTGGCCCTTTCGAATCCCGTGGAGAAATGCATGGCTCCGGAAGCCCCCAGGCTGATGAACAGGTTGGGGCCAATCACCTTGCCGCTCTGGCCTATCATGCGGTCCTCGGTGATCAGACCTTTGTCCAAGAGGGGCCTGGTCCCAGCCACCACCCCGCGAAGCAGATCAGAGAGTTCGTGTACCAGGTCGAGACCGCCCAGGGAATTCGCGCCCCAGCCGGCGGCAACCACGACCTCGGCCTCTTCAAGAGGGAGTCCACAGGGGTCTTCCTTCTTTACCTCCACAGTCCTGGCCCTGAAGTGCCTGTCGTGGAGCTGCGGCGATACCTTCAGGATCTTGCCTTCCGCTTGCCTCCTGTGGCGTGGTACCGCGAAGACTCCAGGTTTGACAGTCGCCATCTGCGGCCTCTTATGGGGGCAGATGATGTCAACCCTCTTGCCCCCACCCCATCCCGGGACGGTCTGATGCAGGATAGGCGCGCCATCGCAATCTTCAATCCTCAGATCTACGCAATGCGCCGTGAGTCCGGTGCCGACCTTGGCGGCTATGCAGGGCGCCAGGTCCTCCCCGATGGCCGTAGCCCCCAGCAAGAATATCTCCGGCCTGTGTTCCTTGACCAGGTCGGCTATCACGGTAGCGTAAGCCTGGTTCTGATAGTGTTCCAGCCTGGGGTCATCCACCATGTAGACCTTGTCCGCCCCGTGCCACAGGAGCTCCGAGGCCAACTCCTCAACTCCGTTCCCCACCAGGACGCTGACGAGCTCTCCCCCGAGCCTCCCGGACAGCTCCACCCCTTTGCCCAGCAGCTCCTGGCTGACACGAGCCAGCTTGCCTCCTCTTTGCTCTGCGAACAGCCAGGTCTCGTTGCTATATTTCATGTTCATCCTCGCCGGTCTCCGCCCCGCGGGCAATCACAGACCACCCCATTCCCGCAGCCTGGCCACTGCGTCCTTTGACACACTCTTGGGGCTGCCCTGCAGAATCTCAGACCGCCGATCCTTCTTGAACTCCCAGACACCGGCCACCCGAGTCGGCGAGCCGGCCAGCCCCAGCTTCTCAGCCGGCAGACCAAGGTCCCCGGCCCCGTATATGGACAGCGTCTTGCCGGCCACCTGGATTATTCCCATGACATCAGGAATCCGCGGCTCGTTGATCGCTTTGTTCACGGTGATGAGCGCCGGCAGCCTCAGTTCCACCTTCATGTACCCATTCTCCAGGTGGGCCTCCGCCAAACAGAGAGCTTCTTCTGTGAACTTCATGGCTCTGACATTGGTGGCATAGGGAACGTCCAGGAATTCGGCCAGCATCGGCCCCACCATCCTGGTTCCCGAATCCACCGTTTCGCTGCCGCACAGGACGAGGCTGAACGGGCAGAACTTCTTGATGGCCGCGGCAACCGTAAGAGCGGTGGCAAAGGCGTCGGCCCCGGCAAAGGCCCTGTCGCAGAGGAGGACAGCCTCATCCGCCCCCATAGCCAGCGCCTCTTCGAGCGCCTCCCGGGATTGCGGCGGGCCCATAGTGAGCACCGTCACCTTGCCCGGGTATCTATCGCGGATCTGGAGCGCAGCTTCTACGGCATTGCGGTCGACCGGATTCATGATGAGAGGTATGCCATCCCGCCGGATAGCCTTGGTCACCGGGTCCAGCGTGATCTGACCGAAGTGATCCGGGTGGGGAACCTGCTTGATGCAGACTACTATGTCCATGTCTTCGTCTCCGGCGTATCTCTACCCTCTCAGCAAGTGATGCCCCGGCCGATGACCACCTTCATTATTTCCTGGGTGCCGCCGGCGGTAAGCAATTCCAGCATATCTCTGAGGTACATCTCCACGCGATACTCCGGCGACTGCCCGTAGGCGCCCATGGCCTGCTGCGCTTTAAGGCAGTTCCGGAGGGCGACATCTACGGCCAGAAGCTTGGCCCGGGCGATGTCCACTCCCACGTCCTTCACACTCTTCCCCTGATCCATGAGCACAGCAGGGCGATAGCAGACCCACCGCGCCGCTTCAATATCGGTATTCATATCGACCAGCATGAACTGCACTGCCTGAAGATCAAAGATGGGCTTGCCGTATAGAACCCTCTCCCGGCAGAATTTCAGCGCCCCTTCGTAGGCTCCCTGGGTCGCCCCCAACGCCACAGCGGCGGCTCCCGTTCTGCCTATGGCCGATATCGTGGGCAGGGCAGCGGCCATGCCGCGTCCTTCCTGCCCAATGAGATTCCATTGGGGAATGCGACAGTCGGTAAAGGCCAGCTCGTTTACCGAGATAGAGCGGAATCCGGTCCGCGGTTCTCTCCTGGTGACTTCAAATCCCGGCGTGCCCTTCTCTACAAAGAAGGCACTGAAGCTGCCATCGGTCCTGGCGATGAAACCCAGCACATCGGCTACTTCGGCGTTGGTGATATAGGCTTTCCGGCCATTGACCATGTAGCCAGCGCCATTGCGGGTGGCCGTCGTCATCATGGCGGAAGGATCGGAACCTCCGCTCTGCTCGGTGACGGCGAAGGAGCTTATCTTGTTGCCCTTGCAGAGATCCGGAAGGTAGCGCTTCTTCTGCTCCTCGTTCCCAAAATTGTCCAGCGCGTACATGAGCAGGTTCCCCGCCTGGAAGAAGAACCCGAGGCTGGGATAGACACGCGCTATTTCCTCGATGACGATCACCCTGGCCAGGTGCCCCATGCCTGAGCCGCCGTACTCCTTGGAGTTGACCAGCCCGATGAGCCCCATTTGCCCCATCTGCCGTACCAAATCAAACGGGAAAACCCCCTTTTCATCAAGGTCCAGAGCCCTCGGCGCCACCTTAGTCTCGGCAAACTGTCTGGCTGCCTTCCTGAGCATCTCCTGTTCTTTAGTGAGTCCGAAATCCATTTCCCCCTCCTCTATCAGTTGACATCTCCCGCGTCAACCAGACTTGCTCCGAGACTTCACACACGGGACAGGCCTGTGGGCCTGTGCCAGCCCAGTATCTCCAGGAACTGCCCTACAGCAACATGCCGATTGGTTTGATAGCGCAGGGGCAGTTCGGGATTAACGAAGTAGGTGTTGCGTCTTCCCTCTCTCTTCTTCCTGATGTATCCAGCGGCCTCAAGATCGGCAATTATCTTGCGTGTGGCTCTCTCCTGGATGCCTACGGCCTGCGCTACTTCCAGCGCAGTGATGTGAGGGTTGATCGCAAGGAAGCTAAGCACCAATGCATGGTTAGTCAGGAATGTCCACTCTGACATCCGAATCCCCCCCTTGTCCGGCTGTCTCGGCTGCTGTCAGTCAGTCTTCTGCTATGACTGACCTGACTTCCATGAGTCCAAACTCATGGTGTGCAAAACATGTCTTGAATGACATGCTTTGACATTGAGAGGGATCATAACATAAAGTCCGTCGGGTTTCAAGCGGACGCAATGTTTCCGTTTGGTTTTTGTTGATGATTCCATCAACTTGATCTCACGCTTTGGCTCTTTTCAACCAAACGAGAACGATATCCCTAATACAGCTACGTTGCGCTACCTGTTAAGACAGATTTAACCTTCATGAAATCTGTTGGAAACAATTCGGTGCTACCATCTGTTTTTAAAATGGGGAAATTGCAGCAAAATCAGGAAAAGGGAGGTTAGTCATGAAGAGTAGCACCTGTAAGATCATGAAGGAGGAGGTGTGGGATGTCTAGTGGCGATACTGCCTGGATTCTGATTTCGACTGCCCTGGTGATGCTGATGACCCCCGGGCTGGCCCTGTTCTATGGCGGCATGGTGAGGAAGAAGAATGTTCTCTCCACCATGATGATGAGCTTTGCCATCCTCGCCGTCATAGGGGTGCTCTGGGTACTCTACGGTTACACCCTGGCCTTTGGGCCTGACAAAGGTGGCATCATCGGCGGGCTTGACTGGATCGGCCTGAGAAATGTGGGGCAGGAGCCTTCCTCTGTATATGCTAAGACCGTCCCCCACCTGGCCTTCATGATGTTCCAGGGTATGTTTGCTATCATCACGGTGGCCCTCATCACCGGAGCGGTGGTGGAGCGGATCAAGTTTAGCGCCTTGCTGGTCTTCTCAGTCTTATGGTTTACGCTGATCTACTGCCCCGTAGCTCACTGGGTATGGGGCAGTGGTGGCTGGCTGGCCAAGTTTGGAGCCATCGATTTTGCCGGCGGGATAGTAGTCCACATTTCCGCCGGAGTGTCGGCCATGGCTCTGGCACTGGTGCTGGGACCGCGTAAGGGATATGCCGAAAGGCAGCCCATGGAGCCTTCCAACATCCCCATGGTAGCGCTGGGCGCTGCGCTGCTCTGGTTTGGCTGGTTTGGATTCAACGCCGGCAGTGCTCTGACATCCGGTGGACTGGCTGTAAGCGCCTTTGTCACAACCAATACCGCTGCCTGCACCGGAGCATTCACCTGGATGGTATTGGGATGGATCCACAGACGGCCGTCCCTATTAGGCGCTGCCACGGGAGCCGTGGTTGGCCTGGCGGCTATTACACCAGCCGCTGGATTTGTGACTCCTCTGGCAGCCATACCGATAGCGATAATAGCAGCACTGATCTCATACTACTTCATGATCCTGAGATCCAAGCAGAAGGTTGATGAGTCTCTGGATGTCTGGGCCTGCCACGGCATGGGAGGCACGTGGGGGGCCCTGGCCGCCGGCATCTTCGCCAGCGCTACTGTCAATGCAGCAGCAACCGATGGCCTGATCTACGGGAGTGCCCTGCTGCTGAGTAAGCAGATCGCAGCCGTAGCCGTCGTCTGGGTCTTTGCCTTTGCAGGCACCTGGATTCTGGCCAAGATCGTCAATGCTGTCATTGGCCTGAGGGTGAAGAATGACGAAGAAGTGGTCGGACTGGATATATCCCAGCATGGAGAGAAAGCGTATGGGGGGATATAACCCATGAAGAAAAATGTATGGATTGCCGCGCCTTCGGATTGCGGGAAATACCAGGCGTCGGGTCGGGGACCCGACAGCCACCATCATACGACGCAGGAATCCAGAGAAGTAGTACCATACCCCTGTCCCCAACCTGCATTTCCCGTTTGCACGGGAATGACATGGCGGAGGGCGGTTCGAACCGCCCCTACAGCCTCCTCGCAATGACACAAGGTGACGAGAGGATTCCACTCACGGATTAAGGGAGCAGGAATGACATAATGACACGTTGTGCAGGTGTTACGATGACACTACGCTAGAGGTCAAATGGGATAGTAGA
>CAVRFM010000013.1:0-26282 GCA_963720375.1 uncultured Chloroflexia bacterium | reverse complement strand
CCGGCAAAGATCGCGGGACGGCTTTGCGGAGTTGAGAACAAGAGCAGGCTCGTCTTCTTTTCAAACTCACCGCATACCGCATCCCCGGCAAACATGGCCGCTGAGATGACGATCAGCAGGTTATGAAAGGACAGGATGTTGGCGGCAAACTCACCTGCAGTGTCCGGGGTCTTTATATAGAAGAGCAGAGGCACGATAATTGCCAGTGCTGCCACAATGAGAAGCCTTCTGTGCTTCAGGTGTTTCACCAGTTCGAACCTGACCGACAGGAAAGTGTCGAAGAGATCGTCCTTGATATTCTCTCTATTTGTGGCCATCTGATTCGCCCCTTTTCTCATCACTCATGATGGAGATATAGTAGTCCTCCAGTCCTCCGCCCTCTACACGGTAAGACACTACGTCAAGATTCAAAGACATGAGACGTTTCAGTATTTGGGCGCTTGACTCCGCTTTCCCATCGTATTGCAGTCGAGCAGTGTTGTCTTTCACCTCGACGCTTCTTATCAGTTCGATTGTTCTCAGTTTCTCCGTTTCTTCCGGCGACAGCGGCCTGAGGAATTTCACATCCATCACCGCACGTTCCATCGCGCTGCCGATTTTCTCTATGGAATCCGATGCGATGACCTTGCCCTTATCCAGGAAGACCACTGTATTGCAGACTTCGGCGACCTCCGACAGGAGATGGGAGCTGAGGAAAACGGTCATGCCCTGGCTGCGGAATTGCCGTATCAGCTCTCTTATCTCCCTGATGCCTTCCGGGTCCAAACCGAGGACCGGCTCGTCGAGGATCAAGATGTCCGGTTTGTGCAGTATGGCTTTGGCTATGGTGAGCCTTCGCAGCATGCCCGTGCTGAAAGGCCCTATCTTCTTGTGCTCCCAGTCTGACAGTTTGACCAGCCCCAGGGTCTCCTTGATTCTGCTGATCTATATCATCGCGGCTCATTCTGTAGACCCTGCCGAAATAGGTCAGCATCTCGTGAGGGGTGAGGTAGTCGTAAACCCCGGGCACTTCGATCAGTGCTCCGATAGTCCGAAGAGCCTCTCTTGGACTTGCTATGACGTCGATACCGTTCACATAAGCATGTCCTGATGTAGGCTTGATCAGGCCGGTGAGTATCTTGATAGTGGTGGTCTTTCCGGCGCCGTTCGGGCCAACATATCCAACGACTTCCCCCTTTTTTATCTGCAGGGAAATCCCGTCCAGGGCTTTGAACGCTTTGCCGTATGTCTTGACCAGGTTCTCCGTTTGAATTGCATATTCCATTGCTTCGTCTCCTTCATCGGAATCGGGCCTTGAGTAAACTCCGGCTGCTACAAGTCTTCACTCTGCCTTGGTACGGAACATGAGGGTGCCGAAGACAACCATCACGATAGCGAAGGCACCAAGCACTACCAGCGACTCCACAGATCATGCCAGATGTATCCCTGCAGTACCAGATCACGGACGCCGACTATAGCGTAGTCCACCGGGTTGTAATGCCTGGCTACATCGAGCCAGTGGCGGGATTGCACGGGCCGTTTGTGACCGTAGCCGGCATCATCATCGACGAAAGGAACATTAACGGCATGGTAAGAAGGTTGACGACCGTCATGACTATTTCCTGTCGCCGGAGAAGAAGCGCCAAGCCGTTAGAGAAGGCAGCGAACCCCAGCCCGAGCAGCGAGGCTATGAGAAGGGCGAGCAGTATTCCAGGCACACCGGTTTTGAAATGCACCCCCATAATAGCGGCGACGATAAAGACTACTATGGCCTGAATGATTCCCACCACCACGGTGGCGATGACGCGGCCCGTTATGATGGAGACCCGGGTCACCGGAGTGGCCATCATCTTGGCCAACACTCCCGTATCTATGTCTATCAGCATGCCAAAGCCGGAAAAGGCTGAACCGAACAGCACCGACATTACCACCACACCCGGGGCAAAGTATTGGAGGTAGCTGATGCCGCCCAGACCAGACCACTACTGCCACCAACGACTTGAATATCTGGGTGAAGAGCACCAGCCACAGTATGGGCTGGAACAGGGTCATGAATATGAACACGGGCATGCGAATCCTTGCCCTGAGGTCGCGCAGAGTTACATACCAGGTATCGGCTAAAGCGTTCATTGTTGCCTCCTGTTGGCATTTCGGCGCATCTGTACAAAGCTGGTACGGGTGCCTTCCTGGGCCCGTATGGTGCGGCCGGTGTATTTCAGAAAGACGTCGTCCAGGGAGGGCCGCGCCATGGATATCGTCTTCACCTCGATGCTCTGGCTGCCGAGGATCTGCATTATGCTGGGTATGGCCGATCCGCCGTCTTTCACATAGACCGCCAGTTCACCATCACTTGGCTTCATCTCCATCACGAATGGCTTGCCCGACAGGGCCGCCTCGGCGCGCCTGGTGAACTCTTTGCGTTCCTCATCCTTCTCTACGGGAGGAGTGAGTGTCACCACATCGCCGCCTATGGACCTCTTCAGTTCGTCGGAGGTGCCCATGGTCATTATCTTGCCCAGGTCTATGATGGCGATGCGGTCAGCCAGGCGGTCGGCCTCCTCCATGTAGTGCGTGGTCAGGAAGATGGCTACGCCCATGCTCTTGGCCAGTTTGTTAATGTAGTCCCAGAGGTGAGCCCTGGTCTGGGGATCGAGCCCTGTTGTGGGCTCATCCAGGAAGATCACCTGGGGCTGGTGGATCAGGCCCATGGCCAGATCGAGCCGCTTGCGCATGCCTCCGGAGTAGGCAGAGACCATCTTGTCTTCATAGCCGGTCAAATCGACCAGCTCGAATAACTCCTTCACCCGCTGCCTGATGGTCTTGCCGTCCAGGCGGTAGAAATGGCCGTAAAGCGTCAGGTTCTCCCGCCCGGTGGCACGCTCATCCACTCCCACGTCCTGAGCTGCATAGCCGATGCGCTTGCGCACCTCGGTCGGGTTCTTCGCCACGTCGAGGCCGGCCACCATAGCAGTCCCGGAGGTAGGCTGGATCAGCGTGTTCAGCATCTTGATGGTGGTGGTCTTTCCGGCGCCGTTTGGCCCCAGGAAGGCAAAGATCTCGCCGGCATTGACTTCGAAATCGATGCCATCTACTGCCCTGACGTTGCCAGAGAAGATCTTGGTTAGGCCCTTGGTCTGAATAACACTCATACTCACTCCTTTGCTTTATCAGTGTTGTCCGGCATATTCACCGGGTATCACCCGTGTGCCATATATCATGTGGCATCTACTCATGATACCCTCTGCGGAGACCTATGTAAATTACACATTGCTACTCACCATGAACAATCCATGAAAAGTCCCTTGTCCGTTCCGTCTACTTGCTGAGCAGGTCCTCGATCTCCTTGCGAGACCGGGCGATGACATCCCGCACCTGCTGAAACTGTTCGGGGCGGTGCAGTTTCTTGGTGCGAGCAGCGCGGACCAGCGTAACCACTAAACCATGCAACTCTTGCATTGTATCGCGCGCCTCAGGCTGGAGCAAATGTGCAAAAGGCAGGCTCATAGGATCCGGAGGCTCCGGAATGTCTTCGACAGCTTCCTGGTTCTCCGCCAGGTACTTCCGCCCTTCCGGAGTGATTTCATAGATTCTCTTGCTGCCTTCCGGCCTTGAAGCGACATAGCCCATCTCCTCCAGCATCTGAAGAGTGGGGTACACGGACCCCGGGCTTGCAGCGTAAAGGCCGCCGCCCTTGGCTTCCATGTCTTTCATTATTTCATAGCCGTGTTTGGGCTTGTCCTTCAACAGATCCAGAATGATGAACTTTATGGCTCCGCGTGCCAGAAAAGGCGGATGAAACTCACCGAAAGAAAACTTACGCCACATTTTCCCACCTCCAGCTACGGTCTGTCGGGCGATATATCACGATATATCGTGATATATCATATATGGCTGCCGACACTTTGTCAAGCGTCTCCCTTTGTAGTATTCTCCAATAGGCCTGTGGGTAGCTCGACTCGTGCCATACAAGCTCAGCCACCTCCGGTTCAGGTCGTTGTCACCAAAATCGAGAGGGGCAAAAGGAGGTCCGAATGAAGTTAGTCCGCACTGAAATCGACATCAATGCTCCGGCGCAGAAGATCTGGAACATCATTATCGACTTTGAGCACTACCCCGAGTGGAACACTTTCACTCCCAGGTTGGGGGCCAAGAAAATAGCGGTTGGCGAGGAGTTTACCCTCGACTGCCAGATGACGGAGAAGCAGCTTCTGAAAGATGAGCACGAGGCCTTCCTGGTCTACGAACCCGAGAAGTACAAGATAAGCTGGGGAACGTCGAGGACCAAAGGGAGGCCGGGGATCAGGAGCTTCCGCTGGCAGATCTGCGAGCCTCTGGACGATCACCGCACTCATTTCATCAATTACGAGGAGTTCTATGGCGTGCTGTCACCGGTGGTCAATCTGCTTTACGGCAAGAAACTGCAACGCGCCTACGAACGATACGGCCAGGCGCTGAAGAAGCGCGCCGAGTCCTAGCGTTTTCTTCCCTGATTGGCCGTTTTTGAAACAACACCCTTCCGCGGCAGGAAGGGGTAGCCTGCGCAGACCATGAACCAGGACCGATCATGAGGATACTGACCGACCAGACCGAGGGCAGAATACAGGACGAGATCGTGAACAGTATCCTGCGCGGAGATTACGATTCCGCGATCGGAAGCATTTCTGACATCCTGGACGAACTTTACCGCAGCATTCCCGACAGCAAGCGCATTTCCTATGGAAGGGTCTATACCATCAAGTTGCTCAGCGAATACCTCTATGACCGGCTTGTTGGGTTGGATGCAGGGGTATACGAAATCGCCTCCAGGATATTCGAAGAGAGCGAAGACTTCAGGTGCAAAGGCATCGGCCTGGGAATGTTGTCCTTCTATGGGCTGGGAGACTATAAAAGAGTGCTCGCCTGCTTCGAGTCCGCTGCGGCCTCTGAACACTGGGATGTACGGGAGCTGGCCCAGATGTTCTTTAAGAAGCTGATCCGGAAGTACCCCCGGGAAATGAAGGCGTACCTGTTGCAGCTCGTAAAGTCAGAAAGCCCCAACGTACGGCGATTTGTCAGCGAGACGCTGCGGCCCGTAGAAGAAAACTCGTGGTTTTACAGGAATCCGGAGTATCCGTTGTCCATCCTGAGGAACATGTTCAAGGAAAGCTCCCCGTATCCGCGTACCTCCGTCGGCAACAACCTGAGCGATCTGGCCAGGCGGCTGCCTGATCTTGTCTACGGTCTGGTCCGGGAATTGGTCGAAAGCGGGGACAGGAACTCCTACTGGATAGCCTGCAGGGCCTGCCGCAATCTGGTGAAAAAGGAACCGCTCAGGGTGATGAACCTGTTGAAAGCGGATGAGTATAAATACAAGGAGCGGGTTTACAGAAGAAGTGACTATCAGGGAGATTGAAGCCAAATCGATATTGCGCAAGCACAAGAAGATTGACTCCTGGTTCATATCGCACTGTGGAATGAACCTGTACAGTGGGTGCAGCCACAACTGCGTCTATTGCGATGGGCGTTCAGAGGGCTACTACACCTACGGAGAGTTTGGACGGGACATTACTGTGAAGGTGAATGCCATTGACATCCTGCGACGGGAGTTGGACCCGGCGAGGAAACGTATTCCCCTGAAGCGCAGCTTTATCATGGTGGGTGGCGGAGTTGGTGACAGCTACCAGCCCATCGAAAAGAAGTACCAATTGACCCGAAGGGCCCTCGAACTGGTCCATCAATACGGTTTTCCGGTGCATATGCTCACCAAATCCACTCTTATCATGAGGGACACCGATATTCTGAAGGCAATCAATGAGCGCACCAGAGCGATTGTGAGCTTCAGTTTCTCCTCGGTGGATGATGCCATCAGCGCTGTCTTCGAACCCGGTGTTCCGTCTCCGAGCGAAAGACTGCAGGCGCTGGCTCACTTCAAGAGCCAGGGTATTGCCTGCGGCATGTTTCTGCTTCCTGTTATTCCTTTCGTGACTGATATGGCAGGGCTGATGGATGAGGCCCTGAGAAAGGCGAGCGAAGTGGGCGTGGACTTCGTCATCTTCGGAGGGATGACGCTGAAAGAAGGCAAGCAGAGGGACTACTTCATGGCCGCACTCAAGAAATATCATGCCCAGCTTGACGGGGGATATCAGATGGTCTACCTGGGCAACAGGTGGGGAGAACCGTCTGCGGAATACGTGGGCTCGCTCAATATGGCTTTCAACGCCATTGCCAAAAGGTACGGTTTAGCCATCCGTATGCCTCATGCCCTTTACGGGGAGATCTTGAGCAAGGATGACCTGGTGATAGTCACACTGGAGCACATTGACTATCTGCTGAAGATGGAAGGAAGGAAGTCCCCCTTCGGCTACGCCGCCTACTCCATCTCACAGCTGAAAGAGCCTTTATCGAATCTGAGGGGAGAGTTGCACCGGATCAAGGGAGTAGGCGGGGCAACACAGGCTATCATACTGGAAATACTGGAAACGGGACATTCCTCCTATTACGAACAATTGTTAGCACAACGCAGGGAGAAATAATCCTCTCCCGGAATTCAGGCATTCTGCCTCCAGCCACTACACAGCCGATTTCTTGGGTCTCCGCGCTGCAAAACAGACCATGATAATCCCTCCCACCAGGACTACCACGCCTGCAACCAGAAGCCCCACACCGACTCGAAATATCCAGGGTACCTTCGCCCCCACCGTCCCATCTACATTAACGCCGGCAGACCCATCTTCATTCATCACCACCAGCACCCAGTTCCCTGATTCAGGTTTCCATTCCAGAGTCTGGGTACCGATGCCATGTACAGATGCTGCCCAGTCTTGAGAAGCAGGGGGTTCAGGCACAGCAGTGCCGTTGTGTGTGTCATATTCAACATCGAGTTCAGAGTCATCAGTCTCCCATTTTACAATCTCATCGTATTCCACGCCTCTGAGGTATCGGTCCACATCGGACTCCTTGGCTATGCCGATGAAGATCCCCTTAGAGGTATCTTGATTCGAGCCTTCCACTTTGAAGGTCACCAGGTTGCCGGGGCTGCAGCACCATCCCACCCCGCATTTCATATCCCAGTGTATGTCTATAGGTTTCGAAACTATGGCATAGCCATCGCTTTCGAATGAGGAAGTCTCCGTGGAAAAAAATCCCTCGCTATCCGTAAGGGCAGAATGGGCCCAGACCAGGCCACCGCCGACAACCAGCATAAAGACTGCACCCACGAGGAAGATGATGCCAAAGACCAGAAGCACAACCCGTCCTGCACTCATGATCACACCTCCTTGCTTTGTGTCACCTCAAAGATTATGTGCGGCAATGTATCAGGACAATCCTTACTCATTATAACCTATGACCATAGTGTCGCTAATGATATCATTAAACTCCCGGTTCTGCTTGCTTATAGATCCAGGTGGGTAAGCAGTTCCTTGATTCGGGCTTGCCGCTTCGGTAGGCCGGCATCCGCCAGACCCGTCCGTAGAACTCCAGGTTGTCCTCAGCGCTCAATTGCTCATAGAGTCCGGTGTGTTCCAGCAATGCTCCCGAGCGGGAGCGCACCTCGTCCGCCCGCGTCCGGACATCCAGGCCCAGCACTTCGGCCCGTCCGGACGTCGGTTCCAGCAGGCCCAACAGCAGATTGATGGTGGTTGTTTTCCCTGAGGCATTAGGGCCCAGAAAACCAAAGATAATGCCGGCGGGCACCTCCAGGGAGAGGTTGTCCACCGCTCTTACCGGACCGAAATCACGGCTGAGCTTGTCGGTACGAATGGCAATATCAGCCATGCTTTCCCCCCTGAGACAAGAGCAGGGCTGCCGCTTCAGCTATTCCAGGCAGGATTTCGCCGGTTTTGCCCTCGATGAGATAGTCGCATATCCCCTCATTAGTGAGCGGCGTCGGCTCGGCATTCACCTCTATTATCCTCACGCTCGATCTCCCACTGCCTCCCCTCCTGGCGATCCTGGGCAAAGCAGCGAAGGGATAGACGACGGCGGATGTTCCGCAGACGAGCATGAGATCGCATTTGGAAGCCTCCTCCTCGGCTGCCTCCATAATGTCAGAGGGGATGGGCTCTTTGAAATGAACCACATCATATTTCAAAGCCCGGCCACATCTGCAGAGGGGCGGCAGTTTTTCCAGAGAGACCTCATCGATCCCGAACCTCAAGCCGCAGGAGATGCATCTCAGCTTGTCCACAGTGCCGTGGTAGTGCATCACTCTCCGGCTCCCCGCCTTCTCGTGCAGTCCATCGACATTCTGGGTGATAGTCCACTTAATGATGCCCATCTGTTCCAAACGGGCCAGTGCCCGGTGACCGGGGTTGGGCTCGGCCTTTCTCATCTGACCGTAGAAATCGCTCTGGGTGCCCACTGTGCTCAACATCTCCTCCCAGTACGCCCTGGGATCATTGAGGAACATCTCATACCTCTGATAGGCCCTGGCTTCTGCCTGCTTGTCTCGTGTCCAGATGCCCTGCGGCCCCCGGAAGTCTGCTAGGCCAGACTCGGTGGATATGCCGGCGCCCGTCAAAACTATGGCGTAGCGAGAACCTACCAGGTCATTCGCCGCCTGCGCTATCACATCCTGCAAACTTACCTTCTCCTGATGCTTGGCCGGCAACTTCTCAATCAAATTCCATCCAGTATAGATTCCTGCTTGATCGATGTCTAGGCCATCCAGAGCGGGGTACTCCTAATCGTGTACCTAACAACTTCGTGCTGAAAGTCAAAGCGGCTTCGTGTACTTGCCTCTTAGCGAACTCTTGATGACTAAGCCGCTTGCGGATTGACCTGATAGTTCCTTACTTCATCCAGATACAAGCCCAGGAACTCTTCAGCCTTCTCCTTTGAGAAACGTGAGGTCGTGTAGCCAATGTAGATGCCGAGGCTGTTGTTGAAGGTAGCTATACATATGTTCATCCCCATAACGGTAAAAACAAATGGTGCCACGGTAAAATCCACTATTCTGAAGCCACTCTGCCCGGCCCCCTCTTCTCCGTCATCACCCAGCGTGACGATACCCGGATTGGTCAGGATAACGGTATCGGCGTACAGCGGAAACAGGACGTACTTGGACAGAGGCCTCATGATGGCCAAGGAAAGACGGGACAAGCAGTAAGCAAAATAGACGATGGAGTAGGTGTTGCCCCGCCTCTCCTTGAGCATGACCGTCGTTTTGGCATTCACCCGCCTCAACAGCCTGGTGGAATCAGTCCTTTCCTTGGGAAAGGTCGCAAATGAGATGTAGGATATCTGATTGCAGAGGATATGCTTCAGCTCCTTGGAGCCAATGTCGACAGGAACCAACAGGCTTATCTTTCTGCTCCTCTTTCCGTGTAGCCTGTTCCATTTGTCTATGCTGCTGAAGCATGCCGCCATAAGGATATCGTTCACGGTGCCACCAACCGATTTCGATTTCGCCTTCAGCAACTGGAGCTCTGTGGGGCCTATCTTGCCATAGCAGAAGCAGAGCTCCCCCGACCGTTCCAGCTTATCGTGGAAGATCCTTGCGGGATGAGAGAAGGGGTTTATGAAAACGAAATGGAAGAGGTGTGAGAGCATGTCCCTGTAGAAGTGCTTTGTCACTCTCCTTTCAGCCCGCGCCCGCTGCAGGAGTTCGTCTCCTTTGCGGTTGACGCGCACATCTTCAGGCAGGAGAGATCCTTCAGGAGTCCTGTTGCAGTATCTTGAAATGACCTCATCTATGAAACGAAGCGCCCGAATTCCATCTATTGCGGAGTGATGGAAGCTGAAAATCAATGCAGATTCAGCCCTCCTTTTCCTCACCAGAAGAACCTTGAAGGGAAATCCGCTCTTTACGTTCAGTGGTTGGTTTATCCACTCATGAAGACATCGTTCATATTGGATGTCGATCTCGGCATCGGCTGGATCCTTGTCACTCCGGAGATCAGACAGATCACGGACCTCCAGGACTTTTCCTTCGCGGCCATACTCTATTTGACGATAATACCTGAATCGCCCGGTACGCAGGATGGTCAGCATGGTGGGATGAAGACGCAATGTGGACTCAATCGCTTGATTCAGCCTGCCGATATCCAGCTCCCCTTTAATCGACAGTATCCCGTGATAGCCTATGCTCTCCCTGCCACAATTTACTTCGAAAGACAACAATGCCTTATCGAAGCAATTCAGCGGTATTACTCCATTAGGCTTTCCCATTCCTCCCCCTAGTTAGTTCGGGCATCGGCAGCAGCCGCACAAGACGATGATAGGTATTTTCCTAAGACGAGACGCCTTTGTCAAACGCGTAGTAGTACCTGACTACTTGACTTGGCTGAATTGCTGGACTAGCATTTATGGTAAGCGGTAGGCGCTGGCCGTATACAGAGGCGCAAAGGAGTGAGTCCATGGACGTAGGCCCGTTGGAAATTGCCCTTATCGTGGTTGCCATAGTCTTGATTTTCGGTGTGGGGAAGCTGGGCAGCATTGGTGGTGCCCTAGGCAAGAGCATACGGGAGTTCCGCAGGGAAAGGGACAGGACAGACGATCTACCCTCAGTCAGCCGCGACGGAATCCAAAGCCGGAAGCCCTGTCATCAGTTCGGAGGCGCAAGCCGGAGGGCAGAAGTCTTGCCCTAAATGCGGTGACAAGATATCTGAGAATGCCAAGTTCTGCATGGGCTGTGGGGCGAAGTTATAAGACTATAGAGATGGGCCCAATAGTGCGGAATTTGGCGCTCTGACCAGTGGCCGTGAAGCCTATTTCCAGCGATCGGTGGCCCAGCTTACACCGGACCAGGACACATCCGTCACACCAGTGATGACACCATTCTGATCCACATTGTACCTGGCCTTGAATTTGGGGCCATCGAGGTAGGTTGCCGCGTCATGAGATACCCCTGATACGTCCGTAGCCAGAACCAGTCCTCCCCTGCCATCCCAACCAGATACGGCCGCATCAAGGTGGTTCACCCCGGCTTCGCACATACAGATGTTGATAGCAGTGCGGGCCTGGGACAGTTCAGTGTTCGCTGCCTCAACAGCCCCGCTGCCTATGAATCTGGTCACAGCTAACGTAGCTATAGCAGCCATGGTTCCCAGCACAAATATGACCACCAGCAGCTCGAGCAGGTAAAACCGTCCTGGCGTCGACACCCAAGCATTGAGGAATTTTTCACAGCAAGAATCTACACAAATCCTCTCACAATCGTGTCTCAATGGTCATCCCCATCTCTTACAAATTACTCTCATTACTCCCCTGGCCGGGAAACACCCGTCTGTGCTTGTCCATCAAACCCCCGATTCAGTACCCGGAAGGGCGGGCCAGATATGCGCACAGGAAGCAATCTTTCTCTTGCTGGATGCTGGTGAGGAGCGTCTATGGCAGGTTGTCCAGGGGGACTGGTCTCGCTCATGCCATGATGAATTACTCTTCGAAAGCGAAACCTTTTTCGGTAAACGCCCTCAAGCAAGCATATACCACATCGGAGTCATACAGGACACCACTGTTCTGTGAGACCTCCTCCAGGGCTGCATCCAAACCGGCAGCCGCCCGGTAGGGTCGCTTGGCGGTCATAGCCTCAACAACATCGGCCACGCCCAGGATTCTCGCCTCCAGCAGGATATCATCTTCATGGAGCCGCAAAGGATAGCCGGAACCGTTCATTCTTTCATGATGCTGAATCACTATGTCGGCAATCGGCCAGGGAAACTCCACGTCCTTCAGTATGTCGTAACCAACCTGGCAATGACTTTGAACCATAGCAGTCTCGATCTCGTTCAACCTGATTGGCTTGTTAAGAACGTCCAGCGGTATACAGATCTTACCGATATCATGAAGGAGCCCGGCTATGCGGATCACCTGAAGCTGCTCTCCTGAAAGGCCCATTTCCTGGCCTATAGCGCAGGCAAGCTTGGCCACACGCTGTTGATGGCCGGCGGTAAAGTAATCCCTCTTTTCCACCGCCAGTGTTATGGCCATGATGGTGCCATCCATGATTCTCTGTAGCTTATTCAAGCTTTCTGTAAGACGTTTGGCTGCCTCCTTGCGCTCGGTGATATCTCTGTCAATGCCACGGTAGCCCAGCAACCCCCCTTCGGCATCGAAGAACGGGCCTCCGCTGGATTCCACCGTGACCAGACGGCCATCCTTCTTGAAGTATGCTTCTTCCACAAAGCTGAAGGGCTCTTCGGAGGCAACCGCAGAGGCAAAAATAGCAGCAACACGCTCGGCTTCTTCCGGAGACATGAAGTCAGTGGCCCTCTTGCCCAACACTTCTTCGGGCTCATAGCCCAGTATGTCGCGTATTTGGGGGCTGACATAAGTGTATACGCCTTCCTCGTCCAATTCCCACACAAGGTCGACGGTGGATTCGACCAGACTGCGGAACCGCTCCTCTGATTCCCTTAGGGCCTCCTCTGACCTCTTGCGCTCGGTGATATCGCGCAAGACCCCCACTATCTCCACGGGCTGGCCGTCCGGTCCGCGGATAAAACTCGCGGTGCTGCCCACCCAGATGGTAGAGCCATCCTTGCGTATCATCTCTACTTCCAGAGGCGGCATACCGAGAACCTCATCCGTCTTCCCCTCCTGCTCTGCGGCCAGCGCTTTTGCAATAGCATCTGCAGACGCCTTGAGAGAATCAGGCGTCAAGCTCTCTTCCATGCCACGGGCCATGGATTCCTCCATACTGTAGCCCAGCAGACGGGAAATGGAGGGACTGAGATAGGTAACCCGCATGTTCATATTGGTGACCCAGATGACGTCGGAGATGTTCTCCGCAAGGATGCGGTAGCGCTTTTCACTCTCTCTCAGGGCTTGCTCTGCCTCCCGGTGCTCTCTTCGGAATTTCACCTCATCCAGCTCACGTTTAACAGCCGGAACAAGGCGGTTCAGTTTGTCCTTCATGACGTAGTCGGTTGCCCCGGACTTCATGGCCTCTACCGCTTTGTCTTCGCCAACCTTGCCTGACACCAGTATGAATGGCAGGTCAAGGCCGCTTGCCTTGAACACGTTCAATGCAGCCAGACCGCTGAAGGACGGCATGATATAGTCGCAAATTATGATATCCCAGGGGCCATTCTTCAGGGCAGCCGTCATGGCTTCAGCCGTGTCAACCCTTTGAAAAGTCGGGGAATAGCCGCCGCGCTTCAATTCGCGAAGTACGACCAGAGCGTCGTCTTCTGAATCATCGACGATCAGGACATGGAGCTCTGCGCTCATATCGACCTCCTAGTTTCTAGGCAGCGGCTCGTTCAGGATAAACCAGTACAGTCCCAGTTGGCGTACTGCTTCAACGAACTGGTTGAAATCCACCGGTTTGCGAACATAACTGTTAGCACCCAGAGCGTAGCCGTCAATTATGTCCTGTTCCTCCTTGGAAGTGGTGAGTATGACCACGGGGAGGAGTTTAGTGCGCTCGTTGGCTCTCATGCGCCTTAACACTTCGAGCCCGTCCACCTTCGGCATCTTCAGATCCAGCAGAATGAGCGTCGGCATGATGCCCAGGTCACGGCCAGTGTATGGACCTGCGCCGAACAGGTAATCCAGGGCTTCAGATCCATCGTGTGCCACCACCACCTCGTTCATGATGTTGCTTTTCCTGAAGGCGCGAACGGTCAGCTCGATATCGTCAGGATTGTCTTCCACCAGCAGAATGATCTTCTCCTTCTCCTTCATGTTGTTGCTCCTCCTACTTCAACTTTGAGTGTTTGGTTTAAGCTCTGGGTGTTTAGTTTAAGCGTGAAATAGAATGTGGCCCCTTGCCCCACCACTCCTTCAGCCCAAGCGTGACCGCCGTGGCGGCGGACTATGCGCTGTATGGTCGCCAGGCCAATACCGGTGCCCTCGAACTCGGTCACCGCATGAAGACGTTGGAAGGGCAGGAACAATTTATCGGCATAGGTCATGTCGAAGCCGGCGCCGTTGTCGCGCACGAAATATGCCGTTTCCCCATCGTGCTGCATAACACCGAATTCTATCTTTGCCTGCGGACGCTTCTGGGTAAATTTCCATGCATTGCCAAGCAGGTTGTCCAGTACCACCTGGATGAGACGGGCATCGCCTCTGTCCACCATTCCTTCCGCAACGACGAACTCAACCTGGCGTTCCGGCTGCCTTTGCCTCAGTTCAGCAACAACTGCCTGTGCTATTTCGGTCAGATTGACAGCTTCATGCCGCATTTCGCTGCGGGTCACGCGTGACAGATTCAAGAGATCATCAGTAAGCTGTGCCAGGCGCAGGCTCGCAGCACGTACACGATTAAGGTAGTCGTTCGCATGCGCGTCCAGTTTATCAGCATAGTCTTCCAGCAGTGCCTGGCTGAAGCCGGTAATAGACCTGAGCGGGGCACGCAGGTCATGTGAGACCGAATAGGTAAACGACTCCAGTTCCTGATTGGAGGCCTGTAGCTGTGCCGTACGTTCGCGGATGCGTTGTTCAAGGTCGGTGTTGAGCCGGCGGACCTCTTCCTCTGCTTCCTTGCGCTTTGTGATGTCCCTGAGCGAAATCAATGCTGCCAGCCTTCCCTGGTACTGGGTTCTCACAGCGTGGGCGCTGACCCATTTCTCCTTGCCGTCTCTGCTCACCACCCGCAATTCGTTAGTCTGGCGCAGATCCTTTTCAAGAGTATCGTGTGTAATAACCCTGAGAGTCGCGTCCCTGTCGTCCGGATGAACGAATTCAAGTGGATCGACCCCAACCGCCTCCTTAATATCACCAAGCGCAAACATCCCCGCAGTAGCTTGATTGGCCAGCACCACTTTCATGGTCTGGGCATCAACAACCAATATGCCGTCAAGAGTGTTCTCAAACAAATGCTGATACTTCTCGCTTTCGACGAGTTCGCCTTCCGATTTCTGCAATGATGCCAGCATGCTGTTGATATCTGTGGCAAGGTTTGATAGTTCATCCTTTCCAGTGACCGGCAGCCGCTGTGACACGTCGCCCATTTCGCGTATCTTGCGCAGGCCGACTCCCAGCCGGAAGAACCTCGACAGAACCGCTTTATCCAGCAACAAGATGATCACTACCCCGAATACCACACCCACAGCCACAAGAGAGATCACCACGTAAAGGACCGTTTGCTGGCCCTGCTGGTAGATATCCCTGGGCAGGTCTACCCTCAGAATAAGGGCAGGATTACCGTAGATGTCATCCAGAAGGCCATAGCCGCCGATGGTGGCCTTGCTCAGTGGTCGTGTGAAAACGGGGGTCTCTTCCGAGAGTGAAGATTGCGCTACCTGGAAATCGGCGGGCAGATCGGTATCGTTGGACTGGTAGTATGCCAGAGAGAGATTCGTCAATACGGCCAGCCTTGCTATTTCGGCCGAGTCAAAGTAGCGTCCCATGATCAGTGTCCCCTGGACAGGCCCGTCTCCCTCGCTGTTGAGGATAGGCTGGGAGGCAATAAGCATGGGGCCTTCGGGAAGAATGACAATCCCTGATACGCTCTCTTCGTCCGGGTGCTGCATAAGGGGGCTGTCAGCGGATAGATTTTCCTCCAGACTGGCTGGAATGGGAACTCCTACCTGGTTCTGCAGATCGAATGCTTCACCATGGAGCACCTGGCCGGAGGAATCGATGATGAGTATCAGGTTCATTTGTATGGAAGTGAAACTGGAGTCCTGAAAATTGGCATCGATGTAGCCCTGGTTTCCATCCTGGGCGAATTGATAGGTGTCGTCCCATATGCCCCAGTCGGCAGCCGCAGTGCTTACCGAGTCGATATCCTGCCGGACAGCGTTCATTGCTCTCTCAGTATTCTGGCTGGTGTTCTGCTTCTCCAGTTCGGTGAAGCGTCTGACCAGGATGGTCTGCCAGACCACAAAAAGTATCCCCAGGAGAGCAGCAAAAGTGATGCCAATAACCAGTATCGTCTTCCATCGCAGTGTCATGGGCCAACTCCTTCAGTTTGCATTACTATTCCTCATGTCCCTACTCGAGAGTACATAGTTATCAACATATCTGGCACGTGCTGCTATCTTGCTGGCTGAGCACCCGCACTCCTGGTCCTGGCCTTCCTCGCCTGTTTTTCCTGATGCATGCTCTTGTCAGCCTCTTTCAGGACTTTGGCCAAAGAGCAGCCCTTCTCCCCCATCGCTACGCCGGTAGAGAGACTCAGGGGAGGCCCCTGGACATTGCTGTTGTGAATTGCCAGGATGTCTCCGATTAGTGCCTGAGCTTTCTCTGCCGCAGACCTGTCTGCACCGGGAAGCAGCACTGCGAACTCATCGCCCCCGATTCTGGCCACCACGTCTTCGGTGCGGAAGGCTGCAGTTAACACCTTCGCAGCACGCTGCAACATAGCATCTGCTGCCGCATGCCCCTGCCTGTCTTTGATTGCCTTCAATCCGTCCACCTCGGCTATCACGACGCTCACTGGAGACCTGCCGCCGCGTTCCAGCCTTGCAAACGCTTCCTCAAAATAGGCGCGGTTGTAAAGGCCGCTAAGCGCATCGTGGATATTAACGTACTCCAGTCTCTCCTCCGCCTGCTTGCGCTCGGTAATGTCATCCAGGAAACACCAGACAGCCGGTTTGCCCTCCCAGGTAAATGAGATGGCATTGAGTCCTGCCCATATCACATTGCCCCCTTTACCGATAATCCTGAAGGTAATGCCATGAGGAATTCGCTCGCCATTCAGCTTCTTGAGACGCAATTCCACTATCATCTTCTGATCATCAGGATGGACGAATTCCGTGAAGGGCCTGGAGGTCAGTTCTTTCTCCGAATAGTCTGAGATCTCTACGGCTTTGGAGTTAACGAACTTGAGCATCCCGTCCTGGACCACAACGATGGCTTCACCGGCATTCTCCATCACCAGGCGGTTTTCTTCTTCCAGTGACTGCAACTTCCCCTCTGCAAGCTTCTGCGCAGTGATATCTCTGATAGAGATACATCCTGCCGGTCTGCCGCAGTATTCGGTCCTGGCACCACGGGCGCTGACCCATACCTCTCTACCATCCTTGGTCACTGTCCGGAATTCGTTGACCTGACGGAGGTCTTCCCCAAACATGTCCTCCGCAATAATCTTGACAGCTCGATCCCTATCATCCTGGGAGATGAAATCAAGGGGGGTTACTCCCACCGCATCCTCTGCACTATCCATCCCAAACATCTTCGCGGCAGTCTCATTGGCTAACACCACTCTCATCGTTTCGGCATCGATAACAAACATGCCATCAAGCGCGCCCTCGAACAAGGCCCTGTAGGCATATTCACTCTCCGGATGCCCTCTCCTCGTCTTTTCATGCCCCGATCCGCCTACCAGCCCCCACTCAAATCCCCGCCTGACAAGGGCAAACTGATGGTTCCTGACCACATCTATGATTTCGGATGACCCGCACTTGGCCAATGGATAGGAACAGAGGGACAGGATCGGGTGTCCGTTCATCGAACTGTTTTCCTCTTCTTCGTAGGAGACAAACTTGTTCCAGGTCTTCTTGTCCAGCCATGCCACGTTGACGGTGACTCTGACACCATCGTAGCCCTTGGACAGAGCCTGGGTGGCTTTATGAACGCGGCCACTGAGAAGCCCCGAGAGATTAAACGAACCATCCTTGAGATACCACACACTGTAGGGGACCATCTCTATCTGTCCTGGGCCCTGATATAGCCGGTAGAAATCGGGCACCGCCTCCCGCATGGCCCTTTCGGCTTCTCGTTCACCAAGAGGGTTTGCGGTAATCCACAGACAGTACTCATTATTCTCCAATCCCGCCTTGAAATAGGGCACCAGGATATCGATAAGGTCTTCTCTGGTATGGTAAAACTGGCAGAAGTGGGTGCCCCAGGCGATATCACCCACAGCACCAATACCCGATTTTCTGACCGCTACCATGATTTCCCCACCCCGGATTCTCCTTGCATCTCTGGCTTAAGCTTAGCATATCTGGTAAGTAATATATAATATACGCCTAAATCATAATCGATCTATTATAGCACTGGTTTGTGATTAAGGCAAGACACAAGTATGGCTAATTAATGTCGAGGATGGCTTACGTCTGAGGCAGGATGTTGCTGTTGTTGATATCCATGTTTGTTCGCCCCATCATTCCTCAAACCGAAACCCTTTGTCGGCAAAGAGCTTTATGCAGGTGCAGACCGCATCGGGGTCATATAAGATACCGCTGTTTTGCAAGAGCTCATCCATGGCTATTTCTATATCAAGAGCCGCCCGGTAGGGCCGATGGGAGGTCATGGCCTCAACAACATCCGCAACGCCCAGTATTCTGGCCTCTATAGAAATCTCATCACCGCACATGCCCGAGGGATAGCCGCTCCCGTTCATCCTTTCATGATGCTGAAGCACTATGTCGGCAACCGGCCAGGGAAACCTCACGCCTTTGAGCATGTCGTAACCGGCCTGACAGTGGCTTACCACCAGAGAAAATTCCGTTTCGTCCAGTCTGCCGGGTTTGATGAGAATCCTCATCGGCACACGGGCCTTGCCGATATCATGAACAAGCCCGGCTATATGGATCGCATGTATCTGGTCGCTGGTAAGGCCCATCCCCTGGGCTATGGCACAGGCAAGCTCAGCCACACGCTTCTGGTGGCCGATGGTGAAGCGATTCCCTGATTTCACCGTCGATGTTGTTACTTTGGCAGTGTCCCCCATATAAGACTTCATACCATGCGGAGCGGCACATATCCAAGTACCTTCCGGCCACAAAATATGACCCTCTAGGCCAATTCTGCTGAGCCCCTGTACAATCGCAGCCAAAGCCAAACCGCACAACAAGATCACAACGTCCCAATCCTGCAGTCACCTGTGGCAACGAAACGTTTGCTGTAGTGTGCTCATGGCAGTAGAATATCTCAGCAGTAAGACAAGACCGGGAATGCATCATGCTTAAGGCTGTCCTTTTTGATCTGGACAATACGCTGATTCACTACAGTGAACGCAAGTTCTTTGAGGGCTATATTCCCGGGATCATGCTGGTGTTCGCTGATATTATGCCCGCTGACGTCTTAATAGAGAGGCTCCTCAAGGGCACCCAGTCGCTGCTGAATAACAATGGCGAAATGTCCAACGCAGAGCGTTTCCTGAACGTCTTCTGCACCGGTTATGAAGGGTCCAGAGACGAAATCTGGAAACGTTTCATGAAGTTCTACGATACCGAGTACGATCACCTTCAGTCTCTGGTCTCAGTGTCTCCAGGGGTGCGCGAACTTTTCCTCCGATTGAAGAAGACAGACGTGAAGCTGGTGATTGCCTCTAACCCCATCTGGCCTTTGACAGCCCAGACCAAGCGGCTGTCGTGGGCAGGCATCGGAGACCTGCAATTTGACCTGGTGACCCATATCGAGAATACGTCCTACTGCAAACCCCGCCTTGAATACTATCAGGAGATCTGCAGCAGAATCAGCGAGCCCCCGGAGGCATGTTTGATGATAGGGAATGACCCGGTGAACGATATGATTGTGGCCAACATCGGCATGAAGACATACCTGGTCACTGGCGGAAATGCGGCAGACCTAGAACTCAGCCGGAGTTCTCATATCTATGCCACGGCCGAGATCCGCCAGCCCGATTTCCAGGGACCGCTGTCAGGTGTCGTCGACCTGGTTGAAGGGTTGCTGAGGAACAAAGAACCCCTGTAAACACGGCGGCAGCCGCCTCCTAATGAGTCTCTTCGTGTTTCAGCAGCCATTCCTTTCGCCATAGTCCACCGGCATATCCTGTCAGTTTCCCATCTTTGCCAATAACACGGTGACAGGGGACAATGATCGCCAGGGGATTCTTCCTGGCCGTATTGCCGACAGCCCTGGCGGCCTTCTCATCGCCGATTTCCCTGGCGATTTCCGAATATGACCTGGTACGGCCGTAGGGAATCCTGCGCAAGGCCTTCCAGACACGTCTTTCAAAATCAGTGCCCTGCAACCGGACAGGTATCGAGAATTCCCGGCGTCTGCCGCAGAAATACTCGTCGAGTTGCCTCACGCAGGGTTGCAGGCATTCGTGAATCTGGGCGCCGTTACCCCCCGTATTACCGGCGAAACGCACTGACAGAATACCGTGCGCTGTTCCTACAATCTCTAAAGTCCCGATTTCGGATGCGTAGTATGCCTTATGTTGCTCGACCATATTTGCCTCCTTGCTGCCGGTAAGCAGGACATGCTTATTAGCAGGAAACACGTGCACCGGGACGCCAATGTGCTGTCTATTATAGCTATATTTCTGCACCTGATACCACAGTCCGCAACTCAATTATTTTTTACAGCCCTCGAAATTCTAATGAAATTCTAGCAGTCCTCTAATGTTTTTCTAACACTGGCAGACTTATACTGACCCGCTGTCAGAGCTTCTCAGACATAGAGAGGTATTATTTACATGAGCATAGCACCTGTCTGGCCGCAAGGCAGGCAGTGCGAAAGGAGGCAGTGTGTTTGGATCGATAGGAAGAAGCTGGAACCTGGCCAAGCAGAGCCTGGGTGTGGTGCGCAAAGACCCGGAGCTGATGATCTTTCCCTTCATCGCTTTTATTGCAGGCGTGGTGGTAGCAGGCATACTTGGTGGTGTAGGGTTCGCAACGGGCGCCTTTGGCGGTAGCCAGAGCGTATCTGCTATTGGCATTCTGTTCATCTTTTTGTTCTACTTCGGCACCTACTTTATCACCATCTATTTCCAGGTAGCACTGGTGGCGTCGGTCAAGCTCCGTCTGTCAGGGGGTGACCCCAATCTTGGATACGGAGTCCGGGAAGCCAATAAACGGCTGGGGGCAGTCCTTACCTGGGCGGTTATTGCTGCCATCGTAGGCTTGCTGCTGCGCTTATTGGAAGGAGCCGCCCGCAACAATACCAGAGGCTGGGGGAGAATCGTGGCTCAGATTGCCATCGGGCTGGTGGGAATGGCCTGGAGCCTGGCCACCTTCTTCGTAATACCCATTATTGCCTACGAGGGAATCGGCGGTTTCGAAGCCATAAAACGCTCGGTTGGCGTCATCAAGCGGAGCTGGGGTGAGGCGGTTGTCGGGCAGGCTGGTATAACGCTGGTGATGGTGCTTCTGGCCCTGGTTGTGGGCGCAGCGTTCGGGATAACCGGTATAATCGCTCTGACCAGCGGGAGCACCGCCGGACTGGCCATCGGGATAGTCCTCATCACCATTGCCGTGCTTGGTGTGCTGTTCATTGTGGCTCTTTCATCCACTCTGCAGTCCATTTACACCACTGCATTGTACGAGTACGCCACTGCAGGCCGGACGGGCGACTACTTCTCCCGTGATACCCTTGCCGGAGCCTTCAAGCCAAACCAGTCAGGAGCCTTTAAGCCGGACCGGTCAATTTAATATCATGATATAATCCCAAATGTGGATACACTTATAAAGATTGCCGGCGAGTATCTTATCGTTGCCGTCGGTTTGATAGGAGTGGCCGCCGCACTCCTGTCAAAGGGAAAGGTCCGAACCGGGATAATAAAGCTGGCCATTCTCTCCTTCCCTATCGCCTTCCTGGCGGCATGGGTTGCCGGCCATCTCTACTATGATACCCGCCCCTTCGTAGTCGAAAACGTCCAACCGATCATTCATCACCCGCCGGATAACGGCTTCCCCTCGGATCATACCCTGTATGCGATGGTGACTGCGGCAGTGGTATTTGCGTATCACCGCAAGATCGGCCTGTTCCTGGGAATACTGGGGATCATCATCGGCATTGCCAGGGTAGCGGGCAAAGTCCATCACCCTGTCGATATCATCGGAAGCATTGCAATAGCGCTCGCCGCCACGGGCATAGCCTGGCTGATACTTAGAAGGGTGGATCGAGGTTTCGGTCGGCCAGACAGTGACCAGGCTTAGCGCCTGGTAGTTGACACCCCTTGCGTTGCAGGGATCGGATCGAGCCCGAACTGGAAAGGAGCAATTGTCATGGGGAACGGCAGCCTGAACTGGAGACGGTGGGCGTTTATCCTGGGCATGGCCGGTTGTGCCCAGTTCATCGTTCTCACTGTGATCGCCATGTTCTTCTATCCGGGTGGAACGAAGGCCAACCCCGAGACGGCAGGCTATTCATTCTGGAGCAACTTCTTCAGCGATCTGGGTAGGACTGCCACCTACGCCGGAGACTCGAATACGGTTTCCTCTTCCCTTTTCATCACCGCGCTCTTGCTTGGTGCGCTGGTCCTCGTTCTCTTCTTTGCAGCCATCCCCCGCCTGTTCGCAGGAAGGAGAGCCACCAGGAATCTCTCTGTCTTCGGGTCGATCTTCGGCACAGTCTCGGCTGTTTCATATGCAGGCGTCGCGCTTGCGCCGGCGGACCTCCATCTCACAATACACAGGCTGTTCGTTTACATCGCATTCACCTCGTTCCTCCTGGTGGTGGCACTGTATTCCGCTGCCATATTCCTCAGCAAAGACTATCCCAGGGTCTATGCGTTCACCTATCTGGGTTTTGCACTTATCCTGGCGATCTACCTTTGGCTGCTGTTCGGCGGTCCGAATGCCGACACACCGAACGGCGTCAGGATTCAGGCAACCGGACAGAAGATCGTGGTGTATGCCGAGATAGTATGCATGTTCATTCAGTCATACGGGGCATTGAAGATCGAGAGGCGACTTCACGCAACGGCACAGGCATCGTGAAGGTTGAATCGAGGCTATCAAAATCGATTCTAAATGAGATCAGGCCCTGGCATTTGGTTGCTACATTGCCACACAGAAAAGGCTGGTTTTTGCCAGCAAGTCCCTGACACTGGCCGTCCAGGCCACGCCGCAGCCATAACACGTCATATGACTTGTCAGAAGGCATCCCACAGGGCTACAATCCATGAGTCTGCATCCGGCCGATGCCATCCTGGAATGCCGGAGTTCTGCGGAAGAGGAATTGGAGCTGCAATGACCGAGACGATCCTTGAACCACCCGGTGACGCCACGCCCCGAACACCTCCGCCATTACGCATCAGGCGGGGTACAGTCTTGTCCAGGGCCTGGTCCGATGCCAGGAGAGACTGGCCCGTGTGGCTGGTGGCAGGCACCACCTTTCTCAGCGGGGCATTGAGCATTCTGCAGATGCTCTTTGAACATCTCCAGGGACCTTCCCGCCTCTTCACCCATGTGCTGCCCTTTGGATTGCACTTCTGGGGGCGGTCACTGACCCTGATCTTTGGCTTTACGCTCATCTATTTGTCCCTGAATCTCTTCCAGCACCGGCGGGTGGCCTGGTGGCTGGCCACTGTGGCCTCGGCCCTCCTGGTGGCAGCGTATATCCTATCAGATCGGTTGTGGTATCTGTCCATTCCTCCGGCGCTGGCATTTGTCTTGCTGCTCATCTTCCGCAGACGATTCACCGTGCGAAGCGAACCCAGCAGCATCAGGCGTGGCATCGTATTGATGGCATTCAGCCTGTTCATAGCCGTTGTCTATGGCACTCTTGGCTTCTGGTACCTCGACAGATCGAACTTCGGCCTGAATTTCAGCCTGGCGGACTCCATTGTCAGAACGCTGCGCCAGGTTATTCTTATAGGAAACAGCGACCTGGTAGCCCATACCCGCTATGCCCGCTGGTTTTTGGATTCACTCAGCGTCCTGGGGGTAGTCGCCGGTGGCTTTGCCGCCTATAGCCTGTTCCGTCCTATTGTCTTCAGGCTACAGGTGCTGCCGCACGAACGCACTGTGGCCAGGGCTGTCCTGCAGCAGCATGGCCGTTCTACCTATGACTTCTTCAAGGTCTGGCCGGACAAGTCCTATTTCTTCTCGGAAACCCAGAAGTCCTTCGTTGCCTACGCCACTATCCGCGGGGTAGCTCTCTGCCTGGGAGACCCTGTCGGGCCTGACGACGAGATGGAGAAAGTCACTGGCTCCTTTGTGGATTTCTGCACCAACAATGGGTGGGCCGTCTGCTTTCTGCTGCCGGACCTGCTTCCTATGTATGAGCGCCTCGGCTTGTCGGTGCTCAAGATTGGCGAGGAAGCAGTCGTTGATCTGGAGCATTTCTATTCGCACACGGCACAGCGCAAGTACTTCCGCTACCACCGGCGCCACTTCGAGAAGGAGGGATACAAGGTGATGCGGTACAAGCCGCCCCATCCGCCGGAGCTGCTGGACGAGGTAGCGGAGGTCTCCAAAGAGTGGCTCTCACTTCCCAAACACCGTGAGCTCGGCTTTCTCCAGGGCCGCTTCGAACGGAGCTATGTCGAGAAGACACCTCTCTGCGTTGTCCGCGATCCCTCAGGCCGCGTCATAGCCTTCGTCAATGAAGTGCCCTCTTACCGGGCAGGGGAGGCTACCTTCGACTTGATGCGCCATAGGCCCGGAGTGCCCAACCCTACCATGGACTATCTCTTCCACGGGTTGATGCTTATCTTGAAAGAGGAGGGATACCGGTCGTTCAACATGGGCGTGGCGCCATTCGCCGGGCTGGGTGACGAGCCCGGGTCATCCTTGATAGAAGAGCGCTCGGCCTGTTATATCGCCTGAACTGGTTTGTCTCCACCCAGGGTATGCGGTACTACAAGGTCAAGTTTGAGCCGGTGTGGCAGGACCGCTTTGTGGCCTACAGCGGCGGGCCGCTTGGCCTGGTGGGAATAGCTCGCGCCATAACCAAAGCCGTGGAGGGTTGAGGGGGGATTGTCCCATTGCAGCACCATCCACCCCATTGTGCCTTCCCGTAGCCCTCGATATAGCAAGCCTTCCATGGCGCGCAGAGAGCGATCTATTGGCTTTTACTGAGATCCCTGTATAGCCTTGAGCGATTGATTCAGACGCTCCAGAAAAGCCTCTCTGTTCGATGGTGATATGACGACGTTCCAGCCCTTCGTGCGGACGATCTCCATCGCACCATTCGACGAGGTAGCCAATCGGATGCCCCAATAGCCAAAGGTATCCCACCTGGAGGCCGGATGGGCCTCCTTGATGGTGGCCAGAGGAATGTCCATACCGAACGGCCATCCCAGCACTATTCTCACCTTGGTATTGAATATCTGGTACCGCCGTGGTGCCACAAAGTAGAAAAGCAGCGCATCCAGGAGAGTCACTCCAAACATCGTCAGACTTCCTGCAACATTAGTAAAGAGGAGCACAATCCCTGCTATGAGAGTGCCCGCCAGGATGGCCCCCATCATCAGCTTCAGCGACCGGTCGTACCGGGGGATATCTTCGTACATCAGATAGCCCCAGCTGCCTGGCGTGGTTGGCAAGGGACTCTTCTTCATCTCTTCCAGGTGGTTGGCAGCTACCTTCTTAGTGTCATCTCACGTGAGACTTTTCTACACTGCACCTGCTTCATTGTCAAGCACTTGCAGGTTGACAGGCGGAAAGCAGTTGTGTTACTGTCCGAGGCAACTGCTGTCAGGCTCGGAGGAGCCGTTATCAGGCCAAAAAGATGGCCGGAACCGTTTGGTTCCAGGTCATAAGATACAGGTGAGAGAAACAATTCATAGAGGAGGCAGAGCAGCATGCTGAAAACAATCGCGCTGATCAAGAGGAAGCCGGGAATCTCACGGGAGGAGTTCGTCAAGCACTACGAGGAAGTGCATGCACCGCTGGCATTGAAGCATTTCCCCACTTTCAAGAGATACGTGCGGAACTACCCCATCGCTATGCCCGGTACTGATGAGCCGGACTTCGATTGCATCACTGAATTCTGGTTTGATGACATAGAAGGGGCTATGAAAGTCCAGGAAATACTGGGCGACTACAAGACGGAAGTGGGCAAGATCTTTCTTGCTGACGAAGAGACTTTCCAGGACAGAGGCAAGACACGGACTTTGCTTATCGATGAAAGGGTTTCAAAATGATATGAAAGTCCTCGTAACAGGCGGATTCGGAAACGTCGGAGAAGCTGCCTCACAAAGCTGCGTGAGCAGGGACACCAGGTAAGGTGTTTCGATATCCGGACAAAGGGCAATGAAAGGAATGCCATGTTTCAAGGGGCAGATAGATGTGGTCTGGGGCGACATGCGCCGCCCGGATGATGTGGCCGCTGCCGTGAAAGACCAGGAGGCGGTAATTCACCTGGCATTTATCCTGCCGCCTGCCAGTGACGATAAGCCCGAGGTGGCCTCGGCTGTCAACGTGGGTGGCACCAGGAATCTTCTCCGTGCCATGAAGGACACCTCCCCTCGCCACCCAGGATCATCTTCATCTCTTCATTCAGTGTCTTTGGCGATTGCCAGCAGAAGCCGCCGCCCAGGACCGTTTCCGATCCGGTGCAGCCGATGGACAATTACAACCGTCACAAAGTGGAATGTGAAGGGCTGGTCAAAGAATCGGGGTTTGATTGGGCCATCTTCCGCCTGGGAGTTGTCCCTCCGCAGGCGCTGAGCGGATTCAGTCCGAAGATGTTCGATGCTCCCCCGGGAGCGCGTGTGGAATTTGTACATCCGCAGGATGTGGGGCTGGCTCTGGCCAATGCGGTGAGCTGCGATGAAGCCTGGG
>CAVRFM010000012.1:0-155680 GCA_963720375.1 uncultured Chloroflexia bacterium | reverse complement strand
AGAATGGCATCTCCCTGGCCAACATCAAGGAAACTGACCTCAAGCTGCCGCCTGTCAGGCGTAGCGAGAGCAGCCAGCCATGTCAAAGAGACAGCAACAAGCAATATGCCGAGAGCCCACTTCTTGGGAAGCCGATAGGCAGACTCGGCCAGTTTGCTCAGCTCCGTCTGTCCCCAATCTCTCAACTTAGACATAACTGCACCCAACTGCTTTCTTGAGATGACTGCTATAAGCACCACATAGTACAGTAATACTACTATACCGCTTATGGGGCCAACCTTGATGCTGGCAAAGGACAGAGAGCCAAAGCCTTCGATCACCTTAATCATACAGGTGAGGAAAAACCAGGCTGCCCACCCTATAATCCATGATGCGGCAGGGACAAAGAGACCAAGCACTGCAGTGAGCGCCGACAGCACGATCGCCCCCGGTAAGAAAAGCGAGGCGAGTAGAGTGGCTGGCAGAGTAAGTGGGGAGAAGGAGTGGAAATAGTAAACTACAAGTGGCAGTGTAGCCACAATCGCTGCCAGGCTGACAGCAAGACCATCCACAATCGGTCTGAGAACAGACGATAGTACCGTATGCTCCCTAGCAATGGCCTTCTCTTCCCACAGCTTCATAGGTGGGAAAACCAATACAAGCCCCGCTACCGAAACGAAACTCAGTTGAAAGGACACGTCCCACAGCACCGAGGGGTTGACGCCCACCATTACGGCCGCGGCAAAAGCTAGTGCAGACATAGCACTACCTGGTCTGCCCAACCATAGAGCAATGACAAAAAGGCTAAACATGATGGTGGATCGCAATACCGGCGGCAGCATCCCAGTAAGTGCGGCATAGAGCCATATAGTGGCCAAAGCTATCAAGAGGTAAGTAGGGCGTCGTCTGCCAAACAGCCATGCCCCAACGCCAAGAACCACACCACCGATGATGGCCACATTGAATCCCGAGATAGCCAGAATGTGGGTTGTTCCCGTCTGATAAAAGTCCTCTATGAGCGAATCGGGAACATGACTGCGGATGCCAAGCAGTAAGGCTTGAGCTAAAGACGCCTGTGGCTCGGCCAGGGCAGAGGAAAGAGACTGTGCCAACCGATTCCTCAGCCCAAAGAGCCACCCTCTTTCCAGGAAGCTGATCTCAGGATAAGCCAGTGTAGAACTGAAATCCTGTTTAGCAAGGTCAGCCTTGTACCCCTGGTCTTCGATTTGAGAGAGCGATTCGAGTTTCCCCTTCACTTCGAGCATGTCACCCAGACCATAGACAGGTAAAACCGCAGTTTCAACCAAGATTTTGCCTGAGGCTTTTTCCCAACGGCCATCCACCATTACTTCTTGAGCAGAAAATACCAATGTTGCAGTATTGCCATTCAGTTCAGGGTCCCTGATCACCTCACCCCTTACCTCTACCACCCCACTATCATTGAAAGATTGGATAGTTGGCTGATCAATCTTCCATTGGTAGCACGCAATGCCTCCTAAGAGAGCAACAAGGCATAATCCCAACCAAAGAAGGACTGACTTCTTACGCCAGAGTAGTGCAACCAGTAAAGACAGGGCAAAAGCCGAGAATAGAATGTAGAGAGGTGGGGAAACAAGCGAACCAATATAGATGCCCGCAACCCAGGCAATGCTAAGATAGATGAGCTTCATTTACTGCATTCCCAGGGCTGCAACGAGAAGTCTTCAGGCAATATCAAGGTGAGAAACAAACACCATAAGGGATAACCTATCCTATATATGTTAGTAACAGTCACCCTACCCAGGTGACTGTCATCTCTTTGGTTGAAGAGGATCTGCTTCCAGATCCTTTTAGCTAACTCGATAACCTAAACTACCGTAATCTGATCCCTGATCGCCTCCAGTGTCTTGGGGCCTATGCCCCGTACGTTGATCAGATCATCGATGGTGCGGAATAATCCGTTCTCATTCCGGTAGTCAATAATAGCCTGGGCTTTCACTGGCCCAATCCCGCTCAGTGTCTCCAGTTCCGCAGCAGAGGCAGTATTAATATTGACCTTCCCATCCACAACATCATGGCTGTCTGCGAACGGGCTCTCATCAACACGGACTACGTACATCCTAACCCTGATTGATTCCCCTGTTTCAGCCACCCCACCAGCCTTTTGTAAGACATCCTCAAGACTAGCGTCCTGGCCGAAAACGTAGATGCCCTCGCTGGCTACCGCGCCACTAATATAAACCTCAACTGGTGAATTCGGAGTCGAAGAGGAGATAGCTATCTCAACAGGCTTGGCTCCGGAGAAATGCCTGAAGATGAGTACTGACCCGCCAGTGACAAGGGCTACAGCCAGAAGGACAAATACCAGTAGCCACCATCTCTCATAACCGCCACGCTGGCTCATTTAACCGCATCTGCCTCAAGCACTATCCTGGCATCGACTGCTACTGCACCTTTCTTGTAGGCAAACACGGGGTTGAGATCGAGTTCCTTTATCTCAGGGTTCTTCTCCACAAAAGCCGAGACCTTCAAGATCATGTCTTCAAGAGCAGCAACATCAGACGGCTCCTGCCCCCGGTATCCTTCAAGCACAGGATAACCCTTTATATCCCGGATCATCTCCTTCGCATCCCTCTTGGCTAAGGGAACAATTCTGAAGGATACGTCTTTTAGAATCTCCACCAGTATGCCGCCCAGACCAAACATGAGCACCGGACCGAATTGCGGATCCTTGGACATTCCTATGATTATCTCCACTCCGGGTTTGGCCATAGGCTGGACCGAAATGCCATGAATATTAGCCTTCGGCTGCTTTTTCTTTACAGAGGTCATAATCTCTCTATAAGCCTTGCTTACCTGCGTGGCGTTCTGCAATCCCACCTTGACCCCACCTATATCGCTCTTGTGAACAATGTCAGGCGAAGCAATCTTGAGTACCACAGGAAAACCAAATTCCTTGCTGAAAGCAACAGCCTCTTTCATAGAGGTGGCCAGTTTGGCCTTCACGATGTTTATGCCCGCTCCCTCAATGATTTGCTTAGATTCAACTTCAGTGAGAAGCGTCCTCTTTTCCTTCTTTGCCCTATCCAAAATAGTCTGCTTACTCATTTGGTTCTCCTCTCTATCCGGATGAATTCCTCGAAGGCTATTATACGAATCAAGCTCGGATAGAATCAAGTCGATGTACTCATCTAAGCAGTAAGTAAGATCCTTCCACCTCTGCTCAGTTGACTACCATCAATTTTTGATTTTGAGAGTCTATCTGATGTTGCGCTACCCCCCCATTCCTTTGCGTAGAGTTTCTGATTTGTACAGCAGTAACCCTCTGTGTTAAGCTATTATTGGAGTCTGTGGATAGACTGCTGAGGAGGAGAGGATCTCAAACAAGGCAGCAAGTCCGTGTTACGACTTCTTTACTGTAGTGATAGTCACCATCCCATTAAAGGGGCATCTGAGGCAGACAATCGAATGCCATCTGAGCTCCTTTATTTATTGTTCTACTGTTAGCTGTTAGCAATAGTCTGCTTTCAATAAACAGGGCCAAATGAGCAGGAGGTAAGCAATGCAGAGTGCCAAGCAAACAATGGAATTGGGGCCATCGCTAAATAGCAAAGAGAGCGACGCTGAAGCTCCTCGGATTCTTGCGGACATACGAGAAATCATCGGCCGTAATAGCGGAAAATCTGGTACGCTCATCAGGGTTCTGCACCAGACACAAGAGTCGGTTGGTTATCTCCCGCCACAGGCACTGATGGCCATCTCCCAGGATATGAAAGTCCCTCTCAGCGAGGTGAACGGTGTCGTCAGTTTCTACAACTTCTTCACCACAGTCCCAAGAGGCAAATATATTCTCCAGGTATGTCTGGGGACCTGCTGCTACGTCAGAGGCGGCCAAAGGCTTCTGGATGTCTTGAAGAAGGAATATCACCTGGAGCCAGGAGATACGACGCCTGACGGTCTGCTCTCACTGGAGACCGTACGGTGCCTGGGTGCCTGTGCCTTGGCCCCGGTGGCAACGCTAAACGGTCAGGTCCACAGGAGAGTGAAACCCACCGGCATCAGAGAGCTAGTGAGCCGTTGTAGATAGGGGGTCAAGAGTGAATAGGATTAATTCCTTAGAAGCCTTGGAGGAAATCAAGAAAAGGGTCAGGCCGCTTCTCGCTGTAAGAGAGGACACCAATTTTACCAAGTTCAAGGAAGCGCGCCAGATCGATGTTTTGGTCTGCAGAGGTACCGGATGCACCGCTGCGGGATCGGGTGAAGTGGAAGAGGCATTCCGTGAGGCCATCAAGAGGAGGGGGCTGGAGAAGAGGGTCAGAATCAACGTAGCCAAGATCGGCTGCCGCGGCTTCTGCGAAAGGGGCCCCAACGTAACCATTTCGCCGGGTGATATTCTCTATACCCAAGTGCGGCGGGCTGACGTAGATGAGATCGTGGAGAAACACCTGATCCGTGGCGAGATCGTGGAGAGGTTGGTCTACGTAGATCCCATTACAGGCAAGGCGGCTCCGGCAAACAAAGATATAGAGTTCTACAAGCGTCAGAGAAGGATAGTCCTGTTCCTCAATGGTCTGATCGATCCATGGAGCATTGAAGAGTACATCGCCTTCGACGGCTATCGTGCTTTCATCAAAGCGCTCACCTCAATGAAGCCCGAGGATGTACTGGAGGAGGTCAACAAGTCAGGGCTGCGGGGAAGGGGCGGGGCGGGCTTCTCTACCGGACGCAAATGGGGTATGGTGCGCAACGCTCAGGGAAATGAGAAGTTCGTCGTTTGCAACGGAGACGAGGGAGACCCCGGGGCATTCATGAACCGCTCCGTCCTGGAAGGCAATCCGCACTCTGTCATTGAAGGCATGCTTCTAGGCGCTTATGCCATAGGTAACGTGCACCAGGGTTATGCCTATGTGCGTGCCGAATACCCGCTCGCCATAGAGACACTGGTGAATGCCATTCAGCAAGCCAAGGAATATGGCCTGCTGGGACAGAATATCCTGGGCACGGGTTTTAGTTTTGACCTTGAGGTCTTCCCCGGCGCTGGCGCTTTCGTCTGCGGCGAAGAGACCGCACTTCTCATATCCATCGAGGGCAAACGTGGCAACCCACGCCAGAGGCCGCCATTCCCGGCCAACAAGGGCTTGTTTGATAAGCCCACCACATTGAATAACGTAGAGACCTGGTCCATCGTGCCTCAGATAATCCTGAAGGGAGCAGACTGGTATAAGGGTATCGGCGTTGGCGGCAATGCTGGGACTAAGACCTTCTGCCTGGTAGGCAAGATTATCAACTCCGGCATAGCTGAGGTACCTGTCGGGACACCGCTGGGACATATAGTATTTGATATCGGAGGTGGCCCCCCTGGTGGAAAACCATTCAAAGCAGTACAGATAGGAGGTCCTTCCGGCGGCGTAATTCCCATTGAACATATCAATACCCCCGTTGATTATGAATCAGTAACCAGCCTGGGGGCCATCATGGGCTCGGGAGGCCTCATCGTGATGGATGAGGATAGCTGCATGGTGGACATGGCCAAGTTTTTCCTCCAGTTCACCAAGGACGAGTCCTGCGGCAAATGCCTGCCCTGTCGGGCCGGCATCCCCAAGATGCTGGAGATATTGAATAAGATCACCCAGGGTCACGGCACCATCGAGGATTTGGCTGTCCTGGAGGAACTGGCGGGAATGGTGGGTTCAGCCTCGCTCTGCGGCCTGGGGCAAACCGCCCCCAACCCGGTGCTGAGTACCCTGCGCCATTTCCGTGCCGAGTATGAAGCCCACATTATCGACAAGAAGTGTCCCGCTGCTGTCTGTGCAGGTTTATTCAGAGCTCCATGTCAGCATACATGCCCTGTAGGACTGGATGTGCCGGGATACACCGCCTTTATTAAGGAAGGCCGTTTCGAAGAAGCATATCGTCTGATCAGGCAAAGAATGCCTTTCCCATCAGTATGCGGCAGGGTATGCAATCACCCATGCGAAGGCAAGTGCCGCCGTGGCCAGATGGATGAGCCAGTGGCTATCCGGCACCTGAAGAGGTTTGCAGCCGACTGGGCCTCTGACAAGGGTTTCGAGTATATACCCAAGGTGAAGGAGAAGAGAGCTGAGAGGATCGCCATTGTTGGCGCCGGGCCCGCCGGTCTGTCGGCAGCCTATGACCTCGCCATCGAAGGGTATCAGGTGACAGTATTTGAGGCCCTCCCTGTGGCCGGCGGAATGCTCGCCGTGGGGATTCCGGAATACCGCCTGCCGAATGAGACTCTCAACAGGGAGATCTCCACGATTGAGAAGCTGGGCGTAGACATCAGGCTGAGTACACGAATCGATGATATCGATGCACTGTTCGCGCAGGGCTACAAGGCTATCTTCTTGGCTGTGGGTGCCCATATGGGTGAGAGAATGAAGATCCCCGGTGAGGATGTAAAGGGAGTCTATGACGCGGTAGAGTTCCTGCGCAATGTTAACCTCGGCCGCGACGTAGAAGTGGGGAAACGGGTTGCAGTGGTGGGAGGCGGCAACACGGCTACCGACTCAGCCCGAGTAGCCTTGCGAATGGGTGCCAATGAAGTAGAGATATTCTACAGGCGAGAGAAAAAGGACATGCCTGCTATAGAAGAAGAAATAGTGGCTGTAGAAGAAGAGGGTATTCACATCCACGAGCTCACAGCTCCCACCCGGGTGCTGAGCCAGGAGGGCAGAACATCCGGATTGGAGCTGGTCCGCATGGAACTGGGAGAGTTCGACAAGAGCGGCAGAAAGACACCGCGCCCGATAAAAGGATCCGAGTACTCAGTGGCCTGTGAGACAGTGATTCAAGCCATTGGGCAGAGGCCGGATACAGGTTTTCTGGAGAAGAGTGGCATCAACATAGGCCGCGGGCGCACGATAGCAGCTGACGCACGGACCCTGGCTACTGACAGGCCCGGCGTTTTTGCCGGTGGAGACGCCATGAGTGGACCATGGACCGTGATCGAGGCCATCGCTGCCGGCCAGAGGGCCGCTTCTTCGATTAAGAGGTATCTGCAAGGCAAAGAACTGGCACCAAGAGTGGAGCGTCACGACCTGGAGATTTTCCTCATACCAAGACCAGAGGACGTGGAAGATATCAAAGAGAAAGCCAGGGTGACTATAAGTGAACTTCATCCAGGAAAGAGGACGACCTTTTTCAGAGAGGTAAACATGGGCTACACTGCCAAAGAGGCGATGTCGGAGGCTACCAGGTGCCTCCGGTGCGACGCTGAAGCTGGAGGGGAATAGATGAAGGAAATATCGCTTACTATTGATGGGAAGAAAGTCAGTGGTTTCGATGGAGATACCATCCTCGACGTCTGCCGTGCTAACGGAATTTACGTGCCCACTCTTTGCGAGTTAAAGGGCCTGACCAATGTCGGTGCTTGCCGCATGTGTGTAGTGGATATCGATGGTGAGAGAAGGCCAAACCCATCCTGTACCTATCCCGCCAGAGATGGTCTTGTCGTGCACACCAACACCGAGAAACTTGAGAAGTACCGCCGCCTTATATTGGAACTAATGTTCACCGAGAAGAACCACTTCTGCATGTTCTGTGAAAGAAGCGGGGATTGCGAGTTGCAGGCCATGGCTTACCGCTATCAGATGGACAACGTCCGCTATCCATACACTACGCCTCCCCTCGCAGCAGACTCGCTGAGCGAATATATGGTCATCGATCACAACCGCTGCATCCTCTGTGGTAGGTGTGTCCGGGTCTGTGGAGAGATAGAAGCCAATCATACGCTGGACTTCGCTAAGCGAGGCTGGAAGACCATAGTTGCCGCTGACTTGGCCCATTCGCTGGGCGGGTCATCCTGCACTCAGTGTGGTGCCTGCATGCAAGCCTGTCCTACAGGAGCTATCTTCTCCAAGCTCAGTCTCTACAAGACAAGGCCAAAGGATTGTCAGCAGGTGAATACTGTGTGTCCCATCTGTGGAGTAGGCTGCGAACTGACCGTGTTGACCAAAGATAACAACGTGGTAACGATTCAAGCGCCACAGATCACAGGAGAGAAGGGCCCCCTCTGCCGCATGGGTCGCTTCGGATTGCTGGCCAACGGCCACAAGAGGATAAGTTCTCCGATGATAAGAGACAAGGAAGGCAAACTAAAGGAATGTACTTTGGATGAGGCGCTGGAGGCGGCTGCCAGCAGAATGAAGAAACTGGGCAAGAACTTCACAGGCGTCATATCGGCGAGGCTTCCCAGCGAGACCATCTCGCTGTTCTGCCAATTCATGAGACAAGCGGTAGGCAGCAGCAGGATCGATACGATGGGTGGTGAAGCCTACCGGGCGATCGCCGAGGGTAACAAGGCCTTTAACAAGAAAGGCGATATCCAGGATATCGAGTGTTCCATCGACGAGATTCTCAAGTCGGACTGCATCGTGCTAGTGGGTGCAGATCCGGCTAAGACGCATCCCATTGTGGGATCGTTCATCCGACGAGCAACAGACCAAAACAAGGCAAAACTGATAGTGATTGATCCAGCGAATGATGTAATGCCTTTAAAGCGTAACCAATGGCTGAGGCCGAAGACAGGCACCGAAGGAATCCTGCTGAACGGCCTGATAAACGCCATTGTCAACAAAGGATTGGGCAAAGGAAGAGAGCCGTCAGCAAAACTAGTTCAGTCACTTTCTCAGTATGATGCCGGCAGGGTCTACGCCGATACAGGTATAGAAGCAGCCGACATGGAGTTGGCAGCAGAGACCTACGGCAAAGCCAAGCAGGCAGTCATCATATATGGACAAGGAGTATGGCATGCTAAGGATACTGGTATGGTCACAAGCCTGCTGACCTTGGCCGACCTCACGGGAAACCGCGAGGAAGATCATTCAAAAGTAATCTCTTTGAAACCAGCAGCCAACAGCCGTGGCGCCTGGCAAATGGGGGCAGCAGCCAAAGATCTGTCCCTGAATCATGTGCAGGGGTTGTACCTTCTCATTTCGGATGAGCAAGTGGACAACGATGAAGTGCTCGGTTGGCTGCGGACAATCGATTTCCTAGTGGTACAAGCGAGTTACCGCTCAGCCGTAACTTCCATGGCTGATGTGGTTCTGCCATCGCCAATCTGGGCGGAAAGAGACGGCGGGCAGTACGTTAGTATGGACGGTCATGTTGCCAAGTCGCAGAAGGTGATTGAACCTAAGAAGGGTCTGCTCCAGGACCAAGAAATACTTAGAGATCTTTCTAAGAAGCTGGGGTACGAGTTGAGCTCTAGTCAGGAGGTTAGCTGTGGCCAAACCTAAGATTGCTACCGCGTGGATGGCCGGCTGTGCCGGATGCCATATGTCCTTCTTGGACATAGATGAAGCTATCCTTGAGGTCGTCAAACTGGTGGATATCACCGCCAGCCCGATCACCGACTTCAAAGAATTCCAGCCTGTGGATGTCGGTATTGTGGAAGGTGCCGTCAACACCACCAAGGACGAGGAAGTACTCCGAGAACTGCGAGCCAATTGCAAGATACTCATGGCTTGGGGAGACTGCGCCTGTTTCGGCGGGATAGTAACCATAAGAAACATGTTTGATAAGGGCGACGTCTTCCGGAGAGCTTACATAGAGACGGAGAGCACAGTACACGGTAAGATCCCAAGTTCTGACGAAATCCCCGCTCTCCTGGACAGGGTCAAGCCGGCAAATCATGTGGTAAAGGTTGATTGCTTTGTTCCCGGATGTCCGCCTAGTGCCAAGGCCATCTATCATGCCTTGGTCGAACTTTTGAATGGCAGGATCCCGGTGTTGCCGGCGGACATGATGCGGTTTGATTGACATTTGAAGAAGTGTGGAGGCACGTAGAATGGCTAAGAAGATTGTAATTGAACCAGTGACCCGAATTGAAGGGCACGGTAAGGTGACCATTCATCTCGATGACCAGGGTGATGTCTCTGAAGCCAGGTTCAACGTGGTTGAGTTCAGGGGACTGGAGAAGGTTTGCGAAGGGCGGTTATTCTGGGAAATGCCGCTTTTCATCTGCCGGGCATGCGGCATCTGTCCGGTAAGCCATCACCTCGCTGCAGCCAAGGCAGGAGATGCTATCCTTGGGGTACAGATCCCTCCTACAGCCAAGAAACTGCGCGAACTCATGCATATGGCCCAGTACCTTCAGTCTCATGCCCTTCACTTCTTCCACCTTTCCAGTCCTGACTTGCTTCTCGGGATGGACTCCGACCCAGCCAAGCGCAACATCGTTGGGCTCATCGCTGAAAAACCGGACCTTGCTGTAAAAGGGGTAATGCTGAGGAAGTTTGGACAACAGATAATTGAGATGCTCGGGGAAAAGAGGGTTCACCCCAATTTTGCCATTCCAGGTGGAGTAAACAGAACCCTTTCGCATGAGAACCAGGAAAAGATCTTGAAGCAAGTGGATAACGCTATCGCCGACGTGCAGATTGCAGTCGGCCTCATCAAGGATTATCTCGAGCAGCATAAGGATGAAGCTGCCAGTTTTGCCGCATTCCCCTCAGGCTATATGGGCCTGACCGATGACGACGGAAATCTGGACTTGTACGATGGGACATTGAGAATGAGGAATGAAAGAGGGGCCATCTTGGAGGATAAAGTAGATCCGAAAGACTACCTCTCGATCATCGAGGAGAGGGTGGAAGACTGGTCCTATCTCAAGTTCCCCTACTATAAGAAGCAGGGATGCCCTGACGGCATGTACCGCGTGGGTCCGCTGGCCAGGCTAAACGTGGTCGACCGCATCACTACTCCCTTGGCTGGCAAGGAGTTCAAGGAATTCAAGAAGTTGAGCAACACTGGAATTGTGGAAGGCTCTCTCTACTATCACTATGCTCGAATGATAGAGGCACTCTATGCCGCCGAGAGGATAAAGGTTCTGGCTGAGGATGATCTGATCTGCTCTACTGACCTATGGGCTACCTCCGGTAGGATCAACGAAGAGGGTGTCGGGGTACTGGAAGCTCCCAGAGGGACTCTATTCCACCACTACTGGGTAGATAAGAGCGGGATGATCAAGAAGGTAAACCTGATCGTGGCTACGGGTAACAACAACGCAGCCATGAACCGCGCTGTTCTTGAGGTGGCCAAAAAATATGTAAAGGGAAACAAGCTGACCGAAGGTATGCTGAACAGGGTTGAGGCAGCCATACGGTGTTACGACCCCTGCCTATCCTGCTCAACACACGCTTTAGGGCAGATGCCTCTTATAGTGCAACTTGTCTCTGCCAGTGGTGAGCTGCTGGACGGCATCAAGACTGACTAGGGCAACCTGTATCTGAACTATGACGCTGCATCTAAGACGAGTAACACAAATTGTATGGTCTGGGCTTCACTCTCATGCCGCCTAGTATCGAGCACGTTCCCTGGCACACCCTATACACAAATTCGTTGACACACGCTTCAATGGAGCATAGACTCTACACGGAGAATTAGATCAGGGGGTTATATGGATTTTACATTCAGCGAAGAGGATAGGAAATTTCAGCAAGAGGTCCGCGAATTCATCAAGAAAGAACTCCCACCAAACTGGACGGGGACAGGTCTCCTTCAAGAAGCAAAGGATGGAGAAGAGTGGGCCTTTGCCCACAGCATGCTGCGTAAGGTAGGAGCAAAGGGCTGGCATTCCCTTTCCTGGCCCAAAGAATATGGAGGACAGGATTCTGTTACCAAGCAATTCATTCTCAGTGATGAGATGTATTATAACGAACTGCCTGGGGTTGACCTGCAGGGTGCCCTGATGTGCGCCCCAACTCTCATCCAATATGGCAGTGACCAGCAGAAAAAGGAGTTTTTGCCAAAGATTGCCCGCGGTGAACAGGTCTGGTGCCAGGGCTTTAGTGAGCCAGGAGCTGGCTCCGATCTGGCATCAGTATCTGCTAAGGCAGTAGACAAAGGGGACCACTTCGTTGTCGATGGACAGAAGGTATGGAGCACTGGCGCCACCCGCGCTGACTGGACCTTCATTCTGGCCAGGACTGACCCTGAAGCTCCTAAACATAAGGGCATCAGCTTCTTCCTCGTTAGTCTCAAAAGCCCCGGGGTAACGGTGCGTTTCCTGCCCAACGTAGTTGGTACGTACTGTGAAATTTTCTTCGACAACGTGAGCGTGCCCAAGGAAAACTTGGTGGGAAAGAAAAACGACGGATGGAGAGTAACCGGTGCAGTATTAGGTTATGAAAGGTCAGGCATCCACAGAATCGCCGCAGCTCGCCGCAACCTCAGCCGCCTGATGGAGTTCGCCATGACAACCAAGCGCAACGGTATACCCTTGTTTAAGGATCCACTGATCCGCAACAAGTTAACGCAACTGCAAATTGAAGCCGAAGCAGCCAGGCTTCTTGCTCACCGCATCGTCTGGATGCAAAGTACCGGCAAGGCCGTAGACTATGAAGCATCGATGTCAAGAGTTTTCGGTGCCGAATTCCAGCAGCGGGTGGCTCAAACTGGAATGCAGATCACTGGGGCTTTTGGACAGCTTGACGAGGGATGCAAATGGGCTCCCCTGTCGGGCTTCTTCCAACGCCAGTACTTCTATGCCGCAGCAGCCACAGTAGGCGCTGGTACTGCAGAGATCCAGAGAAACATTATTGCCCTCAGAGGCTTGGGGCTACCAAGGGGCTAAGGCTGAGCTCAGTCCTAGTCAAGAACCCCTTCATTTAGCAATTGAATAAATTCCTCGTCACTCATGCCTAGAATATGTCTATAAACATATTCATTGTCTTGACCCAGGCAAGGAGCCGCCTTCTTTGGTTCCCCAGGAGTCTTTGAAAGCCTGAATGGCGGCAGCAGGCAACGATAAGTACCGATCTCCGGATGTACCAACTCTTTATAGAAACCCCTGGCATTCAGATGAGGATTATCACCTAAATCACGGCCATTTAGTACCACCCCAGCAGCTACCCCAGCCTCCTGCATCATGGCCATGACTTCCTCAGCAGTGTGGTTCAAAGTCCACTCTTCTATCAGTCTATCCAGCTCTTCGAAATTCTCAATTCGAGCCAATACGGTGGCAAATTTTGGATCTTCGGTCAAGTCGGATCTGCCAATTACGCCACAAAAGCTCTGCCACTCCTCATCCGTGAATACAGTAATGGCACACCACCTCTCATAACCAAAACATCGATAGACCCCGTGAGGAGCGACGCCCATACACCTGTTACCCGCTCGACTCGGCAGCCGACCATGCACAAACCAATCCATGATAACAGGTGTTAGAAACTGAATACCTGCCTCATATTGAGATAGCTCAATATACTGCCCTCTGCCGGTTCGGCGCCGGTAATCAAGGGCAGCCATAACAGCACAAATAGCAAAATATGGGGTAATGAAGTCCGTGTAAGCCCCGGGAGGTGAACTGGGTTCTCGGTCAGGCCATCCCGTGAGATTGCCAAACCCGATTAAGTCTGCTAGCTGAGAACCAAGACCGGGGTGCTTGGCCAAAGGGCCAGTGTGTCCGAACATGGGCAAGCTCAACATGATAATATCAGGCCTCACCTTCTCGAGATCCTCATAACCCAGGCCAAGTTTCTCCATCGTCCCAGAACGGAAATTTTCTACCACCACATCAGCCCAGACAACAATCTTCTTGCCCACTTCCACCCCGCGAGGCGTTCTCAGATTGAGGCTTACCCCATACTTGCTGCTGTTATAGCGAGCCCAAGCCGCTGAGCGATTAATCCCAGGCACATTGTCCTTCATCGGAGTGGTGCTCCTCAAATTATCAGGGCTGGTGCTGGACTCTATATGGATTACCTCAGCGCCATAATCACCAAGAAACTTGGCCATTAATGGGCCCGATATAAACCAAGAGAAATCGGCAACTTTGAGCCCGTCTAACGCCTGCAAACTCACCTCTCCTTATATGACTCCACCCTGTCTTAAGATAATGATTTCTTTCTTGGATAACCCCAACTCCCCATATACCTCCTCATTATGTTCGCCGATCAGAGGGGCTCTCCGTCGCAGGCAAGAGAGGGCTTCTGAAGCCCTGATGCAAGGGCCAGGATAGGGAATGTCAGCTTCGAGTTCATCATGCCTGAGCTTCACCCAATAGCCCCTCTCTGCAAGTTGCTCGCTCTGCGCTACATCCTCAGGAGAAGCCACAGGGTAAACACAGCACCGCCTGGCTATCCCACCCTTCCAGAGCTCCCCCCTGGTATGCCCCAAAAAGAAGCGACTGACCGGTTCGGAGATGCTATCCACCATCTCCGGGGTCACCGTTGAGTAATCGAAGGTCTCCCAATCTATCTCTTTAAGGAAATCCGGTGCCAATCCTTCCTCTGCCATCCAGGCCGCTAGGGGAGACATGAAGTTCCTAGCCAACCTTCCGCCATACATGTCAAAGCTGATATACCCATCCTTACATTGCCATATGCGCCTCATACGAGCGCCAGTCGTTGGTCTCACCCGAACCCCTCCATGTCTCTCTTCAAGGAGTTGATTCATCTCCCAGAAAATGTAGGAATCAGGTGGTATCCAGGCACAAGCTTCATGTATTGAGACATCCACCCATTGTCCTTCTCCGGTAAGCTGCCGGTGATAATGAGCAATCATTGCTCCCGAAGCTGCCGCCATACCAGCATGGAGATAGGCCTGCGGAAAACCAATCCTCACCGGAGGTCGGTCAGGCTCGCCCGTCAGGTACATATAGCCACCTAAGGCCATGCTCACAATGTCGGAAGTCTTGTAATCGCGGTAGGGACCATTCTGTCCAAACGGGGTTATCGAGGTGAGAATAACCCGAGGATTCACCTGGCTGAGCACCGAATATCCAAGGCCAAGACTCTCCAAACGCCCTGGAGCAAAGGACTCAACGATAAAGTCGGCATTCTTCACCAGGCTTTTGATGATTTGTTGCCCATCGGTCGTCTCTATGTTCAGGGTAATGCCTCTCTTGTTAGCATTGTAAGCAAACCAGTAGAGGCTCTCCTCGGCATGAGGGATATCACGATAGAAAGGACCAATATTCCTGGAAAGGTCGCCGCCGGGTGGCTCAATCTTTATTACGTCAGCTCCCAGGTCAGCCAGAGCCTTGCCGCATATAAACCCTTTTTCATCCGTGAAGTCTAGAACTCGATAAGAGCCGAGCATGCTTTTCTGTTCCCGATTATCCTCGCGTGTCATGCGTATTAACCTTAATGTTTTACCACCATCCCCAACCGATTTCAAACCATCCTCATCACACAGCATGACTGGCAACTCTCCAAATGGTAAACTAATCGATGGGATTATAGGTATGGAAGCTATAAGATGGCTTAACAACAAAATCGAGATCATCGACCAGACCAGGCTACCTCAGCAAGAGGTTTACCTTCAGCTCTTCAGCTATCAGGAAGTCGCCCAGGCAATCAATGGTATGAAGGTTCGCGGGGCACCCATGATCGGCGTCACCGCTGCCTACGGGATCGCCCTGGGAGCTCAGGCTATCGAGACTGACAGTCAAGATAAATTTCTTGCCGAATTAAGGCACATCGCTGAAGTATTAGCCTCCACCAGACCAACCGCAGTCAATCTTTTCCGCGCCATCGAGCGAATGACGGCGGCAGCTCAGGTACAGAAGGACATTACCAGCATGAAGGCAGCCCTCATTGCTGAGGCAAAAAAAATTCACACCGGTGAAAAACAAGCCACAAAGCAAATCTCTCGGTTCGGCGCCGAAATCATAGGCGATGGATTCACTATCCTAACGCACTGTAATGCAGGAGCACTGGCCACAGCAGGATATGGCACAGCGCTCGGCGTAATCAAGGCAGCAAAAGCACAAGGGAAAAGAATCCATGTTATCGCTACTGAGACCCGCCCCCTCCTTCAGGGGGCTCGCCTCACTGTTTGGGAGCTAATGCATGAGGATATCGAAGTTACCCTCATCACCGACTCTATGGCAGGCCATTTCATGAGCAGAGGAGACGTAAGCTGCATCATAGTAGGCGCTGACAGGATTGCCGCTAATGGGGATGTAGCCAATAAAATAGGTACCTATACGCTGGCAGTTCTAGCCAAGGAGAATACCATCCCCTTCTATGTTGCTGCTCCCACCACAACCATCGACATACGGTTAAGCTCTGGTGCAGAAATTCCTATCGAGAATCGAGGGCCAGAGGAGATCACCCATATCCAGGGCGTGTTGGTGGCCCCGGATGGCGTGCAGGTGGCCAATCCGGCCTTTGATGTAACACCACACCGCTATGTTTCGGCAATAATCACCGAAAAGGGCATTGTGAAGAAGCCTTACCAGGTCAGTCTATCGAAACTCTTCGGCAACTAGATATTTCCGGCCCACTTTGGACGTAGAAGGAGGACCTTGTGGCCAAAGCTAAGATTGGCGTCATCGGAGGCAGCGGGCTCTACCAGATAGAAGGGATGAGCGATATCGAAGAAACCAGAGTGAAGACCCCCTTTGGTGAACCAAGCGATATCATTACCATAGGTACTCTGCATGGAGTAAGGATCGCCTTTCTTCCCAGGCACGGCAAGGGACATCGCATCAGCCCAACCGAGATCCCGGTAAGAGCTAACATATATGCTCTGAAATCCCTGGGCGTCGAGCAGATAATCTCCGTCAGCGCAGTAGGAAGCCTGAAAGAGAATATCCATCCGCTGGACCTGGTTATTCCCGACCAGCTCATTGACCGTACCAAGAGCAGGGTGAATACCTTCTTTGGGCAAGGGTTGGTGGCTCATGTCGGCTTCGCCGATCCCTTCTGCCCACACCTAAGCCATGTTCTCTACGAAACAGCTCAAAAAACAGGGGCCAAAGTCCACAAAGGAGGCACCTGCATCGTCATCGAAGGCCCTCTCTTCTCCACCAAGGCAGAATCATTCCTCTATCGTTCGTGGGGAGCTAGCATTGTCGGCATGACCACCATTCCTGAGGCTAAATTGGCCCGAGAAGCTGAAATCTGTTACGCCACCCTTGCCTTCGTCACCGATTACGACAACTGGCATCAAAGCGAAGAGTCTGTAACGGTAGAGATGGTGGTAGCCAATTTACAACGAAGCGTAGAAACGGCCAAGAATATCCTGAAAATGGCTGTCAGCCGCGTTCCTGATAAGAGAGAATGTCAATGCGCTGACGCCCTGAAGGATGCTATAATCACCGCACCCGAGCATATTCCGGTTCACATAAAAAAAGAACTGGCCCTGCTCATAGGGAAATATGTGAAGTAGCAGAGATCTGATGTCAGCAAAACTTGAGTTTGATTGTTTACCCACCATTATCGGCAGTATGCCCCATACTGATCCGCAGGAGGCATGTCGCCTGATTCATCGATACCTCACTGCTGTTCCCGCTTGGCCACAACTGCCCAGGCGCTCCTCCAAAGAAAACATGTATGCCCAGTTCAGTGAAGGTTTTCCAGGAATAACCATAGGCGATACGCGTATCTATATCGACCACTCCAAGGATCTAGATCAGGGATTGGAACAACTATACACAGCTTATCTCAACAATGACATAACACACTATGCCATCAGCTCTGATTATGCGGCAGGCCTTCACGCCTTCCTCGCTTCACGCACAGAGACTCCCTTTGCCATTAAGGGCCAGGTGACTGGCCCCATAAGCCAGGGACTCTCCGTTACCGACGGGGCACGCTCTGTCATCTATGACGAGACCCTGGCAGAAGCCATAGCCAGACACTTGCGTCTCAAAGCCTCCTGGCAGGAAAGAGCCCTGCGCCAGATTTCGCCCAACACCATTATTTTTGTTGACGAACCCTATCTGACCTCTCTTGGCTCTGCCTTTGTTTCTCTGCCATCAGAGAAAGTGCTCAGCCTGCTGGAGGAAACACTGTCTGGTATCAGCGGCCTCAAAGGGATACACTGTTGCGGTAACACAGACTGGCCTCTGGTGCTCAGTCTTCCTATCAATATCCTGAGCTTTGACGCTTACAACTACCCCAATGCCCTCAGCACATACCCTGCTGAAGTACACTCTTTCCTAAAACAGGGAGGCAGCATCGCCTGGGGCATTGTCCCCAACGATGAAGAAACCTTGGCTAAGGAGAGCACAGCCAGCCTAAAGGACCGCCTGGAAGAAGCAATGGCACCCCTTGCCGGGAAAGACATCCAGTTCAGACAACTGGTGAAGCAGGGTTTGATCACCCCATCTTGTGGTCTGGCATCCCTCATACCGGAAGCAGCTGAGCAGGCCTTGGAATACCTGGTACAGCTCTCCAACAAAGTGCGGCAACGCTATATAATATAGCGGGGCAATCGGAAAACCAGGTATCTCCATAAACCTGATCCGGTTTTACGAAGGAAACTATCAATATGAATTGCAGCATTGACGTAAACAAAGCAGCATGTGCCTGCACTTACAATTCTTGTACCAGGAAAGGCAAATGCTGTGAGTGTATATCCTACCACCATGCTCTTGATGAGCTGCCGGGATGCCTCTTCCCACCAGAATTCGAGAGAACCTATGACCGCTCTACCGCCCGATTTATAAGAGCCTTCACCAAAAACTCGAAGAAAGAATCGACCTCGTGAAGCAGGCCCTCTTTCTCAGTGGTGCTCCCGGCACAGGCAAAACTACCATCATCAGGCAGGCAATCGCCATGGTGAAGGAAAGAGCCGGGGGTTTCTACACTCAGGAAATACGCCATCAGGGGATACGGCAGGGTTTTGAAATAGTCACCTTAGATGGATCAAGCGCAGTTCTCGCCTATGTTAACATTCGCGGTCCTCAACGAGTGGGCAAATACGGGGTTGACACCAGTAACCTCGATAAGGTTGGAGTTCGTGCTCTGCGACAGGCAATTGATAACTGCGAGATAATAGTCGTCGATGAGATCGGGAAGATGGAGCTATTCTCTCCTGCCTTTCGAGAGGCAATACTGGAAGCTCTGGATAGCGGGAAGAGACTGCTGGGCACCATTATGCTTCAATCTCACCCCTGGGCCGACCAGATCAAGCAGGATTCCAGAGTCAAGATACTTCAGGTATCAAGAGCAAACCGCCCGCAAATCATGGAAGAATTACTGGAGTGGGTACGAGAGGGGTGATCGACTCATAGTCAGTACTTGCAGATGACAAAATTCGAAGCATCAAAGCATTTAAATCCCAATCTTGATATAATCCACATGAAGATTGGCACCTCGCAAGTGTAGAGAAGAGATAAGTTCAAAATCGGTCCAATTGAGAAAGGAGATTTATATGAACCGGAAAGCAGTCAGCCAGGGCGATGTAAGAGACCATTCTCTCGCCCCACAAGGCAAGCTGCGCATCGAATGGGCAGCACGAGAGATGCCAGTGCTGCAGTTGATAAGAGAGAGATTCGCCAGGGAGAAACCCCTTAAAGGAGCCAGAATCTCTGGCTGCCTGCATATCACCACCGAGACCGCCAACCTGGCTCTGACCCTTAAGGCTGGTGGCGCTGACCTGACATTCTGTGCCTCCAATCCCCTGAGCACCCAAGATGACGTAGCTGCTGCTATGCTTGAGTATGGAATACCGGTCTACGCCATAAAAGGGGAGGACAGTAAAACTTACTACAGACACATTAACGCCGCTCTAGCCCAACAACCTCACATCACCATCGACGATGGTGCTGATTTAGTGACTGCCTTACACAAAGGCAAAAGCACCATGGCTGCGAATATCATCGGAGGTATGGAGGAGACCACTACCGGTCTCGTTAGGCTGCGCAGCATGGCAGAACATGGAAAGCTAAAGTATCCGATTATTGCCGTAAATGATGCAGAGACCAAGCACTTCTTTGATAATCGCTACGGCACCGGTCAGAGCACCATTGACGGCATCACTAGAGCCACCAATATTCTTTGGGCTGGAAAGAATGTGGTGGTCTGTGGATATGGATGGTGCGGGCGGGGAATAGCCATGCGCGCCCGAGGCTTGGGGGCACAGGTGATAGTGACTGAGGTCAACCCTATCCGCGCTCTTGAAGGCATTATGGATGGATACCAGGTGATGCCGCTTCTCAAGGCAGCTAAAATTGGCGATATTTTCATCACCATTACCGGTGGGCTGAAGGCCATAGATAAACCTCACCTCCAGGCCATGAAAGATGGCGCCATCCTGGCAAATAGCGGCCATTTCAATGTAGAGATCAATATTCCTGCGCTAGAAAGCCTATCAACCAAGAAAAGAATACTACGCCCCTTTGTTGAGGAGTATACCTTACAAGACGGACGACACCTTTTCCTTCTAGCCGAAGGCAGGTTAATTAACCTCGCCGCGGCCGAGGGACATCCGGCCAGTGTAATGGACATGAGCTTCGCAAATCAGGCGCTCTGCGCCGAGTATATGTTCAACCTCAAGAAGAAAAACTCCCCTGGAGTTTACCCCGTGCCCAAGGAGATAGACCAGGAGGTAGGCAGACTGAAACTACGCTCAATGGGAACTACAATTGACAAACTAACACGCGAACAGAGACAATACCTAGAGAGTTGGGAAATGGGAACTTGAATTCCATCTGCCTGTTTAACTAGAGGAGGAAAGAATAGTGACGTTGAACTTCATGAAATCCCCTTCATACCTGCTCACTTCCGAGTCGGTTACAGAAGGGCACCCGGACAAGATTTGCGACCTGATATCTGATGCAGTTCTGGATGCTATTCTGGCCAAAGATCCTATGGCCCGAGTGGCCTGTGAGGTTATGACTACCACCGGACTGATTATTGTAACAGGGGAGATCACGACTAACTGCTATGTTGAGATACCCCAGATCGCTAGGGATACTGTTTTGGAAATAGGCTACACCCGTGCCAAGTATGGGTTCGATGGCGAAACCTGTGGCGTCATCACCTCCGTCAAGGAGCAATCTTCAGACATCGCGATGGGAGTGAACTGCTCCATAGAAGCGCGAGAGAAGGCAAACAATATAAACGAGAAAGAAACACTGGGTGCGGGCGACCAAGGGATGATGATAGGCTTCGCCTGCAACGAAACCCCTGAGCTCATGCCACTGCCTATCTCGCTGGCTCATAAACTCTGCAAACGCCTGGCTGAAGTCAGAAAGGATGGGACACTCTCCTATCTACGCCCCGACGGAAAGTCCCAAGTAACCATTGAGTACAGCCACGGTGTTCCTAAACGAGTAGAAGCTGTGATTATTGCTGCCCAACACAGCGATACAATCAGCAACGATGTCATTCATCGAGACATTCAAGAGGCGGTAATAAGAAAGGTAATACCTCACCACCTTCTGGATAAGAAGACCAAATACTACATCAATGCCACTGGGCGATTTGTGATTGGAGGCCCGATGGGAGACACCGGCCTCACGGGACGCAAGATATTGGTTGATACCTACGGAGGTATCGCCAGGCACGGTGGCGGCTCTTTCTCAGGGAAAGACCCCACTAAAGTAGACCGTTCTGCAGCTTATGCCGCCCGCTATGCAGCAAAGAACGTTGTTGCCGCCGGGCTTGCTGACCGCCTAGAACTTCAAATTTCCTATGCCATCGGAATAGCCCACCCAATCTCCATATCCGTTGAAACATTCGGTACCGCCAAGATAGATGAGGAAATTATCACCAGCCTGATAAGAAAGCACTTTGATTTCCGCCCCGGCGGCATTATTGAATCACTAAGGCTACGCCGCCCAATATATAAGCAAACAGCCGCCTATGGGCACTTTGGTCGCGATGACCTCGATCTCCCCTGGGAGAAAACAGACAAGGTAGCACTGCTTCAGGCCGACGCTGAACTGGCCAAGGCAACCAGCCCGCTCCAGAAACAACCAAAGGAGCTAGCCTGAAAAGTATGCTCAATGGTGTTTGGTAAACTCTGAATACTATATGAGACCTGTAATCAAGTTCGGCACTGATGGTTGGCGCGGCATCATCGCTGATGATTTCACTTTTGATAACGTTAGACGCTGTGCCCAGAGTCTGGCTGAATACCTTCAGGATAAAGGGGTAGCCTCCAGAGGCTTGGTCATAGGCTATGATACCCGCTTTGCTTCTGAAAACTTTGCTGCAGCAGCCGCTGAGGTGGTGGCTGCCAACAATATCAAGGTATACCTTTGCCCTCAAGCTACTCCCACACCGGTAATAAGCTACGGCATTCGAGACCGTAAAGCCGCCGGCGCAATCATCATCACCGCCAGTCACAACCCAGCCCAGTGGAACGGTTTTAAAATAAAGTCTGAGGATGGAGCTAGCGCACCCACTGACGTCGAAGCCAACATAGAATCCCGCCTACCACAAATCATCGCCCAAGACAGGGTCAAACGCTTAGCCTTAGATGATGGAATTGCAAAGGGGCTCATCGAGTATTTTGATCCAGCACCAGCCTACTATGACCACGTGGCTCAGCTTATTGATCTGCAAAATCTGCGTCAAGCTGGCCTGAAGATAGTGGTAGACTCCATGTTTGGAGCAGGGACCGGCTGCTTCAGAAGATTTCTTCAGGGTGACAAAACCGTACTGACCGAGATTAACGGGGAACGGAACCCTATCTTCCCCGGCATTCAACCCGAACCCATTGCCAGACATCTAACAAAACTCTCCACTCTAGTGAGGGAGAGCGCAGCAGATGTGGGATTGGCCACAGATGGTGATGCTGACCGCATCGGTGTTGTGGATGAGAAAGGAAACCCGCTCACCCCTTTACAAATATTTGCCCTTCTTGCTCTCTACCTATTGGAGGTACGTGGTGAGCGCGGCCCCATCATTAAGACACTGACCACTAGCAGCATGCTGTATAAATTGGGCAAGATTTATAATGTACCAGTTTATGAAACGCGGGTAGGCTTCAAATATGTAGCCCCCAAGATGATCAGCGTCAATGCCCTTATTGGAGGTGAGGAAAGCAGCGGTTTTGGTTTCAGAGGCCACCTACCTGAGCGCGATGGCATCCTTGCTGGCCTCTACTTTCTCGACCTGATGAGTAAGCTTAAGAAGACGCCATCACAACTCATAGAGTATCTGTACAGCAAAGTCGGACCGCATCACTATCAGCGTACCGATCTGGAGTTTCCTCCTGCAGAGCGTGAGAGAATCATCGACAGCCTCAAAAGCAAGATACCCTCACAGATTGCCAACAGCGAAGTGGTTAAAGTAAATACTATTGATGGGTTCCACTTCTCGCTGGCAGACGGCTCTTGGCTACTGATACGCCTTTCTGGAACAGAGCCTATTCTCCGCATCTATGCCGAGGCCAGTAGCCTGGAAAGAGCAAAACTATTGGTCACTGAAGGAAGGAATATGTTGGGGGTATAGGACATGAATGAATTGGATAGCCCCCGTATCTACAAACAACTCGACCCCTCAGGTATGCTTCAACACCTTCATGCCTTCCCTGAACAATGTCAGCGAGCATGGTACAACTCACTAAAACTAGAACTACCTCGAGACTACAACAAGGTTGATAGGGTCATTATCTCAGGCATGGGTGGCTCGGCCATAGGCGGCGAGTTGATACGCCGTCTCGCTATCCTGGGAAATCATCTACCAGTTTGGGTACACCGGGACTATGGTTTACCCCCATTTGTGAATAGGAACACTCTCCTCATTTTCTCAAGCTACTCAGGGAATACTGAGGAAACCCTTTCTTCCTTTACCGAATCCCTGCAAACTCCGTCTAAGAAAGTTGTGATCACCACTGGTGGGAAGCTGGGAGCACTAGCCGAAAGTAATGGGATACCTATCTTACTTATCGACTACAAAGCCCCTCCTCGAGCCGCTTTCCCCCACAGTTTCGTTTCTCTGCTGGGCATCTTTCACACTCTCGGTTTAATCAAAGATAAGTCAAACGATCTGGAGGAAGCGCTACAGGTCTTGAAAGAGCTCTCTACAAGAATCACCGAGAAGGTGCCCTCTGTCTCCAATGAGGCCAAACAACTAGCACAAGAACTCTATGGTCGATTGATAGTGATCTACGGAGCAGGGCTACTTGCAGAAGTCGCTCAGCGTTGGAAGAGTCAGTTTAACGAGAATAGCAAAACCTGGGCCTTTCATGAGATATTCCCGGAACTAAATCATAATGCTGTAGTAGGATATCAATTACCTTCCGAATTGAGAGACAGAATTCTGGTAGTACTACTACACTCTTCATTGCTTCATCAGCGTGTCTCAATCCGTTACCAACTCACCACCGAAATCCTCGACAAGGCCTCAGTCAGATACAAGGTGTTGGAAGCAACAGGGAAAAGCCGCCTGGCTCAAATGATGAGTCTGGTTCTTTATGGAGATTATGTCAGCTTCTACTTGGCCATATTGAATGGTATTGATCCTACACAGGTAGCCCCTATAGATTACCTGAAATCTCGCCTTGCCGAATATTAAAGAGGGTTACGCTGAGGCCCCAGCCACGTCTCTAATAGGGAAAGCGAGGAGAAGCGGACATGGACGATAGCGCCATCAGAGCCATCACCAAGAGATTTGTGGAAGCATACAACCGAAAGGATGCGGCGGCAGCCGCCCTGGTTTACGCAGATGATGCCAAGGTTCTGCCACCCAATATGCCAATGGTTAGTGGGAAACCGGCTATCCAGGCCTTTTGGAAGATGGCTATGGACATGGGGAGTGCACCTGACCCTGGAGGCTGTTGAACTGGTGGTAGACGGCAGCACAGCATATGAGAGGGGTGTGGCTACCATGACCACGCAGGCTGGGGCGGATCGACCCAAGACCAGCAAAGGCAAGTACGTGACCGTCATGAGGCGCCAGGCAGACGGATCGTGGAAGCTGATACTGGATATCTGGAATAGTGATCCGGCTTAGCCAGCCTAACCACGTTTGAATTCAAGGCTCTTTGAGCTTGGCTGCGAGTTTCTTTTACGGAACTTGGCCAACTTGGGCGCAATCACCACTCCAACACCTTCACAGACTTAAATCAGAGCAGCCGCACAGTTTCCCAACCCGCAAAACCCGCTCTAAGCAAAAACAAGATAGCAGGAAAACGTAATAGCTCCCTATAGCCAAGCAATAAGCTATAGGGAGCTATTATCTACCGTACTAAAGAGAATCTTTAGATGGCCTAGTATATCATCCAAAAGAGAGTCTATCTCTTGGTATACTGAGGAGCCTTACGGGCACGCTTAAGTCCGTACTTCTTGCGTTCTTTTATCCTTGCATCCCTAGTAAGCAATCCATGCTGGCGCAACATCGGCTTCAGTGCCTCATCGGCCTTTAATAGAGCACGGGCAATACCATGGCGAATGGCTGCAGCCTGTCCGGAAATGCCCCCTCCCTCGACCTTTGCTATCACATTGAACTTACCCACAGTGCCTGTAGCCTTAAAGGGTTCTTGCATCACAGTCTGAAGAGCAAGATCTGGAAACAGTTCCTGCAAAGGCCTACTGTTGATGACAATATTGCCATTTCCAGCTACCAATTTTACCCGAGCAATAGCGGTCTTTCTTTTACCTGTCCCGTAGAAATAAGCTGGGTCAGCCACTTTGCCCCTCCTCCCTCTGAGCTTTCACTTGAGCCTGGTGTGGGTGAGTATCTCCGGCATAGACTTTAAGCCTTCTTGCCATAGCACGGCCATAGCGGTTATGGGGAAGCATCCCCCTTACTGCATGCTCGATAGGACGAGTTGGATGCGCATCTATCATCTTGGCAAACGTAGAGCTACGCAGCCCTCCAGGATAGTGAGTATGCCAATAATAGACCTTCTTCTCAGCCTTCTTGCCCGTTACACGAACTTTAGCTGCATTTATGACTACCACAAAATCCCCATTATCAAGGTAGCGGGAATACATTGGTTTTCCCTTACCCTGAAGCAAACGAGCAACCTCAGTAGCCAGTTTGCCCAAGGTTCTTCCCGAGGCATCAACAACCCACCAGCGACGCTTGACATCAGAACTCTTTACACTATAAGTCATCATCTCTCCTCAACAGGGGGGAAAGTTATCATACCTGACTTCCATCAGACACAAACCTCGGGCTGGCGCGGTGGGTCCTATGATCCCTGCCTGCTTGGAGCAAGCCATCTCCCGAAATAAGTTAACTGTCATCTTCCCCAAACCCACTTTGGCTAGCCCCCCCACTGTATTGCGCACCTGATGCGGCAAGAAGGAGTTTGCTTCGATGTCAAACATAACCAGGTCTTCCTTCTTACTCACCTCAGCCTTGGACACGCGGCGATGGGTTTGCCGGCCATCCGTCACCTGAGCAAAGGGGGCAAAATCATGTTCTCCAATGAGTGCCTGACAGGCATCATTCATAGCCTCAATGTCCAGTGGTCGAGCAATAAGATAACTGAAACCTCGCCAAAGTGGAGACGGAGTAGATCTATTCAGAATAGAATAACGATAATTGCGGCATACTGCATCGCGCCGAACATCAAAATCAACACCTGCCTCATAAGCAGCTCTAACAGAAATATCCTTAGGGAGATGGAAATTTAGCGCTTCGACCCAAGTCTTATGAGGGAAGGTCGACCTGGTCTTAAAGCTTGCTACCTGTCCTCTGGCATGAACGCCGGCATCGGTGCGACTGGCAAAAGAAATGCGGATTTCCTCACCAGTGATTCTACGCAACGCATCTTCCGTCTCTCCTTGAATAGTGAGAGCGTTAACCTGATACTGGGAACCATGGTATCTGGTACCTTCGTATTCCATAATCAATACAATTCTTGTTGCAGTTCCTGAACCCTGAATATACGACTCCCCAAGCTATCCTACTTCACTAGTTCAAGTATTGCCATGGGTGCGCCATCACCTGGACGGGGTCCCAACTTGAGGACACGAGTGTACCCGCCACTACGACTAGCGTATCTCGAAGCAAGCTCATCAAAAACCTTATCTACCACCTTCCTATCGCTCACCAAAGTTAACGCCTGTCGTCGAGCATGAAGGCTCCCTGTTTTACCCAGGCTAATAACTTTATCCGCCATACCTCGAACTTCTTTCGCTTTTGCCTCAGTAGTAACGATCCTCTCATGCTGCAATAGCTCAGAGATCAAGTTGTGGAACAAAGCCATTCTAGGGCCAGTGCGTCTGGAAAACCTTCGCCCAGCTACTCTATGCCTCATCTTCCTCTTCCGATCTCAGAGCCAAGCCCCTTCCCTCAAGATGCTGTTTCAATTCCTCAAGAGACTTCCGACCAAACTTCTTTAGTTGGAGAAGATCCCGCTCACTCTTCTCCAACAATTCTCCTAATTTGCTAATCTTGTTTCTTCTCAGACAATTGAAGACACGAGGTGAAAGTCCAAGTCGCTCCAATGGTAGCTCATATTCCTCAGATGACACGCCACTAGCGGCCTGCTCCATCGCCCCAGTGGAAGCCAGGACGAGAGGAGTGAAGGGAGATAGTTGCTCCCTCAGTATCTGGGCACTCTGACTGAGAGCCTCTACTGCTGTAATAGTGCCATCAGTCCACACATCAATGATGAGTTTCTCGTATCCAGTATATTCGCCGGTACGAACTGGCTCAACAAGATAGTTAACTTTTTGAACTGGAGTAAAGATAGCATCCACAGGAATCGTACCTATAGGTAGACCATTCCCATGAGCAGTCGCTGACGCATAACCCTTTCCCAGCTTCACGTTGAATTCAACAGAAAGACTAGCCTCAGCCGAATCTAAAGTGGCCAGGTAAAGCTCTGGGTTTGTAATCTCAAAATCCGCAGATGGTCTGATGTCTGCGGCATGAATAGTCTTTTCACCATTCACTTCAAGTAACAGCTTCCCATCTTGCTTGGTCATAGAACGCAGACGTAGAGTCTTGACGTTCAGCAGGAATTCGGTAACATCCTCTTTTACATTAGGAATAGTGGAGAATTCATGCTCTATCCCCTCGATTCTCACCCAAGTTACTGCTGCACCCAAGAGGGAACCGAGCAAAACCCGCCGCAAAGAATTGCCCAAAGTAGTGCCAAAGCCCCTTTCCAATGGCTCCGCGGCAAAACGCCCATAATTGCCCTTAGTTTCCACGCACTCTACTTTAGGAGTCACAAGGTGAGACAAAGCTACAGGCCTCCTTCCAAAGCTATCGAGAGTAATGCTCGACAATCATCTTCAGATCAAATTTGGCAGCAATTTCATCATTAGAGGGAAGACTCAATACTCGACAAGAAAGGTCTTTCTTATCTACACTTAGCCAACTCGGAATAACTTTGGAATCAATTCCCTGCATAGCCCTGTTGTAGGGCTCTTTGTTAATAGTCTTCTCTCTCCAAGTGATAACATCACCCGGCTTTACCACGAATGACGGGATATCCACTTTACGTCCATTAACCTTTATGTGCCCATGCTGCACCAGCTGCCGAGCCTGATTTCGAGATTCGGCTAGGCCCAAACGATAGACTGTATTATCCAAGCGCCTTTCCAGCAATTGTACTAAGGTCTCACCAGTCATTCCTGGGGCTCTTTCGGCATCAGCGAACATCCGACGAAACTGCCGTTCCAGCACTCCATAGGTATATCTGGCTTTTTGTTTCTCTTTGAGTCTAACTCCATAGTCTGACGTTTTGCGGGGGCGACCACCGGTATGTTGTCCAGGGATCCCTGGATTTCTCTCTATAGAGCACTTAGGAGTACCACATCGTTCGCCTTTCAGCATCAGTTTCTCGCCTACTCGACGACATAGCCGACAGGAAGACCCGGTATACCGCGCCATTATCCTCTAAACCCTCCTTCTTTTCTTGGGTCGACAACCATTATGCGGAATAGGGGTCACATCCCTGATACCAGTGACATTAAGTCCAGCAATCTGAAGAGAACGAATGGCAGCCTCACGGCCACCACCTGGCCCTCTCACATAAACCTCGACCTGACGCAATCCATGCTCCTTAGCCCGCTTCGCCGCCCCCTCAGCCGCCAACTGTGCAGCAAAAGGAGTTCCTTTGCGGGACCCTTTAAAACCACCAGTACCTGCGCTTCCCCACGAAATGACATTCCCTGCGGGGTCAGTAAGCGTAACAATAACATTATTGAACGTCGAATGAATATAAGCTCTCCCTTGAGGGATGGACTTTTTTTCCTTTTTTCTAGCCATAAAAACTCCTCTTCGTTCCCTGATCTCGCGTTTCAAGTCCTACTTCTTCGCCGTGCCACGGCGTCTGCCCCTGCCAGCCACAGTCTGGCGAGGTCCACGCTTAGTTCGCGCATTGGTCCGGGTACGCTGTCCCCGAACAGGCAGCCTACGACGGTGTCTCAGACCCCGATAGCAACCAATCTCTGTGAGTCGGCCAATATTAAGACTCACTTCTTTCCTTAATTCCCCCTCCACCTTTTGTTTCTTCTCAATATAATCACGAAGGCGGGCAATTTCTTCTTCAGCCAAATCCTTTGCCTTCTTATCAGGGCTAACACCAGTTTGAGCAAGAATCTTCCTGCTCAAAGCCGGGCCAATTCCGTAGATGTAGCACAGCCCAATCCCTATTCGCTTGTCATTGGGGATATCAACACCTGCTATACGTGCCACTCAAACCTCCGCTCTATCCTTGTCTCTGTTTATGCTTGGGGTTGGAGCAAATAATTCTTACCGTACCCTTACGTTTTACCACTTTACATTTACTGCAAATACGCTTAACTGAAGCACGGACTTTCATATAACTATCTCCAAGGCAATTTACTTAAAACGGTAGACAACCCTGCCCCGAGTCAAATCATAGGGTGAAAGCTCTACCCGTACGGTGTCACCCGGCAGAATCTTGATAAAGTGTTTCCTCATCTTACCCGAGATGTGAGCCAGCACTTTGTGTCCGCCAGATAGCTCAACACGGAACATAGCATTGGGCAAAACCTCCATAACCTTGCCTTCAACCTCTATCCTTTCCTTCTTAGGCATGATTCCTATCTAAACCGCGGTGAGAATCTCCGGACCACCGTTAGTCACAGCAATAGTATGCTCAAAGTGCGCTGAAAGGCTACCATCAGCAGTAACAACTGTCCACTGGTCATCACTGAGCCGAGTACCCCATCCCCCAGCATTGACCATTGGTTCAATAGCTAATGTCATCCCTTCTCGAAGCAACGGGCCTTGACCTGCCTCACCAAAGTTAGGTATTTGAGGTTCCTCATGCATTGCTCGACCAATACCGTGGCCAGTATATTCTCGTACCACTGAAAATCCTCTAGTTTCTACATAATGCTGAATGGCTGCAGATACATCTCCCAAGCGTGCCTTGTTCTTGGCTGCAGCAATGCCAGCCAAGAGAGCACTCTGAGTGACATCCAAGAGCCTTCTAGCCTCTTCACTAATCTCACCCACGCCAACGGTAATAGCAGCATCTCCCTGGAAACCCTTGAAGATCACGCCCGCATCCAGAGATATTATGTCTCCTTCACAGAGTATCCGATCTCCAGGGATGCCATGAACCACCTCATTATTGACTGACGTACATATATGAGCAGGAAACCCCCGATATCCCTTGAAAGATGACCTCGCTTCATACCTAGCCAACTCTTTAACACAAGTATGGTCTAGCTCCCTGGTTTTCACTCCCGGTCTAACCTCACTGGCCAGTTTTTGCAGTACTTTAGCCAGAATTTCCCCAGCTTCCCGCATAATGGCAATTTCATCGGAAGACTTAATGATTATGCCCATCCCCTCTCCAGCGGAGCTTGGTTAACAGATCCTTGCTCACCTCTTCTATGGGCCTCTCCCCCTCTACTTGCAGTAGCTTCTTCTTGTTGCGGTAGTAATCAACAAGGGGTGCAGTCTGTTTAAAGTACACCTCCAACCTTTTCTCAGCCGTTTCCCTGGTATCATCAGGGCGCTGATAAAGCTCACCGCCGCAGACATCACACTTGCCGACCACCTTCGGTGGCGAAGATACCAGGTGGTATGGTTTCTGACACTTGCGGCAAAGCCACCGTCCGCTGAGACGCCTGAGAAGCTCATCTCGGGAAACCTCAATGTAGATTGCCTTGTCTACTCCATCCTTCCCTAATGCCTTATCTAATGCCTCTGCCTGCTCGATTGTTCTAGGGAAACCATCCAGGATGAAGCCTTTCTTGTTTCCTGAGATGCGCTCCAATACCATCTTTATGACCACCTCATCAGGAACAAGCAAGCCTTTCTCCATATATGATTTGGCCAATTTCCCAAGTTCTGTACCTTCCTTTTCAGCCTGGCGGAAGAGATCGCCCGAAGATACATGCACTATCCCGGTAGCCTGGCAAAGTTTCTCCGCCTGAGTCCCCTTGCCTGAACCTGGAGCGCCTAAAAGAATAAGTCGCATCTTTCCCCCTTGAATCACTTTAGAAAACCTTCATAGCGGCGCATCAGGAGTTGCGCCTCTAGTTGCTTCATCGTGTCCAGAGCCACTCCAACCATAATCAGCAAGCCAGTGCTCGAAAGTGCCACCACCTGAATACCAGTCGCCTTTTGGGCAATATATGGTAGCACTGCCACCAGAGCCAGAAAGAGTGCCCCCGCCCATGTAAGGCGGTTCATCACCTGGCTCAAATAGGTTGAAGTAGCCTGGCCAGGTCGAATCCCGGGTACGAAACCACCCTGTTTCTGCAAGGTTTCGGCCAGGTTCATCTGTTCAAATACGACCATAGTATAGAAGAAGGAGAAGGCAATGACAAGCAAGCCATAAACCAACCAGTAACTCCAATGGCTAGCCCAGTTCTGAAGGTATGTGGCTGCACCCCCGTGAAAATAGGAGGCTACGGTTGCCGGCAAGATCACCAGAGACATGGCAAAAATGAGAGGTATCATCCCTGCCGAGTTCACCCGCAAGGGGATGTGGGTAGAACCAGACTGTCGATACATCCTCCTACCCCGAAAGACACTCCGGGAGTAATGCACGGGTATACGGCGAGCTGCCTCAGTGAACATGACAATCAGTACCACTGCAGCCAGCCACAGGACAAAAAAGGCGATGAGCCCTGCTATCTGCTCATGCCACACCAACTCACCTTTGAGCAAACATGTTCGGCAAACCAGCCACAATACCAGCAAAGATTATTATGGAAACGCCATTCCCTATGCCCCGTTCGGTAATGAGCTCACCTAACCATACCAAGAACATAGTGCCCGCCATCATAGATAGGACTATCGTAGCTACACCCAGGGTACTTGTCTGAGCAATACCGCCAGCTCGGCTTAAAAGCACGAACTGACTGTAGCCCTGCAGACCTGCCAGGGGCACTGCCAACCAATGGGTATACGTGTTTATCTTATTTCTTCCCGCTTCCCCCTCCATAGCAAGATTCCGTAGCTGCGGAATAACAGGCTGTAAAAGCTGCATAACAATAGTTGCGGTGATGTAGGGATAAACCCCCATGGCAACAATGCTGAAGTTGCGCATTGCCCCGCCGCTGAATAGGTCAAGCATCCCTATAAGCTGGTTACTCTTGAAAAGATTATCAAGAGCTGTCTGGTCAACCCCAGGGACCGGGATATGGGCCAAGAAACGGAAGACTATCAGAACACCCAAGGTGAAGAGAAGCCTAATCCTCAGGTCAGGCAAGCTGAAAGCGTCTATCATCGCCTGGATGAGACGCGGTCTAGCCTGCCTCTGTTGCACTTCCTGCCTCCACTCTCCCACCTGCTGCCTCAATCTTCTCTTTTGCAGCAGCCGAGACCCTATCAGCCCTTACCACAAGAGCACGATCCAAATCACCACCACCCAAGATCTTTAGTGGTCTGTTGCCCGACTTGATCAGTCTAGCTCTTATCAATTCAAGACGCCCTACCACACTCTCAGGCTCAAAAATGTTGAGCTTGCCTACATTAACAACAGAGTATTCAGTCTTAAATATATTGGTGAAACCACGCCTGCTAGGTAAACGCTTCACTAAAGGGAGTTGACCACCTTCAAAGTACGGGTGGATACCGGGCCCACTGCGCGCTTTCTGTCCCTTTGCGCCTTTCCCCGAATATCTACCATGGCCACTGCCCAATCCACGGCCAACACGCTTTCTCTTATGTCTTGAACCAGGTGAAGGTGCTAGCTCATTCTGCCTAACCACTACTCCTCCACCTCCTCCACCTTAACCAGATGTTTTACTTTGGTAACCATACCACGCATCGAGGGAGAATCATCGTGTTTTACACTCTGATGCAAACGATGTAACCCCAGGGCTTTGAGAGTCGACCTTTGATCCCTGGAGTAGCCAATATCACTCTTGACCCAGGTAATATGCAGCTTACCCACCCCATCTTTACCCTTTCGCATTCGATGCCTTTCGCTCTGCCAACACTTTCTCAGGCTCCCTCAATCGACTCAGGGCAATTATTGTTGCCTTCACTACATTGATTGAGTTAGAGGTACCTAAAGACTTTGCCAAGATGTCCTTCACTCCAGCCACTTCGATCACTGCACGCATGCTGCCGCCCGCAATAACACCTGCCCCCGGTCTCGCTGGTTTGAGTAGAACATCGGCAGCTCCATACTTAACCATGATCTCATGTGGAATTGTTGTCCCTGCCAATGGGACGGTAACCATATTTTTCCTGGCAACAGTGCCAGCCTTCTGAATCGCTTGGGCAACCTCATTCGCTTTGCCTATCCCAATACCTACCCGCCCATTTCCATCACCAACTGCTACCAGAGCCCTAAACCTCAGATGCTTCCCTCCCTTAACCACCTTGGCAACACGGTCTACGGAGACCACCCTCTCGTTTAATTCTTCTCTGACTTCTACCTGTTCTTTTATCATATTTTCCTTAGATTCAGAATTTCAACCCCGACGATCTAGCTGCCTCAGCCAAGGCTTTGACACGGCCATGATATTTGTATCCACATCGATCAAATACGACCTGAGTCACTCCCTTTTCTACAGCTCGCTTTCCCACAAGCGCCCCCACCAACGCAGCACTTTCCGTCTTCTTTTTACCCTCAGTCTTCAGCCCTGGCTCACAACTGGAAGCACTGGCTAACGTGCAAGATTGTTTATCATCTATAACTTGAGCATAAATATGATTTGAGCTCCGGAAAACGCACAATCTAGGCCTTGCTTGATGAATGTGCCTGCTATTCAACCTTGTACTTCTTCTCTTCATCCTCTACTTCTTCGCTGCTGCTCTGCCGGCTTTCCCAGGCTTAAGGCGTGTCCTCTCTCCCACATACCTAATGCCCTTACCCTTATAGGAATCGCAAGGGTGAATAGCACGAATCTCCGCAGCCACTTCGCCCACTGATTCTTTATCTACCCCAACCACCTTGATTCGGTTTGTACCCTCCACCACCAGAGATATACCCGGAGGAGGCAATATTTCCACCGGATGAGTAAATCCCACCTGAAGAACCAGTTTATCACCAGCTTTCTGAGCTCGATAGCCAACGCCAACAACCTCCAGAAGTCTCTCAAAGCCCTTGCTTACTCCCTCAACCATATTAGCCAGCAGGGCACGAGTTAACCCATGGAGCGCGCCATGAGCATCACTATCACCAGACGGGGAAACAACCAGACTACCATCCTTCAGAACAATAGACATTGATGGAACAAATGACCGATGCAATTCCCCCTTTGGCCCCTTGATAGTCACGTCACTCCCTTTGATATCCGCTGTTACACTGGGAGGTAGACGTATAGGAAGCTTACCTATTCTGGACATTCTTACACCAAGCCAATCTACTTATGATCACCACACGTAGCACAGCAATTCACCACCAAGATGCTGTTTCCATGCCTGCCGTCCAGTCATTACGCCTTTTGGCGTAGAAAGCATAGCAATACCCAGACCTCCGTAGACGCGAGGTATCTCTGAAGCTCCTGCATATACTCTAAGTCCAGGCTTGCTCACCCTTTTCAGGCCCATAATCATTGGCTGATTCTTATCACCATACCTGAGGCGAATCTTTATTGTACGCGTCGGTCTGCCCTTGAGCACTTCGTAATCATGAACAAAACCCTCTTCTTTAAGGATCTTGGCAATCGCCACCTTCATCTTGGACCAGGGCATCAAGACAAACTCCTGCCTCACCATATTGGCATTCCTTATCCGTGTCAGCATATCTGCGATTGGATCAGTAGTCATTCTAATTCACCAACTTGATTTTTTGACTCCCGCGATCTCCCCTTTGAGAGCCAATTCACGGAAGCAAATACGACACATCCCAAACTTACGCATATAGGCACGGGGCCTGCCACACAACCTACATCGATTATGCCCCTGCACCTTGTACTTAGGATCACGCTGCGATTTTAGAATCTTAGATAATTTCGCCACTTACTAACCTCTCATAAATGGCATCCCCAGAAGCTCCAAGAGACGCCTACCTTCCTCATCAGAACGAGCAGTAGTCACAATAGTGATTTCGAACCCTCTAGCCTTATCGACTTTGTCATAGTCAATCTCAGGGAAAACCAACTGATCTTTCATCCCTAGACTGTAATTGCCCCTTCCATCAAAGGAATTCCTTGAAACCCCTCGGAAGTCCCTAATGCGAGGAAGAACAGCATTGAGTAACCTGTCCAAGAATTCATACATCCGTCTTCCGCGTAGCGTCACTTTCATACCTATAGGCATGCCAGCTCGCAGCTTAAAACTAGCAATAGACTTCCTGGCTCGTGTGATAACCGGATGTTGCCCCGAAATAATGGCCAGATCTCTCTCAGCGCCTTCCAGAGCCTTCGCGTTTTGAATTGCCTCTCCCAGACCAATATTAATCACAACCTTCTCTATCCGTGGTACACGCATGACACTACTATAGTTGAAATCCTTCATAAGAACAGGTACAACTTCACGGCTATATTTTTCTTTTAATCTCGGTTGAGCAGTCTTTTCCACAGCTAATCAATCACCTCATGGCAAGAAGAGCAGGCACGAACTCTCTTGCCCTCCAGAAAGCGAAAACCCACCCGCGTCGGGCGGTTACACTTGTTACAGACTAACATTACCTTGGACACATGAAGAGCAGCTTCTCGCTCAATGATACCAGCCTGCCTTGCCACAGCCCGGGCTTTCGCATGTTTCTTAATCATGTTAATACCTTCCACTATCAAGCGATCCTCGCCCGGATAGGCAAACCGCACCTTACCCTTCTTCCCCTTATCCTTACCACTGATAACAATGACGTTATCGTTCTTCCGAATCTTCATCTATTCCTACAATACCTCAGGCGCCAAGGAGATAATCTTAGTAAAATCCTTCTCCCTTAGCTCCCTAGCTACAGGTCCAAAGACGCGGCTGCCCTTCGGATTGTTTTGTTCAGCCAGAATAACAGCCGCGTTGTCATCAAATCTAATATATGAGCCATCGCGGCGGCGATAAGGTCTTGTAGTTCGCACAATGACCGCCTTTACCACATCACCCTGTTTCACCACCCCCCTAGGCATCGCCTGTTTTACGGCTGCAACAATGACATCACCGATGGTAGCATACCTCCGTCTTGTGCCTCCAGACACATGAATGCACATAATGGTTTTTGCCCCAGTATTATCGGCCACTCTAAGTCTACTATATGGCTGAATCATCAGACTTAACCTCAACCGCCTCAGTCTTAGATACTATCTCTACTACACGCCAATGCTTGGTCTTGGAAAGAGGCCGACTTTCCATAATCCTCACCACATCCCCGATCTGGCAAGCATTGCTCTCATCATGAGCCTTCATTCTAATCCTGCGTTTGACAATCTTCTTATACGAGGGATCGGCTCTCCTCAACTCCACAGCTACCACAACTGTCTTATCCATTCTATTGACCAACACATACCCCACAAGGGTTTTCCGTTTTTTCTCCATTAACTAGCCCCGCTCAGTTATTTGACTACAAGTCATACATTCGCACACCATCAACGCAACTCTCCATTAATGCCTAGGACTGAACCAGCTCTCTTTCCCGCAACACAGTTTTGATTCTGGCAATATTCTTTTTGGCCTTGCGAATCTCACGATGGTTCACAAGCTGTTTCGTAGCTAAGCGAAAGCGCAAATTGAAAAGCTCCCGTTGAGCCTCCTCTAACTGCCCTGAGATATCACCATCACTCAGGGCGCGAATCTCCTCCACCTTCACTCCGCCCCCTTAGTCACAAACTTAGTCTCAATGGGGAGCTTATGAGAGGCAAGACGCATTGCTTCCTTGGCTGCATCCTCTTTCACTCCACCGATTTCAAAGATGATCCTGCCCGGCTTGACTACTGCCACCCAATGATCCAAGGCGCCTTTACCACTGCCCATGCGCACCTCTGCTGGTTTCTTGGTCACCGGCTTGTCGGGGAAAACACGAACCCATAACATGACTCCACGGCGAAGATGGTGGACAATAGCCCGACGTGCTGCCTCGATCTGCCTAGCAGTAAGCCAGGTACCTTCCAATGCCTGAAGTCCAAAGTCCCCAAAAACCAGGCCATTCCCTGCATGGGCTTTCCCCCTGAGCCTACCCCTGTGCACCATCCGGTGCTTTACCCTATTCGGCTGTAACATCTTTCCCTACCTCAATCGGTTGCTCCACAGCCGGCTCTTCCCGTTGCTCCGCAGGGGCCAACGTACCAGCGGGCTGAGGAGGTGGCATCTCTGGTTCTTCCGCCTTTGGAAGGACATCGCCCTTGTAGATCCAAACCTTTACTCCAATACGTCCCATTAATGTACGCGCCTCGCACAAACCGTAATCGATGTCAGCACGCAACGTATGTAGAGGCACTCGCCCTTCACGAAATGTCATTCTACGAGCGATCTCCGCACCACCAAGTCTCCCAGAGCAAATTACCTTCACCCCTTTGGCACCGGCCTGCATCGTACGGGAAATCGCCCTTTTTATGGCCCTGCGGTACGATATCTGATGCTCCATTTGGGTCGCCACACTCTTGGCTACAAGGTAAGCATCCAGTTCCGGCTCTCTAACTTCATGTATGTTCAGACGAATCTTTCTACCACAAAGGGCTTCTAGAGAACCCCTTAACTCATCTACCCTTTGCCCTCCACGCCCAATAACAATGCCTGGTTTGGCAGCATGAAGAGTCACAACTACTTCATTCGCCCAACGCTCAATTTCTACCCTAGAGACACCCGCCTCATCTGTCTTTGCCATAACTAGCCTACGGATACGAAAGTCTTCTAGCACAAAATCAGTATAGTGCTTCTGAGAATACCACCTTGAACGCCAATCAGTGGTAATACCAAGCCTGAACCCAGTAGGATGAACCTTATGTCCCAACTACTCCTCCGTATCTACGATAGCCGTAATATGACTCGAGTGTCTGAGGATAGGGCTTACCCGCCCTCGAGACTGGGCACGAATTCTTTTTAGGGTTGCCCCTTGATCCACAAAGAGCTTCACAACCTTAAGCTCAGATGGTGCCATTTGATAGTTATTCTCAGCATTAGCAGAAGCCGATTTGATTACCTTGGCTATCGCCCTAGCTGACGGAGTCGGAGACAACTTAAGTACAGCTAAGGCCTCATCCACCTTTTTCCCACGCACTGTTGCCGCCAACAAGGATAGTTTCTGAGGCGATATGCCAACATATTTAGCCACTGCCTTGACTTCCATTGTGATCTCTAAACCACTTTCTCCGACCTACCCACATGCCCTCTGAAGGTCCGAGTAGGGGCGAACTCGCCCAGTCTGTGCCCCACCATATTCTCGGTGATGAAGATAGGTACATGCCTTCTTCCATCGTGGACAGCAATAGTATGCCCCACCATTTCAGGCACAATAGTTGAGGCTCGCGCCCACGTCTTTATCACCGCTTTCTCTTTCCCCAAGTCAACAGCTTCCACCTTCTTCATCAATTTAGCATCAACAAACGGACCCTTTTTTACCGATCTTCCCATTTCCCTATTTCTCTCTCCGTTTGACAATCATCCTATCGCTTACTTTGTTTCTGCGAGTCTTGTGGCCCAAGGCTGGTTTACCCCAAGGAGTCTTTGGGTTCATACCTCTAGGATTTCTACCCTCACCCCCACCGTGTGGGTGATCACGCGGGCTCATCACTGCTCCTCGCACCTCAGGTCGCCTGCCCATCAATCTCTTGCGACCAGCCTTACCCAACTTCACGTTCTGATGATCTACATTGCCCACTTGCCCAACAGTAGCTATACAAACACTCAGAATCTTACGCACTTCCCCAGAAGGCAACTTCACCAAGCTATAGCCATCATCACGCCCAATAACCTGTGCAGAGGTCCCAGCACTGCGCACTATCTGCCCACCCTTGCCATGCTGTAATTCAATGTTGTGAATCATGACACCTACAGGAATCTGCCCCAATGGTAGAGCATTGCCTAGCTTCACCTCAGTATCAGGACCCGAGGTGACAATGTGTCCCACCGTCAAGCCGAGTGGGGCAAGGATATAGCGCTTCTCTCCATCGGCATACTGAACCAATGCAATATAAGCTGAGCGGTTGGGGTCATATTCAATAGCTAGTACCTCAGCAGATATACCAATCTTATCCCGCTTGAAATCGATAATCCGTAGCATCCGCTTGGCACCACCACCTCTATGTCTCACTGTTATCCTGCCTTGATTGTTACGGCCAGCCTTCTTTTTCAGCGGCATGAGCAGTGATTTCTCTGGCTCCTTCTTGGTAATTTCCTCAAAGGTTGGCCCGATCATACCTCGCCTGCCCGGGGATGTCGGTTTATATACTCTAAGCGCCATTTCTAAACACCCTCAAAAAACTCAATCTTCTGCCCTGTCTTGATGGTAACCAAAGCCTTTTTCCAGGAAGAGGTCTTCACCTGACGTCTTCCCATCCTTCTTGTCTTACCAGGGACAGTGATTACATTTACATCCTCAACGTTCACCTTAAAAGCCTTCTCCACCGCCTCTTTGATTTGATGCTTGTTGGCTCCATCAGCCACCTCAAAGGCATACTTATTATGCTCCTGAAGAGCAGTCATCTTTTCAGTAATTAAAGGACGACGCAATACCTGATATAGATGCATTCTCTTATCCAAGCTGGGTAGCAGTTCGGCCACCTATCAACAGTTTCTCCAAATGGCGCAACCCCTCTACGGTAATTACCAAAAATTTATACGAAAGAACATCCACCACATTAAGCAAGCCAGCCGGTAGCGTCTTGGTTCCCGCCAAATTGCGTGCCGACAAGATTACATCCGACTCCGGCCCAAGAGTAACAATGAGAATCGATGAATCAACGCCCAGTGCCTTTAATATTCGACCCATCTCCGTCGCTTTGGGTTGACTCATCTGGAATCGGTCTATTACCACCATCTCACCTGAAGAAGCCTTTGCTGAAAGTACACATCTCAGCGCCAAACGGCGCATCTTCTTAGGCATCCTTTGCCTATAGCTTCTAGGGTGAGGGCCAAAAACTATACCACCACCTCTGAGGAGAGGTGAGCGTATGCTACCTCGGCGAGCACGCCCCGTATGCTTCTGACGATAGAGCTTCCTGGTGCTCCCAGCCACCAAACCCCGCGTCTTGGTATCTGCTGTTCCCTGGCGAGCATTGGCCAATTGCCTCACCATGGCCTGATGCACCAAGCCTTCATTGAAAGGTTGCGCAAAAACGCTATCTTCAATCTGCACCTGTTCAACAACCTGACCTTCAACGTTACGGACTGGGAACTGCATCTCTACCTTCTCTTCTTGGCCAACTTCCTGCTCGTAATCAACAATAGCCCACCCACAGCACCAGGTACTGCACCCTTTATCAAGATAAGATTGCGTCCTGCATCAGCCTGCACCACCTCAAGATTGCGGATAATTACCCTGTCGCTCCCCATATGCCCGGCCATACGCGTGCCCTTGTACACCCGGCCAGGAGAAGTGGTACCACCAACTGAACCAGGGGCACGGTGCCGGTCTGACTGACCATGTGTTTTGGGCCCCCCTCGAAAGTGGTATCGTTTCACCCCGCCTGCAAAACCTTTGCCTTTCGATATCCCTCTTATATCAACTCTCTCGCCTTTTTCAAATATACCAGCGTTCAGACTCTGCCCCACCTCAAACGCAGCGGCTTCATCAACCATAATCTCCCTAAGATATCTCAGCTGACGACCTGCTCCCTTAAGATGCCCCTTCATCGGAGAATTGAGGCGCTTGGCCTCACCAAAACCGAGTTGTACCGCGCTGTAGCCATCCTTAGCTTGAGTTTTCACTTGAGAAACAACACAAGGACCAGCTTCAATAGCAGTAACTGCCTCCAGGCTCCCGCCTTCATCAAACATTTGTGTCATGCCCAACTTGCGACCTAGAATGCCCTTAATCGCTGTCGCCATTATCTTCCTACCCAAGAACGATAAAGCCCCATACCGCTTTTCTCAATGGCTCCCTTACCTTCCTTCATCGTCATCGACAACCAGCTCCTCTGTCCCTCTTTTGCCCAGTAGTATCCACCCTACAGCTTTATCTCCACATCTACCCCCGCGGGAAGATTGAGCCGGGTTAGAGCCTCGATCGTTTTGGAGGTAGGGTCAAGGATGTCTATAAGACGCCTGTGAGTCCTGATCTCAAATTGCTCTCTCGAGTCTTTATCAATAAAGGGAGATCGGATAACACAGAATTTCTGAATGTGTGTTGGCAAAGGAACTGGCCCTGCCACTCGGGCTCCAGTCTGCTCCGCTGTCTCCGTGATCTGAACCGCGGACTGATCAAGCACCTTATGGTCAAAAGACTTCAATTTAATTCGGATCTTCTGCTTCGGCACGTTAAACTACCCTTCCCCTGACTTTAGGAATAATCTGATCCACCAAACCCGGGGGTACCTCTTGATAATGATGAAATTCCATGGAGTGAGTTGATTTACCCTGGCTCAAGGACCGGATTACGGTGGCGTAGCCAAAAGTCTCCCCCAAGGATATAAAACCATGAATAACCCTCATATCTCCCTGGGCTTCAATGCCATCAATTCGCGCTCTTCTAGCATCAAGATCTCCCAGGATATCACCCAGGAACTGCTCCGGAGTAAACACTTCCAGTTTCATAATGGGCTCAAGAATCACAGGTTTAGCTCGGCGCACTCCCTCCTTAAAAGCAATTGATCCGGCCATCTTGAAAGCAATTTCGGAGGAATCCACCTCATGAAAACTACCGTCACGAAGTGTCACTTTGACATCAACTACAGGATAGTTAGCCAAAACCCCTCTCTGCAAGGCTTCCTTCACTCCAGCTTCAACTGCCGGGATGAATTCCCTGGGTATAGCGCCAGCCTTGATCTTGTTGAAAAAGGCAAAACCGCTACCCCTCTCACCGGGCTCCAGTCCGAGCACCACGCAACCGTACTGCCCATGCCCACCAAACTGTCTGATGAATCTTCCCTCTGCCTCCACCGGCTCGGTGATAGTCTCCCTATATGCCACCTGCGGCTTGCCTGTCTTTGACTCCACTCTAAACTCGCGACGCATGCGCTCCAGCAGAACTTCCAAATGAAGCTCACCCATTCCGGATATGATGGTCTGGCCCGTGTCTTCATCGTAATGCGTTTCGAAGGTGGGATCTTCTTCCATCAATTTCTGGAGAGCCTCCCCTATCCTGTCCTGATCAGCTTTGGTCTTCGCCTCAATAGCAACCGATATCACCGGTATAGGAAAACGGATATTCTCAAGAATGATAGGAGCCCCGGGATCACACAGCGTGTCACCGGTAAGGGTATTCTTCAAACCTATCGCTGCAACAATCCCGCCAGCATAGGCCTCGTTTACGTCTTCTCTATGATTCGCATGCATTAAGAGTAATCTGCCAAGGCGCTCTTTCTGATCCCTGGTAGCATTGAACAATTTTGCTCCGGATTCCGCTTTGCCTGAATAAACTCTGAGATATACCAGCCTGCCAACGAAGGGATCGGTAACCACCTTAAAGGCAAGGGCTGAGAAAGGTGCCTCTATATCCGCTGGGCGCTTAGCCATCGCACCAGTCTCAGGATCAGTGCCCTCAACCGCTGGCACATCTAAAGGTGAAGGAAGATAATTCACTACACTATCAAGAAGTGGCTGGATCCCCTTATTCCCTAAAGCACTGCCACAAAGAACAGGAACAACCCTATTAGCTAGAGTTGCTCTACGCAAGGCCTCTTTGATCTCTAAAGTCGTGATGCTGCGCCCCTCCAAATAAGCCCCCATCAACTGATCATCCTCTTCAGCCAACCTCTCCACCAACACCTCTCGCTGCTCTTTGGCTCTCTCTACATAGTCTTGAGGAATGTCCATCTCCATGGGCAGAGAATTGATATCTTCTGGAAAGATCCAGGCCCTGTTTTCTATCAGATCAATAATCCCCTCAAAGGACTTCTCCTCACCCAAAGGTAATTGAATAGGCACTACTTTAGAACCGAGGATCTTGCCTATCATGGCCACAGTCCGATGGAAATTAGCGCCCACACGATCCATCTTATTGATAAAACAGACTCTGGGAACATGGTACCTATCCGCCTGACGCCACACCGTCTCCGACTGAGGTTGCACACCTGCAACAGCATCAAAAACCACCACTCCACCATCAAGCACCCGCAGGCTGCGTTCCACTTCAGCAGTGAAATCCACATGCCCAGGCGTATCGATGATATTAATGCGATGCCCCAGCCAGTAGCAGGTAGTAGCCGCAGCAGTAATAGTGATTCCCCGCTCACGTTCCTGGTCCATCCAGTCCATTACTGCCGTTCCTTCATCCACCCCCCCGATCTTGTAGGTACGGCCCGTGCAATAGAGAATTCTTTCGGTGACGGTAGTCTTACCGGCATCTATATGAGCAATTATCCCAATATTTCTTACCTGGGATAGGGAAAACGCCTCAGACGTCTCCCTCGCCTTTGCCTTAACTATATCTGATTCAGGCATATCAATCGTTCGAGAACGCTGCTTGGTAGTAACCAACTTTCCTACCACCTGAAGTGTGCAAAGGCTCTGTTCGCCTCTGCCATCTTATGAGTATCCTCACGCTTCTTGACCGCCACTCCCTGACCATGACAAGCATCTACAATCTCGGCAGCAAGCTTTTCTGCCATTGACTTACCACTTCGTGATCTGGACGCATCCAGCAGCCACCTTATCGCCATGGCCGTGCCACGGTCACCGCTCACCTCTACAGGCACCTGATAGGTCGCCCCAGCAACACGACGGGCTTTCACTTGAAGGAGAGGGGTCGTATTCTTGATCGCTTGCTCCAAAACCTCGACTGGTGGTTTCTTTAGCTGTTCTGAAGCCATCTCAAGGGCAATGTATATAATCCCCTCCGCCTTCCTCTTCTTGCCCCATTTCATCAACTTGTTTGTGAACCTAGACACCAACTGGCTACCATATCTGGTATCAGGCGGCGTCTTTCTCTTTGGTGTTTTACCTTTTCTCGACATCTTCTAGTCTCCAGACCACAAAAAAAACTCGGGCACTTTCTTCACCCACCCCTCAACAACCCAGGAAACCCTAGGCTCCAGAAGCTCCCGAGCCTTTTACCTGCTTTGCTCCATATCTACTGCGGCCCTGTCGGCGATCAACCACGCCACCGGCATCCAAGGTGCCACGCACAATGTGGTAGCGTACTCCAGGTAAATCTTTTACACGACCGCCCCGAATCAGCACCACAGAGTGTTCCTGCAAATTATGCCCCTCACCAGGAATATAGGCAGTGACCTCCATTCCATTGGTCAGTCGCACCCTGGCAATCTTACGCAAGGCAGAATTTGGCTTCTTGGGGGTCATGGTCTTAACCTGGATACAAACACCCCTCTTCTGCGGAGAACCCTTGGTTTTTGTCGCCCGGCGCTTCAGCGTATTAAACCCAACGCGCAGCGACGGAGCCTTAGTCCTCCGCAAAATCTTCTTCCGACCATGTCTCACAAGTTGATTAACTGTAGGCATTTTATCTAAAAAAAGACACGAGGTTGTAATCTATCATCAACCACGCTAAAAGTCAAGATAAACCGGACTGATTGGCAGCGAACAATAAATACTAACCATTCAAAGACAACTCGAGTATTATATACTAAGCTTTAGAATAAGTCTACTTTTGGGAAGGTCAATCCATGCACATCTTTATTAGGCTACTTTCTCAATCCTGTCTATTCAGGGGATTAAGAGAGATATGAAACACAACGTCCTGCAAACAATGGGGCACTGGAAACATTAAGATAATTAGAGGATACAACTGAAGTGAAACTCAGAGTAATCTATGAGATGCTTACGAACCTCGATTTTCATGATAAGAGATAAGCTGGGCAATAGCCTGAGCGGCTCTGCCTATCGAGGGATAGACCGGAAACCCTGCCTCAAGACACAGCCCCTGTACTTCAGCAGCTATCTTCTCAGCCTCTAATATACCAGCCGTGAACAGGACAATGGCCACAGACTTATCGGTTTTCTGGCCCACACCAATGACAGCTTCAAGCTGACGTCTTAATGCCGGGACTCCACGTTTGGCGGCCTGAACAGCAGCGAACATTACCAGTATCACATCGATTCCATCATAGCCAGCAATGACCCTGGCGGTCTTGGCAAACAAGTCTGGATCCCAGTATACGTCTGGTGAAGTATCTACAGGATTAGATAGGCCGGTCCCGGCTGGCGGCGTGAACTTGCGCAAATCCTGTCTAATAGACAGAGGGAAAGCAGGTACAACAAGCCCAGCGTTCTCGCAATCATCAGCCGCCTGAACACTGGCCCCTCCTCCTATCCCAAGAATACCGACTCTTCTTCCTCGTGGTGGTTTCAGATATGAAAACGCCAGAATAGCATCTGCCATTTCCGGTAAATCTACAACCTGTGTTGCTCCAGCCTGCCGGCAAAGAGCATCCCATATTTCCCCGGTTCCGGCGAGAGAACTTGTATGCGACATCACTGCCCTGGTACCCGCCCCGGTCCTTCCCCCTTTGAGAATAATCACAGGTTTTTGCTTTGTTGTTTCTCGAAGCACCATGCTGAATCTCCGCGGCTGCTTTATCCCTTCGATATAGGCAGCAATTATCCTGGTATCCTTATCACAAGCAAAGTATTCCAAGAAATCTCCCTCATTGAGGTCAGCGGCATTTCCATAGCTCACAGCTTTGCTGAAGAATATGCCACGCTGTGCTCCAACAAGAATCAACTCTCTGGTATTTCCCCCACTCTGAGACATGAAACCGACATTACCACCCCGTTTGGAGCCGCTGGCCTCAAAGGTCAAACCTATCCCAGGATTGTGTATCCCTAGACAATTGGGGCCAATAATGCGTACCCCGCCACGCCGGGCAATCTCGATTATTTCCCTCTCCAATCTCAGGCCTTCTTCTTCCCCAGTCTCACTAAAGCCTGATGTAAAACAGCTAACTACCCTGGCTTTTGCTGTAACACATTCATGTATAAGCCTTGGTGTGAGGGAAGCCGGAAGAGCGCAGACCACAGCATCCACAGGCCCGGGTATGTCCAGAATGCTATGATAGGCCTTCAGCCCCTTGATCTCATTCAAGTTAGGATTAACCGGATAGATTTTCCCCTGATAATTGCAGTCCAATAGTGGCTGCAGAAAATTCCGATTGGTAAGGGAATCAGCATTTGAAGAGACACCTACAATAGCAACTGACTTGGGGCAAAACACAAAGTCTATATCCGGCATTCGATGCCTATTCTCCTATGATCTGAACGACTACCTCCCTTGATCGGGGACGGTTATCAAAATCGACATAGACAATCTGCTGCCAAGTTCCCAAAGTCATCTTCTTGTTGATAAAGGGTACGGTTAGAGAGGCACTGAGAAGCGAGGCACGCACGTGCGAGTGGCCATTACCATCTCCCCAAGCACGGTTATGCTGGTAGTCCATACCAACAGGAGCCACCCTATCCCACATCTCCTTGAAGTCAGACAATAGCCCGGATTCAAACTCAATCGTGGCAATTCCTGCGGTTGAGCCAACTGCAAAGACAGTTACGATTCCACTCCCAATAGGTGAACCATCAACTTCCTTTGCTACCTGTCCGGTTATGTCTATAATCTCACAATTCCCATTGGTCTTGATCCTTATCCGCCTGCTCTCCACCACTTGGCATCACCTCCTCTACCAGAGAATATCATTCAGATCGAACACGGGCCCATCCTGACATACCTGTCGCAGCCCCTTCCCAGTCTTTATGGTGCAGCCGTAGCATGCTCCCACTCCACAACCCATCACCACTTCCAGAGAGACCTGGAGCGGCCTCGATATTAAGCACTCATTGGCTAACATAGACTGGTACATGGAGACTGGCCCGCAGGCAAAGAGCTGGTCAGCCTGCTTGGCAAGATCACCGATAATGTCAGTCACCATGCCTCTTGCCCCTTCCGAGCCATCCTCGGTAGCTGTGATAAGGTTGATCGATGGTGACAGCAGAGATCTAGGGTAAAGAGAGGAGGCATCCTGAGCTCCCACGAGAAGCGTGACCGAGCATCCCTGGCTAAGAGCTCTATCTGCCAGAAAGATCAAAGGCGCGATACCAATTCCACCACCTATCAGAAGAAGCCTGCGGGAAGCAGGCTGAATAGAAAAGCCATTGCCCAGAGGCCCCACAAGGTCAAGGCAATCTCCCCTCTGGCATCGAGAAAGCCACGAGGTACCTCGGCCCACGACACTTAAAAGCAATGCAATCTTCCCTGAGCCGTCAGCCTGATGAATGCTCAATGGCCGCCGCAATAAAGGATCGTGGCTGTCCCCACACCGTACCATAACGAATTGCCCGGGACGTGCAATCCTGGCAATTTCCGGCGCTTCCAACCAGACAAGATGGATCCGAGGCATTATCTCACTATTAGACACGACGATGGCGGTTACCTGTTTCATCTTCTCAAATATTCTCTCAGTGGCTGCATAACAAGAGCCCGATTGGTGCCTGCCAGGACTCCCCCCACCTATGAGAGCTCTCGAATACCAAGATATCTTCCAACACTAGAATTGCCCAACATTCGCTTTTGCCCTTATCGACTTCGGACCAATCCGAGCATTAACTCTTTAATGCCTCAATGCTGATACGCATATCCTTGTATACGATCTCCCCTCCAACCACTGTTGCCATCACCTTGCCTTTGAGAGAGCATCCTGCCCAGGGGTTATTCTTCCCCTTGGAAACGAAGAGGGCAGGGTTGACCACCCATTCGAAATCCGGATCGAAGACAACAACATCCCCAGGGGCTCCCACTCGGAGCATGCCCAGACCATCCGGAACCGGGCAACCAGAGGGGATTACAGATGAGCTACTCATCCCACGCAGGACTCTTGCCGGCCCGGCAGTGAGCCTGGCAATGAGAGTTGCCAAATCCAGCTTTCTCTGATGCACCAGAGTAAGCAGGACAGCCAAAGCTGTCTCCAGCCCGCTGATGCCGAAGGCTGCCGAGTTGAAATCACCAGACTTGTCATGAGTAGCATGGGGCGCATGGTCAGTGGCAATAGCATCTATAACACCATCTCTCACCCCCTGGATCAGTGCCTCCACGTCCTGTCTGGTCCGCAGCGGAGGATTAACCTTGGCGCTGGTGTCATAGCCGATGACTTTCTCTTCAGTAAGCGTTAAATGGTGAGGGGTGACTTCAGCAGTAACATCAATATGATTCTCCCTGGCACGGCTAATAAGCTCGACAGAACCAGCGGTGCTCACATGAGCAACATGAACTCTGCCACCAGTGAGCCGGGCAAGTTCAATATCCCGGGCAATCATAGTCTCCTCTGCTGCTGCTGGCATTCCTTTCAATCCCAGCTTGGCAGATACCAGCCCCTCATTCATCACGCCACCGGCAGTCAAGGAGGCATCTTCACAATGATCGATAATTGGCAAATCAAGAAGACGACTATGCTCCAAGGCACGGCGCATAAGCTGCGAACTTGAAACCGGTTTGCCATCGTCACTAAAGGCAACCACCCCTGCCTTAGCCAAATCCTTCATGTCAACAAGCTCTTCACCTCTCTGACCCCTGGTGATACACCCAATCGGAAGAACCCGAACCACCCCCTCCGTATTCGCCTTACTTGCAACGTACTCCACTGTGGCTGGAGTGTCGATGGGCGGAGAGGTATTGGGCATGCAACAAATAGTGGTAAAACCTCCCCGCGCAGCCGCCTTTGTCCCAGTGGCTATAGTCTCCTTTTCCTCAAACCCCGGCTCCCGAAGATGACAGTGGAGATCAATAAAGCCAGGAGAAACGATCATCCCTCTGGCAGCTAAAACAATGCATTCCGGTTGATCGGGAGCTCGGCCGCTTTCGCCAATCCAGGCGATTCTGCCTCCCACTATGAGCAAATCGCTAACCTTATCTATGCTCCTGCCAGGGTCAATAATTCGACCACCGCTGATGAGCACAGCAATACCCCTCACCACTCACCCCAAATCCAGAATTTAACTGCCTGCATACTTACCTGGCTTGAACCCCCGGGACTGGGCTTCACTCTCTGAATCGAAGATGATCAGGTTCTCCGGCTTTATCTTCCGAGCCCAGTGGCTATCAGCGCTATGATATTTCTTGCTTTCCAGAGTCCCTTCATGCCACTCCGTGCTGGCCACATATCTCGGAAAGGTCTCATGTTCACAGTAGATACACGTCAGAGTCAATGGCTCGCGGCCTACAATCCTGAACTCAGGCTTGATGTACCTCTCCTCATTGACTGACACGCAGTTTCGGTTCTGGCATCTGACACCAAATCCACGATCGTACACAGGATAGCCCGACTTTCGAACTAAAGCCGGCTCTTTTGCCCCGAGAATATCGACCTTCCTTGCTCCCAGCAGAAGGCTTATCAGAGCCATCCTGACCGGCACTCCTCGGGCAGCCTGTTTGAAGTACATGCTTCTTCTGTCAGCATCCAACTCATGGGCAAGCTCATCAATACGTGGCAGCGGGTGCATAACAAGTGTTTCTTTGAACACCTTTTCCTCAAGTAGCTTCTTGTCCACTACCGGATAGTCCTTCTTTGCATCATCTCCGCCTGCCACAGGAGTATGTCTTTCTCTTTGAAATCTGGTGACATAAATGGCATCAACCCCCTTTTCCAACTCAACCTGGATACTGATATCAGGCATCATAGCCAGTTGATGAGGGATACTCGGAGTCACATATATGGCATCCAGAGAAAAGAGCCCCCCCTTTCCCACCTGATCGGCAGCCTCAGGTCTTCGCAGCTCACCCCCATACTCCGTGGTCAACTTCCGGACGACATGGTCTGGCATCTCAAGGCCCGGAGCAGGACGGAAGAGAATAGTAGCACCAAACCTCGCCAAAGCACAGGCAAGGGAATGCACTGTCCTCCCGTATTTCAGATCGCCCCACAGGGCAATCTTCAAGCCCTTGATAGTCTTCCTCTCCTTCTTGATGGTGTAGAGGTCTAACAAGGTCTGGGTGGGATGTTCATGTCCTCCGTCGCCAGCATTGATTACAGGTACACCAGCATAGTCTGCCACTACTCTGGCCGAACCCTCCCAGGGGTGTCTGATGACGATGATATCGGCATAACTTCCCACCACCCTAGCCATATCGGCAATGCTTTCGCCCTTGGCAAGGGAGGTAGCACCTATATCAACTGCAGTGATGACATGTCCTCCAAGTCTAAGCATGGCAGCCTCGAAAGACAGGCGTGTCCTGGTACTCGGTTCGAAGAAGAGACTAGCCATAATCTTCCCTTGGCATACACTGGACTGCTCATTCATTGAGCCAGCCATCTCGTCGGCCAAAGAAAAGACTGCCTCAATCTCTTCGTTGGATAGATCATCCATGGCCACCAGGCTTCTATTTGCTAGACTCATGGCAATTCCTCCAATCCGGAAGACTTTCCAGAAATCCTCTTCCCAACAGACTGTACGTCAGCCCGATTCACAATCACAACCTCATCCCTGCCATCAACTTCTTGCAGCCTCACCTCTATCTCCTCCTTCATTGACGTAGGAACGTTTTTACCAACGTAATCGGGCCGAATGGGCAGCTCACGATGCCCACGGTCAACAAGAACCGCCAACTGAATACGCTGGGGACGTCCGAAGTCGACGATGGCGTCCATGGCAGCACGAATGCTCCTGCCGGTATAAATGACGTCATCTACCAACACAACACGCTTGCCAGCAACATCACCCGGAATGTCACTGGGCCGAATCATGGGAGGCGCTTCCAGAAAGGAAAGATCATCTCGGTACGGGCCAATATCTAACGCTCCCACAGGTATGTTTACCTTCTCAATTTCATTTACCGATGCAGCTATCCGCGTAGCCAAGGGTACCCCTCTGGTATATACGCCGATGAAAACGAGGTCCTCACAGCCGTGGTTTCTCTCAATAACCTCGTGGGCAATGCGCGTGAGAGCTCGCCGCATCTCCTCAGCAGACATAATCACTTTTTCAGGCATATAAAAAAACCTCTTGCCAGGCTGGCAAGAGGTTTTCAGTCTAGTTGCCCCGACATTGCCTAGAGTTTGAGGGCTACAACTCTATATCCCTTGCCAGCCTCGCTGGACTGGCTTAAGGGCCCAGTTCTTAAAGTTTGGCTAACCCACCTTGAGAGTCAGCACCTCCTCGAGATGCCCCTACTTTCCAAGATTTTTGCAATGATAGCATATACTCAACCCCATGGCAACTGGCCTTTGAGAGTAATGTCCAGGACTATTCACCATACTTCAACTTGGCGAACAGCATAGCACCTACAAGCACCAGTGATATGGCATTCCACAGGATAACTGGCACAAGATGTCGTTCAATCCCCCACAAGAGCCAGCAGATACCTCCCACCAGGAAAAGTATGCTGAAAGGCAAGCTTATCTCACGGGCACTCTTGAGTTTGTAGAGACGCCATACTTGAGGAATGAAGGCCAAAGTTATAAAAGCACCGGCAATGAACCCCAAAACGTCCGTCCAATCCAATTTCGACCTCCGATATCACGGCGCTATTTTCTATCGACAACGGCTGCTACTATTCGCCAGCACAACATGATAAGGAGGTTATTATACCATGCAACAGGCACAGATCCCTTTAGAATGGTGCGCTATCACTTTGAGCTTCAATTTTGAGAACGCAAACCGATCCCAAACCTGAATCTGGCTTGACAGTCAAGTGGTACGTGGATATCATGGCTAACACAGGCAGAGGAAGAGGGCCAAGAATTAGCCCCATCAAGAGTCTAAAGAACGAAATCCTGAAAAACAGAAGCCAGTTATCAACAAAAAGGGGGGGAATGAAGACACTGGTTACTGGAGGTACCGGATGTGTGGGAAGCGGCCTGGTGGAACGTCTCATAGAAAAAGGCCATGAGGTCCGAGCCCTGTCCCGCAAGACATCCGATCTTAGTCACCTCAAGAGCACCGGCGCTGAGATTGTCTTCGGTGATGTCCAAGACTATGAGAGCCTGCTACCTGCTGTTAAAGGCGTCGACATAGTATTCCACGCAGCAGCCAAAGTTACACCCGGCTGGGGAACCTGGCAGGAGTTCGAGGCCACAACTGTTAAGGGCACGGAGAATCTACTAAAGGCCAGTGCTGAAGCAAAAGTCCCCCGTTTTCTGCAGGTAAGCTCCTATACTGTTTACGGTGATGCCTGCTTCAAGGGAGACATCCCGGCTGACGAGACCACACCCTGTGCCGCATGTTTCAGCCCCGAGACCTATTACGACTACGCCAAATTGCTGGCTGAACAGGCCTGCTGGGAGTACCACAAACAAGGCAAGATTAAAGTCTCGATGATCAGAATAGGCGCAGCCTACGGCCCCAGAGATAGACTCCTTGCCGACCGGCTTTACCGCTATGTGTCCTTCCCCATCCCCATCGTATTGTGGCCAGGAAGGGTCAATCCCCGATACGCTATCGTATACGTGTCTGACATAGCTGACCTGGCCATTCTGGCAGCCACCAGTGACCAGGCCATAGGGCAGGTTTACAATGTAGCTCCTCTTGAACCAATCAGGCTTAAAGAGTTCACTAAGGCTATGATACGGGCCCAGGGCGGCAGAAGAATCCATGGAACCATGCCATACTCTGTTGCCTATGTCTGGTGCTGCCTCATGGAGGGGATATCAACGCTGCGGCGGGCAAAAGAGATGCCTTTCTTGAATCGCTATAGCATCGAAATCATGCGCACCGAGTGTCTTCTCGACGGCTCCAAGGCCCAAAGAGAACTGGCATGGGAGCCCAAGGTCTCAGTAGATGAGGGCACCAAGCGCTATGTTGAGTGGCGCAGGGCTCACGACAAGAAAAAGAAGTAATCTGCCTGATCAGCCCAGGGAAGTAAATTACAGAAGTGGCCCTCACCAGACAGCTATAAGAAGCCCTGTTTCAGGGTAATAAGAGCCTTGTTCACCCTTTCCGCAGCATCAGGAGCCTCGGACTCAATAGCACTGGCAGCTCGTTGTACCTCCTCTTGAACCTCCGGAGGCAAGCCCCCATAAATGCTGAAGAATGACCTCCGCCTCCGCTCCAGGCAGAACTGCAACCGCTCCACGGGTCGCATTGACAGGTATCTGGATATGGTATCCAGCATGGCCTGCTTGTCCTGAGGTAGCTGACCCTCCACCTCCCATAACAGGTTAGCCATCTGATCGCTGGCCAGATAGGAATGGCAATCAAGGTTCTCGATAAAAAGACCGATTTCGCTGACCATCTCATCCTCGTTCAGCATTTGGAAGTCCCCGCAGATCATTTGTTCATACAGAGGAGAGCCCTTCCTCACCGCCAGACTCCTCAACCTGATGAAATGAGGGCCTATTCCATTCAGCACCCGCGCCGACTCCATGGCATGCCTTTCCGACCATTTCTTCCCTCCCAGGCCAGGCATAACATACTCCGAGAGTGATATGCCTGACTCCACCACAACACGCCCTCCTTTGATTTGCTCCGCAGCAGTGACACCCTTCTCCATATATCCCAACACCTCGTCAGCCCCAGATTCCAGACCAACATGCAGGCGGGAGAGCCCGACTTCGTGCAGTTCCTTCAATTCCTCCGGAGATCTCCTGGACAAGGTCTTTGCCCTCGCATATGAGGTGATCCGCTCAATGCTGGTAAAGCTCTCCCTGAGGTACTTCAATACCTCAATCAGCTCACGGGGCCTCATGATAAGAGTATCGGCATCCTGAAGGAACACAGTGCGTCCGCCGGAGGCCAGCCAGTTGGCCACATTGACCAAGCTGTTTATCCGCAACTCTACTCCATCGGCATCGGATGAACCGCCACCATAGAACTCGGGATTGCCGTTTATTAAAGCGCTCAGAACAACCCTGTCAATTTTCCCACCCATTCCCAGTTGCCACGAAGCCGTCTTCAGTTCTGCAGCCAAAGCCCGAGCTGCATCAACATCTTCTTTGATTTCAGCTACGCCGCGATACTGAAACTTCTGCTCTTTGTAGACATTGCAGAAATGGCATCTATTCCAGGGACAGTTGCGTGTCGCCCTGATAAGCAGCGAGTGGTCACGGCCCTCGCTGGGCGGCCTGATTGGGCCGAGCTCAAACCACCACTGCTTTGCCTTGGAACTATCAATGCGGTAGCTGGCAGATACTGCATCACTGTCATAATGGACCACAGTTACACCCCTATTGCCCGACCGAATAGTCTGAGCATCACACTCCGATTCTCAGCAAAAACATACCACACCCAATTGCCACTCAAAATCAATAATAGCCATCATCACGCCACCGATGTCAAGCAACTTGGCATTGGTGGCGTTTGACCTGTTAAAGATACTGCTGTCCTACAAGGCCAAGAACAAACTCAGGGCAAATCCATGGGAGTCACCTCAGATCATCACTGCCCTGAGACATAAGCTGGGTGCTAGAGAGGGCGAGTACAGGGTGCTTACGGGGTGATGACACCTGAGAATCCAATAGCCACTCACGTCTATTCGGGGCACAAATTGGAACATCGACATGAGGATGGCTATCCCCAAGACAATTTGGAAGGCAATATGATTTATAGAAGGCGAACAATGACTCTCCCAAAGACCGGCCCCACGAAGTAGCGCATAAAGGGCACAAACAGTGGAGAATATTGCCTGGATAAGTCCTTCTTAAGGTCCTCACAATAATCGGCAAGGGTCCTCTGCTGAAACCGCAGCAATTCCTGAGACTTGCTCGTATCATACCAATCGGTACAATAGGGTCGCTGGCTAAATTTGGAGGCTGGCGGAAGGGGTAGTCCCAAGACTCTCAGGGCACGGCCAAGCACTTCTCCGTATAGCATTCGCTCATGAGGCCCCCCAGCTATCAACAACATATTTCCTTTGGCAGCATCAAAATTCTTCACGGCATTAACTATTGCCAGGATGGTATCATCGGGATGGCAGAACTCCATCCGGTTGGTAAGCGGAAGCCTGAACATGAGCTTGACGGCACCCATATCAAGGTCGAAGGCACCAGACATAACGAGAATCACATAGTCAATCCCCGCTTCCTTGATCAGGTTCCCTGCCTGAACCTTAGTCTCGGCATACACCTCTTCCGGATGCAAAGCATTCTTCTCTACACTGATGGGTTCGGTGGCATCAGGAGTAGCACCAAAGATCACGATTGACGATGTATACACCAGGGGAATATGACCCCCCTTTTCCTTAAGTAGATCAACCAGAATTTTGGTGCCTCCCACATTGATTTTATAGGCCAGCTCCGGCTGCTCATCGGTTATGGGGGGTAGAATCCCAGCCATGTGGACCACAGCGTCCACATCCTGCAGCGCCTGACGGACTGAATCAGGTCGCATTATGTCCCCCCACAGGATTTCTGCTTTCCCACCAAGCTCCTTGACACGCTTCTCATTTCGCGTATTGTGCAAATCAAATACCCGTACCTGGAAACCATCTTGTAGCAAAGCTTTACAAACTTTGATCCCCAACCGGCCTGCCCCTCCAGTGATCAACACTCGCATTTCATTGCTCCTGTCCGAGTCCCACTAACCCTTGGACAAGCTTGATCTGCTGTTCTTCTACCCTCAGAGCAAAATTTCGCAGCAACTTCTTGTCAGTACCACCCACTACAAAGATAATCTTCTCGGAAGAAGATGCGAATACCAGCAACTGCTTTCTACCAGAAAAAAAGGAAATGAGCGAGGCAGGGAAAACCAAGCCTGCGATTGCTGCAGCAATGATGACTGCATCCTGCGCAATTCCACTCAAAGCCATTGCAGCTACTAACCCCAAGCCAACAGCTATGAGAACAGCTACTACACCAAATACCAGCCAGGCCACAGGAGCAACATAGGTAAAGGCGATCGAGGACAGCAGGTGCAATGGTATTGAAACATACCACTCGTATCCCAATCTCTTCCCAGAATGGGATACATGGGTTGCCGTAAGATAGATTCGCCCCTTTTCTGCTACCCCCTCGGTGAAGATGGTATCTATGACTTCCATGCTCACGTCCTCCTTTCAGCACCACATCAGACAAACAACACAGGACTACCTGGGTCTAGTTCAACAACTCAAAGCTTCCAGAATACTAATGGCTAGTATACCAGCCGTCAAGTCCTCGCAGCGTCCTAGATGAAGTAGAAGGCAGTGGCAATGAGCAAATATACAGCGACAAGCTGGGCGCCCTCAAACCAGTGGCAGACCCCATCCGGGCTGATAGCATTGGCTATGACAGCCGTAATCACCACCGCTGCCAGTTCAAAGGGGGTGAAGACCAGATCTAGTGGAGGACTCACGAAGACAGAACTGAACAGCACCAGTACAGGCACTACAAACAGAGCTATCTGAGTGGCAGAATTCAGGCCAATCTCCAGTGACAACGTGACATTATTCTGGCGAGCAAAGCCGATGGCACTAAGGTGCTCAGGGATGTTGGTCAGCAAAGCAATAAATACCAAGCCAATGAACATCTGGCTTAATCCTGTCTGCAGTATGAGCGGCTCGATCGTGCTGACCAGTATATTAGATTCGAAGCCTACTAATACCGTGGAACCGATTAAGATGGCTACCACAGGACCTATAGGCCTCCGCGCATTTTGGGGCTCCCGCACTGTATGTTCCACCACAAAAAGGTGCCTGTGCGTAACAAGCATATACAGGAGGCCCAACAGATACATGACGCCCAGGATTACAGACACTCCTTGGCTCATCGCCTGATTGGAACGTCCCTCTATCATACTGTACAGCGATGGCAACACCAGACCTATTACGACAATAATAAGCATAGTAGATGAAAGTCCGGCAGAGTCCTTGTTGAACTTCTGCTGTTTGTACTTCAGACCGCCGGCAATCATAGAAAGGCCAATGAGCAAAAGAACATTGATAATAATCGAGCCTACGATAGAGGCCTTCACCATATCCACCAGTCCGTGACGGAGGGCAAATATAGCCACGAACAGCTCCACGGCATTACCGAAGGTGGCATTGAGAAGTGCTGATGCAGTGTTGGATACCTGCGCCGCAATAATGCTACTGGAGCTAGCTAAGATATGTGTGAGAGCCACAATGGCCAGGGCAGCAGTTATAAATGTGGCTACACTATTGAGATGCAGGTAGAAGAGAATGGCCGAGATAGGAACAAAAAAGAGGAGAAGATCGACAAAGAGGATAATATCGATCCGGCGAAACACATTCCAGGGCTGGTACTTAGTCATGAACAGGTCCCAGAAGTCCCTGGCATACCATTATAGCAGCTTACCGTATTTGTGTGTGATACGTACGGTGCGCACTCGCTGCCCATACCACAGCTTCTGGGCTTCCCCGGCTCCAAGGCACACCTACCCTGCGCTAATCCTGCAACATCCCATCAGGTCCGCTGCCTTTTTCCAGTACGTTCATATGCCGAGGCAGAATATGTCGCTCATAGATTTTCTCCAACTTGTCCAAGAGGTGCTCAGGGTCATCATCGTAGCAAATGGCTGCTCCGGTCTCCTTGTTCACCATGCCGATTATTGTCTCAAGGTGATCGGTAATACCACCCGTGCTCTTAAGGACACCTATCACTTTTGCCTCGTCGTAGGCGATGGCGAATTCCCCTAGTGTTCCTGAGCGACCGCCAGCGAAGATGACCACATCACAACTCCTGATATTTTCAATCTCGCGCCCCATGAGGCCACTCCCAGTGTAGATAATCGCATCATATCCCCTTGTTGGAGAATGATACTTGGTCACATGCTCTTCAAAGTCGAGAGCAGGTGACACACCTACCACTACACCCCCAGCCTCTTTGGCTCCCTTGACAGCCTCATGGGGCAGGCCAGGGCAAGCTCCTGTCACAAGGACATAACCTCTCCTGGCTATGACATATCCGAGACGGTGCACCCGCTGAAGAACCTCCGGAGACAATTCACCCCCCGCCGACCCCATTACACCTACCGTCATTCTGGGTAAAGTAGCTTCGGAATCTCTCTTGTTGCTCATACATCCATCCTTGCCAAAATAGCGACTACCGCCACATCCGGGTTTAAAATCCGAATTGCGCTGGCCATTTTGCCACGCCCAACGGCTATTGTCAATTCCACTAAGCACGGCTTCTAAATAACCACTCAGGCACATGAAATTGACATAGGGAACCCCAATACCGTATTCTTTATCATGTCTATGCACCAAATTCCATCGGGATCAACAAAGAGGAGGATACTAAACTAGGGAGACATTATGGATAAAGTTTATGCAAGTATAGATGAAGCGGTTGCTGATATCCCAGATGGAGCCTCCATAGCAGTTGGAGGCTTTTTCACAGCAGGCACACCCGTCCAACTCATTCAAGCGTTGGCTAAACAAGGGGCCAAGAACTTAACCATAATATGTCAGCAGATGGGCCCTGGCAATGAAGATATTACCCAGTTGGTTGTGCAAGGTCAGGTCAAGAAGGCCATCTGTAACTATCCTTTCTATAGGTCAGCGAGTAAAGGGGCAAACTCTCCATTCGAGAAGGCAGTCAGGGCCAGCCAGATCGAATTGCAGGTCTACCCCATGGGCACATTCATCGAAAAAATGCGGGCTGGCGGTGCCGGAATCGCAGGTTTCTATACACCGACAGGTGTGGGCACCATCGTGGAGCGGGGCAAGGAGAAGAGGACTTTCAACGGTCGCCCATATCTTCTGGAGCTAGCCCTCAAGCCGGATTATGCCTTCGTGTATGCCTGGAAGGGTGACAGGATGGGCAACATCAGCTACCGGAAGACTGCCAGAAACTACAATCCTGAGATGGCAGCAGCCGCAAGAATCACCATAGCCTCGGTAGAGGAACTGGTGGAACCGGGCGAACTGGATCCCGACAAGGTCCATACACCAGGAATCTATGTTCAACGGGTAGTGAAGGTAGGAAGGCGGAAATACAAGCCCGGCATTGATTAGGTATTTTCATTTGAATCAACGGGAGGTTAACAAGTGGTAGAAACGAAAAAGAATGCAGCCGGAGGCAAGAAACTTGAGGGAATCGCGCGAGAATTGATAGCTCTAAGGATTGCCAACGAGCTGCAAGATGGAACATATGTTAACCTGGGAATAGGTATTCCCACTCTTGTCTCGAACTGGATTGAAGGTAGAGACATCGTGCTTCAGGCCGAGATTGGAATGCTGAACACAGGGCCTCTCGCCCAGGAGAACGAGATTGACCAGGACTGCATTAATGCCAGTTGCCAACCTGTCAAAGAGCTGCCAGGATGTTGTTTCTTCTCTGACTGCGAATCGATGGCTATGATCCGCGGCGGATATATGGATGTAGCAGTGCTGGGAGCACTGCAAGTCTCGGAAAAAGGCGATCTTGCTGGATGGAATAACCCTGAGCGAGGCTTCCCGGAGCATATAGGTAACATCGGTGGCTCCATGGACCTGGCAGTCGGAGCCAGAAAAGTAATTGTGGCAATGGAGCACACCACCAAGGACGGCAGTTTCAAGGTTGTCAAGAAGTGCATCTACCCGGTCACAGCCGTAGGTGTTGTAAAATTGATTGTGACTGATCTGGCAGTTATAGATGTCACCGAAAAAGGTCTGGTGCTCAGGGAGGTTGCTCCTGGTCTCACAGCAGCGGATGTCCAGTCGGTCACCGAGCCGAAGCTGATCATCAGCCCCAACCTCAAAGAAATACAGCTGTAAGATCAGCCTAGATAACCACACCCTTAGGGGAGAGCCTGCCGTCCAGCACAGCTTGCTCTTGTGAGGTCAGCAGTTCCTCCCGTGGTATCGTGAGAAGATGGGCAACCTGGAAGCATCATCATCTCCCCCCAAAAATCTGCCAGTTTAGCGACTCACCCTGGCCGTTGTCGGCGCAGGCAGGAGACTGTGTCACGGGCAATGATCACTGCTTCATCCACCAATATCACGTAGGCCTGTATTGTAGCGCTATCTGCACTGATTCGCCCCTCTAATCCCACTGCCTTGGCATTGCGCTCCTGGTCAAGAATCAGCCCACACCAGCCCATTTCTTCACAGATGCGTGCCCTTACTGTCGGTGCATTCTCACCAATACCACCACCAAACAAGATAGCATCTGCCCCGCCAAGTACGCCCAGGTAAGCCCCGATGTACTTCCGCACTCGATAGCAAAACATCTCGACTGCCAGGGCAGCACGTTGCTCCCCCTTTTGCTCTGCCTCCAGCAGTTCCCTCATATCCCAAGATATTCCGGAAACGCCTAGCAGCCCGGAGCGCGTATTGAGCCAATTCTCCACCTCCCCAATATCCACACCCTCACGGCGGGCAAGAAATCCTGCCAGCGAGGGATCAACATCTCCGGACCGTGTCCCCATCATTAATCCCTCCAGAGGAGTAAACCCCATTGAGGTATCTACTGAACGTCCGTTATTGATTGCCGTGGCTGAGCAGCCATTGCCCAGTTGAAGTGCAACCAGCTTCATCCCCTCGATTGGCTTGGAAGTGATCACGGCATAACGCTCGGCCATGTACCGATGAGCTATACCGTGAAAACCATAGCGCCGGAGACGATGCTTTTCGGCCAGTTCTTGAGGAATAGCATATCGGGACGCCCGCTCTGGCATAGTGTGATGGAAAGCAGTATCAAAAACAACAACCATTGGAACCGAATCACCCAGTATCGATCTCGCAGTGCGAATCGCAGCCAGCGAGGGCCCATTGTGAAGTGGCGCCATATCCACCAGCACTTCGATAGCACGCATGACTTCCTCATCAACGATAGTTGGCTCCACAAAGCGATCCCCGCCGTGGACCACTCGGTGGCCGATTGCATCGAGCCCATGAGCCTCCAAGAAACCGCAGGATTTGAGCAGGTCAAATACCTGCCGGGTGGCTTCACCGTGATTTACAGCAGCGTCTTCATCCCTGAAGTATTCTTTACCCTCATACGTAAACCTGATGATCCCACGACTCCCGATCCCCTCAACAACGCCGTGAACCAGCCGTCGCTCGAGGCGAGTGCCCTCAGACCGCCCATCTGTCTCAATAGCCTCGAACTTTAGCGTTGAACTTCCACAGTTAATAACAAGAACCTTCATCAGATATCAACTCCATCTTGTGTTTCAGAAGGCAGCAAAAACACAAACGATGCGCCTCTTACAGCGCCAGATACAACAGCGATAAAAGTCACATATCAAAAAATGGAAAGCTTCCATACTTATAAAAGTGGGAAAACGAATGCAGTATCAAGAAGATGCATGTAACTCTGTGGTCTTGCGAGGATTTGGCAGGCTAGGAACGAGTTAGGTACCCTCCTCTGCTCGCTTGGCAGGTTTGTAGCTGGATCCCCGCGAAGCTCAAGCCTCTGACCGCTTGCAGCTTTGAACCAGTGAGATTGCCTGCACTAGCCTGCCTTTTAAACAAACAGCAAGAAAGTCACAGACAGCAAGCTCCACAATCAAGTACTCATCTCAAACACAAATTCTTTTTCTGCAAAGAGAGCGGAGCAGGCATCCACCACATCCGCATCATAAAGAATACCCCGGTTTTGCGAGACTTCCTCCAGAGCTTTATCTATGCCAAGAGCCAGCCTGTAGGGTCGGTGAGATGACATAGCCTCAACAACATCAGCTACACTCAGAATACGCGCCTCTATGAGTATCTCCTCACCCTGAAGGCCCGAATGATAGCCGGAGCCATCTACCCTTTCATGGTGCTGAAGCACTATCTCAGCAACAGGCCATGGAAATTCAATTGTCCTAAGTATGTCATAGCCGACCTGGGGATGAGTTTTAATCATGGCGAATTCGATGTCATTCAGTTGCCCAGGCTTGCTCAGGATCTCTGTAGGTACACAGATCTTGCCAATATCGTGCAGAAGCCCTGCTACGCGGATCCTGTGGACTTGGTCATCCGAAAGACCCATCTCTTTGGCTATGGCGCAGGCAAGCTGAGTTACACGACGCTGGTGGCCAGCTGTGTAGCGATCTCTTGTCTCAACTGTCAATGTAATGGCCTGAATAATACCTTCCATGGCCCTTTCCAACTGCTGCAAACTCTGTTGAAGCCGCTCTTCTGCCCGCCTACGCTCAGTAATATCACGCACAATCCCCAGAATCTCAAAAGGCCGGCCATGCGAATCACATATAAAACTCATTGTGGTATCAGTCCACACGGTGGAGCCGTCCTTGCGCCTCATCTCCATTTCCAGTTCAAGATTCTGTGATCTGAGCAAGCCCTTTTGTCCCATATTTTCCGTGGCAAGTGCCTTCGCAATAGCCTTCATAACCATATCGCGCGAGGCAGGAGGCAAAGCTTCATCCATCATTCGTTGCATTGCCTCATCAACACTGTAATCCAGAAGACGCATGATAGAAGGGCTGAGATAAGTAGGCCGCAGGTTCAGATCCATAGTCCAGATAACATCTGTCACATTCTCAGCAAGAAGACGGTAGCGTTGCTCACTCTCCCGCAAGGCCTCCTCCGCCTGTTTCCTTTCCGTAACATCCATGAAGTTGCCCAAGGCTGCCCTTTCTCCACGGTACTGGATGGATGTAACCTTCTCCATGGCCCATCTTGTCGTGCCATCCTTAGCAACATACCTGTATTCATACGGCGAAAAGCGCTCCCCTCTTAACATCTTCGCCGCATTCTCTCTGACCGTATCCCTGTCCTCCGGGACAATAAACCTCAAACAATCAGCTCCCAGCAGCTCATCCTCATTATAACCGGTGAACTTGAGCACACGGGGGTTTAGAAATCGGAACTTCCCACCACTGACGATGTAGATTCCCACTGGCGAGCTGCTGGACAGGATCATGAACAATTCCTCAGCCCGCTTGAGTTCACTGATATCCCGCACAATACCCAGAATCTCGACAGGCCGGCCATCCGGATCGCAGATGAAGCTCATCGCTGTTTTCGTCCACACCGTGGAGCCGTCTTTGCGTTTCATCTCCATTTCCAACTCGAGGTTCTGTGACCTGAAAAAGTCCTTTTGTCCCTCGTCCCCTCTGGAGAGTGCTTCTGCAATAGCAGTCATGGCCATCTCACGAGAAGCAGGAGTCAAGACTTCCGTAATCACGTGTGTCATCGCGTCATCAACATCATAACCCAATAGACGCACGGCAGAAGGGCTGAGATAGGTAGGCTCCAGGCTCATATCCATAGTCCAGATAACATCTGTCATGTTCTCAGCAAGCAGACGATAGCATCTCGAAGTCTCTTGCAGACTTTCCTCTATCTGCTTACGCTCAGTGATATCCTTGGTAACCACAATGAATCCTGTCGGCTTCCCTGATCTGTCACTGAGCAGAGCAGCGCTCAATTCAGCATCAAACTCCCTGACCCCATTGCCTGAAAAAGCACACTCCGTGTGAGAGCTGTGCCCCTCTTCAAATAACCCCCTCATGCTATCGATGACCTTTGCACGATCTTCCTCAGCAATAAGACTGAAAAGATTGCTGCCAATCAGTTCCTCCTCATCGCTACAACCATACAGGCTCACGGCAGTACTATTCAGTCCTGTAATACCGCCCTCCACGTCAATGAGCACCACCCCATCCCCAAAGGCCTCAAACAGGGCATGCATCTTATCTTCCAAATCCCACAATTCATCCTCATCCTGCTTTCCCCCGGGCTCACCTATAAGCTCCCACTTTCCTCGCCGTTTGATAAGAGCAAGTTGATGGTTCTTAACCACATCTATGATTTCCGACGCCCTGTATTTGTCGCATCTATCGAGAGAGTAGGTGCAGAGGACTATCATGGGGTACTTGCCAATGGAATTCTCTACCTCTTCCTCACAAGAGGCAAAGGTCCTCCAATCCATTTTCTCAAGCCAGCCCCTATCAGCAGTTACCCTGATCCCGTCATACCCGTTAGCTAAAGCTTGAACAAGTTTCTCCACCCAGCCATTTACCAGTGCTTGCGGGCTGAAAGGACCGCGCTTAAGAGACCACTCGGTAGGTGAAACGATTTCTATTTGCCCTATCCTCAGAAACCGATCAAGACCAGGCACAACCTTTCTCAATGCCTTCTGAGCATCTCGTTCATCAAGAGGTTCTGAAGTAACCCACAGGCAGAATTCATTATTCTCTAATCCTGCCTTGAAGTATGGCAGCAGAATATCCAGAAGATCTTCTTTTGTCTGATAAAACTGGCACAGGTGTGTGCCCCACGGGATATCACCTACAGATTCAATTCCCGTTTTCCTGATTTTCGCTCCCATCCTGGTTACCTCCGATAAGCAATCACCGGGAACGTCCTTCTACAAACTTCTCTTGAACAACTCGCCGCTGTTCCCCACATCTCATACAAAAGGGCAACTTCAGCCCGCAATAGCCAAAGATGCCAAACAAATCCCAGCAGCGATATTGTGCACATTATTCACTAGAGATCACACCATTGTCAATAGCTCCTGCACCTCCGGCGGAAAGTGTATAATACTGAACAAACTATGAACCCAAGCCGACGAACTAAGATAGTCTGCACCATCGGGCCAGCCAGTGGTTCGCCTGCCAAAATCAAGAGGCTTATCCAAGCGGGCATGAACGTAGCCCGCCTCAACTTCTCCCACGGAACCCGCAAGGAACATGCCGGATACATCCGCACCATTAGAGACGCGGCCTCACAGCTCAATGTTCCGGTAGCCATTCTCCAGGACCTGCCCGGCCCAAAGATAAGGACAGGCAAACTCAAGGCGAGAGCGGTTACTATCACGGAGGGTGATGATTTCACTCTCACCACCAGAAAGGTTGACGGCGATAAGCACAGGGTGAGTGTAAACCTGCCCGGCCTCTCCGAGAACGTGAAGCCAGGAAATATCATCTTCCTGAACGATGGGGCCATAAAGCTGAAAGTACTGGATAAGACTTCAACGGACGTGAGGTGCCGCGTCCTTGTTGGAGGCATCCTGGAATGGGAGAAGGGCATCAATGTACCTGGAGTGAACCTGAGAATACCCCCTTTCATGGAAGTCGATCTCCAAGATCTGCTCTTCGGCGTGGAGCAGGGGGTGGACTTTGCCGCCCTTTCCTTTGTTCGAGAGCCGGAGGATATCCTCCGAATAAGGAGGCTCCTGAAGGAAAGAGGACTAGACATCCCACTGATTGCCAAGATAGAGAAATGGGAGGCCTGCCGGAACCTCGACGATATACTGGCAGTGGCGGACGGTCTCATGGTGGCACGTGGCGACCTGGGGGTGGAGATACCCGTGGAGAAAGTCCCTTTGGTTCAGAAGGAAGTCATCAGAAAGTGCAACCACGTAGGAAAGCCGGTGATCACCGCCACCCAGATGCTGGAGTCCATGGTGAATTCGCCCTTCCCTACCCGGGCTGAGGTCGCCGATATAGCCAACTCCATTTTTGACGGTACCGATGCCATCATGCTCTCAGGAGAGACCGCCATAGGCCGCTACCCGGTAGAAGCAGTGAAGGTAATGACAAAGGTCGCTCTGGAGATAGAGGCCGCCCTCCCGTACGGCAAGATCATGCTCGATAAGGGAGCAGACCTTGAGCCTCAAACAGACGACGCCATCAGTTATGCTGCCTGTCACACCGCTCACCAACTGGGGGCAGCAGCTATTGTTGCCTTCACCATGTCAGGCAGCACAGCCAGACGCGTAGCCAAGTACCGCCCGGGGATTCCCATTCTGGCAGCTACCCCAAGCCCCAAACAGAAAAGAAGACTCCTTCTATCCTGGGGAGTATATCCCTATGAGGTCCCTGAGCCCGCTACTGTGCACGAGCTCTTCGCCCTGGGTGTGAGTCTAAGCCTGAAGACCGGGATCGCCAAGAGAGGCGATCTCATCGTCATTACGGCCGGCATTCCGATAGGCATTCATGGCACCACTAACCTCCTGAAGGTGGAAAGAGTGAAATAGGTTTAAATCTCCTCTCAATCCGAAGCCGGATCACGAAGGCAAAAGAGGAGATCGAAAACCGGAAGAGATGGGGGTACCACCACTAGGCAAGTCTCACGTCAGGGCTAGCTTTGACGTGATCTAGAAACTCCAACAGGATATTACTTTTCAACTGGTTACGCTGCCGGACCGGGGCCACAAACTTACCCTTGATCCAGATTTGATGGGGCTCAACATGTATCAGTACACGTGGACCGCTCATGGCTTCGTTTAAGAACTTGGGATAGCCATTCTGGAACATCTCGCGAGCCTCGTTAAGGTAGATCTCATCCTGAGACTTCAGAATGCTTTCGAGAAGTTCAGTCGCCCTATTCACATTGCTGTCAACAGTGATGGGAATACGCACCTCATCGAACATATAGTCAGAGGTAATCGCCCTCTGATGCACTGAGTAATCCTTGGAATAATTCAGCACCGGTTGGTCCAGGATCACTAAGTTTGGAACGTGCAGTATCCTGCCGGTGAGCTCACCTCCCAGTTTCTCATCTTCCCCCACCTCCTCCAGGGTAGTATGTATAAGACCCACCCAACGCACATCGCCTTTAATATTACCTATCCGGATTCTGTCACCCGGCGCATATATCCTGGAGAAATTGATAACGAAATAACCGAAGAAGCTGGCAGTGTACTTCTGAAGGGCCACAGCCAATGCCGCTGCCATGATAGGCATAGCAACAGCCATGTTTGGCACCTTTATCACCACCACCACGATGGACCCAATCAAACCCAGGACCAGTATGATGGCTAATGCCAGCCAGAATAATCTCATGTTGCAAGATCACCCACTGGAAACGGGGTGGCCAACTTAGAGATTCCTAACCAGACAACCAACTTTGCTACCTAGATCCCTTTCTCCAAAGTCATAACTATAGCAGCAAGATTAATGCAGAGCAACAGGCCACCGCTACTTCAGGTTTTCAGGCCCTGGTCAGCAATGGATTTCTATTACGTCGTCATGTGGCCAAGCCAGCCCAACAATGTTAGACCGGTAGCGTAATCGCACAGACTAGCGCTATTGACAACGTATCTGATACGATTTAACATACGCTCACAGAGGCTGGGGTAAGCAAGCAGCAAAAGCCAAGCCCCGGCACTCCAGTTATGATTTCGGGAGGAAAGGAGCAAACCATGAAACTGAGTGCTCGCAACGTTCTGAAAGGCAAGGTCAAGGCAGTCAAGCCAGGAGTGGTAAACGCGGAAGTCATCCTGCAATTGCCTGGCAAAATCGAACTGGTGTCAGTCATCACCAAGGAATCTGCCAAGAACCTGCAACTGAAGAAGGGCAAGACGGTCTACGCCGTCATCAAGGCCTCCAGCGTGATGATTGGCATCGACTAGGAATCTGGAAACACTGGTGCCAACTCCAGGCGTAAACACCGGAACGGGCTCTTGTTTCCTGGCGAATAGATTTCAGTCGTTCACAATTCTGGCGCTTGGCCAATCGTGAACCGTCTAGAAGACATGAACTGAGGCCGCTCTTATGGTGATGTGGACCTCCATTCCGGTTTTGAGGTCCAGTTCCCCGAAAGACTGCCGGCTGACAAGACACGTGAATTCCGGTGGAACATTCACCGTAACGTAGATCAAAGGGCCCTTTGTCCACAACACCGGTGATCACCCCCTGAAAGGAATCCCCTGCCGTGGATCGAACAGGCTCCCTGGAGATGAATATGTCTTCGGGACGAATCGAGACATGCACCACACCCCTCAACGTTGTTTCTGCCCTGATTCGTAGGCCGCCGATGTCCACCAAGGCACTATCATCAGCCCCCGCCGCATTGCCCGAGAACAGGTTCCTGGACAGCGCGAAGCCGGCCACAAACTCTGAATTAGGGCGACGCATAATGTCTTCTGGAGTCCCGACCTGGACAACCTGGCCTTTGTTGAGGACAGCTACCCGCTCCCCCAGTGATAGAGCTTCTTCGAAATCGTGCGTGACATGGATGATGGTGAGCTTCAACCGGCGGTGAATCTCAGACAGTTCCCGCTGCATCTTCTCTCTGGCTTCCGGATCCATGGCACTCAGCGGCTCATCCAGCAGGAGCAGCTTGGGCTCAGTGACCAGCGCTCGGGCCAGCGATACCCTCTGTCGCTCTCCTCCACTCAGACCGCGCGGTTTCCTTTGCAGCAGGTGATCTATGTTCATCAACTGGGCGATCCTCTCGACCCTGGGCCTTATGTCGCTCCTGGGACATTTCATCGATCTGAGCCCAAAGGCAACGTTCTCCCACACTGAGAGGTGGGGGAACAGAACATGGTCTTGATACACAATGCCTAGTCCTCTTCTCTCCGGTTGAAGGTTGGTGATATCTCTGCCATCGACTGAGACCGTCCCCTCGACTACCGGATGGAGCCCGGCAATGGTCTCAAGAAGCACAGTCTTTCCGGCACCTGCAGGTCCGAGGATAATGAAATACTCTCCGGAGTCTATGTCAAGGTTCAACTCCCGAAGAGAGAAATCTCCAAGCCTGACAGTGAGGTTACTGACCTTGATCACTGTTTCTCACCTCTCAGGGCTATGTATCTCAGCAGCACGAAGATGACGAGCGACACGAGAATCACCAGTGAGGCAACCGGCAGAGCATAGTCCAATCCAAATGTCGTGAAACGATCGGCCACCAGTATAGGTGCAACTGTCTGGTACCCACCAAGAAAAGGCACGTAATAGGCCAGGATGAGCACAGCACCGAATTCGCTCATGGCCCTGGCCCACATCATGACCGAGCCAGAGAAGATGCCTCTCCAGGCAAGAGGCAGGGAGACACGGAAGAATGTCTGCCAGGGTGAAGCCCCCAGGGTCCGAGCTACTTTCTCCATCCTCACATCCACGGCCTTGAAGGCGTCTTTGGAGGAGTCAATAAGGAAAGGCACGCTGACAAACATCATGGCAATGACGACACCGGCCAGCGTGTCCACAAAGGTAATCCCCACATGACCAAATAGCTTACCCAGAAGGAACTGCCTTCCGAAGACAAAGAGAAGAGCAATGCCAGCCGCTGAATGAGGAATGGCGATGGGCACATCAATCAGCGCTTCCAGAAACCGCTTGCCCCGGAACTGCCGCCGAGCCAGAAGGTAAGCCAAAGGTACTCCGACCACAATACCAATCAGAGTGGCCAGCAGACCCGCCAGCACGGTAAGCAATATGGAGGAGTAGACGGATTCATCACGCAGGGTGTGCCACAACGTTCCTGGTGATGAAGAGACCACCGTTTTGATTATGGGAGCGAAGATGAAGAAAAGGAGAAGAAGGCTTAACAGGATGCAATACGATGGCCATGTATCAGTGTCTCATCCAAGAGCGATCTCTAGACATGTTCTTCCTCCCTATGGTGATCAATCTCTGCAGGCATTTTTCGGCACTCACTCCGCCACAGGCGACTTGATATGGAGAATCGGAGGCTGCTCAGCACTCCATTATCGTTGCATCGAGCAGTGACTTGAGACTGGCGGGTATGTTGGCCGGGTTATCAACTTCTGCCGGCACCAGTGTTGGCTGATAGGACTCCGACAGCACTCTCTGCCCTTCGGTGCCCAGAAGGAATTCCACAAACTCGGCTGCCGCCTCCGGGTGTGACGAGTTCGACGGGATCGTTAGAGCATATACTATCGGCTCTCCACGAAACTCAGGGGTTATCGAGGCGAACCTCTGGAAATCCAGCCTGACCATGACATGATTATACATATCGGCGAAGTCTTGAGAACTGAGGTCGATCTCCGGTGGTAACTCCACAAATCCCAGCCCGTGTTGCCTGGCCACACTCTCATACTCAAAGGAGTAATCCAGGTCACCTGACTCCAGAAGACCCAGGAGTACCACACTTGAACCTCTAATGGTGACCTTTGTTGGATTCAATACATCAGGGACTGAAATAGTGTAAGTGCCAATGTTATCACTCACTGTGACCGGCGGGGGAGAAACTGCCGAGCACTTTCTCAAAGATGGTCTCATCACCATAGTAGGTCTCGGCAAGCTGGCACATCATGAGAGCTCTGTACCCGCAAGAGTCGATGTTCGGGTCAGGAATGCCGAGTTTGACATCAGGATCCGATAGAATATCGTACCAGTTTGTGGCACTGATTTGATCTGCATATTTGCTCTTTTTGGTGTAGGCCAGCCCCAAACGATTGGTGGCGAAGTTCACATACCAGTCTGCATAGCTCTCACTGGTACCGGGCACCTGATGGTTATACATCATCATCGGTATTAGTGAGTAATCAGCCACAGCTACTACATCCGCTTCAGTGTCAAGTTCCGTTACATACCTGATCGCCTCGATGCTGCCGTGGCCCTCTACCACCACATCGATATCAGGATGAACGGCTTCAAATTCCTTCTCCATCTCCTGGAAGGGCACCATCAGGCTGCTAGCGCAGATGACCTTCAGTTCGGTACGACCCGGCGCGCAGGCAGTGGCGCTGATAATTGGACCAATCAGCAACAGGAGGAGAAGCAAGCCGACCACCTTGGCTTTTGCACTGCACACAGGCTTTCTCAACAACAAAGCTAATCCTGGTGGATAACCTCTATTCGGTCCACCCACTTGACCCAGTAGAACCCCTCTGTCAGAAGGCTTTCGCTGCCAACCACAGCCAGTCTCAGTGGTTTCCCATCGTCATAAGAAAGCGGTTTCCCATCCTGTTCATATATGAGTATCAATCCCAGCTTCTCGTGCGGCACTTCTTTCAGGGTTACCGGATCATACGTAGGAAGATTGCCACTAACCTGATCATAATCAAAGACTGACGAGTATCCGTCAGTGGCCGACACGAACACCAGGTCTGAAGGCCCAATTCCTCCCACCAGATCACACAGATCTTCAATGCTGACACCCTTAACGTCATACGGCCCGTTTATTACTCCAGTAGTGGTGAAGAAGCCCCCCTGAGCCGTCGTGGATTTCATGGCCTTGATGTCATCAAGGTTGAGAGTCACATTATCGCCATTGCTGCCGACCAGCGTCAGGTTCCACTTGATATCATTCCGCTGCCAGGGATGAGCATACACCACTATCGCAGCAACGATACAGAGCAGTCCCACAATAAGGACAGGCATAGCCTTACGGAGCCTGCTGGTCTGTCTTTTCTTCGATTCTTGTGTCTGTTCAGACATGGTAACTAGACCCCTACCATTGGGGGCTTGGGCAAGTCTTTCTTTCTGATGACGAAATAGACAGCCAGACCAACCAGCAGCAAGCCGGCGGTACCCAGTCCTATGGGAATCCATGGGGTCTTGCTTGATGTCTCGGTGGTCGTTGTATCTGTGTCAGAGTCGGGAATTTTAGGCGAGGTGCCGCTGGGGTATATGACTATCCTGTCGATCCACTTTCCTGACAGGCCGTTTGTGCTCGGCCACAAGCCCTCAGAATCCTGATAGAAGTGGGAATACCCCTCTTCGAGCGGCATCACAGCCTGCATGTCGGCATTGCCAAAGACGTACTTGCCCTCAGCATTCGTGGTCTTGGCCATGATAACGATCTGAAGGGCGGTGTAGTACCCATTGTTGCTGGGATAGCCTTCTCCATATCTCTCGCCTTCCAGGGCGTCTTCGCCGTTGTACCAGCACAAGGCAATTGTCCCCTGCCGCTCTTGTGGTTGATAAACATTGGCATACTTGAACTTGATGCTCCAGTTGTCAACGGCAAGCAGCATCACTTCATCCCCAGAATCCATCCCCCCCACGAGGTCACAGAGGTCCTTGATGTTGGTGCCCATCACTGCACCCTTGTCCTTGAGATTGACCGTTTCATTCGGGTCCCAGAGGTCATTAGGGTCGAAGGTCGGGCCCTGGAGATAGTAATGCGTCACACCGTCCCCGCACTTGGGTAGATTGTCTTCCATCCACTGATAGCTTACGGTCTTATCAAACAGCACCGTGACGCCGTCTTCAGCATACTTCACAATATGAACAGAGGTTGTGGCTCCGGCTGCCAATACCGAAGATGCCGGGAGTACTTGAGCCAGCAGAGCGAACAGCAAGAAAAAGATACCCAGTAACCGGCAACAGTGCCCTCTTCATCATGCTCCTGCCCCCTGCCGGTCCCAAACAGCTCCATGTGGCTCAACAGTTAAGAATGCCGGGCAAACCTGTTCCATCAGGACCTTCCGATCTTTCCCCCAACGTGAGAACCCCATTCCAACTCTATTCGGGCATCGTCCATCACGTACCTTCCCAGGTCTCCCCCAGTGCGAGACAATAATCGCGACATCGAGCATATCGATAACCCCATCGTTGTTCAGGTCCTCACAAACCCAGCCTGGTGTTCCCGTCGCTCCCCAGTACAGGCCAATCATCACCATATCGTCGATGTATAGTCCTCAATAATCACAAAACAACTGCCCTAATACCCTCCACAGAGTCTATCATAATCTTGCGTTGGCGGCAGGAGCAAGCCCAGCGACTTGGCGCTAGTCCCGCACCCCTCTTGACTCCTGGCATTCCCCCAAAGAACCATCTACGTCGGGCATTTGAAAGAGCAGCGATCAGTTAGCCGTTGCCTTGTATCTCTGCCACACCGCCATTATCAGCAGAAAAACGGCCTCCGCACCGGCCCGCCCGCAGCCACGTGAGCCATAGGGAAGGCCTCCCCCTGAACCACCTTCAGGGGGAGGGGATGATCCTAGTCGGGCAGAGCTCAACCAGCCTTTTTGTCAGCCTTCTTGTGGCTGCGACGAACTACTAACCAAACACCTATGCCGACAACTACTATGGCGCCAATGATCCCACCGACTATAACCCCCCATGCAGTGCCGGCTTTGCTTACCGTTACCTGGCCGACAACAACCACGACGCCGGGAATCGGCATTACCGCTGGCATCAGATATCACTACGGCAGATGGGGTAATGTTGGCGATGGCGCTAACGCTGGTCTTAGCGGTGAAAGCCAGCGTACAGAGCGTGCCAGTGCCAGTAGGGCCAGCGCTGCCACCACCCATAATGGCATAGCTGATGTTGGTGACATGGCCATTCACATTGTCGGTTGTTGGGGTACTGCCGGGGATGGTGGAGCCGCCGTTTGCAGTGGCATAATCCTTCAGGAAGCCGCCTTCGGTGACTCTGACGCACTGCATCTTGGTGGCGTCGAAGTCTACATTAGCTTGCCATCCGCGGACCTGCTCGTTGGTGTTGATAGCCAGGTTGACGGAGAACGATGCGCCGTTGGCTACCGTCTGGGAAGATAGCGAGACGCTTACGGTGGTTACGGGAAGATTGAGAAGCTCAATCTTAATCAACCCGCCACCGTCTTCCCACCGCCGACCCCGCCGATACCGTCGCCCACAGCCCTGAGGGGGTACCACGGCTTTGTACCATCCGGACTTGCCATTGGGCAAGTAGCTGCCGTTCAGTTTGTTGGCTAGCATCGCACTGTTGTCGCTGCCGGTGGACGACACGAGGATTGAACCACTCCAGCTCTTCGTGTAGTTATCGCATCCCGTCTCTTTCACCGTGCAGACATTGTCCGCGGCGCTGTTGAAGGTTGTGTTGTCAACATCATCGACTAGGGCAACTAGCCTCCACATAGCCACGCCATCCCACACGTTGCCGACATTGTCGGTGTAGCTGGCGGGGTGAGCCACAGCCATGGCCTCGAACTGGGCCTGAGTCACGTTGACTGTCGAAGCGCCGACGAGCTGCAAGGGCCAATCCTGAGTAAAAGTGGCAGGGGGATATGCTGCTGAAACAAGAGTCACTGGCACCAGGAAAGCACCGACGATGGCTAGAATCAGCAGGATACCCAGAAAACCTTTGCCATTAATGTTTGATGATCTCAATTGTTGCTCCTTTCTATGTCTTTAGGTCTGATTGATCTGTGGTAGCTTCAACCGTTCTCCTATTTTCCACCTCCTTCTTGCTTACCTATCTTGTCTATCTCCTGCGATTAGGAGGAACTAGTCTGCCTACCAGGTCTCACCCCAATCCAGGCCAATAACCACCACATCGCAGATGTTGATCGTCCCATCGTTATTGAGGTCCTCTGGAATCCAGCCGGGAGATCCCGTCTGCCCCCAGTGCAGGTCAATAATCGTCACATCACTGATGTCGCAGACATGATCGTTGTTCAGGTCCCACACAGGTGCAAAGGATGCCGCGATGGTGTGGTAGCTCGTAACGTTGGTAAGGGTGTAGTTGTCCACCGCACCTATCGATGAGCCATCCACCTGCACGTCCAAGATGTGGTATCCCGCATACGCCGCAATGGTAAACGGCTGGGCAGCCCCGGAGCTTAGCACCATGTCACCGGAAGGCGATATCGAGCCACCCACTCCGGCGCTGGCCTGAATGAATGGCGGAAAGTTGAGGAGCTGAATCTCAGATACTCCCTCGACCATTTGGTCGGGCGTGAGACCCGGCCCGACAAGCTTCAGCGGGTATTGATTGCCGGTCAGCGGGGCACCGTTCATTTTGTTGGCCAGGATCAGAGACTGGTTGTCAGCGACGACTGTGCTCCGCAAAGTGTAGTTGTCACCGTTGGAGCCGATGACCTTCACATCGTACCCAGCGGCCGCCAGCGCCTCGTTGAACGCTCCAGCGCCATGGATATTGGTTGTGTCATCAACAATACCGCAGGGATACATGAGGGGCATTCCGGTCCAGATGTTTCCGGAATTGTCCGTATAGGCTGCGCCTAAGTGCCCGCACGCAACCCCATTCTCAAACCAGGTCTGACCAATGGTGTCGGCCCGGTTGCCGGAAACCGCAAACGACCACCCGGTGGTGCCCCCAGAGTAGATGTTGACCTGGCTCACCCACTTCAAGTACATGCCGTTGGTCGAAGGGTACTGTATTGCCCCATCATAGTAGAAGTGCCAGTTACTCTGGGGCAGGCAATCATGCATATCCTGGTGCCCAAAGATATGCAACCCATACGGGTTTGTACTGTTGTCAGCAAATAAGGCCAGCAGCATGCCATCGGTCCAGGTGCCTGTATATTGCCCGTCCTTCCACCAGCAGATCACTATCGGCCCTTGCCTGGAAACCGGGCTGTAAATGTTCTCAGCATCGAACACATCGTTATAGCCATCAGCAGCCTTGACCTGGACTGTGTCGCCATGGGCAGCCCCACCAACCAAGTCGCAGAGGTCCTTGAGGTCGGTCCCCTTCAACGCACCTTTGTCCTTCAGACTGTCTCCTGGACAGATCTCGTCCGGGTCCCAGAGGTTATTGGGGTCAAAGGTAGGACCCTCCGTGTAGTAGTGAGTCGTCCCATCACCCTGTACCTGCAGGTGAGTTTCCAGCCATTGGTAGGTTACGGTTGTTTGGTTTTCGACAGTAGTGCCATCCGCAGCATATTTAGTAATTGTGAGTGAGGTTTGCGGTGCAGCATCAGCCATCGCCGGTCTAGCGTGCACTATACCGATAAGGGCTGAAGCAAACAAGGCTAAGACTATAAGAACCCGCGCTACTCTACTTTTCATTCGGTTCCCCCCGTTTTTTGTCATTAACTTTTGCCCATCCTGGGCAGACTCCAATCTCCTGTGTCGCTGGCAATCTGGATACTGCAAACCCTTTCACTATATGTATCCGTTATCTCTGGCTCGCGCTAGGCATCACCTCCTTTGGCCACAACCTGGCTATAGCCACGATACCCAACGCATTCCCCCCTTGTGAAAGGCAAGAGCTTCAGGAGAGATGGCTGAGAGAATTGACAAACCCCAGCCGACAGCACCAACCCATGGTGACTGTTTCCAGAGTATAGTTCCCCCCCTTGCTGCATATCATGATGCCGAAATGATCTCCGGAAGATACAGCGGGCTAGCTTCTTTGTGAAACCATGTCCTCAGCTGCCTAAGCAAGTCCCGGGAAAATCACTAAAGAGAAAACATCCCCCCGGAGTTGCTATCAGGTAAGGACAAAGAAAAACGCCCCGTGGTTCAAGGGCGTTTTGTCACAAAAAGCCAGCCTTCATCTTCTCTCCTTTCCACATTGGGAGGTGCAGGCGTTTCCACCTTCACCCTTGGGGCTTATCGCCCACCGGCTGAACGCCCTGCTTGACCGGGTTTAGGCATCTCAGCTCGGAGATGAGTGTTACTCCCCCCCATTGCACTATCCGTAAGACTTTGGCGATTTCCTGGACTTTGATCCAGGAGTGCCTCATATCAACAGACGGTTGCTTTCTTTGGGCCTAATTGTTACATGTACGCTATCATAAATGACACAACCTGTCAAACAAATCTCTTCCTCGGTATCGTTCACTTTTCGTTGAATAGGGTGATATAATGAGCAAGTGCGAAAATCTCAACTCGCCAAGATATCCACTTCAGGATTGGCAGTATTTGTTTCCTTTACCCCCGCAGGTGGTGCTGTGATTGGAACAGGCGGCGACACTACTTGGGGTTGGTCTCTAATAGGCATTGGCCTTATAGCTGGGGTCGTTACTGCCTACTGCGGCTACAAGTGGATAACAGAGAGTGACAATTTAGTAGAGGCCACTGCCCTTGGTAAGAACCTTTCAGAATTGGATGAGACATTAAATGGGGTAACAGCTAGAACAATAGAGATAATTAAGAAACTAAGCATGGATGTAGAGGTGCAGAAGGGAGACTACAAAGAATTGTTACTAGCGGCTAAAGATGGCGATGTAGAGGTATTACAACCGCTTATGCTAAAGGTTACGCAGTTGCAGGACAGCATAGGCGACCTCTTTTTGAAAGGTTATATTCATTCCTTCCTCACCTACGCAGACCTTTGGGCCGACCCACATCATCTCCATTGGCTCATTCTAAAGAATATGCCCGATGAATCTAAGGGAGAGGAGCATTTAGCCCTTCTCAAACATTTGGATTCAGATTGGAAACTTCACAAAGCACGAGTAGACATTGCCAAGCGTATAAGCCAACTAAGAGACGGGGCGCCAATAATGTGGCCAGCGAATAATTAGTCAGCAAGGAGCAGACCATGAGTCTTGTAGATGAACTCCGAAGGTGCAAACACTGTCACTCTGATGCGGTAGTAAAGTTCGGTACGTACAAGGGAACTCAGCTTTACTTCTGCAAAGCCTGTCAGCGTAAGTTCAAGGCAGATGATACCCTGTTCCACATGAAGGTATCAGCTTCACACATCAGTAGTGCCCTAAGTATGTTCTACCGAGGTTTAAGTTATGGGGATATAGCCGACCACATGCAGCAAGAATACGACTACCGACCTTCAAAGTCGGCTATCTTCAAGTGGGTAGATAAGTACACCACCTTAGCCGTAAACCACTTCAAAGACTACAAACCCCACGTTGGCGACACGTGGATTGCAGATGAAACCGTGCTTGATTTGGACAATCACAAGGTCTGGTTTTGGGATATCATAGACGCTGACACAAGGTTCCTCTTAGCTTCTAGAGCTTCACTAGACTCGGAGAAGCGTAGATGCTCAGAAGACTCATGGAAGCATGCTGCTAAACGTGCTGGCAAGTCTCCGAAGGTCATTATCACAGACAAGCTACGGTCATACCTAGAGGGAATAGAGGACACGTTCGGTAGCCGATACCGAGCACATCCAATCTTCGCCCTTCGCTCTCAAGGACAGCACGGCACTCATAGAACGTTTCCACGGCACGTTAAAAGACAGGGTTAAGGTCATGCGTGGTTTCCAAGACATGGACACCCTGCTTCAGTTCACAGATGGCTTCTTGGTCTACTACAACTTCTTTAGGCCACATGAAGGCTTGAATGACAGGACACCCGCCGAAGCTGCCAAGATAGACTATCGGGTAAAGAACTGGGCAGAACTCAGTAGGCTACCCGTGTCTAAGGAAACCGAACTCCAGTCACATCCTAGACCACCAAGACTCAGTGCTGCCAGCACAACCAAAACCACGTAAGGAAGAGCGGTGATCAGTCGGCCAAGGCTGAGTAGGTGAAAATGACAGACTTAAACCAAAGAATCCAACCCCAATCGTTGAATGAATACTGGAGGTGAGTCAATGGAAAAGTCGGCTAAGTGGTATATCGGAATACTGAAAGCCTTAAAGATGGTGGGAATTATACTACTAGCATTCGTGGGAGGTTTTGCCTTTACGAGGAGCCTAAGCTACAGCCATCTGTCGTGGCTCCTTGTAGTCTTTATGGCCATTTCTATAGGTGCAGGGATCATCTTAGATATAAAGGACTTCATCGACTACTGTGGCGGAATTCGTAGGAACGGAGAGTCCTCGAATTATGAATAACGCTCATATAACCGCATTAAACCAAAAGAGAACGGAACCTCTTCCTCAAGAGAAGTGCTCTGATAAAGTGAAACAAGGTGTTGGCTAAATCGTCCAAGCCACCTGTCTAACCGACGATGATGTCATCAAGGCGGCGCTTGGGCACGTGGTGCACGCCTTCACTATCGCGCCAGTATTTGATGTCTTCACCAGACCCTACTGCTTCAACCACCACAATCTCCTTTGGCTTACCCAGGGCCAGAACAAGCAGTATCTCGTAGTGGGATGGTATCTTTAGAGCCTTACAGAGTCCGCTCCTATCCACATTGGCAACAATGCAGCCACCCAAACCTCTTTCGACAGCACCCAGAAGAATACTTTGAGCAGCAATCCCGTGGTCACAACCAAAGGACTGGCTTATCCTGGTATCACCAAGCACAATGATATACGCCGAAGGCCTTTCACCCTCAATCGGGCCAGGCCATTCCTTGAGATAGCCGGCCCATTTGAGATATGGAAATATCAAAGCATTCTTCTGTGGATCACAGGAAAGGATATATTTCAGCGGTTGCATATTGGCTGCCGACGCGGAGAGTCTGGCCAGATCAACAAGTTCTCTCAGAGAATTGAGTTCTACCCAGCTTTCCTGATAGAATCTCCGGCGGCTTCTGTTATTCAGCACTAGGTCTCTCAGCATCAAAATCCCTCCAATGCTCCAACACTGTGATACAAACAATAACTCAAAGCGATATTATATCATCTCGATCCATATCGTACCCGAAGCTTGTATATAATAGAGAACCTGCGAAATTCATACACAGGAGCTGGACTCTGGCAGAAATACCACTGGCAAGCAAAACAAGAGAGATTGAATCAATACCGCAGCACTGTGAGCATTTAGTGATATTTCGGCCACTGCCAGAAAGGTGCTTGTGAAACCCCTGTTTTACCCTGAGACACTGTGGTGATACCACCACCCTAGAATAAACACATGGAAACAACGCGACTAGCTGATTCACCTTCGAAAACCACTAAACAGATTCGGCTGCATGATGGACGTTTGCTCGCTTATGCCGAATATGGCGACCCTGCAGGAAGGCCCGTTATCTTCTTCCACGGCACGCCTGGCTCTCGGCTATTCCACTACCCGGACGAGTCTATTGCACAATCGCTTGGTGTCCGCATAATAACTCCAGATCGGCCAGGCTTCGGGCTTTCCGATTTCAAGCCCGGTCGCACGCTGCTGGATTGGCCGGACGATGTCATAGAACTGGCCAATGCACTTCAGATCGATCGATTTGCTGTCGCAGGAACCTCAGAAGGGGCACCATATGTAGCAGCATGCGCCCTGAAGATTCCCCATCGTTTGAGCAGAGCAGTAATGATCAGCAGCACAGCACCTGTTGGTGCGCCCGCAGCCATGAAGGGCATGGTATGGCTGAACCACCTCCTGTTCAGCTCGGCCCGATATTCTCGGATGCTGGCTAAACTCTCCTGGGGGCTGATGAACCTTGCTTATCACCAAAGTCCCAAACGATTCTTTGACTTTGAAGCCAGACTATCATCTGAAACCGAGAAGGCACTTCTCAAAGAGCCGGATGTTAGAGCCATGCTGATGCAAGACTACGCTGAGGCAACTCGCATGGGTGTACGCGGTACCGCATGGGAAATGACGCTGCTGGCACATCCGTGGGGCTTCCGACTGCAGGACATAACTATGGAGATCCACCTTTGGCACGGCGAAGCCGATGTAAGAACACCGCTTAGCATGGGAAAGTACTTAGCAGGCACCATTCCGAATTGCAGGGCCACATTTACTCCGGGTGAAGGGCATGACGTAATGTACCGCCACTGGAAAGAGATACTGTCTGTCCTGGCATCTTGGGGAGACAATGGAGATGACAGTGACAAGCATGGCAATGGTGCCAAGAGCAGCAGGAAACGGCAAACACGTCCAAAGCGGCGCACTCTGTCCTCAGAAGCCAAGCCCGTCCCTGCTGAATCCTGCTCAACAGAAGAGCAGGTCAAGCCGCAGCCTGAAAAGACAACCAGAAGGAAAAGACAGCTTGTACCCGCAGGATCAGGAGATAATAGCGCTGTGCAAGGCTAACCAGCATCGCTTTTCAGCAAACTGATCCTCATCAAGCGCAATCCCACTGCATATGCCAGGATGGAATCAAGTGCTCCTGAGTACTACTAAGAAACGGCAGATAGGGCTTGACATCAATTCTGGCCCCAGCCTATATTGTGTCATACGTTTTACGGGGTCATGGCTGGTTATTATGAATTGTCATGGCCGTATCCATCTGAGAAGAACAGCCCAAAGTCAGGATAGGCCATTCGTTTTCTGCCGCACTAGACAAGATTCCAACATCAAAATCAAAGGAGAACCGAAAGATGAACTTGCTTATCAGAGGTAAGAAGATAGAACTTGATAAACCAGTGCAGACCTACGTATCAAAGAAGATAAGCGGATTAAACCGTATCCTGCCTTCCATTATTGAGACCAAGGTGGAGATCTATCGAGAGAAGGCAAAATCCCCCAGGAACAGGTATGTAGTTCAAATAACTGTCAACAGTAATGGCACCCTGATCAGAGCTGAGGAAAAAGAATCAGATCTCTATGCTGCTGTTGATGCTGCTGTTGATGTCATCCGCAGACAGGTAAGACGCCACAAGGATAGATTCTACCTCAAACGCAGGAGATCAGACAGGCACAAGAGAGAGGTTCAGCCCTCTATCGAAGCGATAGAGGAGGGGGAAATCCCTGACAAGGTTGTCCGGACCAAGCGTTTCTCTGTAAAGGTCATGACCATGGAGGAAGCCACAGAGCAGATGGAGCTCTTGGGACATGACTTCTTCATTTTCCTCAATGCCAGTACAAATGAGATCAATGTTCTCTATCGAAGAAAAGACGGCAATTACGGATTGATTGAGCCAGAGCTTGCCTAGGTTCTCCTAAAACGCCTTTCTTCAAGGGACAACAGTGCCAACCCTTGTGAGCAGTGCTTCCATCATTTTCCCCGAATGATGAGGCATCAAGAACATGCCCCGTCCTTATGCATGAGGTGGATTATGAGCTCTAATTCAGCTCAGCGCCTGACACCTCTCACAATACCTCTAGTGAGCATCTTGAACACCTCAAGCCATACGATGCTCACTAATCCTGCGGCCAGGCAGATGAGAAGATCAATCGGGTGCAGCATAGCAAAACTAAACAGGTTGCGCAGGAAAGGAACATAAAGCACTAGCCCCAGAAAGAATACGGCACCCCCCAGGACCCACCACAATGCCGTATTGGGCGAACGCAAATTCGCTATGATGGTACGCGACCATGACCGGTTTGAGAGTATTAGACCCAAATTGGCAATGACTAGGGTAGTAAAAGCCAGGGCACGTGCCTCCCCATCCCCAAGCCCACGATGTCTTGCAATGGCAAAGACGGCCAGGACAATGAGAAATACGCTGACACCCTGCAGCAGGCTAATGGTCAGCGTCCGCCAGCCGAACAGCGGCTCTTTGGGATCGCGGGGCGGGCGCTTCATCACATCGGTCTCCTCCATCTCAGCTTCAAAAACAAGCGAGCATGAAGGGTCTATTATGAGTTCAAGAAAGACGATGTGAACGGGCATCAAAGCCAGCGGCCACTTTAACAACACTGGAATCAAGGACATGCCGATAATGGGCATGTGGATGGCGAAGATATACGACATCGCTTTCCTGAGGTTGTCAAAGATCCGCCGCCCCATCTTGACAGCCTGTACGATAGACGAGAAATCATCGTCAAGCAGCACCAATGATGAGGCCTCGCGAGCAACATCTGTTCCCCTTTCCCCCATCGCAATGCCTATATGAGCCGACTTCAAAGCCGGTGCATCATTAACGCCATCACCAGTCATAGCGACGATCTCCCCATTGGCCTTGAGGGCATTGACCAAGCGCAGCTTGTGTTCGGGCATTACCCGGGCAAAGATATTCGTTGTCCTGACGCGCTTTTCAAGCTCTGCATCATCCATCTTGTCCAATTCGGGTCCTGTGATCACCTCGTCCATTGGCATAAGACCGATTTGGCGGGCAATCGACTGGGCTGTCCGTGGATAGTCTCCCGTAATCATCACCACTCTTATCCCTGCCTCATAACACTGCTTCACCGCATCAGGAACGTCCGGACGCACCGGATCAGACAAACCGACAAGGCCCACAAATTCAAACTTGAAATCATGCTGCTCCTGGGGCAAGGTTGTCTGTTTGAAATGGGCTTTGGCTATACCGAGTACTCGCAGTCCATCATCGGCCATAGCGGAGACGTCCCGCGACAGCGAACGCAATTGCTCCTGGTTGAAGTGGCAAAGGTCGGCAACAGCCTCCGGTGCCCCTTTGCCAGCAATAACATAATCCTCACCGGAGGGAGATTTCCAAACATGCGACAGCGCGAGCAACTTCCGCGAGAGCTCGTATTCACCCACCAGCGTCCAGTCCTGATGAAGGTGTTCCGTATGATTCAGGTACTGTTCTCCCAGTTCCTTAAACGCCTTCTCCATCGGGTCAGATGGGTTCTTCTCACTGGCCAATATGCTGAACTCCACAATTTCATGAAAGGCCTCCGGGAGTTGCTCCGAGGTCCCCTTTCTCAGGTCGTAGACCTGCCCGTTGGCAGACATCTTGGCCACCGACATGCGGTTAAGGGTCAGCGTACCCGTCTTATCAACACACAGCACACTGGTCGAACCCATGGTCTCGATAGCCGGTGCACGGCGCGTAAGAACCCGCACCTTCGAAATACGCCAAGCCCCCAGAGCGAGGAAGATGGTAAGCACAACCGGAAATTCCTCCGGCAGTACAGCCATCCCCAAGGTGATCCCCGCCAGAAAACCGTGCCGCCAATCATCTCTGGTCAACCCATAGACAACTACAATGATGGCGCTTATGATTACGCCGATAATGGCAAGTCTGATAACCAGCCGTCCGGTTTCCTTTTGCAGGAGCGTCTCTTTAGACTCGACCGTCTGGAGGCTTTTACCGATCTTGCCGATTTCACTGCGTATGCCAGTAGCTTGCGCCTGGGCAATGCCCTGACCACTGACCACCAGAGTGCCGGAGAAGACGAATGGCAGATCATCACCGCCGGGTCGACATGCCAAAGTTGCAAGAGTGCCCGCTGCTTTGCGTACCGATACGGACTCGCCCGTCAGCAATGATTCGTCAACCGTCAGGTTATTACAGGCCAGGACCAATGCATCAGCCGGCACACGGTCGCCCTCTGCCAGAACGAGCATGTCACCACGAACCACCTCACGGCCAACGATCCTTTTCTGCTCCCCATCACGAATAACCAAGGCGCGAGGGCTGGATAGGTCACGCAGTGCCTCCAGTGTACGTTCCGTTTTATGTTCCTGGTAGGTGGTAATACCAATGATGACAAGGACAAAGCCCAACAAAAGCAATGCCTCTTCCCGGTCACCTAAAGAGAGGTAGATTGCTCCACAAGCGAGGAGCAGAAGGAACATCGGCTCACGGACAACTCCAAGGGCAATAGCCAAAGCACTGCGATGCTTCCTTGCCGATGGCAGTTCATTGTACCCTTCCTCTTTCAGCCTTCGGGCTGCTTCGGCTTCAGAAAGGCCTGTAATACTCTTGATATCAAAATCGTTAGTCATTAATCATCTATGAGGACTGCATCAACAGACCGGCAACGCCGGTCTTGGTGGAGAACATTGTTTATCAAGGCTCATGTCCCTCTACCCGGGGACATGAGATTCTTTGGCAGGCCATCCCAAGGGATATACAGATACAAAGAGAGTACTCACCACGGTTTCCGTTGATTATAGGCCGTTCACGCTCTCTGTCAAGCCAAATGAGGCTTGACACCTGAGTAGAGCAGGCATATCATCGATGCTCGGAATGAGGCCAGTTTGGAACCATACCACTGCAAGCTGAGATGGGGAATTACAGCCAAAACGCCTGACCAAGGAGAAAGTTATGGCATATATTTTTGATCCCAAAGACCTGCAGGAGATATGTAAAAAGAATCTCGGTGTACCGCTGGAAGAGAAATTCGAAGCGGTCACGGAAGCACTGGACAGGCAATTCCCGGGCCGCATACGCACTAAGAGAAGATGGATATTCAGCATCGCGGGCGGTTCTATGGGAATGCTAACCATACTCTATGGTTCGATCTCGGAATACCTCATTTTCTTTGGTACACCCATCGGCACTGAAGGATATTCCGGGCGATACTGGGCTCACGTCTATGACATCATGCTGGATGGAGAAATGCTGACGTACACCCAGGGCCAGTTTACCCCTGCGATCTATAAGCCCGGTGATATGGCCTATCTCAGAAAGGGAACAGATAAAGGCTATCGAGTGAGAGATCATGCCTGGATGCTCGAATATTCCCGAGGATTCATTCCCCAGATGCTCCCATTCGGCGTGCTTGGCAGCATGATGAGCACTCTGGACTTCAAAAGCATGCGGCACCAGTTCTGGGACTTCGGTGGAATCTGCATAAGAGAGCTTCTTAGAGGGAAAATATAGACGAATGCAACCAGTCTCGTTATGCCCAACCCGAGAGTTTAAGAATCACGAGTGATCTCACACCTAACATTTCCACTAGCCTCTGACCATTAAGCCCCTATCACCAAATAGCCACATCACGGCTCGTCTGGCCACAAGACCCAAGGTCTCGCAACGTTATCCACCACGCCCGAAGTTTGACAAATCTATCGGAATATGATATAAAACAACACTAGAGCATCAAGCGTAATTGGTATCTGTATATGATAGTGATGCTATCATATTAGATATTTTCTGGTGTAAGGAGATAGAAACAGAGAATATCTGGCGCATATTTCAAAGCAAAAAAGATCCCACATAGCCTGTAACTAGTGGGATCACGAGCAGGATGCGGGGGACGCAACCACACTCGCTTTTTATTATATCAAGCTTATTGGATTTGTCAATATAGTAACCCAAGAGGGCCCTGTTTAATCGCCAAGCCAGGAATGGGTAGGCACATGTGAGCGATAGCCATTGCTGATCTTGGCGTAGGGGGGGGCAGGAAGCGTTGAAGCGCCATCTGTAAAACTGGTCACTTGGATGGCGTAGAGCTAATAGTGAAACCGACCTTTTTCAGGTCGGTTTTTATTTTGCCAAAAAGAATTGGAGAGGCTAATGAGATGAAAAGAAAGCTGATTGCAGCCATATTCTGGGGAATAGTGATAGGGGTTGCGATTGCTGCCGGGCTCACCGGGGTCTCAGGTTTAGGTATCCTGGTAGTGGCAGCATTTGCAGTCATTTCCGGAGTAATTCGTATCAGATTATCATCCTGGTCTTCGAATCGGGAGCAGATTCAGACTTAACACGCTTGCCCCAGATACTCTCACCCCTGGTGTAATCCTCTGGATATGCCATCCGATTCTTCATACGATCGTGACCTATGCAACTACCGTTGAAGGATGATCATGCAGCAGGTAGCTTCCCAAGACCACTGAGAAAAGGATCGGTCAGTTCGACTTCAAGCGCTCCACATGGGACAGCCACTGGTTGGCAAGCTTGCCAAGAACCCACTCCACGCTGCCGGAAAGATGCGCTGGCCCACTATCAGTAAACACCTTGCCTCAAGTTCCTCAATCCTCAACAAGGTAAGAAACCGCCCAGAGCATGTCAGTGAAAAATTCACGCTCGAGCAGGTTAGGGCTCTCTATCTGACTTCAATTACACATGCTGGCTATTTGAATCTGGTTCAACTAAACTAAAATAGTGAGCCGTAGTATCACAGGCAACACCCAAATCTGATCGATACATTAGGAAAGCCTTAGTTTCGAATAAATGTCAAAGCGATATATGAGGATGGCTCTTATCTCGAAAAGGCAAAACTGTGAATAGAGTAGCTATTGTCACTGATAGCGCAGCCTGTTTACCCAAGGAATTGGTGGATCGCTATGAGATTGAAGTTGTACCGATGGAGTTTATCCATGATGGAAAGGTTTATCGAGATGGGATAGATATAACTCCAGCCGAGTTTTACGAACTGCTAGCCCAATCAAAGAAGGTGCCAACAACCTCAGCACCATCACCAGAAACTTACCTTGCAGTTTTCGAGAAGATAGCAGAGAAAAGTGAAACCATCCTGGTAATCACTCCATCTGCCAGATTCACTCACGCTTTTGATTCAGCTAAGGCCGCGGCTGATATGAGCAGACAGAAGATGCCAAATGTAGTCGTTGAAGTACTGGACTGCGGCACCGCGGCAGGAGCACAAGGACTTGTAGTCCTGACCGCAGCCAGGGTAGCAGTAGCAGAGAAAAGTCTACCCAAATCTGCTGAAGCAGCTCGAACATTGATGCCCAAAGTCCGCCTGGTAGCTTTCATAGATACTCTCAACTACCTGGCTAAAGGCGGACGGGTTCCTCACGCCGTTGCTTGGGCAAACTCGCTGCTCAAAATAAAGCCCATTTTTGAACTCCTCCCGTCAGGAAAAGGAGCTACAGCGGTGGATCGGGCTAGAATCAGACCGAAGGCTATCGAACGACTAATAAAGCTTCTAAGGGAAAAATCACAGGGGCAAGCCGTGCATGCTATTGTTATGCATACCAATGTCCTCAATGAAGCCGAGGAATTAAGACAGCGCATATCTTCAGGGGTTGATTGCGCCGAAGTGTATGTTACAGACTTCACTCCGGTTATGGGACTGCACACCGGGCCTGGCCTCCTCGGCATTGCCTTCTACTGTGACGGCATGATACCGGGAGCTACTGACAGAAGAGGCTGACAGGATGCCGGGTAACAAGGTTCAAGTTTTGAAAAGTTCAACTATTTTCTCCAGTCTGAATGAAGACGAACTTGCTGAGTTGGCAGAACTGACTATTGAGCGTGGCCTTAAGGCAGGTGGGTTTGTCTTTTGGGAAGGAGATGCCCCAAACTGGTTCTATATAGTAGCTGAGGGCAGGGTCAAGATTCTCAAGCATTCATCACTGGGCAAGGAGTTCGTTATTGCCTTCTTCGGACCCGGCGAGATGTTTGGCGAGGTCGCCGTTTTCGAGAATAGGCCATATCCAGGTTCAGCACAGGCCGTAGCTGAAACTAAAGTGCTGGAGGTCGGGAGAGAAGATTTCCGCTCCTTCCTCGCTCATCGTCCAGAAACAGCACTGAGAATTATTAATGTTCTGGCAGGGCGACTCAGGGATGCCCAAAACAGGCTCAGAGACCTTGCAGGAGAGAGGGTCGAACAACGCCTTGCCAGGATGCTGCTGATGCTCTCTTCCAAGCTTGGGCCCACTCTTCCCTTTACCCGACAAGAGATTGCCGATATGGCCGGAACTACCACCGAGACAGCCATCCGGTTCATGAGCCGCCTCAAAGACGGAGGTATAATTCGCTCTGTTCGTGGGAAGATAGTTATCCTGGATGAATCCAAGCTCAAGTTACTGAGTGAAGGACCACCAGTGATATAGGAAGACACCCCCCTCTTCATCATGTCTGCAGTTAGACATTAATAAGGGCTGCTTTGCCATGCGTATAACCCCACTCTATGATCCAGATCATGGTAGAGGGCCTAGTTTAACCCTAACATGATTCAAGAAAGCCAAGATAAAGCATTGACAGAGGGTAGGAGGTGATTCCCATGTTCACCAGATGTCCTGGGCAAGATAACATGCAGGTGCGGCTGGAGCTCCTGAAGTGCCCCAACTGTAGTGCCGAAATCGAGATGTTCTCCAGTGAGATCAAGGTAAAGTGCTCCCAGTGTGGCCAAATAGTCTATCGGGAGAGTGTGCCAACCTGTATCGAGTGGTGCGCTGCAGCACGCGAGTGTCTGGGAGAGGAGAGGTGGAGACAACTCAAGAGCAATACCTGATTGCAGGTTTTCAGTTTATTAACCAAGGGGAGAACACTATATGACAACCAAGATGATGAGAAAGATCGTCAGGATAGATGAGGAGAAATGTGACGGCTGTGGCATCTGTGTTCCAGCCTGCGTTGAAGGGGCTCTTCAGATTGTCGATGGCAAAGCAAGGCTCATCAGCGAGAAATACTGCGATGGTCTTGGTGCCTGCCTCGGTGAATGCCCCCGGGGGGCGATCACCATTGAGGAGGGAGAGGTCCAAGAATTTGACGAGGAAGCAACAAGGCGCCACACGGAATCAAAAAAACATGGTACAGCAGAGCTTCCCTGCGGTTGCGCATCAGCTACTGTCACCCAGTTTAGAAGGCAGGGGGCAGCAGTTGGCAGCCGAAGGGACACCGTACATCAAGACTCAATGCTCGGTCACTGGCCGGTCCAGCTCGCTCTTGTACCATCAACTGCATCTTTCCTTCAGGGAGCCGATCTCTTGCTTGTAGCCGACTGTGTCCCCTTCGCCTACGCTGGCTTTCATCAGGACCTACTCAAAGACCACGTTCTGCTTGTGGCTTGCCCCAAGCTGGATGACTTTCAATCACACCTGAAAAAGCTGACCGACATTCTGTGTCATTCACAGGTTAAGAGCCTTACGGTGGCACACATGGAGGTACCCTGCTGTTCCGGGCTGACGCATATGGCAAAGCAAGCAATACACCTGAGCGGCAAGGGTATTCCACTAAATGAGGTAATAATTGGAGTCAGAGGTGATCTAAAGTCTTAAAGCCTGGGCAGAGATCCGCCTGTGGCGGCCTCAGCCTTGCACAGAAATAGAAGCTGGTTAAGCTTTGTCCCACAGATGCTTTGCCTCGGCTTGAGATTTACTGTTCTTCACCTCTTTAAGTTCCTGGCTAAGTTTCAGTAGTCTATTATAGAGTTCCGAGTACCGGTTCAACGCAGCATTCATCTCATCTGACCACTTATACTCACGTCTGTATTTAGGGTGAGGACCCGGATAATCCATTGCCCATTCCCTATGGTCTCCGACATCGGCAAGCCCATACTCAGACAGCAAACCTCCTACATATCCCAGTGCTTCGCGCACAGCGCTATCCATCTCATCAGGGACGCTTCGACCATAAATCCGATAGCGCCCAATGTGGCTGAAGGAATCCCCAGTTAACTCACCACGATGGGCCCAGTACTTGTCATCATTAACATGTTTCTCCACAATCTTGGGAACACGGAGCACCAACTTCTCAAGAGCAGCCTTCAATTTGCGGAGGCGTTCGGCATCGAGGTTTTTAACAACCTCGGGATTGCTTGTCACGGCACGTTCTGCTCGTTCTTCAAACCATTTGACTGCAAATTTGTCCGTGGCAACAAGAAACCCTCTGCAAACATCCTCCATCTTCACTTTGGCGCTTTCAATCTCAGCCTCCAGGTCGCTAATCTGCGTATCAAAATCAGAAACTTCCATGGTTTTACCTCCCTCTCTGGCTTAATAAAGGCATAAGACTGATTCGAGTAATTTCATAAAGTCGCAACTCAGCAGATTCTATCACCTGTTGTCAAACCTTTCCACTGAGTGAGATCAAGGTGGTAGACCTACCCTGACCACCCAAAAGAACATGATGGTTACAGTCCAAAACAGTTCAGACACACTTGAAGTAATCAGACAAAGCCTTCTCATCCCTGGGGACGAAGGCTTTGTATTTCTGGGCAAACTCTTGTTTCAGCCCATCTGAGGCAAGAAACGGCACTATGGGATATCCTACAATCTCAAAACACCCCTCATCATCTGCGCTATCACCAAGATAGGCTACTCTGCGTGCATCCAATTGCCTATTCCTGAGCAACTCCTGCAGCAGTCTGGGCTTATTCCTGTAGATGTTCAACCTGAATTCAACAACTGTATTATTCTCTTCCTTAAGGTCATCGGCTTCACAGAAATCAAAACACTCACGGTACCCGGAGAATGTCAAAATCCTTTCGATGCCATATCTGTACCCAGCAGAAAAGATACCAGTGGTCTTTCCTGCCTGGTGAGCCTCCTTGATCGGTTGCAGGATTCTATGGTCGAGTCTGGTCTGAGTCTGGGGCTTACTGGCATACCTGTCCACCGAATGGCATATGAAGGAAACCGGCATGCCATTTATTACCTTCTCATTGAAAACCCTGAACATTTCCTTCACAAAATCAAAGCCAGTTTCACGACGACGCTCTCTGTACAGTGACTCCAACTCCATTCTAGCTTTGAGGATACGGGCTATCCTGAGAGGGTGAAGGGGAATAGAGGCCTTAAACAAGTCTGTGGCTATACTCTCCAGTACGGGCTTCTCATCCCGGTACTCGATTATTGTCCCATTCCAATCGCATATTATGGCATCAAGGGGCACAGGCAGTTACCTCTATCTAGATGGAGTGAGATCAAACAGCAGGCTCAGGGATTTCGCTGATATTATCGCTGGCAAGATTATGATAATCACCCCTGGGTTTTGACGCCGAGAAACCGGTCAACTTCACCGGCCAGGATAAGGCTATCTTAATACCAGCACCAAAAATTGATGGTCACTGAAGGAGACAAAGACATCAACCTTCAGTGACCACAACAAACACTCTACCTCCCCACCAGTCCACAATTAAACTTAGTGGGAAGTCCTATTCAGATTATTTACAGAACTAAACGTATCAGGACAGGACTTAGCCCTTCCCGATCCTGAAAACCTTGGTCCCGCAGCTCGGGCACGTGCCACTTATCGCTGGGCGCTTGTTCTTTAAAGTGACCTGCTTTGCACCCCTGATCTCTACCTTTTTGCGACACTTTACGCAGTAAGCCTGTGGCATTGCTATTCCTCCTTCAAAATTTTCTCTCGTGTCCCACCAGCATTTTTGTGCTTGCTAGGTACACTGTGCGAATGATATGCACATGAAAGGTCAAATGTCAAGAGTAATGCAACTCAAAATTGAGACTTCAGAGAAGAGAATCAGCAAAGACCAACAGGCTTCTTCAGGCATTAATCTTTGAGTGTTGCCATTTGCGCCATGTATTTCGTTCGCAGTTGCCTGAAGAATTCACGATAAGTCTCACTACGGTAGTCAGGATAGGTCCATGGGAGTGTCTGATATTGCTTCCCGTGAAAGAGCAAGGTGACTTCCCCATATATACCACTGCCCAAATAGAGACGATGTGCGTAGTCTTTTGTAGTGGCCAAAACCACCTTAGCGGGCGTGATATAGCCCGGGTCAAGATTCACCAGACGTTTTCCACCTTCCGCCAGGACTCCCTCCAGGTTATTAGTGAACAGCTTTATCTCTACAAGCCTCTCAGGAGTCACCAGAGCACTAAATGCCAGGAAAAGCCTTTTTAGTTCAGGCCCCATCTCTGCCTCGTAGTAATTCGTATAGTTGAAATCCCACACCTGACTCTGGATATCAATGGGCCCCAACTTCTCTTGAAGCAAATCGCTTACCCGCGGCAAAAGGGATAACCGGGATATTAGAAGGCCAACAAAAGCTTTAACCGGCTGTGGCTCTCTGGTCTTACCCATGAGTCTCCTGTTGTTGCAGTTCTACAGTACCCTTTGATCCACTGCAGGCTTTCACGCAAAGCCCACAGATGTATTGTCCAATGCGCCTGGTCTTGCCGAATTCTTTCAATTTCTGGTAACAGGCCAAGGAGTCGAATTCACTTGGCTCCTCCTTTATTGCCTTCGACGGGCAGGCAGACAGACAGCGGTAACAGGAGCCACAATCCGCTCGCATCGGATGCCCGGCCTCAAGCGGAAAGTCAGTTAGGATCGTAGTTAAACGAACTTGAGAGCCTAACTTTTTGGTGACCAAGAGATTGTTTCTGCCACGCCATCCCAAGCCAGCCAGATGGGCCACTTCCTTATGAGACAAATGGCCAGTCATCTTCTCCCAATCAACAACCTGTGAGGCAGCAATGGGCAAGGCAGCATAGCCTCTTCTTTCGATCTCCTGAGCGATTCTTAGAGATGCCCGGTCCAATTGAGAGTTGAGCTGCCGATAATGATGGTAATACAAGAGATTCGGGCCATCTTCCAGGGTACTTAGCACTGCCTTGGAGACCCGTACAGCCCCTACTATGGCCAAGGGAAATGCATCTGTGACATCCTTCGATAGTCCCTGAAATGCCCCCCTTACTTCCCGGATATCCGCCACACCAAGCAAATCCAGCGAATTCCTTTCTTGAACTTCCTCCAAGAAGCATTGAGTGTCGTGCGAATTAAGGCCCATTCTAAATCCAAGCGCCTCTCAGTGTGGCAGTCATTTGGTATGCATCATACTCCAAAGAGCCATCAATTATGTTCAGTATTCAACCAGTTCAGACCTGCCGGAAACTCTGGAGTAGGATTTGCACCTGCAGAAGAAGATTCTGGTGGCATAATGATCAATCTCAATTAAAGGAACTTTATGTTAAGTGCCAATGATATCTCCGCTATCTGGGGAGGCTAGGTCCCAGTCGTCAATACGCCGACCTGTTTCAGGCCATTGATGATCATGCTTACAGCAATGGCAGCCAGCAAGAGGCTGAATACCTTGGACACTGCCTTGATGCCCCCATGCCCTAAGAAGCGAACAAACCCGTTACTCAACATAAAGACAATCCAGGCTATGAGAATATTCAGCGCGAAAGAGAGCAGTACCATATACAGTGGGAACTGAGTCGCCAGCAGTAATAATGCGGTTATCGTGGCTGGGCCCACTGTCAGAGGAGTGCCAATAGGAACAACAGCCACCATTTCCTCTTTGATAATATCCACGACTTGGCCTGTTAATATAAATCGGATGGAAAGGACTAATAGAATAAGACCGCCTCCAATAGCAAAAGAGCCTACATCAATACCCATCAGGTTCAAAACGAACCTGCCCAGGAATAGAAAGGCCAGCCCAACAATAGCTGCTGTAAAGACAGCAACGAGAATCATCCTGTTTCTCTCACTCTTGGACATCCCTTCGCTCATGCTGATGACGAATGGCAAGTTGCCAAAAGCATCGATGACTATGAAGAGAGGTACAAAGGTCTTGATGAATTGCTCTACCCAGCTATCTGCCATCTTTCAGCCTGCCTTGAATCAGTCATTGATGATAGAACGTCATAGAGTATAATGTCAAAGCGTCGGCAATTTGACAATAAGCGTTGAACGTGGTATCTGTAGCAAGAACGAAAAATCTTCAGATTCGAATGATAGACGAACGCCGCATCGTAATAACTGGGATTGGGCTCACAGCACCAAACGGGAATAACCTGGCAGAATTACGACAGAATCTGCTCGCAGGCAAAGCCGGTGTAGGGAAAATCGAAACCCATTACATGGGTGAGGTGCTGGCAGGCGTTTGTAACTTCGACCCGCTAAAGTATCAAAAGAAGAAGGAACTGCGCCGCGGAACACGAGCAGGATCAATTGCCATCTACTGTGCCCAGGAGGCAATCGCTGATTCAGGACTGAACTTCACTCAACTCGATAAATCCAGAATCGGCGTATACCTTGGGATTACCGAGCATGGCAACGTAGAGACCGAGAACGAGATATACGCCATCAAGCAATATGACTACGACGTCAAATACTGGTCGCATCATCATAATCCAAGGACAGTGGCCAACAACCCAGCCGGCGAAATTACCTTGAACATGGGAATTACCGGACCACACTACACATTGGGCGCCGCCTGTGCCGCCGGCAACATAGGCCTCATACATGGTCTCCAAATGCTGCTGCTCGATGAGGTGGACCTGGCCCTGGCGGGCGGAGTCTCGGAGAGCATTCATACCTTCGGCGTATTCGCCAGCTTCAAGAATGAGGGTGCTCTGGCCTCTCATCCTGATCCCCAGCAAAGCATGCCGCCCCTTTGACAGGGACAGAAACGGCATCGTTGTCTCGGAAGGCGGCTGTGTCTGTGTTCTGGAGAGGCTGAGCGACGCCCTGAAGAGATCGGCCAGAATCTACGGCGAGATCGTTGGTTATGCCATAAACTCGGATGCCCTCGATTTCATTCTCCCCAACGCACAAAGGCAAGCCGAGTGTATGAAGCTGGCATTGAAAAAGGCTGGGCTCTCTGCCAGTGATATCGATATCATCAGCACTCACGCCACAGGGACTCAACAGGGCGATCTACAGGAGTGTCAGGCAATCAGGGATGTCTTCAACAACGCCTCACATACCTATGCGAATAACACCAAGAGCTTCATAGGCCACACCATGGGTGCCGCTGGTGCCCTGGAACTGGCGGGGAATTTACCTTCTTTCAATGATCGCATGGTTCACTCCACCATAAACATAGACAACCTGGACCCTCAATGTGCCATTCAGAACCTCGTGATTAACAAACCCATAAAGGTTGACAAGGTCGATTACATCATGAATAATTCCTTCGGTATGCTGGGTATCAACTCGGTTGTTATTGTAAAGAGATTCGGCGCATGACACACGGCCGAATAGCTGTTCTAGATGGGAGGACACATGACTAAGGATCAGATCAGGGCCGTCATTCTGGAAGTGATCGCCCAGATAGTGCCGGATGAAGATCTAAGCAATCTGAAAGGCGATGTCCGCATTCGTGACCAGGTAGAGATGGATTCCATGGACTTCCTGGATATAATAATGGAACTGCGAAAACGCTACGGCATTGAAGTTCCAGAAGATGATTATATTAAACTAGCTACGTTAGATGGTGCAGTAGCCTACCTCGTACCGCATATGGCACATCTGTAGCCAGACAAGCATAGAGAAACTTGAGCATTATCTCTTGAACTGCCAAAGCCCAGGCACACCATTGTATCGGTGAAATAGCGGCACCGATCACATTGTATCAACCGTGGATTATGACGTTTTGATTATCGGTGCAGGAATGTCTGGCCTCGCCGCAGGTATCAGGCTGGCCTACTTCGACAAGAAGGTCTGCATCCTTGAAAAACACTACCGTGTCGGGGGGTTAAACTCGTTCTACGACCGCGGCGGATACAGGTTTGATGTGGGTCTTCATGCCATGACCAACTATGTTTCCAAGAGTGTCAAGTTAGCGCCGTTGCCAAAGCTGCTGCGGCAGCTCAGGCTGAAATTTGAGGACCTTGATTTGTGTCAGCAACACATGTCAGCCGTCAGGTTCCCGGAGAAAACATTGCGGTTCAACAATGACCTCAACTTCTTTGTTCAGGAGGTAGTCGAAAAGTTCCCGGCTCAGGCCGACAACTTCCAGAAGTTACTGAAGACTATCTACGGGTATAACGAACTGGCGCTCGATGCAAAACCTATTTCCGCCCGCCAGGTTGTGAGTAGTATTATCTCCGATCCGGTGCTCACAGATATGCTGCTCTGTCCGCTTATGTACTACGGCAACGCGCTGGAAAGGGATATGGACTTTGCACAGTTTGTCATCATGTTCAAAAGCATTTACTGCGAAGGGTTTGCCAGGCCGAGAGACGGGGTACGTCACATCCTGGATCTGCTGGTGAGAAAATACAAGGCTTGTGGCGGTGAATTGAGGGTGAGATGCGGAGTACAACGCATAAAGGTATCCGGCAGTAAGGTAGAATCGCTCCTGCTCGATAACGGTGAGGTTCTGACAGCAGGTAGAGTGCTGTCCTCAGCCGGTTATGTCGAAACCATGAGTCTCTTATCCAACCACGATCCCACTGAGCCCAAACATGAGACAGGTCGACTCTCCTTCATGGAGTCAATTCTGGTTCTGGATAAGCAGCCATCTGATCTGGGGCTGGATACCACCATCATCTTCTTCAACAATTCGAACCGATTTGTCTACCAAAGACCTGCAGAACCGATTGATGTTTCCAGCGGAGTGATCTGTTGCCCCAACAATTTCCAGTTCGCTACCCCGCTGCCTGAAGGTATAATCAGGATCACCAACATGGCCAATTTTGACCGCTGGAATACTCTGACTGAAGAGGAATATGGGTCACAAAAGGAGGCCTGCCTCAAGGCGGCCCTGGAAGCAACAGTGACGATTACTCCTGATTTTCGGGATTCAATTGTGTTTACCGATGTGTTCACTCCCAGGACTATCTACAAATTCACAGGGCATCTGAACGGAGCAGTATACGGTTCACCCCAGAAGGTTAGAAACGGCAGGACACATCTGGAAAACCTTTTCATCTGCGGCACAGACCAAGGGTTCCTGGGGATCGTTGGAGCTATGCTCAGCGGCATCTCAATGGCAAATCTTCACCTGCTGATGAATTAACTGCCAAAATCGAAATATAAGGAAAAGAGACAATGGCTCACGATTGGTTAGAGGGCACAAAACCACAATATGATGTCATCGTCATCGGCAGCGGCCTGGGCGGTCTAACAGCAGCCAACATGCTGGCCAGGAACGGGTATTCCATACTGCTCCTGGAGCACCACCACAAGCTGGGTGGCCTGGCTACATGGTTCCACAGAAAAGGCGGGCATATCTTCGATATCTCCCTGCACGGATTTCCCGTCGGCATGATCAAGACCTGCCGCAAATACTGGAACCGCGAGATCGCGGACTCCATCGTCCAACTAAAGGAGATCCGATTTGATAACCCACAGTTCTCTCTAACCACCACTTTCGACAGGGAGGACTTCACACGAATTCTAAAGGAAAAATTCAAGGTCCCCGGAGAGTCTATAGAATCATTCTTCAACACCGCCAGGGGAATGAATTTCTACGATGACCAGCGAATGACGACAAGGGAGCTTTTCGAGAAGTTCTTCCCGGGGCGGGATGACGTGGTCCGTTTACTGATGGAGCCAATCACCTATGCCAACGGCTCAACCCTCGATGATCCGGCGATAAGCTACGGCATCGTTTTCTCCAACTTCATGAGCAAAGGTGTTTACACCTTTCAGGGCGGGACGGACAAGATTATCTCCATGATGCAGGCCGAGCTGGTAAAGAACGGTGTTGACATCCGCACCAACAGCCTGGCAGAGAAGATTATCATTGAGGACAGAAGGGTAACAGGGGTTATAGCAAACGGAAAGATGATCAAAGCCAGAGCAGTAGTCTCCAATGCCAATGTGAAATCAACTGTTCACAAGCTTGTAGGTGATGAGCATTTTGACAGCAGCTTCGCCGAGGAAAGCAGCAAGGTGCGCATCAATAACAGCAGTTGCCAGGTTTACATGGGCATCAAGAAAGGCCAGAGCATTGATTATGTGGGAGACCTCTACTTCACCTCGATGGCAGACAAATTCGACTCAGTGAAACTACGCAGCAGGAATATCACCAGCCGGACCTATTCCTTTTATTACCCTCAGACCAGGCCCGGCCATGACATGTATTCCATTGTCGCCTCTACAAATGCCAATTATGAGGACTGGGCACATCTTTCCCCTGAGGAATACCACGCGTCCAAAAAGGAGTTGATCGAGTCAACGGTCGATGCTCTGGGAAAGTATGTCCCCGGAGTCCGGGACAAGATCGACTATCTGGAGGCAGCCACTCCGAAGACCTTCGAGAGATATACCCTTCATCCCAACGGTACCTCCTTCGGCACAAAATTTGAAGGGTTGAAGATCAGTATGGGACTGCCTGAACAGATCCGGGGACTCTTCCATACCGGATCAGTAGGGATTATCATGTCAGGATGGCTGGGGGCAGCCAACTACGGTGTGATTGTAACTAATAACGTGGACAAATACCTGAGATCATGATCAGGCCCTTTTGGGAGGCAAGAGATGTTTAACTTTGAAGGACAGACTGTCATCGTCACCGGCGGTACCAGAGGAATCGGCAGATCCATTGCAGAGGCCTTCTTGAAGGCAGGTGCCCGAGTTATCAGCACCTATACCTCGAATGAGGCTACAGCAGCGCAATTTCATAAGGACAATATCCAGTTCGCCGACAGGATCGATATGCAGAGATTTGATGTAGCCAAACACGAGGAGGTAGAGAAGTTCTACAAGTATGTGGATAGCAAATACGGGAGCTTTGAAGTCCTGATAAACAACGCCGGCATCAGAAAGGATTCCGTGCTTGGAATGATGAAGGAGACAGACTGGCGGAGCGTACTGGACGTGAACCTCACCGGCACCTTCTTCATGTGCAAATTCGCCGTCATGTCCCTGATGCGAAAACGATACGGGCGGGTTATCGTCATCACCTCTCCAATGGGGAGATTTGGATGGGAAGGCCAGTCGAACTACGCCGCCTCCAAGGCTGGGCAAGTGGGATTGATCCGGTCGCTGGCCAAAGAGGTTGCCACCAGAGGCATTACGGTCAATTGCGTTTCTCCGGGCTTTATCGCCACCGAATTCATTGAGGATCTTTCGGACAAATTGCGGGAGTCATACCTATCCCAGATTCCGATGAAGAGGTTAGGCAAGACTGAAGAGGTGGCGGCCTGCGTCCTTTTCCTGGCTTCCAGAGAGGCATCGTACGTTAATGGTGCTGTCCTGGAAGTGACCGGAGGACTATAGAATGGAAGAGATTTTGAAGGCTATACCCCACCGCCCGCCGTTCCTGTTTGTCGATAAGATCATAGAGATCACCGATACAAAGATCAAAGCCACAAGAAAGGTAAATCCGCAGGAGGAGTACTTCAAGGGGCATTACCCAGGCAACCCGATCATGCCTGGGGTTCTTGTCTGCGAGGCCATCTTCCAATCAGGCGCGATTCTGCTATCAAGAATCATCGGCCAGATCGATGATGGCATTCCGGTCCTGGTCCGGATCAATAATGCCAGATTAAAGATCATGGTCAAGCCCGGCGACACCCTGGAGCTGGAAGCCGAAGTGGTGGAGAAGGTGAGCAGTGCTTATTTCTTGAAGGGCAAGGCCTCAGTCGATGGAAGAACTGCGGCCACGGTGGAATTCGCCGTCACCTTAGCCAATAAATAGGGGGTAACGCATGGACTTCCTGGGACTTGAGAACAAAACTATCCTCGTCTTTGGTGTAGCCAACAAGAAGAGCGTGGCCTATTTCGTGGGTCAGGTTCTATCTGAGGCAAAGGCAGAGGTCGTCTATGTCGTCCGTTCTCCGGAGAGGAAAGAAAGCGTATCCAAGATTCTTCCTGATGCTACCATCTACACGTGTGACGTAGAAAGGGAAGAGGAAATCACCAAGCTGGCTGACGACATTTCAAAGAAATATCCCAAGATTCACGGGATTGTTCACTCCATCGCCTTCGCCAACTACGAAGGCGGCATAAAGCCATTCCATGAAACAAGGAAAAAGGACTTCCTCCAGTCCGTTGATATCTCCTGCTATTCTCTGATCAGCATTGCCAATACCTTCAAGAACCTGCTCGACGAAAAGGCCTCCGTGGTTGCCATATCCATATCAACAACCAGAATGGCAGTGGAGACCTATGGCTTTATGGCACCGGTGAAGGCAGCGCTGGATTCCACCATCTGCTTTCTGGCCAAGTCCTTCAGCGCCTTCTCTCAGGTGCGGTTCAATTCGGTAAACCCCGGACTCCTGAAAACATCTGCCTCAGCAGGGATACCGGGCTACATTGACTACTACCTCTTCGCAGAGCAGTTGGCCCTGCGCAAGAAAGCCCTGGATACCAAAGAGGTGGCCAACACAGTCGCCTTCCTTCTGAGCGAGCGATCCAGCGGCATCAATGCCCAGGGCATTATTGTAGACGGTGGTATGTCGGTCAACGCCTTCGACAAGGATATCGTCAAGAAGACATTGAGGCCGGGGTAGCGCCCCATGACCCTCTTTCCCGTAGTTCTGCCGACCACCGAAAACGTGGAAGGACTCATTGGCAGACAGAAGGTAGTTCTCCTCAGCAAATGCGCCAGACATGCACTGAAATTGAGTGCCGATAAGGCTGGTGTCATACTTGGCGAGCTTGCCAAGGACAAGGATGATGTCCCCCTGCCATCCGGCGGTTACTACTGGTCCGTTTCCCACAAACCTAAATACGTGGCCGCAGTCATCAGCAATAGCAGGATCGGGATCGACATCGAGGAAGTAAAGCCCCGCAGCAGTCCCATCTTCAACTACGTGGCCAGTGAGGAGGAATGGAAACTTTGCGGCGGTAAATCGTGGGAGGCACTGTACCGCTGCTGGACCGCCAAGGAGGCGGTGGTCAAGGCTGCCGGCACCGGCCTCGCCGGACTGAAATCATGCCAAGTACGCTCGGTGCCGGATAAGACCCACATTTTCCTGTACTACCAGGATCGTTCCCATGAGGTAGAGCAGTTGCACTACAACGGCCATATCGTTTCAGTGCTCAAAGACAACAATGAAGTTAATTGGATAACCCCGGAAGTTCTCAAGGCACCGCTATCCTAGCTGAGAAGTGCAGCCGCCGACGATCCGCTTACTACCCCTTAGCCAACCTGGTAGTTCATCACCTCTTCGACATACAGATTCAGAAACTCCTGCACCTTTTCTCTGGAGAACACGGACGGCCTGTAGGTCAAAGAGATATTCAGAGTCCTGTTGTAGGTGCTGATGCCGAAGCTCAATCTCCACGGACTCATCACTGGCGGCGAACCGGTCAGATTGATTATCCTGGCATTGCCTATATGAGTGACCGCCGGCTCCTCAGAGCCCATCTTGGGCCAGACGACACCGATATTGGTCATGAAAGGACAATCAACATGTGTCTGCAGGAAAACCAGGAGCCTGAAAATCTGCCGGTAGGCCACCGGCGGCAGTCGGGTAAGAAAATACCAGAAGTAAATCAGCGAGAATGCCCTCCTGTTCATGGCCGCAGATAGAGTATACGATCTCAATTTCTTCAGCAGCTTGGCCTGATCCGCCCTGTCCGCAGGCCAGGTGGTTGGCGAAACCCAGGACATCTGATTTGAGACAACCTGGCGAAACCCCTTAGGGCTGATGTTCACGATGCACATCACCCGCACCTTGTTGCTGGCCTTTCCATGCATCCGGTTCCATTTGTCCACTATCCGATAACAGGATGCCAGAAGTATGTCGTTCACCTCAACACCGGCCGATGTCGCTTTGGCTTCGATCTGCTTCAGCTCCTCGGTACCGATGACCCTGTTGCAGAAGAAAGTCTCCCTTGAGTTTCCCTTCTTGTCATGGAAGACCCTTGAGGGGAAAGGAATAGCCGCCAGAAAAAGGCGGTAGACGATATCGTAGATCATCTTACTATAGTAATTCTTTACCCTGGCCCTCTGGCTCTGGGCGAATTCAAACAGGGCATCCCCCTTACGTGACAGGCGGATATCCTCCGGCGGCTTATAATCGCTGGGAACCTCATTGTTGTAGTACTCGATGATCTTCCTTATGAAGAAGACGGCGCGGAGCCCATCCGCTGCGGAATGATGGAAGGTGAAAACCAGGGTGGATTGAGTCCCATTCTTACTCAACAGAAGCGCCCGGAAAGGAAATTCCTTCCTCAGATCCAGGGGCTTGTTCATCCATTCAAACAGATATCTGTCGTAGTCCGAATCCGGGATCTGAGCCAGACTCTGCACGGTGAGGACGCCGTTCCCGAGGTCCTCCTGCACTTCGCGGTCAATCCTGAGGTATTTGCCCCGCAGGACCGTCCTCATTACAGGGTAGGCCATCTGGGCGGACATGATGGCCTGGTTCAATCTGGACGGGTCAATTTCGCCCTCGAGGTCCAGGAAGGCATGAATAAGATAAGGCTCGTTTACCTCGTGATAAGCCAGGACCACCCTGTCCATGCAATTCAGCGGTATCGATCCGTGAGACGTTTTCATCTTCCCTCGCTGGCAATGACGATGGGGATCTGTGCTATATAACCCACCGTACACAAGACACTCGGCGAAATATTACCATATGAAGACTGCTGGTAGCAAAGGGTAGCCGTGACTGTGGTTATGCCGGACAACACACGTGATTCCCTTGACACAGGAAGCACATAGCCCTTAAAATCGGACTTGCTGAGAACCATAGTTTTCCATAATCTGATCGAATTTAGGGGATATAGCTCAATCGGGAGAGCGCTGCGTTCGCATCGCAGAGGTCGGGGGTTCGAATCCCCCTATCTCCATATGCCCCTGTAGCTCAGAAGGATAGAGCAGCGGTTTCCTAAACCGTTTGTCGGGCGTTCGAATCGCCCCAGGGGTATTTTAAAAAGTGGATACAGGGGTGTAGCTCAGTTGGTAGAGCAGCGGTCTCCAAAACCGCCGGTCGCGGGTTCGAGTCCTGCCGCCCCTGCCATTTTCCTTAGTAAATCGCCATCAAATGCCGATACTGCCGGCATTTCCAATTACTCCCAACGCCAAGTCCCATGTCTCATACAGCCATCTCATGGCAGCCCGCTGTATTGTCGGGAGAAGGTGACTTTGCAGACCTGACACCGGGGTTTCAGTGACGGATTGACAATCGTCCTTCATGATCCATCCAGCAACTTCCTGACTTCAGCCAGGATTTCAGCTTCCTCGGATTGCCCGTCGACCTGTGATCCGCCCAAGAGCTCTGCTGTGCCATGGTCGTGATTGTGACCATGCATTTCGTTACGTCTTCGGAGTCCCTCCACCAGCTTTTGGAGTTGCTGATTTAGCTCTTCAGTTCTCTCTGCTAATCTGGCACTGACCTTCACCAGTTGATCGGTCGCCTTCTCCAATTCATCAATAGCCTTCTCCATTTCGTCCATCTTGCCCCCCCTTCGTGATTCTCGCTAAGGCTTATCTGTAGTGTTCCCGTTACACCTCTGCCATCACAAGGCAATGCCGGTACACACAACCTGCATCATTGATCTTCGATCTTCCATCATTAGCCTAAAGTAGCACTGGCAACATGAAAGTATGAGTAAGGAAAGAAGAAGACAAATACAGATGGAAGAATTGATCTCTTCTCACTTACCCCCTCTCGTGAGTGATCTCCGCCCTGACCCGCTCGGGCGCTCGATACTGAAGAAGCTCTCTGCTCATGCCTGCGCTTCTCAGCTATCCAGGATAATATCACCAGTTACTCGTAGAGTCAAATAACGGGCACGCACAAAATGCTGGTTGACGCCAGACCAAGCAACAGGGTATCCTATCTGGTGTCACGGGGTATCATCGTCGGCCTCGAACCCCAAAACCGCTGGTTGCGGATTCGAGTCTCCTGCTACCCCTGCCATGATATCCCGTATTTGGAAAGCCGAGGTGGTGGAACCTGGTAGACACGCCATCTTGAGGGGGTGGTGAGCATTTGCTCGTGGGAGTTCAAATCTCCCCCTCGGCACCAGAGAGGCGGCGTTGCCAAGTGGTTAAGGCGAGGGTCTGCAAAACCCTTATCCAGCGGTTCGAATCCGCTCGCCGCCTCCAGTAAATCCCCACAACAGGCCAGCTACTTTTTCACCACCACAAGGCAGTCAGCTATGAGGTCATGCAGGCCCTGCTTCTTGGAGGTAAAGGCAATCATAATATGACCAATATAGAGTATTATGCTTGATATGATCTTCGCCCAGTGACGCCCCGTTGCTCTGGCGAAGGAGATCCTCTTGCCCTCCATATCGGTAACAATGATGCTCAGTGCCATCTTTCCCACTGTCGCCTGACTGGAAGAACTCTCCAGTAATGACCAATAAAGCCAGGAGGCAATGAGCCAGAAAAAGATCACCGGCATCGGGTGTATCTGTCTCCACGGACCAACCCAGGGCCGGAAGATAAGAGAGAGGACGATGCCCACAATCCAAACCAGGACAGAGTCGATTATCCAGGCAGCAAGCCTTTTCCAGAAACCGGCATATTCCACACTGCTCGCAGAGACAGCAGCCTGCTGAGGAGTTGCTTCCCCGGGTACCGCCTCTTTGGGCACTGTTTGAAGATTGGCCCCGCACTTCTGGCAGAACTTTGATTGATCATCGTTGGCCACGCCGCACTTCGGACAGAACACCGCTTTCCCCTCCTTTGCAGATTATGTCAATAATGCATGACGAGCGCACAGGTACCTGCAAGCACCCCAGCCCGCTCGGCTTAAAACAAACCCCAGTCCTTGTAACCCTTCTGAATAACCGCCAGATACTCCGGCGATGGTTTCGTTTCTTCCGCCTGCCCAACCCTGATGTAGGTTACCGCCTCCACGAAGTCACCATCTTCTGTCACCACCTTCACCTTCAAATGGTCGTAGCTGGATGGATAGTCTTCGTGTTTGTCGAGCAACCTCAGCCCACGTTCTGAAATCTCGTACAAAGCGCCCATGACTACATCGCCTCTGGACTGCCTAATCGTAGCATAGCCACCGCGCCATTTCCTGGACCACCCGGCAAAAATGAGCTTGTAGTGAGGCAGTCTGGCAGTGAATTTGGGCTTGGCTTCCGGGCAGCGCTCCGCCATCTGCCGGCGGCTGAGATTGGAAGCATAGGCGAAGTAATACATCCTGTGCTATCTCTGGCGCTGAACCGGACTACCCCACACAGAGGCGATTAGCTGGCCTCCAGTTTATATACATCGATGTCGCCATTTGTAGTCTCGACATATATGCTGCTGCCACCAGATCCAAGTATTCCTTTCAAGTAGTTCGGGTCAAATTGGCTTGTGGAGATTTCTGGACCGGAGTGGAGGGATATCTGCCCGGAGGATGTCTTCATCTCAATGCTGGCATTGAGGCTGGCAGAGAGATAAAGCTCTATCGAACCGCGGCTGGTTTTGATGGTTGTGCCTGGATCTCTGACATTGGAAATCTCGGCCGTCACGTTATAATTGGAGGTCTCTGCCACTACAATGCCGGTGGTCCTGGTGATATTTATAGCCCCGTTGCTGGTCTTGGCACGCACGACATAGCCATCCAGATTAGTTACCGAAATAGCTCCATTAGAACTGTCCAGCGTAACATCCCCCTTCGAATCCTTGATCTCGATTTTACCGTTGCTGGTGGTAGCCGTTATGTTGCCCACTGTCTTGCTCACCAGAATATCGCCATTGGAAGTGACCAGCGTCCCCTCACCACTGGTGCCATCAAGCTCAATCTTGCCGTTGCTCGATGTCGCGGTTATTTCCCCCGATCCCCCATTCACATAGATGCCGCCATTTGAAGTCGTTATCGTCACATTCTCCCCACTTACGCCATCAAGGCTTATCTTACCCGCGGCTGTCGTCACCGTGTCCAACACCGAATTCCTCGGAACCCTGATCTCGTAGGAGACCGACACCCTGGCATTCTTCTGCAGGATTCTTGTCTCTATTCTCGTTACCCCTGCTGTGTCTGCGTCTACGTGAATATCCACCTTGTCCAGTTCAGCCGTGCCCCAGCTAGTACTCTTGGTGGCAGTTACCTCAACATGGTCTTCTATATCCCAGGCGCTTACATTGATATCACCGTCGGTATTGGATATATCTATTTTGGTGCCCACCGTAACCGTGTAGGTCTGGTCAAACTTCTCCGTGTCGGTACGCAAGACCCCGCACCCTGATAGCGCACCGACGGCTAAGACAAGGAGTATCAATGACAACGCCAGAAACCTGCCGAACATAGTCCTACCTCCTGGTGTCTCCAGTATATTGCCTGATCTTTATCAATTGTGGAAAGTGTAAGACTTTCGGGCAGGCAAAAGCAAGCCCCTGGAGTATGGCAGATCTGCAACAGCCCCGGGATGCAGGTAACACAGCCAACCCGTCGGATCCCGCGTCATCAGACTGCCCAGGTGGCCTTTGCCCTTCAGCACACCGATGCTCCAACTGATTGGACAAGGCTGGTCCGACGCCGGAATTACAATCGCCACACTTCACCTCTCAAACTGGCGCGTAGTATAATGACACGGTGCAGGAGCACTGCCAGGGTTCCCAGGAAGAACCTCAATACAGTCCTGGCACGACTTCAATAAGCCTGCTATCTTGAGGGCCGAGGTGGCGGAATTGGCAGACGCGACGGACTTAAAATCCGTTAGACCTCACCGTCTGTGCGGGTTCGAGTCCCGCCCTCGGCACCAGCTATTCACAAACTGTTCTTGTCATTCGCACGTCCCCAATAGCCTCCACCTTAACTATCCACAATACATCCTCTGATTCTTCAAACTGGCTTGCCTCACTAGCCCAGATAGAGCCCTCCATTCCAACCCTCCAATTATCTGAGAAATTCCACTGAGAGCCCAGCAGTTCACGAACATTTCTTCATTTCTCGATTCTATTTGAGCAGTTCCCTCCAAAGGAAGACCTCTGATCATTTTCTCCAGATTGCAGACAACAGGGGAACAGATCCCCGTTTGAGCCAATGCAATCCGGAGAATGGAGTCTTCGTGTTTCTCACCACCTGACATCCATAAATGCGAACCAACAGAGGGGCTTGACATGGTCACATTATTACTGTACGATTATATCGTATAAGTATATAACGTAGAAGGTATAAACTCATATCTAAGTCACTCTGGGCCAAAGGGAGGAGGGGGGTGTTATGAATCTAGTGAGAAGGTCTTTATCCATCGTTTGCCTAGCCATTGTGATTATCATTGCACTCGGGGCACTCGGGGCTGCTATGGCCTCCTCGGTAACGAACTCCGGCAGTCCAAACACGGGAGAACTCTACGCCGGTACCAGCAATCCTGGCATCGTCTATCGGCACACAGCAGGCAATACCTGGGAGGCCACCTCCCCAACCCTCGGCTACGCTGTGCTCTCCTTACTGGAGTATGAGGGGCATCTCTATGCCGGGACAATGTCAACCTCAAATCCTGATGGTGGTATAGGCCAGGTCTACAGACACGACAGTGGGACAAACTGGACATTGATCGGAGATAATCTGGACAATCAGGTATCCTCTCTAGTTGTTTACCAGGGAAATCTGTATGCTGGTACAGCCTGGAAGGGGATGAGGCTCTATAAATACACGCCTGGCACCACCAACTGCGGTATTGCCAATTGGACAAGGGTGGTAAATTACACCGCCTGGAATGGTACGCGACATCTAGCTGTTTCTCATGGTTATGTTCTTATGGGTGACATTTACTGGGACACCATCGGGCATTGGGATGGTTCGACTTTCCATCCGGATCAAACCCAACAGACTGGGTCATGTATCTATGATTTCGATGAGTATGGCGGCTACGTTTACGGAGCGGCATATTTAGGAAGGATGTGGCGATCATTAGACGGAATCCATTGGAGCCTTGCGCCGGGTTTCGAGGGGCGCTACGATGGGTCTATGTGGGAGGTGGAAACATTCCATGGATCTCTATATATGGCATATGCCGACGGAGAGTTGAGAGCCTCTACTCTTCCAGATCGTGGGATGCTCATATATACAGCCCCCGACGGAATAATCTCAATGGTAACCGACGGGGCCAATCTATATTTTGGCACCGGCGGTGAAGCCGGAGCCCTTTATGGAAGCGAAGCGGAAGGCATAGCCAACATTTACAGTTACGATGGAGCTAATGTACAGTTGATTTCCAGTCAAGATCAATTCGGGGGAGGAGTTCAAGTTCTAATAGTAGTGGATAAGGCGAACAGCACTACGGAAACACAGTTGCACCAAGCCGGCAATGCTGATCCTATCGCCAACGGCGCCAGCATCACGCTTGGTGGCTCAGTATACGATGTGGCCACTGTTACAGGGCTTTCCGATCCGGACATCGACGAGCCAGCCGGTAATGTGATGTTTGACTACCAGTACAAGTTGAACACGGCTGATCCCTGGCCGGAGACATGGACCAAGATTAGTATAAACGGGCTGAACGGTGGTACAGCAACGTCAGGCGGTTTCAAGCCTGATGAGGCCGGTTACTATCGCTTCAGGGCACACTATACGGGTGATAGCAACTACAATGAGTCCTACAGCAGCCTGGAGACTGAGCTGCTGGTAGTGGATAAGGCGAACAGCACTACGGAAACACAGTTGCACCAAGCCGGCAATGATGATCCTATCGCCAACGGCGCCAGCATCACGCTTGGTGGCTCAGTATACGATGTGGCCACTGTTACAGGGCTTTCCGATCCGGACATCGACGAGCCAGCCGGTAATGTGATGTTTGACTACCAGTACAAGTTGAACACGGCTGATCCCTGGCCGGAGACATGGACCAAGATTAGTATAAACGGGCTGAACGGTGGTACAGCAACGTCAGGCGGTTTCAAGCCTGATGAGGCCGGTTACTATCGCTTCAGGGCACACTATACGGGTGATAGCAACTACAATGAGTCCTACAGCAGCCTGGAGACTGAGCTGCTGGTAGTGGATAAGGCGAACAGCACTACGGAAACACAGTTGCACCAAGCCGGCAATGCTGATCCTATCGCCAACGGCGCCAGCATCACGCTTGGTGGCTCAGTATACGATGTGGCCACTGTTACAGGGCTTTCCGATCCGGACATCGACGAGCCAGCCGGTAATGTGATGTTTGACTACCAGTACAAGTTGAACACGGCTGATCCCTGGCCGGAGACATGGACCAAGATTAGTATAAACGGGCTGAACGGTGGTACAGCAACGTCAGGCGGTTTCAAGCCTGATGAGGCCGGTTACTATCGCTTCAGGGCACACTATACGGGTGATAGCAACTACAATGAGTCCTGCAGCAGCCTGGAGACTGAGCTGCTGGTAGTGGATAAGGCGAACAGCACTACGGAAACACAGTTGCACCAAGCCGGCAATGCTGATCCTATCGCCAACGGCGCCAGCATCACGCTTGGTGGCTCAGTATACGATGTGGCTACTGTTACAGGGCTTTCCGATCCGGACATCGACGAGCCAGCCGGTAATGTGATGTTTGACTACCAGTACAAGTTGAACACGGCTGATCCCTGGCCGGAGACATGGACCAAGATTAGTATAAACGGGCTGAACGGTGGTACAGCAACGTCAGGCGGTTTCAAGCCTGATGAGGCCGGTTACTATCGCTTCAGGGCACACTATACGGGTGATAGCAACTACAATGAGTCCTGCAGCAGCCTGGAGACTGAGCTGCTGGTAGTGGATAAGGCGAACAGCACTACGGAAACACAGTTGCACCAAGCCGGCAATGCTGATCCTATCGCCAACGGTGCCAGCATCACGCTTGGTGGCTCAGTATACGATGTGGCCACTGTTACAGGGCTTTCCGATCCGGACATCGACGAGCCAGCCGGTAATGTGATGTTTGACTACCAGTACAAGTTGAACACGGCTGATCCCTGGCCGGAGACATGGACCAAGATTAGTATAAACGGGCTGAACGGTGGTACAGCAACGTCAGGCGGTTTCAAGCCTGATGAGGCCGGTTACTATCGCTTCAGGGCACACTATACGGGTGATAGCAACTACAATGAGTCCTGCAGCAGCCTGGAGACTGAGCTGCTGTACGTAGCCGCCGTATCACCACCTACACCACCACCCTCTGCATCTTCTGCACCACCATTCCCCAACGTCTATGTCGGGATTGGAGCAGCCTTGGGGGCAGGCATCCTGGCTTACTTCGTCCACAGGAGGCTGGCCACTCCCAACAGCATCTGATTTAACGAGCAACCTTTCATCTCATTGGGTGGGCGGGGATGCCCACCCTTTCGTTTCTTCCAATGCTTTCGTCCCCAAAGACGAAACTGACGCATGTCTGTTTGCGCCTGGCTTTGTACAGAAACAGCTCGAATCAGTTGCTACTGAGAGAGCAGTTGAATTTGCAGTCGAACCTGGCTTTCAGTGCTATAATATGGTCAAGTAAGTTAGGATTTCCCTCATTAATGGGTGAGGCAAACGGTTAGCGGGTTATCACAGTCTATCACGCCCGTTCAGCCGCCGAGGGAGGGGTGCATTATGGTAACAGAGGATTCGAGCCCTGAGAATCTGTTAGAGACCCAGGAGGATGAGGATACAGACGAGCGGGTGGAACAGCTAATCGCAGTGCTGGGAGTTGAGGATGTCACGGAGGAACTCGCCGAGATCGGCGCTTCAGCAGTAGGCCCTCTCCTCAACGCTCTCAGGCATCGCAAAGACGGGCTGGTGAAGTACAACGCAGCTTTGGCCCTGACCAGAATAGGAAAGTCAGCAGTAAGGGGCCTCCTCAAGTCCCTGGAGGACAGTGACCCGGACGTCAGACTGGAAGCATCATGGGCCCTGGGAGAGATCGGAGATGAAAGAGCCATCGAACCTCTGATTAGTGGCCTGAAGGACGAAGATTGGTATGTTCGCCAGCGGGCAGCTTCTGCACTGGTTACCATGCAAAGTCGCAGTGCAGTCAAACCCCTTATAGCAGGCTCTCAAGGATAATGATTGGCACGTCCGCAAACAGGCAGCCTGGATCCTGGGGAATATAGGAGATGCCATGGCCGTCAAACCCCTCTATCGGGCTCTCGAGGACAATGATCCTACGGTTCAGGAAGAGGTAGCCGCGGCAATTGGTAAGATAGGAGATCCGGGAATAGCCGTGGATGCCATTCTCGAAGCTCTGAAGGACGAGAATACAAACGTTCGGGAACAAGCCATAGCATCTCTCCAAAAGAAAGGACAGGCAGCAGTGCCACCCCTTATCAGCGCGCTCCTGCACCGCAGAGAAGTGCTTGTAAAGCATGAAGCAGCACAGGCTCTGACAATCATCGGGAAACCAGCAGTCGATCCTCTGATCTATGTTCTGACAAAGAGAAAGGATCAAACTGCCCGAAAGTTCGCAGCATCAGCCCTTGGAGATATCGGTGATGATAGAGCAATAGAATCACTCTGCGACGCTTTGAGAAAGGATGAAAATAGCGGTGTCCGGCACCACGCAGCAGTAGCTCTGGGGAAGATAGGAGATCCAACGGCAGCAGGACCACTCGTCCAGGCGATGAAGGATAGAGATGGCGAAGTACGTAAAGCAGCCGATAAGGCTTTGAAGAAGATCAAGGTGAACAAACGATCATCAGGTGACAACAACTTATGACACACTTCCGGAACAATACACGTTGTCTCGCCCCGATTCTGCTGGCGCAGAGCCTCTTCTGTATCACTCACAACGTGATTACAGAAGAGCACGTTCATGAAGGAAGAGCAAAGGAGGCATCCGATGTTTAACCACGAGTTTTTTGTCTCCCGCACCTGGCGTGCCGGCCTAGTGAATTTTGCCAAAGCACGAAAGGTGCCAGCGCCTGTGGTCGAAGTTCACTGTATGGATGGTACCTCCTTCAAACTGGCTCGGCTGCGCCCCCGGAAGGCTTATGTCATAGTGGAGGCCTACGGCCAGAACGGGAAGACTTCAGTGAGATTTCTGCCCTACGAGCAGATCAAATACATTGAGATGATGGAGGAGTCAGAAGAGGGACGCGGCCGCCACACCATAAAGGCTTTGCCGACCTCTCTTGCCTTCGATGATGATTTCCTGGGGGTCTGACCGGCCAGCTAAAAAAGACTCTACCCCAGCTTGAATTCCCACTGGCAGCAAACCTCGTGTTTGCTTTCCCGGGGAGGCAATTTCAAGGGTACGACTTTCATTGACGGGTCAAAGAAACTGGCTAACTTCTGTTTGGCAGCAGGATCGACCTGACGGCAGATGCTTTGCTCCCTCCCATTGCCCTCCCTCTCCAATACCTCCAGTGTGGGACAATAGGTAACGGTAAGAATAGCGTTATTCTTATCTCTGACCTCTATCCCCAGTTTATGCGTGAAGCTCCACGGACCAACCTGCAGGGCTTTCATGGCGCTGGCCACACCGTCTCTCTTGATCCTCAATACCTTGCACAGCCGCGCCATCTCATAGGGAGTCTGTCTCTCCCAGACCCACAGGTCACAGGCAACAGCTTGTTCGTTGTTCACCGTCTCCTTAACAGACAGGTACCAGAAGCCATCTACAGCCTGGTACAGTTTGGCATAACCCCCAGCAGCTTGACCAGAGTCTCTTTGGAGAAATCCTCGAATCTCAGGTTGGGATCAAATTCCCCTGTGTAGTCACTCAATTCCTTCACTGCTAACGCCCCCAGAATACAGGCTCCCTCTTCTAGTAGAAGGATTTCACGCCTTCCTGGAAATCCTCTGAAAGGATTTTATGATTACATCTTTAGTGTTGCCCCCCTTGTGGTGCAGATTACATTATATCAATCCTGGCTGGTCGAAGGTAGTTCTCATTGGTATAATATGTGGCAAAGAGCCAGCGTAGCTCAGGGGTAGAGCAGCGGTTTCGTAAACCGCCGGCCGGGGGTTCGATTCCCTTCGCTGGCTATCTTTATTCAAGGTCCAGTTGCCGAAAAAGCGCCTCACACCCAATAGGAAAGATAAGGTTGGCATGCTATAATCTGGCCCAAACTCTGAAAATAATCTGCACTGCAGCCCTACCCAGAGGCTGATGAAAAGCAAGATCTGAAGGGGAGGATAGGCCGATGGCAAAATGCAAAATCTGTGCCACCGAATGCCAGGGCAGGGGAGCACTGTTCAAACACATGTGGACTGAGCATCCCAAGGAGGCCCGGGCACAGGCCCTGCAGCACCTCAAGCCTGGGGATGAGCACAAGATGCAAAACCAGGAGCATGTCGCTCTGGCACACGCCATTCAACAAGAGATAGAGGTGATCGAGCAACTCTATGAAGATGAGATAGCCAGTCTAAAAGCAACACACAAAGAAGAGATAGCCACGTTGAAAGCCGAACTCACCAAGATGGAGAAACAGCTTGTGGAGAAAGATAGGCAAATCGACGACCTCAATGAGCGCGTCAAGGAGGCACACGCACTGCTCTCCCAGGAGCAGCGCAAGGTTCCGGAGCCATCTAAGAAGAAGCGCTGGTGGCAGTTCTGGCTAAGGAGTTAGAGGAAGGGGGCAATAGATGACACGCAGCCACGATGGGATGGCAGTGAGGCAAACCGGATGAGGTATGATTCATGAGTCAACTGTCTGAACTTCCTAAGCTATCGGATGCATTCGTCACTCACATCAAAGATCACAACCCCGCGAAGAATGACTGGATGCCCTGCCCTCGTTGCGGCAGCAGCAATGTGGAGCCTCCAGGCGGGCGCAACATGCTTTTTAGCGGCCTGGTTGGCTTCGGATGTATTGTGCCTGCCTTTGGCTGCTTGGCAATTGTGATCGGATTTATTGGCTTCATTTTCATCGGACTGATAATGTTGCCTGTAGCTGCGCTTATCTTAATACCCGGGATAGTTCTTGCAGTACTTCTCACCCTGTCGGGAAACGTCTATAGATGCAAGTCCTGTAGCTATAACTGGAAGTTCGCTGATATCGGGGACTTGAAGAACCAGTGGGACGCCAGTACCAGTACCGACACCAGCGCCAGCACTAACACTGACAAAGATAGCCAGAAGAGGAAGCGGGCAAAAGGCGGGTAAAATGAATAGCCAGCAGATCATCGAGTTCATTGATCAAAACCCAGATTGTATTGTGGATGATCCGCAGGACAGCCGGTATTGCGACTGCGAGTACTGTGCGGCTGCACGGGCTTGGATCAGGAGCCATGAGGATTTGTGGCTGATCTATCAAACGTGGGGCAAGTACAAAGTCCTTAAGGCGCTCTAGTCTCCTAATAGGGTGAGTAGACATGTCCACCCTTTTATGGTTCTCGCCTCGATCAGCTCCTACGTGATGTCCCCGGGCTGCTTGTCACCTCATCAATTGAAGCCGGAGAATTCTTACCCTGAGCCACATATTTCCTATCAGGTTGGGGGGTGTGTTCTTCCAGAAACCTTATGTAACCGCACTGAATGCAGTCCGCATACCATTCGCCCAGGTACTTGTTCACCTGAAGGAGACCTCCGCATTTTGGACATTCGCTCAACCTCAGACCCATTGCAGCACCTTACCTTTGTCAAACCAGTCTCAATATCACTCAAGTTAGTATGATACTCAGATAACAAACTATAGTCTGTGACCTTTGTCACTCATAAGCAATCCCCGGCAGTTGCTGCAAAGAATTGAGCCCTCGGACTTCTGCTAGCCCTGAAGTGGGCCCTTCTAACGCTCGAAATTCACTGGTATTCCGGTGTCCTGAGTCTCACTGCCCAAGCTGCCGATATTCCGCAGCAATCTTGACGCAAGACTCCACGCCCCAGTCTGACCAGATTGCCTCATCGGGGGACAGCTTGCCCTTTATCCTGCCTGGCACTCCCGCAACAAAAGAGCCCAGAGGTATCTTGCTTCCTGCGCTAACCAGAGAATTGGCAGCTATCAGGCAGAAGTCATCAACCTCAGCCCCATCCAGCAGAGTGGCATTAATACCTATGAGAACCTTGTTACCTATTCTGGAACAGTGAACCACCGCCCCATGACCTATATGAACATTGTCGCCAATCACCATATCCGTGCCGGCATGCACCACACAACCATCCTCAATCTGTGTGTTATTGCCAACCTTTATGCTGGCAAAATCGCCGCGAATGACTGCACCCGGCCAGACGCTGGAGTTCTCACCTATCTCTACATCTCCGGCAACATAGGCAGCTTCGCTAACAAAGGCCGAAGGCGCAATCCGGGGAATCTTACCCCTGAAACTCTTTATCATCCATCCCCTTTTTCTGGGAAGGCGACCCCGGCTCCCGATTTGTGAACTGCGGGTCGCAGGTGCGGATTCTCTCGCCAGCCTCAGTCTTCCTAGCCTATTTCAGCCCAGGCGAACGCCGACGAATACTCTCGATAGCCTTGGCTGCAGTAAAGCGAACGCCCGAATTCTTATCCTTCAATGCATCATTCAGGGAAGCTATGGCTCTCGGATCACCTATCTGGTCCAGAGACTTCACTGCGGCCCACCGGACACTGGAGACTTCATCCTTCAGCACATCTATGAGAGGAGGGATTGCCTGAGGGTCCCCTATCTTGCCCAGCGCCTCGATAGCAGCCTGACGGACACCCGGGTCATCGTCACAAACCAGCTTCATCAAAGGAACAACAGCCTGCGAATCCCTTATCTTGCCCAGAGCCTTGGCTGCACACCAGCGGACATCCGGATATCCATCGTTGAGCGCATTGATGAGGTGAGATACCGATGACCTGCCCATCTGAACGAGGGCGTCAACAGCAGCCTCACGCACATCCAAGTATACATCCCTCAGGGCAGCCATGAGGGGAGCAACAGCGCTGCGGTCTCCAATGCTGCCCAGAGCCTCAGCAGCAGCCTCGCGGACACTCCAGTCCTCATCCTTCAGCATATTTACAAGGGCGGTCACAGCACCAGCATCCCTTATACTCGCAAGAGACTCGGCCGCAGTCTTACGGACACCGGAATCATCGTCGGCAAGCGCCTTGATAAGTGGAGCAACGGCTTCGGTACTCTTCATCCAGCCCAGAGCCTTGGCTGCTATCAGGCGTACATCTGGATTCTCATCGGCCAGCGCCTTGTTGAGATAGTTCACGGCAGGTGCACCGATCTTGGCCATGGCCTGTGCTGCCGCCTTGCGCGCCTCCCAACGCCGGCTCCTCAAACCCTCAAATAGCTTTTCTACGTCACTCATTCCTCATCTCCTCTGTCAGCAGATTGCCCTCTGTCGATATCCCGTTACACCAATGTCCCAACATGGTCACACTTAACATCCGTTGTCGGTCTGTTTATGGGCGACATTATAACAGACGGGGTTTTGATGGTCTATGCCTGTAACGGAATGGCATAAGGGCAGTAGAGATAGTGAGCACAGATAAGGCCAGCTTTGCACAGCGACAGCGGAGATGTAGAATTGCTTAACCTATGTATTTCCCCATGGAGAACAGGAACGTCGGCTATAAGGAGGGGGTAGATGCGCGAAAAAGTACAGAAGATCATTGACAGATTGAAACCAGCCTTTACAAGTACTGAAGTGACCCTGCTGAGTGTCAAGGATGGTGTGGTCAGGGTACAGATTTTTGCGCCAGGGTGCCACGGGGGCCCGCCCAAAGAGGCAGCATTGGCCATCCTGGAAGAGGAATTAAAGGAGGAGATGCCTGAGATTAAGGAGATTATCGCTGACTGAATTTCGATTTGAGGCTGCTCAAGATAAAGTCCAACCGTTTCGTGAACACGTGAACATTTGATGGCGCCGATAAGGCTGATACCACTCAGGAGGTTTGATACTCAAGTGCCAAGCCGGCAGCAGGTAATTGAGAGAGTTATCCCGGCTGCTTTTCGTGATAACGCAGGAATCTGTCCATCGCCTTAGCCGCCCGCGGTATCGAGTCGTAAACAGGCAGCCCTGCCTCAATGCATCTCCGTTGTAACTCGAGTGACCTTGCACAATCCGCTTCGGTGATAACGCCATGGATTATCACAGCCACAGGTTTCTTCACCTCGCGATGAACCCTGAAAAGGGCATCGAGAAACATATCCGGCCAGAACTTGAAAGGGGAGGCTGCATGGGGCCATCCGGAATTGCTGATACTGACCTGCGCCACCAGAACATTAAAACGATCGTTGATAGCCAGACTCCGCATAATAGTGTACTGGCCTTCGCCTGATCCCACGTTGGTGATATCAAACGGGTTTCTGAGGATCATACCGGCATCGGTATTGGAGAACTCGCTCACCTGCTGATCGATCTTCTGTTGTTCCTTCGGTGTCAGTCGAGGTAAATCAAAACCGGCATTAATATACTCATCAGCAGTCAGCACGGTAAACCCGCCGTTGCTGCCGCATACGGCCATGCTCCTTCCCCAAGGCGCACCCATGTACGAGAAAGCCACCAGCATATCAGCCAGCTCATCCAGGTTGTAAACCCGCACCGCTCCGGTTTGCTCCAAGAGGGACTCCCAGGTCTCATCAGACCCCGCCAGAGAACCGGTATGGGATGCCGCTGCCGCCGCTCCTGCTTTGGTATAACCACCCTTGAGGATTACCACCGGTTTCATAGCTGCCAGCTTCTTCAGAATCCTGTGGAACCGGCGCCCATCTCTGACCCCCTCAATATAGGCAGCAACCAATCTGGTTTCGTCATCTGCAGCAAAATATTCCAGCAGATCACACTCATCAACATCAGAGGCATTTCCATAGGAAATAGCCTTGCTGAAGCGAACACCTCTCTGGCCGGCGGCTCGAATCAAATAGATGGCATTGCCCCCGCTCTGGCTTATAAAACCTACATGCCCGCTCTCTTTCGGAAAATCGGAGGCAAAGGAAAGGCCTATCTTGGGACAATAAAGACCAAGACAGTTGGGACCAAGGAGACGAACACCGCTGGCACGGGCCACCCGCAGCAACTCCTCTTCCAACCCCTCCCCTTCTTGCCTGCCGCTTTCAGAGTAGCCCGCAGTAAAGAAGGATACTATCTTGGCTCCCTTTTCCGCACTCTCTTGGACCAGTTGAGGCGTGAAGCGCGCGGGTATGCAGGAGATAACATAGTCCACCTTCCCAGGAATATCCTTGATGCTGCGATAGACCTTCAGACCCATGATCTCCCCGCCATTGGGATTGAGTGGATAGATCTTGCCCTTGAAGCCGGAGGCGAGCAGGCAATCGACAAAGGCATGCCCGATATTATATGGGATGGAAGCCCCGGCAATGGCAACCGAGGTGTGACTAAAAAAGGAATCAGTTATCCTCTCACTCATAGAATCACAGCCTACAAAAACAGCTCCAGTGATGGCGACTGGAGCCATGATCTATAGAGATATAGCAAAGTTGCTTCCAAGGTTGCCCTCATTGTACACCTAGGCCAGTCTCACAGTGAAGTTTTTTTCTTTAGATTCTGAGGCAATTGCTGGCCCCTGGTGGTTAAGCTATAATGATGCCGATCTTTGAAAGAACTACAGCATTATTCTGTGGATCCAGAGGTTTGACTGGATCGGAAAGGACATAGAGCATGGCACAAGCCGCAGTGGAATCGCGTAAGGCTTTTACCCCGGGAAGGATCGGTGATCTCCAGTTGCGCAACCGCATCATCAGGGCCGGTTGCTTTGAGGGCATGTGCGAGAATGGCAGTTGTTCCGACTTGCTGATCGAACATCATCGGAAAGTGGCCGCGGGCGGTGCGGCCATGACCACCGTGTCCTACTGCTCAGTGTCCGAGGCAGCACGCGCCTACGGGCATGAGATGTGGATGCGGAAGGAGATCCTGCCTGATCTGCGGCGGCTGACAGATGCGGTCCACAAGGAAGGCGGCGCTGCATCGGTTCAGTTGGGCCATTGCGGGTACTTCGCCAGCAAGGCCGATACCGGTTTTCAGCCGATGGGCGCGTCGCGCAAGTTCAACTTGTTCCGCATCAGTTTTCCGAAGCAAATGACCGAGGCCGATATTAACCAGGTGATTCAGCAGTTCGCCAGTGCGGCGCTGCTGGCCAGAGAAGCGGGGTTTGATGCTGTCGAGATCCATTCTGGGCACGGCTACCTGCTCAGTCAGTTCCTGTCCCCATACACCAACCACCGTACCGACATCTATGGCGGTTCTCTGGAAAACCGCATGCGTTTCCCCGCTTCGGTGGTCAAGGCTGTCAGAGAGGCCATGGGGCCGGAGTTCCCCGTATTGGTCAAGATGAACGTGACCGATGGGATCAAGGGCGGGCTGGAGGTCGAAGATGCCGTAGTGATAGCTAAGCGCTTCGAGGCTGAGGGAGCCAGCGCTCTGGTCCCCAGTTGCGGGTTCACCTCCAAGACCCCGTTCATGATGATGCGCGGGAACCGGCCTATCCTGGAGTTCGTGGCCGCCGACAAGAGCTTCATGAGGAGGTTTGGGCTGCTCTTCTTTGGCAATTTCATGGTGCAAGAGTACCATTACAATGACCTCTTCCTGATGCAGGATGCTCTGAAGATCGTCAAAGCAGTCAAGATACCAGTGGTTCTGGTAGGCGGTGTCTGCTCAGTGAACGACTTGGAGACGGCTATGAATGCCGGTTTCGAGTTCGTAGAGATTGGCCGGGCCATAATCAAGGATCCCGACATCGTCAACAAGTGGCAGAAGGGCGAATTGATGGCCTCTGACTGCGATCATTGTAACCGGTGCGTCGCCGTAATGAACGGCGGTCCGGTATACTGCGTCTGCAATAAGAAGAGCCCGTTGAAGAGAAGGTTCCAGCCCCAGGGCAAGCCCGCCTCGTGGCGAGCCTAGGAGCGGGTTCCTAGAGAGGCGTGGGTGCTTCCCGCACACCGTCTAGGTACACCACCAAGCTGATTTACGTCGGGGCTTTGGTCTCAGTGTAAAAGGAGATAGCCAGAACTCCCGGGCCAGCGTGAACGCCCATGCTAGGTGTAAACTCAGTGAGGTAAAGTTCGGCGCAGTTGAACTTCTGGCCAATGTCGGCCTTTAGCCTTTCTCCGTCCTCCAGCTCATCTGCATGGTGTACTATGACGTGCACTGTGGCAGCACCTACTCTCTCTGTCATTGTCTCTAACATCAACTCGATGGCCTTGGACTTGCTCCTCGGCCTGGCAAAGGGCGCTGTTTCTCCTACAGAGGTAGAATGCTCGACAATAGGCTTCACATTCAACAGTGTCCCAGCCCAGGCTGTAGCCCTACCAATACGGCCGGTCCTGGCAAGGAAGGTAAGCGTGTCCACCATGGCAAGGAAATTGACCCTCTTCATCATTCCACGGGCAATATTGCATACCTCGTTAAGGTCATCTCCTCGATCAGCAGCGCGAGCGGCCTCAAGGGCAATGAATCCCAGTGCACCGGATACGGCACGGCTGTCAATGACTTCGATGGCTGTGTTGGGTATTGCCTCTTCGGCCATCTTCTTGGCCACCATTGCCGTCTCAAACAGCTTGCTCTGCAGTCCAGTGAGGGTGATGCAAACCACCGACTCTGCTGTCTGGCTTATCTGTTTGTAGACATCCAGGAAATCTCCCGGTGACGGGGTCGAAGTAGTGGGAAGATCCTCCCCCTTCCGCATGATCTTGTACACCTCGCCAGGGCTGATATCAACTCCATCACGATATGTCTTGCCGCCGGAGACTATAAATAGCGGTACTATTCGAATAGAATACTTCTCCACCAGCTCTGCTGGTAGGCAACAGGTGCTGTCAGTGCAAATGCCGACTCTTCTTCTCATTCTTGGAGCAAAAACCAGACCTGATGGTTACTTCACAAAAAGGGCCTTCCTGCCGATAACCTCTTGCTTTATGTACCATCTCTGGACAGTCTCAACTACATCCTCAGGACGATCACAGACCCTCAACAAGTTGAAGTCTTCCTCAGAGATAAAGTTCCTTGCCAGAACAGTCTGGCGCAGCCAGTCCAGGAATCCCTTCCAGTATTCGCCATTGAATAGAATCACCGGCAAGGGTCTTATCTTGTGGGTTTGCATCAGGGTCAACACCTCAGTCAGCTCGTCAAGCGTGCCTAATCCGCCAGGCATAATAACAAAGGCAATGGCATACTTCACCAGCATAACTTTGCGGATAAAGAAATGATGGAACGTTATTGTTTTGGTAGAATACGTATTACAGACCTGTTCTTCCGGCAAGACGATATTCAGCCCGACCGATGTCACCCCCGCTTCACGAGCACCCTTGTTGGCAGCCTCCATCACGCCCGGTCCACCCCCGGTGATAATTGAGAAGCCCAGTTCTCCCAGTCTATGAGCAATGTCCTCTGTCTGGTTGTACAGCTCATCATCCGACTTGAGCCTCGCTGAACCCCATATAGTGACCGCCGGCTCTACACCTGAAAGTGTATCAAATCCCTCCACCATCTCCCCTATGATCCGGAACATGCGCCAGGATTCTTCTTTGGCCAGATCGTCTATTTCATAACCTTGTGGCATATTTGGTCTCCTCGCACCAGGACTTGATTATCTCTCAACCAGCGTAACAGACAATCCAAGACTCCGAGGCTCTGCACCTTGACGGTCTATTATAGCCTTTTCGGGACAACAAGGCATCGTTATCCGAGGGTCTTGGGGTTCCACCGCTGCCGGATGCATCACACTGTACCCTTCTCTGCCTCGACTTCCAGCCTCACCATCCTGATATGGATGTTGCCGTCATTGCTCTGAGAGCATTTCCCTGCATACCGCTCCACCACTGCAGCAATAAATTGTTCTCTGAGGGTCTCCGGAACCCTCTGAGTGTAGGGCAGCCATGTGGTGCGGAGCCACGCCGCGAATTGCCCCTTACCTTCATGCACCATGTCCTTCGGCAATAGCTCAACCCTCACAATCTTGAAACCAAGCGCCCCTAGCCAGTTGCAGTACTCTTCCGGCCCATAGAATCCATAAGGAAAGACGAATCCCTCGAAGAATTCCGCCCACTGAGACTCCTTAATAATATCGTCCAGAGCTTCCAGAACTGTCTTGGCATTGCCGAGGCCACCCATCTGGAGCAGTATTTTCCCAGAAGGTTTCAAACATCTTTTGATGCCTTCAAGAACAGACTTGTGATCGATAATCCAATGAAGACAGGCATTAGAGAAGACGGCATCAAATTCCTCGTCAAAGTCCATAGCCCTGGCATCCCTCAAGAAAAAGGTGAGGTTCGGGTAGTGTTCTGAAGGATAGCGCTTCATTGCCAGTTCAATCATATCCCTCGAGCTGTCTATTCCGACAACGAAGCCACGGGGCACCCTTCGGGCAATCAGTGCGGTAATCTCCCCATCACCACACCCGATATCCAGGACTCTCTCGTCTCCCTCCAAGTCAAGCTTAGAAAGCAGACTCCATCGCCCATTTCTTCTGATTGGAAGAGCTGGTCTGGTATTCCCTGGCATTCCACTGGTACATTCTTCTCCTAATACATCGTGCTGGGGCTGCTAGGTAATTCTCAAGTGCCCACCGGATACTTGAGACGTTCGCTCACCTACCATGTCGATTTGAAAGGCGCATCGTACTCGGTAGTGATCACACCTTCTGCCAGCATGTCCGCGATGTCGTCATCAGTCATTCCCAGGATATTCTTGTAGACGTGCTCGTTGTCCTGGCCCAGGCATGGCGCTGCTCTCTTTATGGCACATGGCGTCTCTGAAAGACGGTATGCCGGGGCATGGTATGAGTGGTCTCCGATCACAGCATGCTTCAACACGCGGTGGTGCTGTCGATGCTTCATCTGCGGATCGTTGAGCAGGTCCTCGCATGTCTGCACCACTCCCGCCGGCACACCAGCCTCCTGCATCATTGTCATCACCTGCTCCGGAGTGAAGACCCTGGTCCATTCGCCGATCAGCTTGTCCAGCTCATCCTCGTTCTGTTTTCGGTTGAGGATGGTGGTGAACTTGGGGTCTCTGGTCCACTCCGGATTACCTATCACATCGCAGAAACACTGCCACTGTTCCTCATTCTGCACAGCGATGGCTACCCAGCGGTCGCTGCCGCGGCAGGGATAGACGCCGTGGGGACTCATATAGAAGTCACGATTGCCGCGACGCTTCATGTCTCTTCCATTCACCGCGCAGTTCAGCAGGTGAGGCGCCAGGAAGGTGACCCCACATTCCATCTGGGACTGCTCGATGTACATGCCCTTGCCTGTCTTGCGCCGCTTCAGAAGTGCTCCCATGATGGCGATCAGTGAGTACCACGGGGCAATGAAGTCAGAATAGGCGCTGAATATCATCGTAGGATCGCTGTCCGGCCAGCCGGTTGTGGAGGAGTAGCCGCTTACGGCATTGACATGGTGGCCGACTCCCTTGAAGAGACGATGTGGCCCGTTGCTTCCCTGCTGGCAAGTGCTCAGGTATATCACTCCGGGGTTCACCTTGCGGCAGCTTTCATAGTCCAGTCCCAGATCGGCCATGGTTCCCGGGCTCATGCTTTCAGCAACGATATCGGCCCATTTGACCAGTTTCAGAGCTGTCTCTTTGCCCCTGGGCTTCGTGATATCCAGGGCTACGCATAGTTTGTTGGTGTTGTATTCTGCGTAGAACGCACTGCGGTCAATGCCTGGCTTGGCATCCTTGAATGGGGCAAACGTTCTCAGCGGGCTCAGGTGCCGGTGGTTCTCGATGACCACCACCGTGGCTCCATGCTCGGCCAGCTCGCGGCTGACCTGAGGCCCGGCTGCCGCCCAACTGAAATCAGCTACCTTGAGTCCTTCGAATATCTGCTTTGTCATTTCATCCTCCTTTAAGCTGATTCCCAGGATCAGATGACACCGTTTGCCTTGAGTATGGTCACCTGCTCTTTGGAGAGACCGAGTTCCTTTCCTGTAGACTTCCTCATTGTGCTCTCCGATGAGAGGAGCCCGCCGATGTATCTTCCAGGGCGTCTCTTTCATCTTGAGGGGAGCTCCGGGGTACTTTATGGTCTCGCCCAATTCCGGGTGCTCCACCATCTCCCAGAAGCCCCGGGCCTCCAGCTGGGCGTTCTTGAGGACATCCTCGAAGGTAGCGCAGGGGGCCAGGAGGATCCCCCTCTTGACTGCCTCCTCGTACAGTTCCGCTTTGGTTCTGGTCATCAGGAATTTAGCGACGTAAGAATTGCGGGTGTCGCTCTCCTCTTGAGTTATGGTGGCCGCATCCCACATGGTGGGGAAATCGAAGTCCTTCATTTCCAGGGCGTATCCCTCCGAGTTGGCCCAGTCCACCAAGGCCCTGGATGATTGCGATGATCCGGCAAAGGCCCCGCCGCCGAACATGAGGGTGACATAGCCATCCTTGCACGGAACAACGGTGCGGGTGAAGAGCGGGCCTGCCTGCGGCCTGACCGACACGAAGAACTGTCCCAGGCCTACCAGGTTCGCTTTGAGTATCTCGTAGATCTCGACAGCATTCATCAGCGTCAGTTCCACTGCATCCTGCATAGAGACGTCCACGTGCTGCCCCACCCCGGTCATCTCCTTGTGATAGTAAGCCATCATGGAGCCCAGCGCGCCCTGCAGACCTGCGTGGAAATAGGACTGGGGATCGGCTCCCATGCGCACCGGGGGGCGTCCCAGGTCGCCCAGGATCCGGGCCATGCCGCCCATGGCGGCGCCGATGAGATCAGTGGCCTGATAGTGGGCGTAAGGGCCGGTCTGGCCAAACGGGGTGATCGAGGTTAGTATGATATCGGACTTCACCCTCTTAAGGTCAGCGTACCCCAGCCCAACGTAATCCATGTAGCCTGGTTCGAAGGACTCGACTACGATGTCCGCAGTTTTCACCAATCTCTGAAACAAGTCTTTGCCGTCGGACGTCTCAATGTTCAGAGTGATACCCCTCTTGCTGGTATTAGCCGCAAACCAGAAGAGGCTTTTCTCTGGGTCAGGGACGTCCTTGTAGAAAGGGCCGATGTTCCGGGCGGAGTCGCCCCCGGGTTTTTCTACCTTGATGACATCAGCCCCAAAGTCCCCCAGGACCTTACCGCAGAAAAGCCCTTTTTCATCAGTCAGATCAATAACACGGCAACCGCCCAGTAGAGTATTGTTCTTGGTCATAAAGCACCTCCAGCCCTCTTGCCAGATTCACATTTCCCCACTGCTCCAGCTACTCCTCTCTCTGCAGCCTCTCGTCACATTTTATCAGAATCGAATCACCGCCCGTATTACCTCCCCACTCTCCACCGCCGCAATAGCCTCGTTGATTTCATCCAGCCTGTAGTATCTGGCAACCAGCTTATCGATTGGGAGTTTGCCCCGCATATACAGATCGACATACTTCGGCACATCAATCATTGTCCTCACATTGCCCAGCAGGCTGCCCTTAAGGGTCTTCCCCAGCAGAAACTCAAAGGGAAACAGGCTGAGCACGTCGGCCATAGGGGCTGCACCCACCAGAACACATGTTCCTGCGCTGTGAATGGAACCAAAGGCCTGGACCATGACATTCACATTCCCGATGGACTCGATGGAATAGTCAGCACCTCCCCCTGTTATCTCTAACACCCGCTGCTGCGGGTTATCCCTGGAGGCATTGATAACGTAGTCAGCCCCCAGTTCCTTGGCTAAATTTAGTTTCCGGTCCACAAGATCGACGGCTATGATCTTGCCTGCTCCCGCCAGTTTGGCCCCCATAACAGCGCTCAACCCCACTCCACCACAGCCATAGATGACAATGCTCTCCCCGGCCCGCAGTCCGGCCCTGTTGATAACACTGCCGACGCCGGTGGTCACACGGCAGCTAAGAAGACACAGCACATCGAGCGGTGCATCATTGGGTACCTTCACTGCAGTACGCTCATGCACCACCGCATATTCAGCGAACGAGCCCTGACTATAGAAGAGATACAGGTCCTGTTTACCCTTGTGCAGCCGCTTTCCTCCGCCGGGCAGCGTGCCCATGAGATGTGCCGGCAGCACCTCTGAGCACAGCGACGGTTGCCCTTCAATACAGTAACGGCATTTGCCGCAGGTGAAGATTACCGGAAGGATCACATGGTCACCAGGCTGAACAGTGGTTACGCCAGGCCCAACCTTCTCCACAATACCAGCGCCCTCATGTCCCAGGACAATCGGCATAGGGCTGGGCACTCCCGCTTTGATGGGGAGGAGGTCACTATGGCATATCCCTGTAGCCACCATCTTCACCATTACCTCATTATCCCGTGGATCGTCCACGGTAACCTCTTCCACCTGCAATGGCGTTTTGGGCTGATATAATACCGCTGCCTTCATCTTCATAGCCTTTACCCCCTTTCGTCAGGGCTACTCTATGTAGGTATACCCTCCCTGTCAAGTCAGGCCGACACCGGGTTAAGTTAACTCACGGTTGTTGGCAAAAAATAGCCAGACTGCTATATTCTCTACCTCGCTGTCAAGTCGGACTGACCTCACCACCTCACTCACACCCTGGTCTTCGCTGCAGCCCCCGAAGTCAGACTTTCATTCCATGTACCCCCGCGAACGCGGGAATTCCAGGGTCTGGATGCAGATGATCCAGGGTCGTGCTAGAATTGGCTGTCTCAACGCTTTAACCGCTTATCGGTAATCTATTTCATCTACGGGACGTTACATCATAGGAAAGGAGAATAATTTATGGGCAAGGCACTGATGGGCCCCCAAACACTGGTTTACCCGATGCCCGCGCTGCTGGTGGGAGCAAATGTCGATGGCAAGCCAAATTTCATGGTAGTTGCCTGGGGTGGCATCGCCAATGGCGAGCCACCGATGATCTCAGTAGCCATACGCCATCAGCGTTATACACTCAAAGGCATCAGGCAGAACATGACCTTCTCTGTCAATATACCTTCCGTTGACCTGGTGAAGGAGACAGACTACTGCGGCATTGTATCAGGCTCCAAAGCCAATAAAGCAGAAGTCTGCCATTTCAAAGTGTTTTACGGAAAGCTGGGTAATGCTCCTCTTATTGAGCAGTGTCCTGTCAATCTGGAATGCAAGGTTATACACATCCTGGACCTCGACAGCCATTCGCTGGTTATCGGCAGAATCGAGGAAACACACGTTTCCGAGAGCTGCCTCAGCAATGGCAAACCGGACGTCACCAAGATTAAGCCACTGACCTATGTCACCAGTCCGGCAGCACGATATCAGACTCTGGGAGAAGTGATAGCCAAAGCATTCAGTACAGGCAAGGAACTTGCCTGATGGGGACAAACCTCACGCTGTTACTCAGGGGGTAAATGGATATGATCAAGATGATATACCTGATCACAAGGAAGCCGGGACTCTCAAGGGAAGAGTTTCGCCAGCACTATGAGGAGGTACATGCGCCGCTGGCTCGGAAGCATTTCCCAACCTTCAGGAAATACGTGCGGAACCACGTTATCAGTGCTCCCGGCAGCAAAGAGCCGGACTTCGACTGTATCACCGAAATCTGGTTCGATAGCATGAAGGATTGTCAGGCAGTCGTCGATCTCTGGAAATCGGAAGGCGGTCGGATTATCCGCCATGATGAAGAGAACTTCATGAACCGGAGCAAGTTAGTGAGCTTCCTTGTCGATGAGAGAGTTTCAGAATAACCGGGATACCCTGCCAACACGCTGTGAATCAGGCCGAAATATAAACAAATTCAAACATATGCTCCTTTCCCTCTTGACAATTGACGTGTCATGTGCATATCATTCGCACAGTGTACCTGCAAGCACAAAAGTGCTGGGAGGACACAAGTAAAATAAAGGAGGAGGGAAAGAATGCCCCAAGCTTATTGCGTAAAGTGCAAGAAAAAGGTAGAGATCAGAGGACCCAGACAGGTCACCTTGAAGAACAAGCGGCCTGCTGTGAGCGGCACATGCCCGTCCTGCGGGACAAAGGTATTCAGAATCGGGAAGGCCTAAAACACAATCTGATCCTTTGCCCTGCACAATCTGGAGAACCGTCGCTTTGCTTTCATAATGTGAGTGCAGATTCTCCAGAGGGGTTAGTTATTTTCTTTGTCAAGGCGAGCCAAAGGGGGCAGCGAAGCAATCTAATAGCAACTCTGTAGGTTGCTTCGCTGCTGTAATCCTGCAGTGATATGGGGCTTGCCTTAGAGGTTGGTTTTCTCAATTCTCCAATTATTGGTCCACAGAGTAAATCACTCACAATCATAAATAGGGCTTTTGGTTGCAGTTGACGCTGCTGGTGCGAGTCTAGAGTTCTTTTCCCCTGAAGACTCGCCAGCCGATAATGAGAGTCAGCACTATAACCCGCAGGCTCACTACCAGGGCTCCCCAGGCATGTGTCCCGCTCCCTGCAGCAATATCATTTGCCCATTTCAGAAGCGCACCGAGGAAGAACGATCTGCTATGTCCTCTGCCCAAAGTGTAGCATCTTGATTCCCCAGCCTGCAATCAGCCTTCTCATAGAAACTGTCCGCGCGGGAATCAGCGGATAGAGTCAACCAGAACTCATCCGTGCCATCATTCCGAGCAGGCATACTACTTGACACATTGTGACCATATCCCTTAAGATGCGAGCTACCAGAGTAACAGCGGGCTGATTGAGGCCCCATTACCCCGTTAAATGAAAGGAGGGCAACATGGCAGAGAGTGTATACAAGATAATCGAGATCATCGGGACCAGCACCGAGTCTTGGGAGAAGGCTGCTGCAATGGCTGTGGAGATGGCTTCAAAGTCACTGCGTGACCTCCGCATTGCCGAGGTCGTCGAGATGGACTTGCAGATCGATGGCGGTAAGGTCCGCGCCTATCGGACGAAGCTCAAGGTTTCCTTCAAGTACGAGAAGGAAGACTAGCCGCTATTTTGTGGTTGGCGATCAACCCGCGGAAATCGGTGGGCGCTTGCTGCTGCAAAGGGCTTGAGCCCCGGGGTGGTTTCCTCTATTGTCTATCTCTCTCCTGTGCCTGGGCCTTGTAAACCTTGCACAGAAGAGCGCGGTCGCACCAGCCGCCTGATAGTTCATCGCACCACTCAGGGTCATCCAGCGTGAGGACGTTGGCATTGGACTCAAAGACACCGCTGAAATCAGGGGCATAGGCTGGCCTTTCAGGAAACCACCAGCTCGCCTGACAGTTGACCACGTCCGGCAGCATGCCGGGGTTATACCTTGCCTTCTGCCTGATCCTGCCGCGGCGGGTCTCAATATAGGCCCAATCGCCTTCGGCAATCCCCAGCTTTTGGGCAGTGTCCGGGTGTATATCCATCAGCGGGTCGGGGTGTTTCTCGCGTGCGCCAATGCCCTTCTGCATGAACTCCGAATGGAACATGGGCATGTAGTTGCCGCCGGTGTTCAGAGTCAGCGGATACTCTTTAGCTACCTCAGGCAGCCGAAGCGGGCTCTCGGGAGGCTCCTCGTAGTATGGCAGGGGATCGTAGCCCAGCTTCTCCAGGATGCTGGAGTAAAGTTCGATCTTGCCTGATGGCGTGGGGAAGCCCGTCTTCTTCCACGGCTGCAGATCAAATGTATCAGGAAACACGGCACAGCGGTTTACGACATCCCTGAAGCTCAAACCCACAGGCTTGAGGCGGTAGTTGCTCACCTCCTCCGTGGTCCTCCAGGGCCAGTGCTCCTTCTGGCCGACGGCCAGGGCCAGGCCGCGGAAAAACTCGTAGATATCCCGCCGCTCCCCCAGGGGCGCTATAGCCCTCTCTCCGCCCACGAGCAGGCTGCCGAAGTCCATCTGATTGGTGCAGAGGTCCCTCTCCATCCAGCTGGCAGCCGGCAGCACGTAGTCAGCCAACTGGGCGGAGGGCGTCATAAACAGCTCCTGCACCACATGAAGCTCCAGGTTATCACTCTTCAGAGCCTCAAAGACCAGTCTGGTATTGCCGGCCCAGGCCAGCGGGTTGGAGCCCCAGGCGATCAACGCCTTGACGGGATAAGGCTTGCCCGAAAGGATAGACCGCCAGAGCATCGTGGTATGCGCCTGTATCTGAACAGTGACCGGAGCTGGTACACCATAGACCCTCTCCAGGTGCGGCGCCACCAGGCTCCAGCCGTTGAGCGTGACCAGGCGGCAGACATCATAGCCCATCTGCTTCTTCCGCTGCTCCATCGACAGCAGGTGCATCATGGAAAGCTCTGCTTCGGTGATGAACTTGCCGCCATTCATCAGCTCCCCGGGGCGGGTGATCAGGTGGCCTCCGAAGACGCCCAGATTACCGGTAACGGCACGCATGATGATCTTGCACTGTTCTGCACGGGTGCCATTAAGCCCCAACTGGTCGATGGCCACGCCGTACGGCATAGAGGCCGGCCCGTTGGTGGCATATATCCTGGCTGCTTCTGCAATCTTCTCCGCAGGAACGCCGGTGATCTCGGCCACCCGCTGCGGCGGATATTCCTGCACACGATCCTTCAGCTTTTCAAAACCAACCGTCCATTCGGCCACAAATTCCTTGTTATATAACCCTTCATTGACAATGACGTTAAGCCAGGCAAGAGCCAGAGCAGTATCCGTTCCCGGCCTTATCCGCAGCCATATATCGGCAATCTCGGCGGTCTTGGTCTGCCTGGGATCGACCACAATCACCTTAACCTCACCTTTGCGTTTCTTCTTCAGAATGCCGGCCCAGTTCCGCAGGCTTGATTCTGAAGGGTCAGAGCCCCAGTACACCACACACTTTGAATGCGACATCTCGATGGAATAAGTAGTCACGTCACCCATGACAGCCATGTTTATAGCCATATCGTTAATGCCGCAGATAATACCCGGCGCGAAGATATTATGGGGATTGCCAAAGAGACTCAGGAAGCGCCCCCGCGGCCAGTAGTCATTGCCCCGGTACGTGCCTTCAAAGACTCCGAGGGTTTCCGGGCCATATTCCCGCTTCAACTGGAGCAGCTTCTGCCCGATCTCTGCCAGCGCCTCATCCCAGCCGACCCTCTGCCACTTTCCCTCACCGCGACGGCCTATCCTCTTCAGAGGGTACATCAACTGATCCGGGTGATAGAGCCATTTCAGTGCAATGCGGGCCCTCTCGCAGACAAAGCCATGGCTCATGGGGTGATCCGGGTTCCCCCTGATGCTGACCACCTTGCCGTCCTCAACAGTGACCAGGACACCGCACATATTGCTGCAAAACTGGCAGCAGGTCTTCTTCACTTCCTGACGATTATCCAGGGTGGAACCTCCCCGTGGGTATCCCAATTCTTTCCTGAGGTGTTCGGAACATATACATGAGTCCCTTCAGTATTGATATTATAATCCCCCATACCCTGTGTGTCCTGTCAAAAACCTGCGATAGGGCCGCAGATTGAGAGACTGTTTAACAACCATGGAGTGCAGAGAGGCAAAAGCCCCTTCCCACAGATTCATAGTTGAATTTACCAAGGGTAATGCCCTATCATATTTGGTCATAGGATGCCATAAGGAGACGGAAGTTATCTTGCCTGAGAGTTTGTACCCTTTGAAATGAACAATGGCCGGTCACCTCCCTGAGGGGCCGGTTTTCTTGTCTCCGGTCGCTCTTTTGGGAATGAAGGCCTGACCTTAAAGTTAATTAACAATATGACAGACTGTTCAACAACCTGGGAGTGCAGAGGGGCAAAAGCCCCTTTGCCGGGGGCCTGGGGGTGTCCCCCATACCTTTAAATGTCCCCCAAGACTGGGGGACTACAAAAGAGTCAATAGATAATCTCAAAGTCAATTAAGAACGTGAGAGACTGCTTGGCAACCGGGAAGCGCAAAGGGGCTCAAGCCCCTTTGCCGGGGGCTTGGGGGTGTCCCCCATACCTTTAAATATCCCCCAAGACTGGCGGACTACAAAAGAGTTAATAGATAACCTCAAAATCAATTGAAAGAGTGAGAGATTGCCTGGCAACTGGGAAGTGCATAGGGGCTCAAGCCCCTTTGCCGGGGGCTTGGGGGTGTCCCCCCATACCTTTAAATGTCCCCCAAGACTGGGGGATTACAGGGGGTTGAAGGACTTGATAAACAACCTCAATATGAATGGTTTGAGAAAGGAAGGATGAAACATGGCAAAGAAAACTATCGCAGAGATTTTCGACCTGAGCGGGAAGGGCTCTATCGTCACTGGCGCCGGCATGGGCATCGGGAGAGCCATTGCCCACCGGCTTTCGGAGGCAGGCGCCGGTGTGATGATTGCCGATATTGACCTGGATGCGGCTACCAAGACGGCACAGGGGATTAAAGACAGAGGCCGCAAAGCCGAGGCTATCCGGGCTGATACCCGCAGCATAGCTGACGCCGCAAAAGTGATGCAGGCCACGGTGGAAGCCTTCGGCAGTCTTGATATCCTGGTCAACAATGCCGGCATCTACCCCATGTCCATGGCGGTGGATACGACCGAGGAACTATGGAATAGGACTATCGATATCAACCTCAAAGGAGTCTTCTTCTATTGTCAGGCCGCCGCCCGTGAGATGATAAAGGCCAAGCACGGAGGAAAGATCATCAACTTAGCCTCGATAGACGCAGTGCATCCCATGGGTGAGGTATCTCACTACAATGCCTCCAAGGGCGGAGTCCTTTCTCTCACCAAGGCGCTGGCCCTGGAATGGGGCCCTCACGGGATCCTGGTCAATGCGGTGGCCCCGGGCAGTGTCTGGACCCCGGGCACAGAAAAAACCAGAGTAGCGCGGGAAGCCTCGGGGAAGAGTGTTGAGGAACTCTTCAACAAGTTCATGACCCGCATGCCCCTGGGCCGGCCGGGAGAGCCTGATGATATTGCCAAGGTGGTGCTCTTCTTCGCCAGCGCAGCCGCAGACTACATCACCGGCACCATGCTCCTGGTGGACGGAGGATACCTGCTGAGCTAGCACTCAGTTGCAGGAATAAGCATCATTCCCCTTGTAGGGAGAAAGACCCTTCGCCTTCGCTCAGGGTGACAAAGAGCATAAATGTCATTCTGACATATGGCCCGCTATGTTATTCCGCTTGGCCATTGTGTCATTCTGAGCGCAGCGAAGAATCTCCATTGTTACGCCGACTTGTGCCATCAGCCACTGGTTCGCGCCGCAGGATCGCGAAGTGCACCTAGCCCACTCTACGACCCGACAATTTGTTTCCCTCTGCCTAAGAGGAAATACAGAATCAGGCCGATTAATGGCAGCAAGATGATCAAGACGACCCACAGAACCTTCATGCCTGTGTCCATAGGCCTCTTGATGCAATCCACGATCGCAAGGATATCTAATACTAGAACGACAAGACCAAAGATTCCACCAAAAAAGGGCATGTCTCCTCCTTTCTATCCCTATTGGCCAAGCTCAGCCGTGCTGAGCCAGGACGACTCGATTGTATTTTATCATACCTAGTCATAAGTTACGTAGGGTGGGCACAGCTCACCTTACTCCTCTCATAGGGTCTGACGACGTACAGACAACAATACCCTACCTCCACATTATTTTGCTATAATGGGGCGGCAGGATTTCTCCATGAACTTCATTGATTTGAGTAAACTGATTGCAGATTACGGGACTACCGTTGTCTATGTCATCCTTTTTGCCATCATCTTCGCGGAATCCGGCCTATTCTTCGGGTTCTTCTTCCCGGGTGACACCCTGTTGCTCACTGCCGGACTATTAGCCTACAAAGGAGTGGCGTTGGAGGGCGGGGGAGAACTAAAGCTCAGTCTGTGGGTGCTGATGCCGCTGCTCTTTGTGGCGGCAGTGCTGGGCGACAACGTGGGCTACTGGTTTGGCAGAAAGGCAGGGCCGCCGCTCTTCAAACGCCCGCAGTCGCTGCTCTTCCGGCCCAAGAATCTGCAGGCGGCCAAGGCATTCTATGACAAACACGGCGGCAAGACCATCACTCTCGCCCGGTTTATGCCCTTCATCCGCACCTTCGTGCCCATCGTGGCCGGCGCGGTGAAAATGGAATGGCGCCGCTTCATGTTCTTCAACCTAGTTGGCGGCCTTTGCTGGGCAGTCGGGGCGACGTTGGCGGGCTATTTGCTGGGCAAGGCCATTCCTCCTGATAAGCTCGATAAGTATTTCCTGGTCATTGTCTTTGGCATTCTCATTGTGTCGCTGCTGCCCGCTTTCATTCACCTCTGGAGAACAGAACGGCACGAGATCTTCGCCTTCGTGAAGACGCGCATCTTGAGAAGGCCGACCGCCAAGAAAGACACGCCGGAACCCAAAAAGGATGAGCCGGAAGCATAGCAGGTCTAGAATTCCAGTCCCCGGATTGGGCCCGGCACACTGATCCCCATCTATTACTCCCGGCTGGTTCCATGGCTCTTAATCTGCAAAGACCGGGCGCGTATCAGTCCAGAGTCTCTGCACGCAAAAGAGCTCGGATCATGTTTTCGGATGACATGTCTCCGTCTGTCAGGCCGGCAAGGACACTTTCTCTGCCGAAGAGTCGGTCTCTTGTGGCTGCTGTGGAGAGTCCTTGTTTCTCAAGTTGTCTGGCTTCTTGCCATAGCTCACGAAGGTAGTCGATGCATGATTGGAGAGCCTCACGACCATCCTGGAACATGTTTCCGGAGGCGGTAAACAGCACAAGCCCATCACTTCTAAGATCGACAAGCTTCTTCATGGATCTGGCGATAGCCGCTATATCCTCCTCGGACCGGAAAACCTTTGGCTTTCTTGAAACGAACAGATCCCCGGAAAAGCACCAACCTTCTGCCGGTTGTGAGAATGCTACATGTCCTATGCAATGCCCGGGCGTCTCTACTACGTCAAAAGAGAAATGGTCCGTTTCTATTCTATCGGGCAGGCAATCAACCTTGGCTGGCATCGGATAACCCCAGACTGACTCCTGATATGGCAGTAACCTCGGACGCTGTTCAATGAAAGGTATGGATTCCTGCGACGCAAGTACTCTGATGCCAAACTTCTCCATTAGAAGGTGGTCAGCACCAATATGGTCTTCGTGGTAATGTGTGTTTACGGCAAGCTTCAGGTACTGGCCTTCAAGGAATTGGGCCAGTTCCTCAGCGGTATATGAACAACCGGTGTCAATGAGCAGCCCATCGACAAGGTAAGCCGCAGTCCAGTAAAGAACCTTGCCTTGGACCTCATGCCCCATCTTGATTTGCGTGACTTTCCCGAAATGATTGACCTGTAGCATCGTTGGATCTCGTTCTTCTTGTTTGGTGTTCCCAGGCAAGGACTCAGTATATCAAACTCTCACCAATCCCCAAACCCCACTCCCCTCATAGTCCTCCAGCTAAGCCGCTCTTTGTATCCAAGCTGAGGTTGGTGCTATGATATCGCACATTTTTCACCGACATGCATGGTTTTACCCTGCCTTTACCATACCCCTGCTAAGATATAGCTGGTGTACGTGGAAAGGAGTCTGCGTAGATATGATGTGGCACCACTGGCATGAGGGCATAGGTAGCTTTGGTGGGTGGTATGCAGGAGCAATTATTGGCCTGGTTCTTCTGGTAGTGATTATCGGCCTGGCTATCTGGGGTATTGTGACACTGACAAGGCACCACCATAGGGAGGATAACGCTCTGGCTATAGCCAGGGAACGCTACGCCAGGGGAGAGATCAATAAGGAAGAGTTCGATCAAATTAAGAGAGACCTATCTTAGTCCCGGGTGAACATGAGGTACTGCAATGAATCTGAGGTCAGGGAAGTGCCCTAAATGCGGAGGACCGTTTCAGGTAGCGAGATACCTTGGCCAGTGGTATGCAGACTGTATTCTCTGCGGCTACTTAAGGTTTCTGGGAGAACATGCTCCCGGCTCAGATGCAGACTCCGTGGCTGCAGTTGACAAATGGGCTGAGGCAAGAGGAGAGCTTAGGTCGTCAAAACAAAGGCATTGAAACGAAGAAGGGTGGACATCGATGTCCACCCTTCTTCGTTTCTAGCAATCCTTCCACAACCCCCAGGAGAGAATTATGTGAGATCGAAGAGGTGTTTAGAGATATCAATGTTGGCCTTGTCTGGTAGACTGACTCCGCAGAGATAGCAATCTATAGCCAAGGCAACAATGTGCTATCTTGCATGGAGGTTCTCGGATGTCAATGAAGAATGAAACCGCCGTTCGGCCATCTTTACCAAAGGACACTTGTCCTCATCAGCTAGCCACGTCTCCGGATGACTCCCGCAGTGCTCATGGTCAAGACCATGAGCAGAAGGCCGACTGGCCTGTTCGGAAAGCGGGGATGCTTTGGTTTGCTTGCGGGACAAATGCACTGCACATGGTAGTGCCTTGCCCGCGCTGCCGGGATACCGAACAGGGTCTGCTATTAGGCACCATGAATAGAACCTTCACGGGCATGGTACGAACCTGTTGCGAGGCTTGCCATAATGAGGTGGACTACTATGTTGATGCGACTCAGCAGCAGGTATGGAAACCCGAGGCAGTGAAGCCAATCTTGAACTGACTGCTCTCAAGAGTGTTTCCCCCAGGATTGCAGGCCTAACGTTGATACCTAGCCATCCGGCTTCGAGATAATCTCCAATGTACTTCAGGTTCAGAGAGTCCTATCCCTTTGTAAGACGCACCAGCCCGTCCTTGCAGCCGGGCTTTCTTCCCTTTTTGTATCACAGTCTTACCCCGGCAACGCCTCGTAGGATTTCAGGCTGCCCTCTATTTTTGACAACATGCTGTGTACGATAGTATTCTCTAGGGCAATTTCAATTAGACAAGAATTACATGGAGCAATAGGACGAAGGATACCATAGAGTCCAACGAGAACGAGAAGGCGTGGGAACGGATACTCAGAACTAATGCAGCTCTGGTGAGGGCCAGAGAGGTGGAGCTGGCCCGGGCCGGCATTTTATTTACTCAAGCAGGAGTTCTGTACTTCATCAAGGCTGCAGGAAAGCCGCTAACACCTGCCCAGTTGGCACGACTGCTTCATAAAGAACCTCATAGTGTTTCCGGCTGGCTGAAACGGATGGAAGCCGAAGGTCTCGTCAAAAGGACAAAGAACCCCAAGAGAAAGAACCAGGTGCTGGTATCCTTGACCAAGAAGGGTAAGGAAACCTACAAGCGTCAAATAGATAAGACAGTGACTAGAAACATAACCTCATGTCTCTCAAAGAAAGAGCTTGAAATGGCCAATGTAATCTGTGACAAACTATACGATAGAGCCATTGAAATTCTCCGGGAACTGCAGCCATACCCTTATGGCTCACATCTTGAGCAAGAGAGCCATCTCCGTAGTATAGACTGACAGTGCCTTGTACAACTTCAGGCTGTTCTCAGACCTCAGTCAGAGACAATGCTCGCCTACCGGACTACACAACATCATCAAGTCTCCCAGGATGCGCTGGAAGGCTGGCGTCAAAACCGGGAGCAGAAAATCCGGATACCCTTGAGACCTGAGAGGCCAATCGGGTCAGTTGGCACGTTCTATTTGACTATCTCGCTGATCTGCATCTGCGGTGTTATGTCCGTGTAATTCACCATGTCTGCAGCGAAGTCACCAGCATGGACAAAGAAGCCATTCTGGAAGTCTTCCATCGACTTGAAGTACAAATGCCCAACTGCGATGAATGGTGCATTCGGATCAGCGGCTTTGTCCACTTCAGATCGCACCAGCTTGGCTGAGTCTAGCTTCTTGTGTACTAGAGCCATATGCTTGTGGGCAAAGTAGTCAAGATCAAACCTCTTGCCCTTCTCGTTTGGGTACATTACCGATACTCTTATCATGGTCTCCCCTCCATTCAAATTCTCTTGAGAGTAGTATTATACCGAAGCGGTTGAGCGAAGCAAAGGCTTCCTTTATATCGGTGCAGAGAATAGTCGTAAGTTGGTACATGGGAAGGCCTCGTGCTGGACAGATGTGAAACTCCGGACTGAGTGGCCCTGCTCTGGAACTCACCCCAGCGGCAACTTGTAGAATCTCAGGCTGTCTTCAGTCAGATTGGGAGGTTTTACTGCGCCTTTGCCATGCTAGAGCTAACGAATCATACATACAGAGCCAAGGATAGCTGCAAAGACGCCAGCTCCGCCTATGATCCCTACCATTACGAGGATACCAAAAACAGCGCAACCCAAGAAACACATTGGCCCTCCTTGCAAAGATGCCAAGACCGGCTTTGAACATGTTAATGTACGGTTTCTGGGTTTGTCAAGAGATGTGGGACTGCAGTAGATCGTTTACACAGTGAGCCTGTCCTTCTCCCTGAGCCTTCCATATGGTGTCTGGCCGCCCAGAGCTGCATGTGGTCTGTGATAGTTTCTGTTCAAGATTTCGGCAGCACTTCATAGCCCGCACAGCAGAGGCTTCCCAAACACATCGCCCTCCGGTCTTTGGCCTCGTCCGAGCAAACAAGAAGGGTGGACATCTCTGCCCACCCTCCGAAGGTTTGTAGCTGGCTCCCTGCTGTTTCTACCGGGTTAATCCTACGTTCCTGAAGCCTCCGATTCGCCTATGCGTATCTCTGTATGCTCGCATAGATATTTCACAAGGTTATTTGCCGCGACGGGCAAGTAGAACCCAAGAGTTATCAAGGAGAGAAAAACTGTCTTTATGAACCAAATCAAGATGTCTTGACCTCTTGCCGTGTACACCAGCCCTATTGTCTTGTGCTTTTTCGTCATCGGCTTTCTCCTTCCCTAAGTAGTCCTGCTCTTGCTGCCCGGGCACCAGTCGCCCGCACTAACGGCGAAAATAGAGCTAACAAATCGTCTTGGATAATATCATAAAGATTATAATATTGTCAACTTCCGGATATTACGTACATGTGAACTCCTGGGAGACAGTCCTTAGTCGCTACGCTCTCAGAGAGACCTCAGGCGATTCCCACTAGGCCGCTTGGAAGGATAGCGCCCAAACCGGCAGTAGAGTTGCATACCATTGGCATTAGTGATGCAAGTCATAGTCATCTGGCGGTCTCGGTGCTCTACAGCAATAGACCCGACCCCGGAGGTGGTACAATGATCGCGGATATGTCAGCAATCAACTTGACTTAAGGAGATATACGATGAACAACAACCTGTTGTTGGGGCTTTTGCGCTGTGTGTTGCCGGTCCCTCGTCCGCTCTGGCAGATGCAAGTATCCAGAAATGCGCGGCATCTGGATGCTGGCCTCGGTTTTATGTCGGCAGAACACCATCTGATTCGGAACTTCGTGGTTAGAGAGCTTCCCCGTGTGGGGAAGCCGTTGTCGCCGGAGTTCATAGCGCAGAATTTGAACTTGCCTGTTGCTCAAGTGAAAGCCATTCTGGACGACCTGGAGAAGCATATGACTTTCCTGTTCCGGAATGAACAGGGGGCGGTGACTTGGGCATATCCCGTGACCGTTGACAAGACTCCACATCATGTGGCGCTCAGTACCGGTGAACAGATATACGCTGCCTGAGCCGTTGACGCGGTAGCGGTGCCCTTCGTGCAAGGGCGATTACGCGGAGAGCATGTGTCGGGGCTTATCACCACCGAATGTGCGCACTGTCATCAACCACTGCATATCGAAATAGACAGTGAGTTGCAATATCGGGTAGTGGAGACGGATGCCAGGCCAATGTTCTTCGCGCCACTTGTGGTGGTCCAGCCGGGTGCTCCAAGCATTATTGACGGATTCTGACGGAAGTCTGTCTTCTTCTGGTCAGAAGAACACGCCAGGCAACATCGCCGTCAGGTAGGGGGAGTACGCGGTACATACATGACCATGCCGCAAGGCGCATACGTTACCCCGATTCTACAGGGAGCGCTCTTTGCATTCTCACCGCGCAGTTGAAGCAGAGTCTATTGAATTCTCTCCTGTACCTTGCGCCATGAATCCGTGATGAGGAAACTTTCCTCCACATTCTGAATCATTCCGCTGAACTTGCTCATGGGCACCGAGAATGTAAGGACATCCCCGGGCACAAATGGCCGTGCTGATACGTCGAACAGCCCGATGACTGCCCTGGGACGCGCAGACCTTCCTTCGATATATGGGTACTGGATGACAGAGGAACAGCCGGCGCCAAACGGTGCGAACACCCCATTCGGCTCAGCTTCGTCGAAATTCGCCAGTGTGAAAAGACCCGAGAGAACATCAGGCCGGGCAAAGAATACCACAACCTCCGGATTGTCTGATTCCTCAAGCATGTCCCATCTCTTGAAGACCACGAAACGGGCTGGTGCTGTAAAGTCCGGCGCATACTTCATTGCCTGCTTCACCAGCTCCGGAGATTTCTTGTACCGTTCCCCTTTGAGTTTGCCGGGAAGACCGCAGGAGAGGAAGTATTCGAAGTTGGGCATGACTTCCTGGGCAAAGCCGGCGTACCTTTTCCCTCCGAGGCAGCCGATGGAATCCGCAGCAAAAGAGATGGCTCTCCCTTGTCTGACACCGGAAAGCGCCCCGATCAGGCACCTCGGCACCGATCCAGGTCTGGCCCTCTCGGCATGTCCGTCCTCACCGGTGTAGTAGAGAGTAACGGGGAGTTCCGCTTTTCCCCCCCCCCCTTTTTATTAGTGATGCAAGTCATAGTCATCTGGCGGTCTCGGTACTCTACAGCAATAGACCCGACCCCGGAGGTGGTACAATGATCGCGGATATGTCAGCAATCAACCTGACTTAAGGAGATTACGATGAACAACAACCTGTTGTTGGGGCTTTTGCGCTGTGTGTTGCCGGTCCCCCGTCCGCTCTGGCAGATGCAGGTATCCAGGAATGCGCGGCATCTGGATGCTGGCCTCGGTTTTATGTCGGCAGAACACCACCTGATTCGGAACTTCGTGGTTAGAGAGCTTCCCCGTGTGGGGAAGCCGCTGTCGCCGGAGTTCATAGCGCAGAATTTGAACTTGCCTGTTGCTCAAGTGAAAGCCATTCTGGACAACCTGGAGAAGCATATGACTTTCCTATTCCGGAATGAACAGGGGGCAGTTACCTGGGCATATCCCGTGACCGTTGACACGACTCCACATCATGTGGCGCTCAGTACCGGTGAACAGATATACGCTGCCTGAGCCGTTGACGCGGTAGCGGTGCCCTTCGTGCAAGGGCGATTACGCGGAGAGCATGTGTCGGGGCTTGTCACCACCGAATGTGCGCACTGTCATCAACCACTGCATATCGAAATAGACAGTGAGCTGCAATATCGGGTAGTGGAGACGGATGCCAGGCCAATGTTCTTCGCGCCGCTTGTGGTGGTCCAGCCGGGTGCTCCAAGCATTATTGACGGGTTCTGACGGAAGTCTGTCTTCTTCTGGTCAGAAGAACACGCCAGGCAACATCGCCGTCAGGTAGGGGGAGTACGCGGTACATACATGACCATGCCGCAAGGCGCATACGTTACCCCGATTCTACAGGGAGCGCTTTTTGCGTTCCCACCGCACAGTTGAAGCAGAGTCTATTGAATTCTCTCCTGTACCTTGCGCCATGAATCCGTGATGAGGAAACTCTCCTCCACATTCTGAATCATCCCGGTGAACTTGCTCATGGGCACCGAGAATGTGAGGACATCCCCGGGCACAGATGGCCGTGCTGATACGTCGAACAGCCCGATGACTGCCCTGGGACGCGCAGACCTTCCTTCGATATATGGGTACTGGATGACGGAGGAACAACCGGCACCAAACGGTGAGAACACCCCATTCGGCTCAGCTTCGTCGAAATTCGCCAGTGTGAAAAGACCCGAGAGAACATCAGGCCGGGCAAAGAATACCACAACCTCCGGATTGTCTGATTCCTCAAGCATATCCCATCTCTTGAAGACGACGAAACGGGCTGGTGCTGTAAAGTCCGGCGCATACTTCATTGCCTGCTTCACAAGCTCCGGGGATTTCTTGTACCGTTCCCCTTTGAGTTTGCCGGGAATACCGCAGGAGAGGAAGTACTCGAAGTTGGGCGCGACTTCCTGGGCAAAGCCGGCGTACCTTTTTCCTCCGGGGCAGCCGATGGAGTCCGCAGCAAAAGAGATGGCTCTCCCTTGTCTGACACCGGAAAGCGCCGCGATCAGGCACCTCGGCACTGATCCAGGTCTGGCCCTCTCGGCATGTCCGTCCTCACTGGTGTAGTAGAGAGTAATGGGGAGTTCTGCGTTGTTGAAGTACTTTTGCCATAGGAGCCTGAATTTGTCCTTGACTACCATGTCCATACCTGAGCCCTCCTTTCCTTGACCACAGGGCAATCCCAACACCACCAACTATCATATATGACCCGCCTCCCGCAGGCCAGTCCGGGTGCGATATCGGGCTCCGGCTTTTCTTCTCTTTTCACTCCTGGATGTGAAAACCGGGTATCCTCCCTGCAAGGGAAACCTGAAGTTTCTCGGGCAGTTGATGCAGATCGGTTAACAACTGGTGCCTTATGGTCGGACCTGCAACGATACGGTTTTTGAGAAAAAGAGACCTAGCCAAAAGAGGGTGGGCAGAGCTGTCCACCCTCTTTCGCCGCATTTTCTTCGCTGTGACTACTACAGGTCTTCAAGCAGAGTGGTGAAAGTATCGTGATGGTCTTCTTCTTGTTGTAGTATCTCGCGGAAAAGCCGGTTGGTTGTTTCATCCTTTTCTTTTCGGGACATGTCCACAATCTGTTTGTAGAGGCTTATTGCCTCCTCCTCAGCCTTAACATCCGCTTCTATCATCCCCTTGAGGGTAGTACCAACGAAGATTGGTGCCGGCTTCGTAGTCGGTATCCCGCCGAGGTAGAACAGCCTTTCTGCAATAGCTTCTGCGTGTTTCATCTCAGCTATGGCGATCGACCTCAGCTCATCTTGAACCGCAAATCCTCTGACTCCGCTCCACTGGACGTGTTGCCACATGTACTGGACTGCTACCTGGAGTTCTCTGGCAATTGCCTGATTGAGCTTTTCTAAGAGCGCCTTGGATACCTTCGTTGCAGCTGCCTTCTTTACTGCCATTTATTCTTCCTCCTCTTGCATCATTCAGTTGAGCATGAAGACTTACCCGCATATGTACTATCATACCCGCATAATCTTGTCAACATAAGCTGCGAAGTCCCCCCTTCTGAGCTGGAAAAACCGATCTGCAAAAGATGGAGGGGAGTTTTTTTCTTACATGGGTTGATCCTTGTGTTGCTGTTTTACCGGGCAGGTGAACACACGGGGGGAAATGGCAGAAGATCAAAGCAGGGGATCAGGTTCTATCTTTCGGACCACGCCGTATCTTCAAGAGATATGGGATCCGATGGCCATGCCTTGGGACCTTCTTCAGAAGCAGCCTGATGAAGAAGATTTCCAGGAGGATAATGCCCAGAATGATGCACAGGTCAGCCACATTGAAGGTTGTCCTGACCAGGCCACCCGACGAAATCACCTCGATAAAGTCAGTGACTTGACCAAAGGCAATTCGTTCTACCAGATTACCCAGGCTGCCGCCAATGAATAGCCCCGTTGCCACGTTCAGTAGCATACTGTTGGACAGCACGTATCGCCGGTATAGGAAGAGGCACATGGCTATCACCAGAAGGGGCAAAACCACAGAAACGGCCAAAGGAGCAGGAGCCCCAAAGATAACACCGCTATTGGCTATACGCGTTATGCGCAGGGCCCCTTCGTGGGGTACCGACTCTCCCAAGACTAGGCTCTCTCTGATCCATAGTTTGCTGATCTGATCCACTTCCAGCACCAAAAGAGCCACGAAAGGAGCCGTTGGCAGTTGATCCCATAAACCAGAAAGCGCCGTCTTGCTATTCGCTGCGATTCCATTCATCTGCAGATCTCTAGGGTAAATTGTATCCAATTGATGATAGAAAGCAAACGACTTTTGTCATGTCAGGATAAATGCTGAGTTTGCCGCGTGCTTATTATTCCGGCAGGGGACTGCAATCGATATGGGAAATGATGCCATACCGGCTAAAACGTCATAACGGATTCCAGGATCGGGTGGAGGTTTGTCCGGACTGTGGAGTCGCCCCGGTGCGGGAGCTGAGTCAAGAAGGAGATACTCCGCCTGGGTTGGTCAGTACATCACCTGTACCTGACACCACCTGACTTCCTCTCAGTAGGACGAACTCGGACCGGCACGACATCCGGATGCTCTGGTGACACAAGCCCCGTGGCCGCCTTCAGGGGCCTATCGAACAGCACGATACTCTGTGCTTCCATGTCTGAGATATAGTTGCTGAATTCCTTCTGCGCACTGCAGAACTTGCAGATGCCTTTGCTGACCGGACCCACAGCGTTCTCAATCACCCAATAGTGGCGGCATTCGGGGCTCGTGCTCTGCTCTTTTCCGTCATCTGCTTTTCGGTTTCTCATAGTAAATCCAACCTCACTATACTTGACTGCCGTGATGAAGGGCACTGCAGAGAAGCGGTGGAACCTCAAGTCAACTTGCTTGGGCCAAGTTGTGGTATGGAATGACCGTAAGTCAGCGCTTCTTCCATGGTTTGAAACTCAGCAATGATGTTGACTGTGGCGCTGGGTGGATATCCTTGCCTCAGGAATGCTTCGCCGGCTTCCCGGTCATCAGCCTGGCAGTACACCACCTCCGCTTCTCTGGCGAGGACATTATCATGTGTAGCAATGGCCGCATACCAAGGCATACTCCCCCCATTCAATGCTTTGGGTATTTATATATATGATTTAATCCTAGTCGATATTAATAACATGTTTTTGCCAAAATGTCAATACCCTATTTGCCTCAGAACATCGTGCCCCTGAAAAGATGCGCTGCCCCCGGAATCAGGTGCTCCTGTATCCCAGGCAAGCCGCAACCGGTGCACTCCGGAGTGCTATAATGTCGCCTGTACAACAAAGAACAGCCGAACCGGCAACTTGAGAAGCAGTTATGGGAAAGAGGAGAAGAAGGGGCTCTCTGACCAGAAGCCTCTCTAAGGTCAGGAAAGAGGCCACAGGCACAATAACGTCAGCCTTGGGGCTTGTCCCGGGAGTAGGGACAGTCTTGTCAATTTTCAATACAACCACAGGAGCAGTGAAGACCGCCAAGGCTGTCGGAAAGGCGGGGAAATCCCTGAGAGGTAAGGCCCGCCGTCGCCCACGGAAGAGTAGAAAACGCTAGGGCAAGCCCTGCGTCCCGGATCATCAAGCAGGACAATTTGACAGAAGATCTGATTTGTGATACAATTCCTCGTAATTAAAGCGAAAAGGGCAAACCTGCAGTAATGCAGGGACGCAAAGCCACAAGTCCAAATGGGATAGTTGAGCTGCCGCTTAAATAGAACTAGCGGTCAGTGTGGCTCTTTGGCGTTGCTCAGCCAAGGAGCCATTTTTTGTTTGGGGGGTTGACGCTCACACCTATGAATATTGAATCCGGAGGATACTGGTTATGCTAAATCAGACGTACAACAAATCAGCGCCACCTGAAGATGGCACTGATCTGCCGCTGAAAAAAGTACGCTTGAGGAAGAATTGGCGTTACGAGACTCTGCTGGGGAAGACCTTTGAGAGCCTCGGCAAGTACCTTGACCGGTGTTGCTTCTTGAATGCCACCACCCATGAAGGGTGCCCTGCACAGCTGCAATGCCGTGAGTGGTGGGACAACCACTGCAAGGCAAACTACAGCGACCTCACCACGGATGAGATGAAGACGATCATCAAGGAGTTTGAGGGGATTCGAGAGGGATGGCGGGAAGAGTTGCTGCCTCCATCATCTCACCGCCGGGTGTTACGCAGTCGCTGTGACAGGGCCCCCAGCCCCACCCTGTATTGAAGCTGCAGCCCTTGCACCTCGCAATTTATGCCCGGGCACTGCGTCGCCTTCAGTCAAACACCCCCTGCCCCATGAGTCCCGCAAACTCATCGTCAGGCAACCCCGGAATCCGGCCGCAGAGAAAGCCCTTCTCATCCGTCAGATCAAGGACACTGTAACAACTGAGAGAAGATTCTACACGTGGCAGATCCCGCCCCATCTCAGGATATCTCCTGTCCTTTGTCCAGCCGCTCGATGATATCGATCACCATCTGAAGAGAGACAGCGAGCGATTCCGGACGGATGTGCTCAACAGTATCGTTACGGGTGTGGTAGTTGGGCACCAGCCTGGAAGTATCCTGGCAATGCAGGCATATGGCAGGGATTCCCTTCAGTGAAAAGGCAGAGGCATCGGTGGCACCCAGCGGAATCCACCGGGTTCTGATGGGCCAGCCGTGGCTGGCAGCGGCCTCCTGAGCCATCCTGACCAATTGAGGATCATGTTTTGCTCCGGTGCAAAGCTCACGGTTGGTCACGGTGAGAAACTTCTCATCATATATGCCATCCAGGAGCAGCGCATACGTGGGAGTCTCCTTCAACTCACTCAGATGCTTCTTCACATACCGCTTGGCGCCGCGCAGGCCCGCCTCTTCGGAGGACATCCCGATCAGCACCACTTCGGTTCTTTGAGGGAAGAAACCTTCGCTCTGCTTCGCCTCATCCAGATACCTGGCCAGACCGGCAGTGACAGCCACCCCGGCCATGTCGTCCATAGCGCCGGGAACAGGCTTACCTGTATGGAAAAGGAGGAACAGCCCGACAACGGGAGCAAGACCGATGGCTGCTATCCCCATCCCCGTGTAAACTGTGGCATTCGCAGAACCGGTGAAATAGGCCACCGTCTTCGCCAGGCTGCCGCCGAGAATGAAGACGATCGCGGCAAGAGCAATCGCAATGAGTACGACAGCAGCAGTCCCCAGGTAGCGCCAGAGAAGGAACTCATATGCCGAGTCCAGATGGCCGCTGACGATCACCCGCCGTTCGGCCTCCCCACGGGGCCGGATTATTCCCACGACGTTCTGGCCTCTTTTGCGTGGGAAAAGGAAGTCGATAAACTCGCGGTATCTCATGAACTCAAAAAACACCATGCTGAAGCTGATCGCAGCTACCACTAAGGAGGCCGGCGGGTAAAACCAGTAGAGGATGACCGCAACGAAATAGAACAGCACGGATAACGGCAGAAAGCCCAGAAAGCCTTGCGGGCTGCAGGCAAAAGATTCCACAGCTACCGTGTCACAGATCGGAGTCCATTCCCTGACCAGCAGGCGGCCCAGCTTCCTTTCCGCCTCACCACATGACAGCCTTGGGCCGATCTCATCGATCACCTTTTTGACAAGGTTGTACATGTAGTCCGTATATCTGTCTGCTGCTATGCCGGTCATGTTGATGAGAATCCTGCTCTCTATTTCAATCCCATCTGGCCAATAGACTCTTCCTCTTTTCCTATTCGCAGCCCCCTCAATAATTCCCGGTCAGTCTCAAACTCGTCCTTGCTCGGGTACATCATATCAACTTTCGTCATTAATGACGAAAGTTGACGGCTTGTCTCACTCAGAGACTGCTTGTATACTCAGAAGACGAAACCACGGTTATTGCGGCGTGCAGAAGCAGTATCGGAGAGAGGAGGTCCATACCATGGCCAGCCTGACAGAACTGGAAGCAAGGATCAAGACCCTGGAAGATATCGAGGCCATCAAGCAGTTGAAATATCGGTATTTCCGCCACCTCGACAGCCTGAACTGGGACGGCGTGATTGACTGCTTTGCAGAAGAGGGCGAAATAGATTACGAGCCCGGCATAAAGATGAAGGGCAGAAAAGAGATGCAGCAGAAGATGAAGGCCCTGCTATGCGAGCACATCGGCGTCCATCAGAGCCACCATCCCGAGATTCAGATAACCGGCCCCACCACCGCCACCGGAAAATGGGAGCTGTGGGTCTATCATTATCTGGACATAGCCAAGAAGGGCTTCCGGCTGGGGGGCTTCTATAACGATGATTATGTCAAGGAGAAGGGCGAGTGGAAGATCAAGAAAGCCAAAATGACCCTCCTCTTCTTCGAGATGTGGGATAGAGAGCCATTGAAAAGGACGCCATAGACAGTCCGCCGCCTGAATGGTGTGGGCACAAGAACACCCTCCGGGCTATAGTAATAGTTCCATGGAAGATATATACAAACACCAAATCAAGGAGGTCTGAATAATGGTCAAGAATACCAAGGTTCCTGAGCATTGGGATATGGAAGTCGACCTGGTATCGGTCGGTTCCAGTATGGGCGGATTTACGGCTGCTATCCTCGGCCACGATCTGGGTCTGAAGACGGTATTTTTGGAAAAATCCGGGTTCCTCGGCGGAGGCACCTCTCTATCCGGAGGAGTGCTCTGGATACCCTACAACCACCATATGCTTAAGGCAGGCATTCCGGATTCCAGGGAGGAAGCCCTGACGCACATACGCCGCATCAGCCTGGGACGCCACGACGAGGATCAGGTGGCGGCCTATCTGGATCATGGACCGGAGGTCATCCGGTATCTGGAAGATCACACTCCCCTGAAGCTTAATATTGAGAGCAGCCCCGACTACTACGCTGATCTCCCCGGCGGCAAGTCCCGTGGCCGCCAGTTGTATCCTGATCCGGCACTGATGATACCCATGCTGAAGGAGGCAGAGAAAACACAACCCATCCTGGCCAAGGTGCGGCGTGATCCGGTCCCCTTCTTTTTGGGTTTGCGGGATGTCTGGGCTGAGGGGCGGGGACTCATTGCCCCGCTGGCACTGGCCTGCGTCGAGCGGGGTATTGACATACGCCTGAATACCCGCGCCAGGCAGCTAATAGTCAAGGATGGCAGGGTTATAGGTCTCCGTGCCGAGCATGAAGGACGGGACCTCTTCATTAGAGCCGGGAAGGGGGTCCTGCTGGCCACAGGCGGGTTTGAGTGGAACGATGAGATGAACCGCAGATTCATGAACTGCTGTACCCTGTCCGCCCTGACACCGAACTCCAACGAGGGCGATGGCCATATCATGGGCATGGAGGTCGGCGCTGCTCTGGCTCTGATGGACCACTCCATATATCAACCCACCATCCACGTCAAAGGGGAAGAGGTGGAAGGCAAGCCCTTCTACCGCCCTATCGCCTACGGTTATCCGGGCAATATCATCGTCAACCGCCACGGCAAGCGCTGCTGCAATGAGTCCTTCTATCCGGATATAGGCCGGGCCTTCTTCTCATATGAAAAGGTCAACTCCGAGCTGGCCAACGCGCCGCTCTTCTGGATAGCCGACAAAGCCTGTGCCGGCAAGCTGGGCATCAGCGCCATGGCCAAGATCACCAAGAGTCCTGACTGGCTGCATAAGGCTGATACCCTGCCGGAGTTGGCCGGGAAACTGGGTATCCCTGCCGATACCCTGGTGGAGACAGTAGACCGGTTCAACCGTTTCTCCCGTGAAGGACACGATCCTGACTTCCACCGCGGGGAGACCACCTACCAGAAATGGTGGGGTAAGAGAATATACCCCGATAAGGAGACCAATGCCACCATAGGCCCGTTGGAGACACCACCCTTCTACGGCTGCACGCTATACGTGGGCTCGGTGGGGAATCTGGGCGGCCTGGTCATCAACAAGGATGCCCAGGTAACCGATGCCGAGGGGGAGTCAATACCTGGCCTGTACGGTACCAGCAATACTACCGCACTGCTGTCACACGGCTTCGCCTACACCAGCGGTGCCTGCCAGGCCAAGAGTATGATCTTCGGTTACATCGCTGCCCGGCACATGGCGAAGGCCAGGAATGTCTGAGTACGTGGTACAGTAGTTATCAGGGATAAGGAACTGATCTTGAACGCCGTTGCAGTCTCCAGCATATCCAAGTCCTTCGGAAAGGTCGAAGCAGTAAAGTCAGTCTCCTTTACAGTGGAGCCGGGCGAGGTCTTCGGCCTCATCGGCCCCAATGGCGCCGGCAAAACCACAGTCATCAGAATGTTGATGGATATCATCATGCCTGACTCCGGAGAGATCAATATCCTGGGAGAGCCGCTGCAGGAGTCTACCAAGAACCGCATAGGCTACCTGCCCGAAGAGAGAGGCCTGTACAAAAAGCTCACCGTCCTTGACTGTCTCTCCTATCTGGCATCCCTGAAGGGTATCTCGCCCTCCGTTGCCAGAGACCGGGCTAAAGACCTGCTCCAGCGCACCGGTATGCTGCCCCACCAGGACAAGAAGATTGAAGAGTTGAGCAAGGGCATGGCTCAATTGATCCAGTTTGCCTCTACCATCCTGCATGACCCTGATCTGGTGATCCTCGACGAGCCCTTTTACGGGCTGGACCCGGTGAATACGAAGCTCATCAAGGACATGGTGGCTGAACTCAGAGGTCAGAAGAAAGCCATCATCCTGAGCACCCACATGATGAACGAGGTAGAGGAGCTCTGCGACAGGATATTGATGATCAATAAGGGTCAGACGATGCTCTACGGCAACCTGGCCGAAATAAAATCCCGTTACAGGAAGAACTCCCTGTTCGTCGCAACAGATGGCGACCCGGGCCGGATCGATGGTGTGGTCAAGACGCAGGATCACGGCAGCTATCGTGAACTGCTTCTGGACAGTAAAACATCGCCCCAGAAGGTACTGGCAAGCCTGGTAAGCCGGAATGTTGTGGTGAACCGCTTCGAGGTAGCCACACCGCCCTTGAGTGAGATATTCATCCGCGTGGTGGAGGGGCGCAGTGGGTAAGACGTTCACTATTGCCAGGCATGAACTCCTGGTCACTCTGAAGAGAGTGTCATTCATTCTGGTCACCCTGGCAGTGCCTCTGCTCATGCTGGTGGGGTACGGGGTCTATCAGGGTGTGCAGCACTGGTATCACCCCAGTGAACCAACAGTGGAAGTGATCGGCTATGTGGATCAGGCTGGAGGCTTCGATGGATACAACGACCAGCTTGGTGCCACCTTCATCCCCTACCCTGGCGAAGAAGAAGCCAGGCAGGCCCTCCTCGCCGGGGAGATTAAGGAATACTTTGTCATCCCTCAGGATTATCTTTCCTCCGGATCAATCATCAGATACACCAGGGAAAGAGAAGTGTCACCACCGCCAAAGACAATGGAGCAGATACAGGACTTTCTGATCTCTAACCTGATCGGTGAGCAGGCTAACCCCGGGGTGCTGGACCGGGTCAAGACGCCCATGCTGGTGACCTCCTTTATATTGGACAAAAGCGGCAACGTGGTGAAGAACCAGAGTCCCTTTGTACAATTTTTCTTGCCCTACATCTTCGCTATCCTGCTGATATTATCGATCTTCTTCTCCTCAGGATACCTCATCCAGGGTGTCTCTGAGGAAAAGGAAAACCGCCTGATAGAGATACTCCTCTCCTCTGTCTCGGCCAGGCAACTGATGGTGGGGAAGGTACTCGGTCTTGGCACGGCAGGACTGGCACAGATGTTGGTCTGGATGGCTTCCATTGAGGTGTTCATCAAGGTCGCCCGGGTGAATATCCCTGCATTGAGTGACATCTCCATTCCTTCCAACATCCTGGTCCTGGGAATCGTATACTACATCCTCGGCTATTTACTCTTCGCGGTGATCTCCGCCGGTATCGGCTCCATCGGCTCCACCGCCAGAGAGTCCCAAAGCTGGTCCGGCATCATGGCTACCACTGCACTGGTGCCCCTGTGGCTCAGCGCCGTGATCATTCAGAGCCCGGACCACATTATCTCTAGGGTGCTCACCATCTTCCCCCTGACAGCCCCGATAGCAACCATGATGAGGCTTCCTCTCCAGAGCATCCCCGCCTGGGAACTGGCACTGAGCCTGGCGCTTCTGGTCGCATCGATCGTCTTCTCTATGTGGGCGGCAGCCAAGGTATTCCGGACCGCCCTCCTCATGTACGGCAAGAGGCCCTCACTGAAGGAGATCGTCAGATATATCAGAGAGGCCTAGGCCAGGTGACGCCGGACGCCCCTAATTCTCCTTGGATAACCGCAATAAAAGCCCACCGCAACGCACTTATCCCTGTGGCCTGTCAAAGTCAATCGGGCCGTATGATACAATACCGCCATGAGCCGCAGGGAAAGGAGGTGTCATTATGTCACCACGTAAATCAAGCAAGACTGATCCCCAAATAGTAGACATGCCATCACAGAAGATGGCAGTGGTTCGTGGCAAAGGTGCGCCGGACAAGGTCATCCCTGAAATCATGCCGGCGCTCTTCGGTTCGGTCTATACGCTGAAGTTCGACCTGAAGAAGAAGGGACTGCCCACCTTCAAGGTTACCGCACCGCGCAGCCGCTATCCCGATGGCCTTGAGGTACCCCAGGAACAGTGGACCATCGTTATCGGCATACCCATTCCGGAAGATACCGCCTCTCTACCCCAGAAGACGCCCGGCGTTAAGGTCAAGATCGAGACCTGGGAATATGGCACCGTCGCCCAGATACTCCACCTCGGACCCTATGACCAGGAACAACCCACTGTGGAGCGCCTGCACAAATTCATCGGGGAAAACGGCTACCGGATAGCAGGAGTACACGAAGAGGAATACCTCACCCGGCCTGACGCCAAAGTCATCAAGACCATCATCAGATACCCGGTGAAGAATGTCACAGGAAAATAGATGGATCTCTATGCTTCTTTCATACCGGTTGGTTAGTATCAACACATGAGGTGTTGACACCCCGTGAGCAGCATTGTAGACTGCACACTAGCATAAAGTAGGTAAAAAAGGGGGGTACTCAAAATGGGTATGACAGTCTACAATCCGGATGGCACAGTGGCGTCGGTCTTCCAGGGCATAAAGCGCGATGGCAACAAGCTCGTCTTGAAACAACTGGCGTTGGGACAAGTGCCAATGGACGTCATCATAACTCCGGAAGAGGGCCTCAAGTCGATGGGCATGGGGATGAGTCTGGGTCTCCTCACGTTCATCTTATTCTTCCCATATTTCTACTTCAGTTACCGTGGTGAAAAGAAAAAGAAGGCCGCAGCCGCAACACCGGACAAGCCGAAGGCTTGATTCAGACTAACCGATCACAAAGCGAATGACGCCTATCCTTGCAGCCGGGCGCTGGTCTGTTGTTTCCTCATCAACCGGTAGGCTGGAAGAGCAACTCTTCCACTACCGCGACTTTGATATTCGTCAAGTCAAAATGGGGATTCTTAGCTGGCCATCTGGCAAACCCGGTTACCCTGATATATGCCCTTTGCCCTTTCCTATCTATTCTGGAGTCACAGCTGTGGAATATGGCAAATTACTCAACACTTCTATAGTCGCAGCTGTGGAATATGGCAAATCACTCGACACTTGCCCGCCCGCTTGTTCAATCAGGACTTTGTAGCGCTTCTCCAACATTTGGAGCCGGTCATCGTCCTCCAGGGAGATGGAGCCATAATAGTCACGCTTGTTTTTCAACCAGAGCAACTCGAAGCCGACGGCCTTCAAAATGCCCTCCTCAGCATTATGGTTGAGCGCCTCTGGGCACTTGAAGATCACCTTGCGTGTCTCGTAGCGGTCAATTGTGCCGATCGGCAACCGGCGGAAGACAGGCAGTGAATCTGCTGAAACACCACCGCCTACAGCATTCTCAAGTCCCCTGACCTTGGATTTGATAAATAGATCCCGGGTGATCTCAAAGACATGCTGGCCGTCAATATCTTTACGGCTCATCCCCAGTGAACCAGTCAAATCCACCCTGCCCATGATGATGCCATGCAGGGCATCCGCTTCAGGCAAATGTAACATAGCATCGAAGTTCTGGCAGCCTGTGATCGTCTCAATATTGGCGGCAAGCATGACATCGTTGAGTTCATCTTCTGGGAATACCATGAGCGCGGCTGAAATGAATTTCTTAAGGGCAAAGGGGGTTTCAATCATCGGGGCTACCATCCGCTCAACCCCGATTGAGCGGCACTCATACATGTCTCGCAATGCCTCGCATCCGCCGATCTTTATTGTTAGCCCGAGCCCGGCCCTCATGACCACTTCCTTCAAGCGAAGCGCTTCCTCCAGGCGCGTGCCTTCCGCTTCAAACTCTGCCTTGACCCCAATTACAGCATGATTATCACGCAGGTCTTTAAGGACATCAACCATCTTATGTTCGAGTGAGTTCATAATCGTGCCTCCCTAACATTGCCGGATTATACTTGGGATTTCCCACATCAACTCGTACTGAGTTGATCTCAGTCCATCCTCGATTTTATCATTGATGATATATCTATTGCATCCGATTGTCAAGTGTCAAGCCTGTTCAGAAGCCCCCGGACAACCCATAGCATCCCGGAAGTTCAGATCCGGCACCACAAAACACCTGTTTGGCAACCCGGAAGCATCTCTCCACCCGACCTTAGATTAGGTGCAGCGTAGCAAAACCCGCCAGAACCGGTGTTGCTCAGCACGCAGGTGTTGAGCCAGTCGTCCGTTTCCTCATCAACCGGTAGGCTAGAAGAGCAGCACTAACCACCAACAGCATCTCTAACCCGAAACTCCAGGGCCCCCAGTGTGTAGAGACCTGGGGGAACAGGTGATGGATCTGGTATCGGCCCGTTAGCGGTCTCAGTATCACCCAGTCAATAATATCTGGGGATAGTGCCCACAGCATACCCCACCAGCACCTGCGGAGCAGCAAAACTACCGCAACAGCCGAAACTACAAGTGTCACAGCCGCAAAGGTGCTCAAAGCATCGTGCGGATAGGGTACAACGGTGAATATCGCCGGGGAACCCGCCGGCCATGGATAGGGAGCATGCCATAACACCGTCATGTCAAGCACGACATGACTCGCCACCGCGATGACAGCCGTCGGGGCCTTCTTCTGCACCTTTGCTTCTATCAAGGCTCCCACAGCCATGTGGGTGGCAGCAAACACCTAGAAGAACATCCTCTCGGAATGAATCAATGCCCTCATTCGCATCGGCCACATTATAACACGGCAAGGCAGCCTCAAAGGCTTCCCATTCCACTCACGTCGCCTCCTTTCTCACCTGCCTCACAAGAACTTCCGGCGGATGCAGAAAGAGTACCGCCAACAGAACCGGGTTACGCAGAGCGCATACAGCAACCGGTTAGAAGCAAACAAGAGGAATAGAAATGCCGCCGTCGTCGAGAGGACGCAGCGCCATATTAAGGGATAGTAAATCGAAGGGGTTGTGTCAGATATGTGGTATCAAACATAGGGATGTTTGCCCTTTCATGCATATGTTTCAGTCTGATATCTGGATCAATATTCCGTTGTAGATGTAGCTACATTTGCGGCAGCCTGAGGGATCACCGCCACTTCGTGAGTATCTCTTCCCTTCGGAAAGTCTTTGTGCTGATAAAGAAGAGAATCACATCAACCAAGAGGATAACGCCAGAAATGATTAAAAGGTTGTTCGTGTTAAGAGATACTGAGCCTATCTCGCTCGCAACGTAAATTGCGCCAAACGGGAGCACTATGAGTCCCCCCAAAAGCTGCGCAGCACGCACGTCGCTTGCTCTGGCCGATATGATGACACTCGCCTGGACGGAAAGAATGGCCGACAGTGGTGCGACCAGTAAGAGTATTATGCCCATGGTCCAATTCGGGAAATAAGAATAGCCCAACGTCTGGTGAGTGAACTGATCTATAAGCGCCATAAAGACTGCGGCTCCAATATAGATTGCCACGATGGCCGGCAAGAAGGCCGCAATGCTTTTGCCCAGAAGAAGCTCGCCATCCGTTATGGGCGTTGCCAAAAGCGGCTCAAGGCTCTTCTCGACCTTTTCGCCCACCAAGCTGTAAGAAGCTATGGCCGTGGGCAGGTATGCTGCCCCGATGATGAAGAAGAATGAGAATGCGTTTAATCTTGTTGGCAAGACAGAAAGCGGAATGCCCCCGTGTTGGTGTCCGACAAAATGAACCACCAGTGGAAGACCAATGGAAACAATAAGCGGGAAGAGGATAACCGAACGCAGGACGGTCTTGTTTCTCCTGAATATCCGGAGCTCTTTGGCGGCAATGATCCACGCTTTTGAGAGTCTCATTTTATCTACTTCACTGTTTTTAGGTAGACATCCTCCAATGTTGGGCTGAGCTCAGTGACCAACTTTATGCGGCCACCGGCAGAGACGATGGCTTCAATAATAGCAGGATTAGCTGTGTCGATATTCCCCACGTCTATAATCAATTTGTTGTCTGATATCTCGACCTTGTGTGTTGTCACCTTCTTGACTGCGCTGACAATAGCTTCGTTAACCTGGGCAAGCTGGATTTCAGTCTTGACTCCCCCGAGAGATTCCTTCAACTGTTCGGGAGTGCCTACGGTCAACAATCTGGTCTTCAATATCCCGATTCGGTCACATATCCTTTGCGCTTCATCAAGGTTGTGGGTATTGAGAAAAATAGTCCTGTTTTCCTTCTTAAGCTCGATAATAAAATCCCTGACTGTCTTAGATGCTTCCGGATCCAGGTTGGCCGTAGGTTCGTCCATGAACAAAACTTTTGGCTCGTGAATAAGGGCGCGCGCGATCGCCAGTTTTTGTTTCATTCCTTTGGATAGCGTTCCGGCGGCGACATCTTTTTTCTCCCATAGCCCCAGCATCTTTAGGAAATGCTCGATATTTCCCCTCCTTAACTTGTCAGCGCATTCGTACAGCTTGGCGTAGAAGTCGAGGTTCTCGTAGGCGCTTAGTTTGTCATAGAGGCCCACATTATCGGGAACCAACCCGATCATCTTCCTGATCTTCAAAGAATCGGCGGGGTTACCAACTTCATAATCTGCTATCCTGGCTTCTCCACCAGTCTTTGATATGAGGCAGCAAAGCATTCTAACAGTGGTGGTCTTTCCCGCACCATTAGGCCCGAGGAAACCGAAAACCTCTCCTTCATCGATATGGAAGGTTAGTCCCTCTACCGCAGTGACCTGATCAAACTTCTTAGTAAGATTCTGAGCGTCGATCAAAGTGTATCAACTCATCCCGTATATTCTGGGAGAAAGATAAAGGACGACCCGAATAATTGTAGCATTATTGACCTCTGAAAGCTTGATCGCAAGGAAGTTCTTCTGCGGCTGGCCAATCCTACATCTTTGTCTCTTAGGTTTCAGGGAAGATCTTCCATTTTGGAGCAGTGGAATTGTTGCACTGATCGTCACATCGTGCAGTATAGGAACTTAACCGCTAAACGAACATTGGGATATCATCTCTGTTGTACTTACGAATACCCATCTACTGAACCGATCGTAACCATCATACCCCAAACTCAGCACACCAAACGATAGACACACTCAAGAATGAGCTAGCTCTAATTAAGGACTATTTCCCAACGGTGACGATCTCGCTGGGTCCGAATACATTTGTAGTAACTGTTGGGTGGTTCATAGGTGTGAGCACATAATCAACTATTTAATTGATACTATTTTTATACATAACTGGCCAATATCCGGAATTTAGCACTACAGTGCATTCTATGCAGATATCTTTGGGA